>NZ_QPMG01000009.1:0-187075 GCF_003336825.1 Proteus sp. CA142267 | reverse complement strand
TGATCGAATGCACGAGCAGAACCACCGTAAGTTTTAGCTAAAACTGTAGTGATTGCAGCAGTCAGAGTTGTTTTACCGTGGTCAACGTGGCCGATAGTACCAACGTTAACGTGCGGTTTGGAACGTTCAAATTTTTCTTTAGACACGACTATATTCCTTAATATCGCTCCCTCAAATAGAGGGAGCGTAAACTAAATTGAACTCGAAAGGATCTTATTTCGCTTTACGAGCTTCGATAATAGCCTGAGCGACGTTGCTAGGCGCTTCGTTGTACTTCAAGAACTCCATAGAGTAAGAAGCACGACCCTGAGTTTGTGAACGCAGGTCAGTTGCATAACCGAACATTTCAGCCAGTGGTACTTGAGCACGGATGATCTTACCGGTAGGCAGATCGTCCATACCTTCAACCATACCACGACGACGGTTTAAGTCACCGATAACGTCGCCCATGTAATCTTCTGGCGTTTCAATCTCAACTTTCATGACTGGCTCAAGCAAAATTGGCTTAGCTTTCATGAAGCCGTCTTTAAATGCCATTGATGCGGCAATTTTAAACGCGATTTCTGAGGAGTCAACATCATGGTAAGAACCGTAATGTAAACGAGCCTGAATATCCACAACAGGGTAACCTGCTAATGGACCAGATTTCAGCTGTTCTTGAATACCCTTATCAACAGCTGGGATGAATTCTTTAGGAATTACACCACCAACGATATCGTTGATAAATACGTAGTTCTCTTCACCACCTGCTGGTAATGGAGACAGGTCGATAACAACATGACCGTACTGACCACGACCACCAGATTGTTTCGCGTGCTTACCTTCGATATCAGTTACTGTATCACGAATAGTTTCACGGTAAGCAACCTGTGGTTTACCTACGTTCGCTTCAACTTTAAATTCACGACGCATACGGTCAACTAACACGTCTAAGTGCAGCTCACCCATACCAGCAATGATAGTCTGACCAGTTTCTTCGTCGCTTGATACGCGGAAAGATGGATCTTCCTGAGCCAGACGGTTCAGAGCGATACCCATTTTTTCTTGGTCAGCTTTAGTCTTAGGTTCGATAGCAACAGAGATTACTGGCTCTGGGAATTCCATACGTTCTAAGATGATTGGTGCATCAATCGCACACAGAGTATCACCAGTAGTTACGTCTTTCAGACCGATAGCAGCAGCGATGTCGCCCGCACGAACTTCTTTAATTTCTTCACGCTTGTTAGCATGCATCTGAACAATACGGCCAAAACGTTCTTTTTTGTCTTTAACCGGGTTCAGAACTGTGTCACCTGAGTTTACAACACCAGAGTACACACGGAAGAATGTTAAGTTACCAACAAATGGGTCAGTTGCGATTTTGAATGCCAGAGATGAGAATGGCTCTTCGTCGCTTGAATGACGTTCTGCTGGAGTATCTTTACCGTCTGGTAACATACCTTTGATTGCAGGAACATCTGTTGGTGCTGGCAGGTATTCAATTACCGCATCCAGCATTGCCTGAACACCTTTGTTCTTAAATGCAGAACCACAGGTAACCAGGATAATTTCGTTATCTAGAACGCGTTTACGCAGAGCAGCTTTGATTTCTGCTTCTGTCAGTTCTTCACCGCCCAGATATTTGTCCATCAGCTCTTCTGATGCTTCAGCAGCAGATTCAACCAGATTGTTGTGCCATTCTTCAGCTAAATCTTGCAGATTTGCAGGAATGTCTTCGTATTCGAAGGTAACGCCTTGGTCTTCTTCATTCCAACGGATTGATTTCATTTTAATTAAATCAACAACACCGGTGAAACTTTCTTCAGCGCCTACTGGGATTTGCAGTGGAACTGGGTTTGCTGCCAGACGTGTTTTGATTTGTTCAACAACACGCAGGAAGTTTGCACCCATACGGTCCATTTTGTTAACGAACGCGATACGTGGTACATGATATTTGTTAGCCTGGCGCCATACTGTTTCTGACTGAGGCTGAACACCACCAACTGCACAGTAAACCATAACCGCGCCATCAAGAACACGCATAGAACGTTCTACTTCGATTGTGAAGTCAACGTGTCCTGGGGTGTCGATGATGTTTACACGGTGAGGCTCAAACTGTTTAGCCATACCAGACCAGAATGCAGTAGTTGCTGCGGATGTGATAGTAATACCACGTTCCTGCTCCTGCTCCATCCAGTCCATTGTTGCTGAACCTTCGTGAGTTTCACCAATTTTATGGTTTACACCGGTATAAAACAGAATACGTTCACTTGTAGTGGTTTTACCGGCATCGATGTGCGCACTGATACCGATATTACGGTAGCGTGCTATGGGGGTTTGACGAGCCATTTTTTCCTCTCTCGTGGGCGTTCAATTCAGGTAAAGGACAGCAGAGCTGTCCTGAAAAGAGTTGCAATACTCCGTGGATTACCAACGGTAGTGTGCGAACGCCTTGTTTGCATCTGCCATACGGTGAACGTCTTCACGTTTCTTAACAGCAGCGCCTTTGTTTTCAGCCGCATCAGATAATTCATTTGCCAGGCGAAGAGCCATGGATTTATCACCGCGTTTACGAGCAGCTTCAACAATCCAACGCATTGCTAATGCATTACGACGAACTGGGCGTACTTCAACTGGAACTTGGTAAGTTGAACCACCAACACGGCGGGATTTAACTTCCACAGTAGGACGTACGTTATCTAATGCGATTTCGAACGCTTCCAGTTCAGTTTTGCCTGAACGCTGAGCCAGGGTCTCAAGCGCATTATATACGATAGATTCTGCAGTAGATTTTTTACCGTCTACCATCAGAATGTTTACAAATTTGGCCAGCAGTTCTGATCCGAACTTAGGATCTGGCAGAATTTTACGTTGACCAATTACACGACGACGTGGCATGGAAATACTCCGTTTAAATTCAGGGTTGTCCAAAACTCAATGAGTTTATTTTGACATTAATGGTGAAAAAATGTTTGGCCTTACTTAACGGAGAACCATTAAGCCTTTGGCTTCTTCACACCGTACTTAGAACGAGCTTGTTTACGGTCTTTAACACCGGAACAGTCCAGCGCGCCGCGAACAGTGTGGTAACGCACACCTGGTAAGTCTTTAACACGACCACCACGGATTAAGATTACGGAGTGTTCCTGCAAGTTGTGGCCTTCACCACCGATGTAGGAAGAAACTTCGAAACCGTTAGTCAAACGCACACGGCATACTTTACGCAGTGCTGAGTTTGGTTTTTTTGGAGTGGTAGTATATACACGAGTACATACACCACGTTTTTGCGGGCAAGCTTCCAGAGCTGGAACGTTGCTTTTAACAACTTTCGAGCTACGAGATTTGCGCACCAGCTGGTTAATAGTTGCCATTTAAAAAAAGCTCCTGGTTTTTGCTTCGTAAACACGGATTTGAACTCTGTCTTGTCAACAAGACAAAACATGAGGACGCAGAATTTTATTGCTGACGGGCTCATGTGTCAAGAATTATACAGCAATTCTACGCTCCCCAATGAATTTGTTGGGGGTGTTTTACCGTTAAATCGACAAAATCACCATAATTGATAAGTTTAATGTGATGAGATACTTGATCTTTTAAGCCTCTTGCCAAAACATCATCAATTAATGCGTAAACTGAAATTTGCTGTTGGAGACAATATTTTAATAAGGGATTGTCTTCAAGAACTGCCAGTACACCATCTTGTATTAACAAAACATCATCTTCTTTTGTCAATAAAGATAAAAAAGCCTCTAAATCACTTTGATAAATAGAGACAGAATAAGTATACAACATAACCGTTCAACCTTCCTGACTAACTTCTGTATTAAAAGCGCAATACCACATCATATTCACTCAATTTTTGAGCAATATCTTCTTGGGATATCACCTGTGCATCCAACACAAAAGAAGTTTGAGAGGATAACCCACGATGAGCCATGTCTTTCTGTGATATATAGACGCTTGTCACATCATACAAGGGTAGCACTTTAAATGTTGCAGCATGATGACGTGATAGCACTCCTTCTGGCTGTTGATTTTCAACAAGTTGAAACACACCATCAGAGATAAAAAAAACACCAATATCTTCTGTTAATGCAGAGGTTGCGAGTAAAGCATCTAAACCTTCTCGCCCTGCACTATTACCATGAGGTGCTTGAGTAAAAAGGAATGCGATTGAATTCATTTTCTTCATTAAAATTGCACCACACGGGAACAGGTTAACATCGCTTGAGCCAGTGAGCCTAATCCACTTAACTCAAATTCAGTTGCCATGTTATGGCTATCCATTTCCTGCTCTTTTGCCTGTTGCTCATCGATAATTCCTCTACGCAATGCGGCAGCAACACAAACATGCAAGGGAATTTGATGTTTTTTCGCCAATGTAACCCACGCTTTAGGGAGATCAAATTCATCATTTGCAGGCGATACCAATTTATTAGCATTCACAACACCTTCCCGATAGAAGAATACTTGTGAAATCTTATGCCCTTTTTCAAGAAGGGCATTTGCGAATAAATAGGCACTTGAAGCTTGTTCAGTTCCGTAATGAGGCCCTGTAACCACTAAACAATATGTCAAGGAACTCATAATGTTGCCTTATTCTCCATTTTTAAACTGGCGAATATAGAGATACACAGTATGTTTTGAGATATTTAAACGATCTGCAACCTGATTAATGGCATCTTTAATATCAAAAATACCTTTCTCATAAAGGCTTAACACCACTTGCTTATTCTTAGCATTATTCGCAACTTCGCGATCATTATTTACTTCTTCAATCGTAAACTCTAATGTTTGAGCCACTAAATCATCGACAGATGAAGCAAAGTTAACATCGGATGCAACTTCATGCGTTTCTTCAGGAATAAAGGTCTTGATTATTTCAGAGAATGGAACATCAAGGTTCATATTAATACACAATAAACCAATGACACGGCGTTCACGATTACGAATAGCAATCGTGATTGACTTCATCAATGCACCACTTTTCGCTCTAGTAAAATAAGCCTTTGAAAAACTTGAATCTTCATCTGTGATGTCATGTAACATTTGTAATGCTAAATCGGTAATTGGAGAACCAATCTTACGACCAGTATGTTCTCCATTCGCGATTTTAACCGCTGAACATTTCAAATCTTCCAGAGAGTGCAATACGATTTCGCAATGATTGCCAATGAGCATTGCCAAACCATCCACAGCTGCTTCATAGGACTTTAGTATTTCGTGATCAGTTTGAGTAAAAGGTCGGCTATCTAGTTTTTCAAACTCGCTGCTGTCACCATTAAATAACGGGCTAGACATTTGATTATATAATCCTTAAAGGCTTTAATTATGATAATGACTTGAGGTTCTATTTTTTATAACGATTCGTCATTGCGGATCAATTCAATATTAAAAAAATTTAAATATAAAAACAGAATTAAGAATGATTCTGACGTTAGATCGCCAGAAGATCTACGTCAAGTGACTTAGAATAAGAGCTTTGTGATAGGTCACAGCTTTTTTCATTTTTCTTTATCTTTTGTACTCATTCCCACCTTTTATTTTTGAAAATTTTCCTTTTTCGGAGTGGGCAGGATAAAGATTGACACTACTGAATAGATTACCTATATTCCAAATTATTGTTATTTTAACGAGTGATTAATCCTATGAATATACTGATGATATGCCAATCTCAGCAAACTTCATCAATAATAGGATTAATTTCTGTTGCTTCTATGCCTATTGAAATTCTCTCTTCACCACCTCCGCCTGTGAAAGTGGTTGTAGTCAATACAACGGTTGTTGTTGCAACTCGCGTTGCTTGATTTGTTTACTTAGCTTAAGAACGTACTTAATCACCACTTATATAGTGATATGTTGCTTACGTTTATTCATTGATATTTTATCAATTAGCTAATAATCATTAAAAATAATCAAGCTCTCTTATTGCTTATTTTACAGGTATACCATCATGTACTTACGTCAATATTGGGTAAAATTCGGCCCAACAACGTTATTCGTTTTATTGTGGAGTAGTGGCGCTATCTTTTCTCGCTGGGGATTAGATAATGGTAGCTCATTTGCAATTTTAACTTGGCGTTTTATTATCGCTTTAGCGTTTCTCTCTTTTTTATGTATTCAGCGCCATCGCTTTTTGCCACCGAAAGGAAGTCGTTTAAAAACAGCATGGGTCGGTTTACTTATTATTGGTGGTTATTCTATCTGTTATCTTTTAGCGCTTGCTAATAGCATTACACCAGGAATGTTAGCCACAATTATGGGCGTTCAGCCAATTATTACATTATGGATAATAGAACGTAATTTTACAGCGACACGACTATTAGGGCTTTTAATCGCCTTGGCTGGATTAGTGTTAGTGGTTGCCCAAAGTTTATTTAATACGGCACTCTCATTGACGGGAATGGTTTATGCGTTAGTCGCACTACTCTGCATGAGCTTTGGTGCAATCTCACAGAAAAAACTGCAATTAGCACCGATGGATGCCTTACCGCTACAATATGTTGTTAGCCTTGTGTTGTGTTTATTATTTGTACCCTTCCAGCCTTTTCATGCTTCATTCGACATTGGCTTTATCATTCCTGTACTTTGGCTTGCCGTGATCATTTCTGTTGTTGCTCAATTGCTACTATACCGCTTACTCACAACGGGTAATTTAGTTAACGTCACTAGCTTATTTTATTTAGTACCCGGCGTAACAGCATTAATGGATTACATATTCTTAGGTAACAAGATGTCTTGGCTAAGTTTGGCTGGGATGGGAGCAATCATTGTAGGCTTGCTGTTTGTTTTCAAAAAGCCCAAAGCCATTATTGTTGAAGAGACAGTAGACTAACGCTATGTGTGAATAAACAAACAATAAGCTATACATTAGAAATAAAAATGCTGACATTAATGTCAGCATTTTTTTAGTGATATTTAGAGATAAGTGAATTACTTATCGCTTTCAACACTCAGTAATTCAACTTCAAATACTAATGTTGAGTTAGCAGGAATACCACTTGTTGCACGTTGTCCGTAGCCTAATTCTGGTGGAATAACTAACTTGATTTTACCGCCTTCTTTGATGTACTTCATACCTTCAGTCCAGCCAGGAATAACGCTTTTCAGGCTGATTGTCAGAGGTTCGTTACGATCATAAGAGCTATCAAATTGTTTACCATCAATCAGCATGCCTTTGTAGTTTACAGTAACACGATCAGCATCTGTTGGTGTTTTGCCTTTACCTGGGTTTTCAACTAAATACAGTAAGCCTGATTTAGTTTTTACTACACCTTTCTCAGCGGCAAACTCTGTACGGAATTTATCACCCGCAGTTTTATTCTCAGTCGCTTCTTTTTCCATTTTTGCTGTTGCAGCTGTACGGACTTGATCTTCAAAAGCCGCTAATGTTAATTCAATTTCAGCGTCTGATAATTTTGATTTACTATTAAATGCATCCTGAACACCTGCTAACAGTTGTTTGGAATCTAAAGTAATACCAATATTTTTTTGTTCTTGTAATGCAGCTTCCATATAGCGACCCATCGACGCGCCTAACGCATAGGCATTTTGCTCATTTTGAGTTTTAAATGCGCTATTTAATGTTGGCACTTTAGCTGTAGCTTCTTCAGCGAATGCATGAGGTGCACTGAATGCGAAAGCTAAACTGGTTGCCAGCAACGTCGTTTTTAATAAAGATTTCATCCCATTCTCCAGTATATGTTAGTGAGTCGCTACGTTTTGCAAACGATCATCATAGATCTTTGCTTAAACGTTTTGCATCACATCTTGCTGTCGTTGCGGTATAGATCTCATCCGCGGGTAGCAATTTTATATGAATTTAAAAAATTTGCCGACACTCTTAACAGTTAATGTTAGGATTTTTGTCAGCACAGAGTGCTATCACATTAGCAAAATAGTCTTTTATCTCAAACCAGATTTATGTCTTCCTGTGTATATATCAGTAAATAAGATTAAATTTCGCGAGTTTGTTAATCATATTCGTCGTAATAGGACATTTTAAAGGAGGAAAAACACAATGGATATTAAGGAAGTAGAGCGACTGCTCATTCAATTAGAAAGCAAAGTTGCTTTCCAAGATGCGACTATTGAAGAATTAAATCAGGTGGTCACACAACAGCAAATCGAAATTAGCCGCTTTAAAGAAGCCTTAAAAATTGTTTCTGAGCGCCTAAAAAACTCTCAAACTTCAATACTTGCTAGACCTGAGGACGAAACGCCTCCACCTCACTACTAAGTTCTCGTTTGTTATTGATATCAAAACCGAAAACAAAAAAGGAGCGCTTAAACGCTCCTTTTGATCTTTTCAACGAAAGATTAGTGCTGGCAACCACAACCGCCATTACCGTGGCCGTGACCACCGTGGCCATGACCGCCGCCACCGCAGCATCCACCTTCTTCACCGTGTGAATGACCGTGACCGTGACCGTGACCGTGACCACCGCCACAGCATCCGCCTTCTTCACCGTGACCGTGGCCACCACAACATTCATGCTCTTCTTCTTCACCGTGTACGTGACCGTGAGCTAATTCTTCTTCAGTCGCTTCACGAATTGCAACGATTTCAACATGAAACTTCAGGTTTTGACCTGCTAACATGTGGTTACCATCAACGATAACTTCGTCACCTTCAATACCTGTAATTTCTACTGGTACTGGACCTTGATCAGTATCAGCAAGAAAACGCATACCAACTTCTAACTCATCAACACCAACAAAAACATCTTTCGGTACACGTTGAACTAAGTTTTCGTCGTATTGACCATATGCATCGTCAGAAGCCACTTCTACGTCGAATTTTTCACCGACTTCGCGACCTGTTAATGCATTTTCTAAACCACTGATTAAAGAACCACGGCCATGCAGATAGTCTAACGGTGCGCTCACCGTGGACTCATCAACTAAAACACCGTCTTCTGATCTTACTTGATAAGCCAGACTAACTACCAAGTCGTTTGCTACTTTCATGACATCTCCTACATACCCGTGGGCAAAATTTTCCCGATTGTAACGAAAAATAAATCTTCTGTATCGGGTTATATCAAAAAACCTACAATTATTGTGGTATAAAGATCCCAATGACCTGCTCATTTTCACGAACAAGGGAATTAACTTCACCCTCTGTTTGCCGTTGTTGATGGCCACATTTTGCACATTCCACAATATCCACTTTATCTTCACGCCACATTTTGAGTGTATCTTGAGCTTGACAGTGTGGACACACAGCTCCTGCGATAAAGCGTTTACGGGTTGCAGACATGGGGTCAATTCTCCTATTTATCAATAGATTTTTTTTCTTTATGTATTTGAGGAATGTCTTCTGTTAAAGATTCATCCCAAATATCAGGCTGATGGTGCTCTTGACGAATTTCTTCACTAAATAACTCCTCAAGTTCCCGTCTCGCTTCTTTTACTCGTGAAACGTTAGAAACTTCTTCAGGTGATTCATCCACCAGCTTTCTCAATAAGTTGATATCGAGACGACGAAAATGCTGTTGTGCCCGATAAGCTTGATGAGGATGCATTCCTAATTCAATTAACGTTTTACGACCTAACTCTAAGGCACTAGAAAATGTTTCACGACTAAAATCTGTCACCCCTGCTTTGAGCAATTCATGAGCTTCAACACGCCCTCTTGCCCTTGCAATAATATGCAAGTTAGGGAAATGATGCTGACAGAGATGAACAATTTCCATCGTAGCTTCAGGTTCATTACAGGTGATAACAATGGTTTTAGCATGTTCAGCACCGGCAGCACGCAATAAATTGAGATCAGTGGCATCACCATAATAAACTTTATAGCCATATTTCCGCATGGTGCTTATGCTTCCAACATCATGCTCTAATACCGTGACGTTAATCTTATTCGCCATTAACAAACGCCCTACAACCTGCCCCATTCGGCCAAATCCGACAAGGATGACCTCTGGGTGGTTATTTTCAACAAAAGGCTGTTCGTCCGTTTTAGCGTCATTATAGCGACGAGCAAACACAGCGTCTGTCATTTGCATCACAAGAGGCGTTGTCATCATAGAAAGTGTGACAACAACCAACAATAACGCCATTTGCTGACTATCTAATACACCCATTGCCATCGATGTCGAGAAAACAACAAACGCAAATTCCCCGCCTTGGCTTAACACAGCTGAGAATTGTAATCGTGTGGAAAAACGTAATCTGGCTAACCACGCAATACTATAAAGTATCAATGCTTTTACAATAACCAGAACTAAGACGCCCAATAATACTTGTGGGAGATAACGCCATAAAATACCGATATCTAAAGACATACCGACAGAGATAAAAAAGAGCCCTAAAAGTAAGCCTTTAAAAGGCTCAATGGAGATCTCTAATTCATGTCGATACTCTGAATCTGCCAATAACACACCCGCAATAAAGGTCCCCATTGCCATTGAAAAGCCAAGAGTTTCCATAAAAATAGCGGCACCTAACACAACAAGCAGTGCAGCGGCAGTAAAAACTTCCCTTACTCCCGATTTCACCACTAAGCGCAGGAGTGGACGTAATAAATAACGACCACAAATCAGCAATCCAGCAAAAGCAGCCACTTTCACGCCAATGCGATACCAATCACTGCTTGCCGTTTCTCCAGCTAACAAAGGAATAACGGCAAGAATAGGAATAACAGCCATATCTTGGAAAAGTAAAACAGCAAAACCTAATTGTCCGCCTTCATTATGGTTCATTCCTTTCTCGTTCATAAGTTGCAATGCCATTGCCGTTGAAGACATCGCAATACCTAAGCCTCCAATTACAGCTGCCTGCCATGAAAAAGAAGTAAAAACGAGGATGAGCCCTGAAAAAATAGAAGCGGTTAATACCACCTGCATTGAACCAACACCAAAAATGGCACGTCTCAGTTCCCATAGCTTGGCTGGATTTAATTCCAAACCAATAAGAAACATTAAAAAGACCACGCCTAATTCAGCAAAATGTAAGATATTATCAACATCTTTAAACAGCCCTAATCCCCAAGGACCAATAGCAATACCCGCAATCAAATAACCAAGTACTGCACCAATTTTAAGGCGTTGTGCAATCGGCACCATAATCACGGCAGCACACAAGAAAAAGAGCACAGCTTTAATCATCCAATTATCTTCCATCAGGCTTGCTCTCCTTCAAGTGGCGCACTTAACCAATGGCGATAAGCCTCACCGATATGAGTCAGTGTTGTTTTAGACTGTTGTCTTGCTGAATACACAATCATTGGTGATAGCCAGCGCATACCACACATTTCTGCCATTAATTCAAAAGGACGTAATAACTCTGTCAGTGTGTAGTGATTCTTCCCATCATGTTGATAAGCCTGTTCAGGCTCTCCCGTTGTAATAACACAACGAAATGACTTACCCTTTAATTGTGCTCTACCTGCTTTGTTAGCAAATGGACGAGTTAACACTCTGTCTTGCCACTCTTTTAATAATGCGGGACAACTATATGTTTGCAATGGAAATTGAAAAACGATCACTTGGTGCTTACACAACAAGGATTGTTCATGGTGTATATCAATAAAAAAATCAGGATAAGTAGCATATAAATCATGAATAGTTATATTCTCTAAATCCCTCACCGCTTTTAATAACGCTTTATTGGCGATTGATTGGCGCGGCTCGGGATGAACATACACCAGCAATACATTTGATGCGTTTGACATCATTCCTCCTTACAAAACGTGTCAGAAACTGTTTTTTCCGTTACCATGCACGCATTGTGACCAACTGTTACGAACAACTTACTCTATATATTAATTTACATACTCTTAATAGACGATATTTATGATTGTTTTTTCTTCCTTGCAAATTCGCCGTGGTGTCAGAGTGTTACTGGACAATGCCAGTGCAACCATTAATCCAGGGCAAAAGATTGGTCTAGTCGGTAAAAATGGCTGTGGCAAAACCACATTACTTTCTTTATTGAAGGGTGAACTTCAAGCTGAAGCAGGCAATGTCACCTATCCTAGTACATGGTCAATGGCATGGGTTAACCAAGAAACACCTGCACTTGATGTGCCTGCTATTGATTATGTTATTGATGGTGATAGAGAATATCGCCAGTTAGAACAACGATTACAAAAAGCGAACGATATAAATGACGGTCATGCTATCGCACTGATCCACGGGCAATTAGATGCAATTAATGCATGGACAATACAATCCCGTGCAGCAACCTTACTGAATGGTTTAGGTTTTAGCCAACAGCAGCTTAATGAACCTGTAAAATCATTTTCAGGTGGCTGGCGAATGCGTTTAAACTTAGCACAAGCGCTGATTTGTCGATCTGATTTACTGCTACTCGATGAACCAACCAACCACTTAGATTTAGATGCCGTTATTTGGCTAGAAAAATGGCTAAAGAGCTACACAGGCACACTTATTTTAATTTCCCATGACCGTGATTTTCTTGATCCTATCGTGAATAAAATCTTGCATATCGAGCAAGAAAAAATCTTTGAATATTCAGGCAACTACTCTTCGTTTGAAATGCAACGTGCAACCAAACTCGCACAACAACAAGCATTGTTTGAAAATCAACAAGCTAAAATTGCACACTTACAGAGTTTTATAGATAGATTTAAAGCAAAAGCGACAAAAGCCAAACAAGCTCAAAGCCGTGTCAAAATGCTTGAGAGAATGGAAAAGGTTGCTCCTGCGCATTCAGATAACCCATTCCATTTTAGCTTCCGTCAACCCGAAAGCTTGCCTAATCCACTTTTATCAATGGAGAAAGTCAGCGCGGGTTATGGTGAAAAAATTATTCTTAATGATATCAAACTCAATTTAGTTCCTGGCTCGCGTATTGGATTATTAGGACGCAATGGTGCAGGTAAATCGACACTGATTAAATTACTTGCAGGTGAGATTGAACCGTTACAGGGGAAATTGGCACTTTCTAAAGGTATTAAGCTTGGTTATTTTGCCCAACATCAATTAGAATTTTTACGCTCAGATGAATCGGCACTACAGCATTTAACTCGTTTAGCACCTAAAGAGACTGAACAAAAATTACGTGATTACTTGGGTGGTTTCGGCTTTCATGGCGATAAAGTCACAGATGCTTGTGGTCAATTCTCTGGGGGTGAAAAGGCGCGTTTGGTCTTATCACTTTTAGTTTGGCAACGTCCTAACTTGCTATTAATGGATGAACCAACAAACCACCTTGATCTAGATATGCGCCAAGCACTGACTCAAGCTTTAATTAGCTTTGAAGGCGCAATTGTTGTCGTATCGCATGATAGGCATTTATTACGCTCCACCACTGACGATCTCTATCTGGTGCACGATGGTCAAGTTGAGCCATTTGATGGTGATCTTGATGATTATCAACAGTGGTTAGTTGATCAAAATCGTCAAGAGACACAGGCAAATAAGAGCCAACAAGATAACGACAATATCACGACAACCACCAATTTAAGCGCTCAAGATAAAAAAGAGCAAAAACGCAAAGAAGCGGAGTTTAGACAGCAAACCCAGCCTCTACGCAAGAAACTCACAACATTAGAAAGTAAGATGGATAAATTAAGCCAAGAGCTTAGTGATATCGAAACAGTTCTTTCTGATAGTGGTATTTATGATACTAGCCGTAAAAATGAGCTTTCTGATTGCTTAAACCGACAAAGTGTTGCGAAATCCGCACTAGAAGAAGTGGAAATGGAATGGATGGAGTTACAAGAAACACTGGAAGAAATGACAAACACATTTGAAGCCCAGTAATACAACGCAATCCATTAAAAAAGGAACTATTTAACTTAAAATAGTTCCTTTATTTTTGCTCTTCAATTCATTCTGAAAATTTATACAATTCATTTCACTTACGGTATTTATATCATTTTACAATAGCACGATTTACACAAAATATAATCTCACCCTATCTAACAATAACCCAATAAAAATAAGTATTTAACGTTTATTTTTCACCTATTTATATTAAGTAAGGGAAATAAATTCTTTCACGCTAAAGTTTTTAACATTCCAGCCGAATTAATCATTCTGCTAAGTGGACCTCCCACTTACCAACGAAAAGGCAAAGCTAATAGGTAGGGTTATGTTAAAACGAATTAAAATCTCTCAAGGTTTAATGTGTGTCCTGACTCTGTTTTGTATTATTCAGATCATTTCTGGAGTACAAAGCATTCACGATGCCTACCAGACTCAAAACACGCTTAAAAAAATTTCATACAGTTTTGATCAACTACGCACAATGGATAATACCTATGCGGAGTTGAATACATTACGCACTGATATTATTGCACAAGCATTTAGTTATATTTCAAATCCTCAAGCCGAGGATGCGAACATCACCACATTTATGCAAACCATGCCTGCGCGTAAAGCACAAGTTGATGCATTGATGAATGAGTATGTTGAGCTATCTGCGCAAACAGGTTTCGATCAGCAACGTATGGCACAGATCAAACAACTCTACCAAAAGAGCCGAGCTGATCTTGATTTACTAGCGCAGTATTTAAGTGAACGTAACACTAACGCAGTTCGTTTAATTTTAAAAAGCCCAGCAAACACTAACTTCACCAATTCATTATATGAAGCCACCGACTTTATTACCGATGAAGTTGTGAATCCTTCAGTGATTGAAGCAGAAGGTAACTACCACAGCATGTTGTGGATAGCATCACTCTTTATGGGTATCTTCCTCATCTTTACCACTTTAGTGCTTATTTGGATCCGCAAATACATCATTGTGCGCATTAACCAAATGATCATCTATCAAGAGGCAATTGCTAAAGGTGATCTAGTCAGTCGTATTGATAGCGATATTTCAGGTAAGACTGAAATCGATCAACTCATGCTCGGCTTACAGCAAATGCGTGCTCAATTAAAAGAGATGGTAAGCTCGATTCGAAATACTAGTGCAACTATTTACACTGGCGTACAAGAGATTGCTGCAGGTAATAATGATTTATCGAGTAGAACTGAAGAGCAAGCCAGTGCATTAGAAGAAACGGCATCCAGCATGGAGCAGATGACCGCAACTATTCGTAATAACACAGAAAGCGCTCGTGAAGTCACAGAGCTCGTTATGAGTACTGCCGATATTGCCGTTCAAGGTGGTGAGCATAGTAATAAGATGGTAATGACAATGACAGACATTGCCGATCGCTCACAAAAAATTGGTGAAATCACTGCGGTCATTGATGATATTGCTTTCCAAACCAATATATTAGCCCTTAACGCTGCCGTTGAAGCGGCTAGAGCGGGTGAACAAGGCCGTGGTTTCTCTGTGGTTGCAAGTGAAGTTCGTAATTTAGCACAACGTAGTGCGGAAGCGGCGAAAGAAATCAAAGAGCTGATTGAATCGACAATATTACGTGTTAGACAAGGTAATGATCTTGTCGAACAAGTGAGTTTATCAATGGGTGAGATTGTCACTTCTGTTAATCATGTTTCGGGTTCGATGAAAGAAATTTTATCTGCATCAGAAGAACAAACTCGTGGTATTGCACAGATTAGCCTTGCTGTTAATGAAATGGATAAAGCAACACAGCAAAATGCGGCGATGGTTGAACAATCAACAGCTGCCTCTGCCACATTAAGTGAACAAGCAAGTATGCTGGATACGATTGTGAATACATTCAAAGTTGAGCACGAAAAAGTTGCACCAACTAAAACTAAGTTGCCTACATTCTCAGCTAAATCACAAGACACTGAAACACTTAAAACACCAACAATAAAAACCAATAATCACGAAACAGACGATAATTGGGAAAGCTTTTAATGATACCTCTCATACAATATCGTGTGAGAAAGTTGTGCAGAAAATAGCCCAGAACATATAACAAAACCTCTACCTACCATACTCCCAGTGATTTTTCTGGGAGTATTTCTGATCCCACCGTACATAAACACAAAAAAACAGATTGTTTTTCATACGAAACAAAAGCATTTTTTGAGAAAAATTAAGAGCGTTTATGAAAGCGACAATTTTATTTTACTTATCATAAGATAAAAAGATAAATAAAAATAAAATACTGCTTATTATTGTTTTAATATCCAACAAATCATTATTAATATTTATATTTTAATAATTAACACAAAAAATAAGTAAGATAATATACTTATGGTTTTTTCTATTAATCATTAGAAAATTTTAGCCATTAGCTGACAATCAAAGCTAAAAAAAGAAATATAAGTCGTCTTTACTATCAAATAGAGTAGAAAAGGTAAAGTTTTTAAATATTGAGCCGAATAAGTTTAATTGATAAATAGTTATCGCTCCTTGCTGTGTGTCCTACAAACCAATTAAATAGGTAAGGCTATGCTGAAACGAATAAAAATATCTAATGGCTTAATGTTTATCTTAATACTGTTTTGCGCCATTCAACTTTTTTCTGGTGCAATGAGTATCCGTGATGCGAGTTTAACAAATAAGCGGATCTCACAATTAGCGAATGGCTTTGAACAGATAAAAACGATGGATTATGGTTATGCTGAGTTAAATAAATTACGTGAAGATATGCTAAATGTTATGTTTGAAACCCATCTCACACCCGATATTGCAGAAAGTAAAATTTCTGATTTCATTTCTTCTTATCCAAAAAGAAAACAAGAAATTACACGTATTATTACTGCATATTTCACTACTACCGAAGAAGCAGATTTTGATCCCGAAAAAATAGAGAGCATGAAAAAGCTCTTTAATCGTGTACTTTATGATCTTGACCAACTTGTATCATGTTTAGAAATTCGTGATTACTACGGCTTTCAATCTCTTTATGCACATAATACCAATGAACGCTTTACTCAATCTCTTTATGAAGCAACGGATTATCTCAGTGATAACATTGTTACTCATGCAATAAAAGCAGCTCAAGGTAATTATGAACGAGCATTAGTTTTAGCTTTTGTCTTTATGTTTGTTTTTATTCTTTTTACTGTCCTTGTTGTACTTTGGATACGTCGAAATATTGTTTTACGTATCAATCAAATTGTCGATTATATGTCGGAAATTTCACAAGGAAACTTATTAGAAAATAAAGATGTCACAGTAAAAGGAAATAATGAAATAGACCAATTAATTACAGGTATTCAATATATGCGTACTGAACTGTCATTAATTGTGAATGCGATCCGAGGGACAAGTCATCATATTTATACCGGTGTTCAAGAGTTATCCGCAGGGAATACCGATCTTTCTTGTCGTACCGAAGAACAAGCAAGTGCATTAGAAGAAACCGCATCAAGTATGGAACAACTCACAGCAACAGTGAGAAACAATACAGAAAGTGCCCGTGAAGTTTCACACCTGATTAGTCAGACCTCCAATATTGCCAGCAAAGGAGGCGATGTCACCAATAGAATGGTGAAAACGATGACTGATATTGCCGATAGTTCACAAAAAATTGGTGAAATCACCGCGGTTATCAATAGCATCGCTTTCCAAACCAATATTCTCTCGTTAAATGCTGCGGTTGAAGCCGCAAGAGCGGGCGAACAAGGTCGAGGTTTCTCAGTCGTTGCTACCGAAGTAAGAGAATTGGCACAACGCAGTGCCGAAGCTGCAAAGGAAATTAAAGAGTTAATTGATGCCTCTATTAGCCGTGTTCGTCATGGCAATGATCTAGTTGAGCAAGTTAGCATTTCTATGGGCGAAATACTGACATCCGTAAAACATGTTGAAGATTCAATGACGGAAATTTTATCTGCGTCAGAAGAGCAAACTCGAGGTATCACTCAAGTCTCTCTTGCCGTCACAGAAATGGATAAAGCAACACAGCAAAATGCAACGATGGTTGAACAATCTTCTGCTGTTGCCAGCTTATTAACTGAAGAAGCAGGTAATCTTGAACAAATTGTTGAGCAATTTAAAACGGCTGAAAGTGAACAGTTCAATAAAAAGGCACAACATAAAGTAATAGAAAAACAGTTCTCATCTGAAAAATCACAGCATACAAAAGATGAGAAGATCAAAAACACAGTCAAAGATGACGTGAAAGAGAGAAAATCAGCAAAAGGAACAGCGACTGTAAATGACGGTGAAGATGATGATTGGACAAGCTTTTAACTCATTGAGTTGATCATGATAAAAGCGTGATTTAGATAAACACAAAGACACCTATTTTTAGTAGGTGTCTTTTTCTTTTACTTCTTAAATAATGACAAATTAATGAAATACATTGATTGCACTAACTAAGTAATTAGTTTGTACTTTCATTTCACCTGAAATCATTGAGGCTTTAGAAACATAATTCGCATTTTCATGCGTAATCGATTCCAATTTTTCAACAGCGCGACCAAGCTCTTTTAAACCTGCACTCTGTTCTGATGATGCAAGACTAATTTCACCAATTAAATCAGTCACATTTTTAACATGCACTACAATATCTTCCATAGTTCCGACTGTTTCATTGACTTGCTTTGAGCCGACTTTGATATTGCTACTTGAAGCACTGATCAATGTTTTGATCTCTTTCGCTGCCTCTGCGCTGCGCTGCGCTAGCTCCCTTACTTCTGTTGCAACCACTGAGAAACCTCGACCTTGTTCGCCTGCTCTGGCCGCTTCTACGGATGCATTAAGTGCAAGGATATTAGTTTGAAAGGCAATGCTATCAATAACACCAATGATATTACTAATACGATCAGAACTCTTCGCAATATCATTCATTGTATTAACGATATTATCCATTGCACTACCTCCTTTTATCGCTGCCTCACAAGTGACATTAGAGAGGTTGTTTGCTTGCCCTGCCGTTTCACTATTGCTGCTTACCGCTGTCGTTAATTCATTCATCGTTGAGGCAGTTGCTTCAACATTGCTGGCAGTTTGCTCTGTTCTTACATACAGATCGCGATTACCTGCGGCTAATTGATCACAAGAGATGTCTACTTGATGTATTTGATGACTCACATCACTGACTAACCAACGGAACATACGCCCTAATTGATTAACTGAACGCTGTGTCATACCCACTTCATCGATGCGATTTATATATGTAACGTTATGTTCATCGCCAGTTGCAACTCGATTCGCTTGCTCATTCAGGAGTCTAATTGGCTTAACAATCTGAAAATAGAGAATACGTTCATTTGCCATCAGTAATACCAGCAAAATCGCCATATGCATAAAAAGAGCATAACCCGATAAACCAGCAAACCATGCACTCAACAACATAAAAGGTAGAGGTAAGAGGATAAAAAGACGAAGTCGTTTTTTTAATGAAATTGTCTGATTCCATGAGCGCCAACGTTGCCATCCTTTATAAACAAAAGCGCCTTTTAAAAACATGTGTGAAGGATACTTACCTTGATTAAACGCGGCGTAAAGCGCTGAGGCTTGTGCTATTTCCTCTTTTCTTGCAGAAGTCCTTACTGACATAAAACTTTGAATTTTACCCTGACGTATAATAGGGGTAATATTCGCCCTTACCCAATAGTAATCCCCATTTTTACGCCGATTCTTCACGATCCCAGTCCAAACCTCTCCTTGTTTTAACGTTTTCCACATATCCTTAAAAACTGCTGAAGGGATATCTGGATGTCGGACAATATTGTGGGGTTGTCCCACTAGTTCTTCCACTGAAAACCCACTGGCTTCGACAAAGTCCTCGTTGGCATAAATAATATTGCCATCAAGATCTGTCGTCGACATCAGTGTTGCGTTTTCAGATACCGGGTATTCTCGCTGTGTCACCGGTTGATTGTTACGCATTAGTTACTCTCCTCGACATTGAAATTAAAACATCTCAACAAAAAAAGACTGCCTAAATAACTATCGTTTCGGCCGTTAGGAGAATAACTTTAGTAATAAGTGTAAACACCTATGTTTAAATATTAATTTTTTGAATCAGTTCAAATTTTTTAATTATCTAGGCTATTAATTAATGCCTGTGAACTTAGCACTAATGTCTTCGCACACTCATCACGTTTCTTTAATAACGCCATAAAAATGAGGTCAGTGATCGTGTTTTGTGCTGTACGTGAAGAGATTGAAGCACTTCGCCACTCACCTTCATCCGCAATTGTTTCTAATATATAATCAGAAATTCTTCCTAATGGAGAGTGTTTTTCTCCTGTAATAGCAATGATTTTTGCTCCCTGTTTTTTAGCTACAGAAGCCGCAACTAACATATCTTTTCTTTTGCCACTATAAGAAATAACTATCTGTAAATCCTTTGGGCTTAACATTTGGGCAACAGATATCTGAACATGATGATCTGTTTCAATCAGCGTGGTTATTCCTATTTTTTGTAATTTATAGCTTAAATCTCTTGCGACTAATCCTGAGCCACCAATACCAATAATCTGAACTCGCTGAGCTTCATCAATAAGCTGGATCACCTTTTCAAAATGAAGGTAATTAATTTGGCGCGTTGTATCGCAAATTGAATTATTTTTCTCTTGAGCGAGTTTTTGTGCGATAACCTCTAAACTATCTTCCGAGCCTATTTGATTATGTAATAGGCTAGGGTTTGCCTCTGAATTCGCGTTTTTTCGACCTAACTCTTCACTAATGGCGAGTTTCAAAGAAGGAAAACCTTTGAATCCTATTTTTTGACTAAATTTAACAATAGCAGATTGACTCACACCCATTGTTTCAGCAAGTTGCTGTGACGATAAAGTGATTGTTTTCTCTGGATTATCTAAAATGTAGTCTGCTATTTTTCGCTGATTCGTAGCCATACCCGGCTTTATCCAGGCAATTTTCGTTAATGTCGGCATAATGACAATATCCACTTCGAGTACTATATAGTTATATATTAAGTAATTCTTGGTACAGTATTTAATACCTAAAACAATTAATTTTTTAGAAAAAAAATCAATTCAAAAGAGATAATGAACAACAATAAAGTATAGAAAAAATCATCTTATTATTAGAATACTTGTTTTTATAATAGTTTTATAATTATCTTTTCAATCAGAACGATACTCATCAGTCCCTACATTTATAATACTTAATTTATTCCCCCTCTCTATTTTAAATAATAATTTATTCTTTTAGGTCAATAGAACGATATAAACTTAATCTATTTACTCTTAATAAATTGTTATTTTCAAACACTTCCATTCATTTAATAACAATTCAAAAACATAAACGTAATAAAAATCACTTTAATAGAAATAGTAAAAAGAATAAATAATTCCTATATAAAATAGTTATTTTTCCATTTTAATGGTGTTAATAATGAGAAATAAAAAAATCAAATAGTTGAATAATGAGAACTATATAACGACTAAAAAATCAGTCATTACTTTATACAAGAGAGTACTTTAACATGAATGATTGTGTCAGTGGGCGATCGTAGATCTCTCTTTTTATAGAGGAATACTCTTTTTTTGATACACATCAAGAGAGATCATTTCAACCAATCTTAAAAAAACATCATTTAAATCAAAAAAATTTGATTATCCCTTGATTTATAAGTATTTTCTGAAATTACTCTATCCAAATCAAAGGGACGCAGAGCGCCGTTAATAATCCCATTGAAATATTGAAAACAAACCAAGAGCGTCTGCTTTGTAAAAATAGACTAATTAATGTTCCACCTAATATCCAAACAATACCAGCAACGAAATTAACAATAACCATAACAAGACCAATAGCAATGACAGAGCTAAAATAAGCATCACCCGATAGACTAAAGCTCCCTACTGCACCTAATCCCATCATCCACGCTTTTGGATTTAGAAATTGCAATAATCCGCCTTGAAACCAACTTACTGCTTGTGGTGTTTTTGCTGGAATATCTAAACGCTGATAAGATGATGTCGCTGTTTTCCAAGCAAGCCAAAGTAAATACGCACTCCCGACTATCTTCAATCCGATATGCAGTGCAGGATAAATTATCAATAATGCGGCAACACCAAATGCAGAGCTCAATAAAACGCATTGCATACCCAGCATAATGCCGGCCATTAGCTTTAACGAGCCTTTAAAGCCCACATTTGCCCCTGATGAAGTAAGCAGTAAATTGTTTGGTCCTGGTGTTATCGCTGCAATAAACAGGAAAATAGTTAAAGAAAAAATAAGGCTAATTGTCATGAAGTGTGCTCAAAGATGTGACAGGCGTTTTATTTTCACCGAAAATAGCAGTATGTTATTTAGCAAACAAGTGTTAATTCATTTTGATAGACGGAAAATATGTCTCAATACTTTAATCCAATGCGTTGGGCTAAAAATCCACATTTACAAACGCTCTTACCAAGAATTGTACGTAGGACGCCACAACTTACGCCACATTGGCAACGGCTCAATCTTCCAGACAATGATTTTGTTGATTTAGCATGGAGTGAAGATCCGGCAACGGCACTCGATAAACCGCGCTTAGTCATCTTTCATGGCTTAGAAGGTGGGTTTAGTAGCCCTTATGCTCATGGCATGTTAGCCGCCGCAAAAGAGAGAGGCTGGCTAAGCGTTGTGATGCATTTTAGAGGATGCAGTGGTGAACCCAATAGACAAAATCGCATTTATCACTCAGGTGAAACAGAAGATGCTCGCTACTTCTTAAATTGGTTGAAAAAGGAATTTGGCGAGCAACCAACAGCCGCCGTTGGCTATTCCCTTGGTGGAAATATGCTTGCCTATTATCTCGCTGAAAGTGGTGAAAATGCGGTTGTAGATGCAGCTGTTATTGTCTCTGCGCCATTAATGCTAGAACCATGCTCAACAAAAATTGAACATGGCTTTTCCCGTTTTTACCAATGGTATCTGTTAAAAGAGCTCAAAAGTAACGCAACACGAAAACTTATTCGCTATCCAGAATCCTTACCGATTAGCTTATTGACGATAAAATCCATCAAAAAACTACGTCAATTTGACGATCTTATTACGTCTAAAATTCACGGATTTAAAGATGCATTAGATTATTATCGCCAATGCAGTGCGTTGCCTTTATTAAATAAAATAAAGAAAACGACACTTATCATTCATGCTAAAGACGATCCATTTATGTCTGCGGATGTTATTCCTGATGTCAAAACGCTACCCAATAACATTGAGTATCAACTTACAGAATTTGGTGGGCATGTGGGATTTGTTGGTGGAAAGCTCTCTAAACCGGTGATGTGGCTAGAAAACCGCATTCCTGATTGGTTGGCGACCTATTTGGAGAAAGCAAAATGATAATACCTTGGAGCGAGCTTTCAACTGAAACACTAGACAATCTCATTGAAAGTTTCGTTTTACGAGAAGGTACTGATTATGGTATCCAAGAGAAAACGCTTGAACAAAAAGTCGCCGACGTAAAAAAACAACTTAAATCCGGCGAGGCCGTGTTGGTTTGGTCTGAACTTCATGAGAGCGTCAATATTATGCCTGCATCGCAATTTCGCTCTGATTAGTTATTCAAAGTCAGCGATGTATCGCCATCAATAAGGGCCAACCTTATTTAGCAAAAGGATAACCTATGTCAATTAAGCATCCTATCATTGCAGTGACTGGTTCAAGTGGTGCAGGAACTACCACAACAAGCCAAGCTTTTCGTAAAATATTCCAACAACTCAATGCAAATGCTGCATTAATTGATGGAGATAGTTTTCATCGCTATACCCGTCCTGAAATGGATATGGCGATAAGAAAAGCCAGAGAACAAGGTAGACATATCAGTTATTTTGGCCCTGAAGCAAATGATTTTAGCTTACTGAGTAAGACCTTAAGTCAATATAGCGATACAGGACAAGGGCAATCTCGCAAATATCTACACTCTTATGATGAAGCAACCCCTTACAACCAATTACCAGGAACATTTACTCCTTGGGAGCCATTAGCTAGTAATACTGATGTTCTCTTTTATGAAGGATTGCACGGCGGCGTTGTTACCAACGAACATGATGTCGCTCAACATGTTGATTTATTGGTCGGTGTTGTTCCTATCGTCAACCTAGAGTGGATACAAAAGCTTATCCGAGACACGACAGAAAGGGGGCACTCACAAGAGGCGGTAAGAGATTCAGTTGTACGCTCAATGGATGATTATATTAGCTACATTATTCCTCAATTTTCACGCACTCACATTAACTTCCAACGCGTTCCGACCGTTGATACTTCGAACCCTTTTTCTGCCAAAGCAATTCCCACTCTTGATGAAAGCTTTATTGTTATTCGTTTTCGTGGCTTAACTGATATTGATTTTCCCTATTTACTTGCGATGTTACATGGCTCGTTTATGTCAACAATAAACACTATTGTTGTACCGGGCGGGAAATTGGGATTAGCGATGGAATTAATTATGGCACCATTAGTCAAAAAATTATTAAATGGCGAAAAGATAAGTTAACCAAAATAAAATTTGTCTCTATAAAAATAATATCCCTTAATTAATGGGATATTATTTTTCAAATTAAACTTTATTTTAAAATATCAAAATTAGTCAATATCTTTTATTTCAAATGAATGCGTAATATTGGCTGCTTTTCCTAACATTAAAGAAACAGAACAATATTTTTCTGCGGATAATTGAACTGCTCGTTCTACAATTTTATCCGTTAATTCTTTACCTGAAACAATAAAATGTAAATTGATATCAGTAAATAAACGAGGGGCTTCTTCGCGTCGCTCTGATGTTAATTTCACTTCACAATCAGTCACTTGGTGACGACCTTTACGTAAAATGCTTACGACATCAATAGCGCTACATCCACCCGCAGCAATTAATACCATTTCCATTGGGCTTGGGGCTTTATCACCCGAATTCCCATCCATCATAATTTGATGGCCTGATGAAGATTCACCGACAAAAGATAAATCTTCAACCCACTTAACTCGTGCTTCCATTTATTTTCCCCCTAAAGATGACAGAAACTAAAAGAGTACATTCTCATAATTCAACTAGCAATTAGCAAATAGGTTTATTATGCTGACTGCGTAAAACGAGACTTAATGCACTAATTGTGTTAAAAACAATATCTGCTTGATGATAGTGGTTAAGATCAATGCATTATTTTCTCATTTATTATAATCTACTCCATATTAACTTACCGTGTTCTCAGGAAGTTAATAGGTAAAGATAGGATTTTTAAGCACGCTGTCTCAAAAGGGAACCTATCCGTTTTGAAAGGCTGCATTTAACGTACAGAGGATAACGCGAATGGTTCTCGGCAAGCCGCAAACAGACCCGACTCTTGAATGGTTTTTGTCACACTGCCATATTCACAAATATCCATCCAAGAGCACGCTGATCCACCAAGGTGAGAAAGCGGAAACACTTTATTATATTGTTAAAGGTTCCGTGGCTGTTCTTATTAAAGATGAAGAAGGAAAAGAAATGATCCTCTCCTACCTAAATCAGGGGGATTTCATCGGTGAACTTGGATTATTTGAAGAAGATCAAGAACGTAGTGCATGGGTTCGAGCAAAAACAGCCTGTGAAGTAGCAGAAATTTCCTATAAAAAATTCCGCCAATTAATTCAGGTTAACCCTGATATTCTGATGCGCCTTTCTGCTCAAATGGCGAACAGATTACAAACAACATCAGAAAAAGTAGGTAACCTTGCTTTCCTTGATGTAACAGGCCGTATTGCACAAACCTTATTAAACTTAGCAAAACAACCCGATGCAATGACGCATCCTGATGGCATGCAAATTAAAATTACACGTCAGGAAATTGGTCAAATCGTTGGTTGTTCACGCGAAACTGTAGGCCGTATTCTGAAAATGCTGGAAGATCAAAACTTGATCTCCGCACACGGTAAAACTATCGTCGTTTACGGGACTCGCTAAGTTTTCCCGCTCGAAACAAACAATAGCCCATAACAGGGCTATTGATATACTTTTTGTTAAACCCCATCCTCGTTGATGGGGTTTTCAGTTGATACTATCCTTTTACAAATTCTGCAATAGCCGCTTTCAATGCCACCATTCCTTCTTGCAGTTCTTCTTGAGTAATAATTAACGACGGTGTAAAACGCATCACATCAGCCCCTGCGTTTAACATCATTAAGCCATGTTTAGCAGCAAGACCGAGTAACTCTTTGGCTTTACCTTCATATTGTGGCGCTAATTGCGCTCCTATCAACAAACCTTGTCCACGGATTTGCGAAAAGACCTGGTACGTTTGATTGATTGCCGCCAGTTCATCCACAATCCATTGATAGCGCTTTTCTACACCCTCAAGTACCTCTGGTGTATTAATTAAATCAAATGCGACATTACCCACTGCACAAGCTAATGGATTGCCACCATAGGTTGTACCATGCGTTCCAACACCCATTGCGGAAGCTATCTCATATGTTGTTAACATCGCACTGAGTGGAAAACCGCTTCCCAGCGCTTTGGCGGTTGTAATAATGTCTGGTGTCACATCATAGTTCATATAGGCAAACAGTTTACCTGTACGCCCCATACCTGTTTGTACTTCATCAAGAACAAGCAGAGCTTGATGCTTATCACACAACCGACGTAGCCCTCTCATAAACTCAGGTGTTGCCGCTGTTACGCCACCTTCACCTTGAACTGGCTCTAAAACAACGGCACAAGTGTGGTCATCCATAACCGCTTTAACAGCATCTAAATCATTAAACGGTACATGCACGATATCGGCAGGCTTAGGACCAAAACCATCCGCATATTTAGGTTGTCCACCAACCGATACTGTAAACAGCGTTCTGCCATGAAATGCATTGTGAAAGGCAATAATTTTAGTTTTATAAGGGCTATGGCGAGTAATGGCATAATGGCGAGCCAATTTAAATGCGGCTTCATTTGCTTCTGCACCCGAATTGGCAAAAAAGACACGTTCTGCAAATGTGTTATCTATTAATTTTTGTGCTAAACGTAATGCAGGTTCATTCGTAAAAATATTACTGACGTGCCAAAGTTGCTCACTTTGTTCTTTCAAGGCTTGATTTAGAGCTGGATGAGCATGCCCTAGTGCTAAAACCGCAATACCACCAGCAAAATCGATATACGATTTTCCTTGCTGATCCCAAACACGGCTACCCATCCCTTTGACAGGAATAAATTCTGCGGGTGAATAAATTGGCAACATTACTTGATCGTATGTTGCCCTATTGATGCTTTGATTTGTCATTACCCCACCTGATCGTTACCCATATTCAATATGAAAATATAATCACTAAATATGAATAAAAAATCAAATGTGGTTTTGTATAAAAAGACGTTATTTCGCTATTTAAATGCTATCCATTTAATATTTAAGGAAATTATTTAATAGCTCATGTCCTTGTTCACTTAAAATACTTTCCGGGTGAAATTGAACCCCTTCAATTGGCAGTGTACGATGGCGAATTCCCATAATTTCATCAACATTTCCATCATGTTGGCTCCATGCCGTCACTTCAAAAGGTACTGGTAATGTTGTCGCATCAATCACCAAAGAGTGGTAACGCGTCACACTTAAAGGTCGATTAAGTCCCTTAAAAACACCTTGTTGATTATGATGTATTAATGAATTTTTACCATGCATCACTTCTCGTGCTCTGATAACCGATGCACCAAAAGCTTGCCCTATCGCTTGATGTCCAAGACAAACCCCAAGAATAGGAATTTCACCGGCAAACCGCTGTATAACCTCAAGAGAGATACCTGCTTCATCAGGAGTACAAGGTCCTGGCGAGATAACAAGATGTGCTGGCATCATCTTTTCTATCTCTTTAAGTCCGATCTCATCGTTACGCTTAACAACAACCTCAGCACCCAATTCACAGAAATACTGATAGAGGTTGTAAGTAAACGAGTCGTAATTATCAATAAGTAACAGCATATTAGCCTATCCGACTGATTTTCTTATCATTATCTATTTTATTACTATTTTAAAGCGAGTGTAGATTTGCCAAAATAGTTCGTTGTTTAACCGACTTGGGTACAACAAAGCCGATTATCATAGCACAGGTATAAAATATGAATAGTAAGCAAGAAAACCTGCTGATTTATTGCGCAATAACAAGAATGACGGTAATTGATGATGAATAGAGTGATTAATAGCGTAGTGAATACTTATTGCAGGAGATCACACGAAAAAAAGAAGGATAAAAAATATTTTTTTCGCACTAAAAAACCCGGAATGAAAACATTCATTCCGGTTTATATGCATTTTATCTTATTAGAATAAGTAGATATCCTATTCTAATAATGCGTTTATTGTTTTACGACTTCCGCAGATAAAATTGTGACCGTTTTTACTGGCACATTTTGGTAAGGCCCAATATTACGAGTTGGAGTTTGTGAAATTTTATCGACTACATCCATTCCTTTCACAACTTTACCAAATACGGCATAACCAAAATCACGTTGGCCGTGATCTAAAAATGCATTGTCAGCCACATTAATAAAGAACTGGCTGGTTGCACTGTTTTTATCTGACGTGCGCGCCATGGCAATAGAACCTTTTATATTGCGTAATCCATTGTCGGCTTCATTTTTAATTGGCGCTCTGGTTTGTTTTTGCTGTAAATCAGCAGTAAAACCACCGCCTTGAACCATAAAACCAGGAATAACACGATGAAAAGTGGTGCCGTTATAGTACCCATCTTCGACATACTGAATAAAATTTTTCGTTGTAATTGGGGCTTTTTTATTATCCAGTGATATTTCAATATTGCCTTCAGAGGTGACTAATTTAACGAAGGTTTCTCCCGTTGCCATTGCAAAAGTCGCTGTTGTTAAAGTGCAAGCGGTAACGAAGGTGACAAGAAAACGTTTTAACATGCAGGGATCCTTTACTTTAATAGTCTACAACTTACTTAATATGCAGCGATTCTAATTCGCTGAGGTAAATAGTGCCAATCATTTACCTTTATTTACGCTCAATAAGTCTAATTACGTTATAACAGGGTAAATTTTAATTTTTAAGCACTGTTATAAGTCATTAAATTGCGCCAAAATAGAGCAAATAAATATTTTAGATATTCATTTTCATGCAAAATTGAAATGAGTATGCATGAAAAGCCGCATTATTTCAGAGAGGTTTATACCATAATGGCCCAATTTAACTACCAAAAAGCACATTTCATTATCAGTGCGCCTGATATCCGCCATTTACCACTAGATACAGGAATTGAAATTGCCTTTGCGGGTCGCTCTAATGCCGGTAAATCCAGTGCTTTAAATGCGTTAACCCAACAAAATGGATTAGCCAGAACCAGTAAAACGCCAGGCCGTACTCAATTAATCAACCTTTTCCAAATTGAAGAAGGTTTACGCTTAGTCGATTTACCCGGCTACGGCTATGCTCAAGTTCCTGAAGAAATGAAACGTAAATGGCAACGCTCTTTAGGTGAATACCTACAAAAAAGAGAATGCCTAAAAGGTGTCGTTATTTTAATGGATATTCGTCATCCATTAAAAGATCTCGATATGCAAATGATTGACTGGGCTGTAGGCTCAGAGCTTCCTACTCTCGTTTTACTGACTAAAGCAGATAAACTCGCATCAGGTGCGCGTAAAAAGCAGTTAATGAGCGTACGTGAAGAGCTGGCAAATAAAGTAGGCGATATCCGTGTAGAATATTTTTCATCATTGAAAAAAATTGGCATTGATAAGCTACGTAACACACTTAATGAATGGTTTTCAGGTTCAGAAGAACAACCTACAAATGATGACAACGCTTAATTATCTTCTTTTTTCTCAACGATAGCGTTCTGTTCTTCTATTGATAAAAGGGAAATCACTTTTCCCTTTCACTTCTCGCATAACCCCCACTCCAGCGAATTTTAGGCAAAAAAATGCCCCAGTCGAAATAAAGTCGACTGGGGCAGCTAATATTCAGCTAAATCCGATTACGTGAAGTAAAAGGTCTGAAAGATAGAACATCTTACCTCTGTACCCTACGAGAGATAATGTACTCTATTTTATTGGTTAATAAAAGCCCTTTTGTAATTTTTTTTCACATGCAGACACGATTCAGCTATGTGTTTATGTATTCAAACCATAAATAAATGTAGTTTAATTACATAATTATGAGACTTTAATCACTTACGTGAATATGATTAAAAATAGAACAAATCACACAAAAGGTGCGGTTTATCCTTAATGATTTTGTGATACGCTTATCGCGAGACCGTAGTAAATATGTAATTAGCGATAAAATGAGGTATCCATGGCTGTATTAACGCTCCTGCGTTTTCCAGATGAGCGTCTGCGCAGAGTCGCAGTACCAGTGGAAAAAGTAGATGACGAAATACGCACATTAATCGATGACATGATTGAAACCATGTATGCAGAACGAGGTATTGGCTTAGCGGCACCTCAGGTTAATGTATCTAAACGCATTGTTGTAATTGATGTTTCTGAAAACAGAGATCAACCGATTGCACTTATCAATCCTGAAATTATCAGTACTGAAGATGAAGTGATGGATATGATGGATGGGTGTCTATCTATTCCAGATTCTTTTGCCCCAACAGAGCGTTACCGCTTCTTAAAGGTTAAGGCATTGGATAGAAATGGTGATGAAATTGAACTTGAAGCCTCTGATTTGTTTGCAGGCTGCATTCAGCATGAGTTAGACCATCTTGATGGCAAACTCTTTATTGACCATTTATCTCCGTTAAAACGTCAACGTATTGAGAAAAAACAGAAGAAATTGAGCAAACTGATCGACTCACAAGTTGCTTAATTATTCACTTATCTCTTTTTCACATTTTGATAAGTTTTGACATAAAAAAGCTCGGTAATTAACCGAGCTTTTCTTTTTTCTATCCTAATACAGATAAATTCTCACTGTTTTTCTCTCCATCCCTTATACAATAGATTTAAAATCTCACCAGTAAATCACTTGAGGAAAAAATGGAAAATAGTCGATTTAAGGATTTATGTGAACAACTCAAAGCCGCCGGTGCAACAACTCCCAAATCATGGGCAAATAGTGAATTACAAGAAAACATTCCACAATTTGCACGCTTCCTTGTGTTAAAAGGGCTCACCGATATCTATCGTGATGTTGAAGGAAATCTCAGTGAAATGGATATTTACTCTGATGAAGCACCCGAAGTATATCAAAAGCTAGCTTCCCAATTTGATGAGCAAGAACTGAAGAAGTTACTGTATTTCTATGGTAAATCAATAATTGGAAAAGTAATTGATATGCTTGATCAAGGCTATCTTTATGACGTGAATGGTAACGTGGGTTGGTCTTTGATGGAACTCGATAACAAAGGCACCACAACAGATAGATTAATCCAGGGTTTGCATGAAGACTTTCTTGAATTTGAAGAGTCAGAACTTGCTCCAAACAGCAAAGCATAAACAAAAAAGGGCACAATCCTGTGCCCTTTTCTAGTTAAAAATAGTGTTTAAAAACTAGTGTGCTTCATCCCAATTATTACCGACACCCACTTCAACTTTTAACGGAATAGCTAATTCCATACTGCTTTCCATTAATTTGTGGATCATGATATTTGCGTTCTCTAAATAAGACTCTCGCACTTCAAATACCAATTCATCGTGCACTTGCATAATCATATGCACATCATCAGGGCATTCACTGCAAATCCAGTTATCCACAGCAATCATCGCTTTTTTGATGATATCAGCAGCAGTACCTTGCATTGGGGCATTGATTGCCTCACGCTCTGAAGCTTTACGACGAATAGCATTCTTTGAATTAATTTCTGGTAAATAGAGACGACGACCATCTAACGTTTCAACATAGCCTTGTTCAGAAGCTTGCTTACGTGTGCGTTCCATATAGTCCAAGACACCCGGATAACGTTCAAAATAGAGATCCATATAACGCTGAGCTTCTCTTCTCTCAACACCAATTTGTTGAGATAAGCCAAATGCACTCATACCATAAATAAGACCAAAGTTGATCGCTTTCGCACTACGACGTTGTTCAGAGGTCACTTCCTCTAAAGGTATGCTGAATACTTCAGATGCAGTGGCACGGTGAATATCTTTACCTTGAGCAAAGGCATCTAACAAACCTTTATCTTGCGATAAATGCGCCATGATCCGTAATTCAATTTGTGAATAGTCGGCAGCTACAATTTTAAAACCTTCACGCGCAATAAATGCTTGGCGAATTCTACGTCCTTCTTCATTTCTCACTGGGATATTTTGAAGATTCGGATCGCGAGAAGATAAACGACCCGTTGCCGTTACCGCTTGATGATATGAAGTATGTACACGCTTCGTCTTACTATTTACCATCAATGGCAATTTATCAGTATAGGTTGATTTTAGTTTCGCAAGGCCACGATGCTCTAAAATTAAGCGAGGTAATTCATGGCTGTGAGCTAATTCTTCCAAGACTTCTTCATTGGTGGACGGTGCCCCTTTCGGGGTTTTCTTGATAACGGGTAATTGCAGCTTATCAAATAAGATTTCTTGTAACTGTTTAGGTGAAGAGAGATTAAACTCTTGCCCCGCTAACGCAAATGTCTCTTTTTCGATTTCAGATAAACGTTGTGTAATCTCTTGAGATTGAACCGCTAACACTTGAGCATCAATTAACACCCCTTTGCGTTCCATTCTAGAAAGCACAGGAACTAGTGGCATTTCGATATCGCGGTAAACATGTTTAAGAGGTTCAATGGCTTCTATTTGAGGATACAACGCTTGATGAAGTAATAAAGTGATATCCGCATCTTCGGCAGCATATAACGTCGCTTGCTCAACCTCAATTTGGTTAAAAGTCAGTTGGCCTTTACCTTTACCCGCTATCTCTTCAAATGTTGTGGTTTTATGGTTTAAATGTTTTTCAGCCAACGTATCCATATCATGTCGATTACCTACGCTATTTAATACGTAAGATTCCAACATCGTATCAAAATGAATACCGTTTAATGCGATACCTTCATTTTCCATAATACCGCGGTCAAACTTCAAGTTTTGCCCAATTTTTAGAATATTTTTATCTTCTAAAATAGGTTTTAATGCCGCGAGCACATCATTAACCGGAAGCTGGTCTGGTGCATCTAAATACTCATGACGCAGTGGAATATAAGCGGCTTTACCCGGCTCAATAGCAAATGACAATCCTACTAAGCGAGCATCAATATTATTTAAGCTGTCAGTTTCTGTATCGAATGCAAATGCTGATGCCTTTTTGAGGAGTTCAACCCATCGCGCTAAGCTTTCGTGCGTTAAAACAGCTTCATAATTTTCCTGTGTAATAACAGGGAAATTAGCTGACGCAGGTATTTCCTTGGATTTTACAGCTTCGGAGGTGTAAGGCACTGCGATTTTGTGTGTACTACGTTGTGCTAACCAGCCACCATTCTGAAGATCACTTATCCAACGTTTAAATTCATAACGTGTGAACATATCTAATAATTGATCTAAATTTGGCTCATTAACCACTAAATCATCAAACGTTTTATCGAGTTCAACATCCGTTTTAATCGTTGCCAGCTTATAAGAAAGTTTTGCCACTTTCTCATGTTCCGCCATTTTTGCGCCAAGTGTTTTAGCACCACGGAAACTCAAGGTTGCGATATTATCAAGCTGTTGATAGATATCATCTAAACTACCAAGCCCTTGTAAAAGGCCTAATGCGGTTTTCTCACCCACACCCGGAACACCAGGAATGTTATCTGATGAATCACCCATTAATGCGAGGAAATCAATAATCAGTTCAGGAGGAACGCCATATTTTTCTTTAACTTCATCGGGGCCTAAAATAACGTTGGTCATTGTGTTAATAAGCGTGATTTTTGGCGTCACTAATTGCGCCATATCTTTATCACCAGTGCTGATTAGGACATCACGTCCATCAGCCGCCGCTTTTAGTGCCAATGTTCCAATAACGTCATCCGCTTCTACGCCTGAAATAGATAACAAGGGTAAACCCATTGCTTGCACCATCTCATGTAAAGGCTCTATCTGCTCACGTAAATCATCCGGCATTGGAGGACGATTAGATTTATACTCCTCATACAATTCATCACGGAATGTTTTACCTTTAGCGTCAAACACAACCGCAACATGGCTTGGTTTATACTGTATTATCAGGCTACGTAACATGTTCAACACACCATACATCGCACCAGTTGGCTCACCTTGGCTATTGGTTAGCGGTGGAAATGCATGATAGGCGCGGTAAAGATATGAGGAGCCATCTACAAGGATAAAGGGGTTTTCTGCTATCTGGACCATAATCTGTTCATCATTGTTCTGAGGTTCGTTGATATGACTAGAATGCCACATCACAGCCCAATAGACGAATATTACCTGTTCTTAAATGCAGAAATTCGGCTTAAATACTCAATTATTTATTATTAGCCGAACTTAACAGAAAAAATAAGTATGAATGATAAATTAATATTAATTAAAGTACTTTTTTATCAGAAACTACTCCCATTAATCTGATTCTAATTAGAAATAAAGACTAAAAAGCAAACTGACTCCTTTATTTAGAAAGCATTTAAGATAGAGCCATTGACTCATCATTAATATTAACAGTCATATTAGTGTCATCTTGTTCTACTAAGACTTTATTTTTTAATCAGCATCAAAATAACCTGTGGATAACTCTGTGAGTAGTTTTGTAACCCTCTCTATATTAATAAGTTAGGCTTCTTTTCAATTCATTAACACAATTAAAAAATCAATCACTTAGAGAATTCATTAAGATATTATAAATTAATCGTAGTATTTTTTATTAATGTGGATAGTTATATTATGACAAAAATATGAAAGTAAAAAAAATAGCACTCCTATTTCTTGAGTGCTATTTTTCATATAAAAACCTATATACTTTTACTTAGTCCATATAGGAAAAGATTAAGTCTATATTATTTTTTCAGCAATAACTGATTCACAATATCAGAATATGTTTTTGCATACTCTTCTGGCGATTTTGCGCTGATACCATCATTTTTCATTTTATATTTACCGCCAATTATCATGGCAGGAACACCATTGATTTGAAAATCAGCGACAGCATTTTGTTGTTGGCTAACTAAAGAATTCACCACAAAGCTATTCATTGCAGCATCATAATCTTCGCCTTTAACGCCAGCGTTAATAAAGGCATTACGGATATCGTCAACAGAACGGATAGATTGAGTTTCTTGAATTCCTTTAAATAAAACTGGAGAAACTTGATCTTCAACACCTAATGCCATTGCAACAGCCCAAGAACGTGTTAAATCTTTACCTAAAGGTCCTAAGAAATCAACGTGATAGCGGACAATGTTGGTATTTTCTGGCGCATTCTTTTCAACAGCGCTATTAACTTTATACACTTCAGAGAATTGATAGCAGTGTGGGCAATAAAAAGAGAAAAACTCAACAACATCAGGCGCCGAAGCAACAGGTTTAGAAAGGTTAGTGTACTGTTTTCCTTCAGAAATATCAGCAGCAGAAACACTGAATGCCAATACCATACTTGCTAACGCCAGCCAAATCTTTTTCATTTCTCATCGTCTCCTAAGAATTAATACATTGGACTAAGCTGTAAAGGAGGCTCATTTAATTGCTCCACTTGTCCCTTGAATAAGGCTAATTGTTTAAACCAAAAATCTTGCTCTTTAAACCAAACAAAAGCACGTGGGAAAGCAGGATCATTCCAGCGTTTTAATACCCATGCGAGGTAATGCACCATTCTCATTGCTCTTAGTGGTTCAATTAATGATAATTCACGTAAATCAAAATCTTGGTATTCATAATAAGACTCAAGGATCGTATCTAATTGTATAACCTGCTCTTGCCGAGAGCCGTTTAATAGCATCCAAAAGTCTTGTACCGCAGGTCCCATTCGGGAATCATCAAAATCAACCATTACAACTTCATCACGCCACAATATATTACCGGGATGGCAATCACCATGTAGCCGTAATATTTGCCATGCAGAGTCCTCAATTCTAGGACGCACATCATAAATAAGTTTATCTATAACCTCTATAAATTGAGGTTTGAGGTTATTAGGAATTAACTCACTACTTTCAAATTCCAATTTTGGTGCTATCAGATATTCTGCAATAGAAACTGTTGGTCGATACTCATAACTCTTTTTTCTGCCTATTTGATGAATGCGCCCTAATGTGCGTCCTACTTCTTCTAGCTGAAATAAATTATCAGTTTCATATGCTCTTCCCCCTATGCTGGGGAATATTGCAAAATAAAAGCCATCATCAGAAAAATGAACTGTCTCATTATTAATCATTAAAGGGGCAGCTACGGATACCTCAGCCCCCTTTAATGCTAAAACAAATTCATGTTCTTCTTTTATTTGTTCATACGACCAACGTTGTGGACGATAAAATTTCACCACATAACGTTGTCGATGTTCATCCATAAATTGAAAAACACGATTTTCATAGCTATTTAATTCCGTTAACCCTGATTCAGGATAAAAACCGATTTTAACTAACGCATCCCAAATGCTATCAGGTGAAAGTCCCTGAAAATTAAATGAGGCAGACATTTCCATTTTCTATCCTGAATTTAATCTTTAATCACGCCACGAGCACGTAAAATGGCGGTTTTAAAATCTTCTTCGTAATCTTTTTTCAGTCCTGGTATCACATCTGTCGGCGCTGAACCGCGCATTTTCAGATGGTAAATCAAAATATCATCAGTCAGATCAGATAATTGACCTTTAAAACCCGCTTCATCAGCCAGTTTCTGCAATAATTGAACTAAGTTTAAATCAGAATTTTCTTCCCAAACTGGGTGCAGTAATTCCATAACTTCATTAAGACGGTGACATTTCATACAAAAAATCCTTATTATTAATTACAACAACAAAGTACCAATTATTATCCGATAGAAAAAGGAAACCTCTGTCAATATGCGTAAAGATTACGCTTTTTTGATAAAAATTGCTGTCGCTTTACATGAAATCTCATTAAGTCGATATTTTTTATTAGTATATCGTCTTTACTTGATAAAAATCGTTCGGAAATTTTAGCCAATTTATTCACAAATATTGAATATGAAAATGAAGAATATTACAGGTGGTATACTTGCGGGTGGCCAAGCAACACGAATGGGAGGTGCTGATAAAGGGCTTCAAATTCTACATGGACAGCCTTTATACCACCATATAGCCCAAAAACTAGCACCTCAAGTTGATAGCATACTGATTAGTGCTAACCGAAATTTAGAACAATATCGCCAAAGCCAATATCCCGTTATTACCGATGAAATAGAGGGATTTTCAGGGCCTTTAGCTGGCATGCTTACGTTATTAAAGCAAGCCTCAACACCTTGGGTTGCCTTTGTACCCTGTGATGTCCCCTACTTTCCTCTTAATTTAGTTGAAAAACTCTATAAACAAAGAGGAGAAGCATTAGCCGTTTATGTTGATGATGGTGAAAGAGAGCATCCTACCTTAGCACTGTTAAATCGTCGTATTATTCCTATGCTAGAAGCTTATTTAGCACAAGGTGATCGAAAATTAATGTTGTTTATGAAGCAGATAAATGCGCACCCGGTTTTATTTGCAGATCAAGCAAATGCTTTTATTAATTTAAATACCCCTGACGATATTGAAAAAGCCAACAAACTAGAAAAATAGGAATGAAAAATATGGCACAAGTAGATTTACCCCTTTTAGGGATCACGGCGTGGAGTGGAACAGGTAAAACGACACTCCTAAAACAACTTATTCCACAATTACGCAAAAGAGAAATTCGTGTAGGTATGATCAAACACACTCATCATGATATGGATGTGGATAAACCCGGAAAAGACAGCTACGAACTTAGAAAAGCAGGAGCAGACCAAACATTAGTCGCAAGCCAACAACGTTGGGCATTAATGACAGAAACTCCAGAACTCCCAGAATTAGATTTGTATTACCTCGCTTCTCGCTTTGATGCGAGTAAGCTGGATTTAATCTTAGTGGAAGGATTTAAAGGCGAAACTATTCCTAAAATTGCCCTTTATCGCCATATCAACAACCGTGATTTTAATGATTTACTTGATGAGCACGTTATTGCCGTCGCCAGTGATTGCGATTTAAGCGTCGATTTTCCATTACTCGATATCAACGCACCTGAGGCTATTGCAGAATTTATTGCAGATTGGCTGAAGCGGATGAAATAAAAATCTCAAATAATAAAGCGTCCTATAAAGGCGCTTTATTTTCAATTAAATAGAGGAAATTAAGCAAATATAATTGCTTGATAAGGCTGAAGAATAAAATTGCCTTGTCCATCTTCCACTATTGGACTGTTATGCAAATAAATATTTTTAGCGTTAATGGTTAGTATTTTTTCTTCACCACTAAAATTACAGTAGATATTGACTGAGTTGCCTTCATAAGTACGCTTAAAAGCAATCACATTTTCTGGTGAATCTAATGGCAAAAACTCACCGTAAATCAGAATATTACTAATCTCTGAATGTCGTCTTAATGCAATTAATTGTTGGTAATAAGCGAAAAGAGAGTACTTATCTTGCGTTTCTTGTTGCGCATTAATATCGACATAATTAGGGTTAACTTTTAACCAAGGTTTACCTGTACTAAAACCACTATTTATTTCATTATTCCATTGGAAAGGTGTTCTTGAATTATCACGACTACGGCCATTAAAGTACTCAATAATTTGCTTGTCACTGTAACCTAATTTCTTGCCCCATTCATACAATTTAAAAACATGTAAATCATCATGTTCCTCTAATGTCATCGGACAATTTGTCATGCCGATTTCTTGCCCTTGATAAATAAAAGGCGTTCCTCGTTGAGCTAATAAAAATGTCGCTAGCATTTTGGCACTAATAGGGTTAATTCCTCCTTTAGGGAGAAATTTATTTAATGAACGAGGTTGATCGTGATTTTCTAAATAAGGCGCTCCCCAACCTACTCGTTGAGTATCTAATTGGCTTTTAATAAATACCGGTTTTAATCTTTCACCTGTAATAGGGTTAATGGTAAATGGCTTTTCATTGCGGATATCTAAATCAGCAATACTAAAATCAAATACCATCGAGAAATAACCATTCTCACCAACATAAGCACGTAAATCTTTTTCAGGTACGTCAATTTCAGCAACTGTCATACTATTTGCTGGCTTAAAAGTGTTCTCAACTAATTCAGTTAAGAACTTATCAATGCCTGGTTGATTTAAAACCCAAGGTACTAAAGATGCAGAGCCATCATCTTTATCAGGTTCAAATTGATATTCAGATAAGGCTTCAGGGGATTTTTTTAAATTACCAATTGCATCAATACGAAATCCAGCAACACCTTTTTTTATCCAGACATTAATCATATTGATAATGTCTTTACGTAATTGTGGATTTTCCCAATTTAAGTCCGGCTGTTCAGGGCCAAATGAATTGAAATACCAACGATTTGTTTTTCCAACACGACTCCAAACAGAGCAGTCAAAATAAGTGCGTAAATTATTAGGAGGAGTCGGCTTATCCCATTGTTTAAATATATAATAATCAGCATATGGGCTATTAGGATCTTCAATTGCGGCTTTAAACCATGGATGCTCATCAGAAGAGTGATTTAATACTAAATCTAATAGAATTTTAATATCACGTTTTTTAGCTTCGCTAATTAGCTTATCTAACGCGTTATTATCCCCAAAGATAGGATCGACAACAGAATAATCAGCAATATCATAACCATTGTCTTTCATTGGCGATTTAAAAATGGGGCATAACCAAATAACATTTGTACCGAGTGACTGAATATAATCTAATTTCTCTGTGATCCCTGCTAAATCCCCAACACCATCCCCGTTACTATCAAAATAACTCTTGGGATAAATTTGATAGACCACCGCTTCTTTCCACCAAGTATTAGACATATTCGCCTCACTAAGGTAATTAGTATATATGGAACTGTTCCATAATTAATATAAGATACTATAAGCACTAAAAGAGAGAGCAAGGTAATTAACATACTAAAATGTGAAATAGCTCATACTAAAAAAACACAATTACCTCAATAAAGATGGGTTTGTCATAATCATATTAAGATATATTAGGTCATCAACTAATTGAAAGGAGCAACAGCATATTCAATGGCCGGGATCCGTGATGTCGCAAAAAAAGCCAATGTCGCAGCAAGCACCGTTTCTAGAGCATTAAATAACAGCGGTTATGTATCTCAAGCTGCACGAGAAAAAATAAAGAAAGCGGTAGAGGAATTAGATTATATTCCTGATACTTGGCTAAGAAATTTATATCAACAAAAAAGTGCCGTTGTTGGTGTCATTATTAATAGCCTTGAATACCCTTATTTTGCGACAGTGACTCGTTTTATTGAAAATAAGCTCGCTGAAAATGGCTATAGCATGATGTTATGCGCAACACAAAATAGCAAAGTACGCGAACGTATATTTTTTGATATGCTCAAACGTGGTCAGATCGACGGTATTATTGCAGAATATTTATTATTGAATGATTGTGAATATCAACATATTCAAAGGCCAGTGGTAACACTAGATCGCCATCTTCGTGATATTCCATTAGTTTGCTCTGATCACCATACTGGCGGGCGATTAGCAGCGGAACACCTTATTCAAAAGAGTTGCAAAAAAATCCTCTACATTGAAGATAACTCAAGTTATTTATCATCAACACCTTCATATCAAAGCTGTTTAGCTTTTAAAGAAACGCTTATTCAGGCAGGTATTAAACCTATTCCATGCAAAGTAAATTGGAAGGAAGAAGAGAAAGATTATTTTCACTCTTTTGCCACAAAAATACTTTCTTTGTATTCAGATATTGATGCCATTTTTGCCGCTGATATTCCAGCAATGGCATTATTTAATGAAGCAACAAGACGAAATATTGCCATTCCAGAACAATTAAAAATCGTTGCTTACGATGGAAGCCCTTGGCTAAATCAGACACTGCGCCAATTAACTTGTATTGAACAGCCCTTTGAACAACTGGCTGAAAAAAGTGTAGAAGTGATTAGTGCATTAATTGAGAATAAAGAAATAACAGATAACGTCTCTGTTATTCCAGTGAAGTTTATTCAAGGTGAAAGTAGTTAAAACATAATTTATAAATATTTACGTATTTCAATGAATTATAGATCAGGTGGTGATGAAGGTAGATTGTTATAAGGTATTCTAGAAGACCAACTCATATGTTTATAAAAACACATTTTATCGACATATCGCCATAACATATCGATACCATAAAAAAACACCAAAGAAAGTTGCCCCTCTTTGGCGTTTTATTTGATTATATTTTACTTCGAAATTGAGTAAAAGCTATCGTTCTTATTTTGCAGGACGAACAGCAATAACTTCAATTTCTACACGCCATGCTGGATTTGCCAGTTTAGCGATTTGGAACGTTGAACGAGCTGGCAGTTGTTCAGTTTTCGAAGCATCAAAGTACTTAGAATAACCGTCCATAAAGCCTTTAAAGTCCATCTCACCTTTAGTTTCTTCACCACCGACTAAGAAGACTTGCATTTTAACAACGTCTTTCATGTCTAAGCCAAGTTCATTCAGGTGAGTTTTGATTTGCTCTAAAACACTGATAGTTTGTTCTTCAGTGTTACCATAAGAAGCTAATACACCTTCTGGCGCATCTGCTGATTTCTTAGCGGGTACTTTGCCACTTAAGAAAACAAGGTTGTTACCTGCACTAACTTCAACAGATTCCGAAATAGGCATACCGTTTAATTTATGGTGCACAACACCCTCCGCATTCGCACTTGCTACACCAAAAATAAAAGGTAGGGCAACAAGTAAACTTTTATAGCGCATGAAAACTCCTTAACATGTTTAATTTACAGTAAAACAAGGGGTTACTTATTTCTTAAAACGATCCATACTAAATGGCGTTGGATCAATAACTGGTTTTTTGCCCGTTACGATATCAGCAGTCACTTCACCTGCTGCTGGGCCCTCGGTCATACCCCATACTGTCGCGGTATTGATAACCAGACCTGGGTATTCTTTGACCTCAGAAATAATTGGTAATTCATCAAATGTTGGGCTAACAACAGCACCCCAACGTTCAACAACTTGTGATTTTTCAAATACTGGGAATTCCGCTTTCATTCTTTGGAATACAGCATCTAAATGCTCAGTATTTTGTGTTGCTGTTGCAGTACGATATTGTTCAAATGGTGTTTTTTCATCTAATTTCCAAGATGTTGCCATCTTGAATGAATTAAATAAGTCTTCACCGATAGAGAATTCTAATGGCAGCTCACCACCACCTAACAGATGCATGAACTTAGGCCCTAACAAGAAGCTATCTTTCACGATAGAACTTGTGAAAATACGTGGTGCGACAGCATAAGTACCATCGGCTTGTTCACGGAAGTGAATACCATTTGGTAAATGCACGTTCCCACGAGGTGCGCCCGGAACGCCTGATACACGTTGTTGTGATAAGTAAACATTCAGCGTTGGAATATCAATGCCCATGTTACCCATAAATAAACGTGACCAAATACCACCCGCAAGAACAACGTGAGATGTTCTAATTGCGCCTTTTTCTGTTACAACATCAGAAATTTTACCACCCGCAGTTTCGATGCCTCTTACCGCGCAGTTGGTGTAGATTTTTACGCCAATTTGTTTAGCGTAACGAGCTAATGCAGGTGTTCCTGTTTCTGGATCAACAGAACCTGAGTCTTCTTCAAAAGCGGCAACGGTCCACGGTGTTTGGGCACCAACAAGACGGTTTGATAACTCTTCACCTTTAATAATGCGAGTATTTAATGGTGTATCAAATCCAGCCGTTTCTTTAGCTGTTTTGATCCATGCTTGAGCTTTATCAAACGCTTTTTCATCAGCAAGGGCTTCTACACGACCTTGTGTGCGATAACTGGTATCGGCACCAATTTTCTCGTTCATTCCACGCCATAAGATTTTCCCGTAATGGTGTAATGGGAAAATTTCTGGTGATGTCTGATAACTAATAATTTGGCTGTATGCTCGGCCCGATTGTTCACCGCCAATCTCGCCTTTTTCTAAAATAGTGACACTCATGCCACGTTCTGCAAGGTTGATAGCGGTCATGATACCTTGGATACCAGCACCGATAATCACTGCATCAGACTCTTTAGGCAGAGCACCCTCTGTACCTTCGACAAATGATACTCTAGATTTAGTTTCAACGAATTTACCATCACGGCGAACCATTGGAACTAACGCAGCACCACCAGCTAAAACGCCCGCAGCACCAACACCTAAAAGCAGCTTTCTCCTTGAAATTTTCATCTTCTACCTCAGTAATGGATTTACCATTTATATTTATAATGTTATTAATTTGTATCTTTAAAAGTGGATATTATCATAGTTTATTACATTGTTAATAATTATAATTATTTGTTAACCATTTCTCTAAACAACAATATCCATAGATATAATATGGTCAATTTAATCGATTTTTCTCATAAAAAAATAGCATTTAGAGTCATTCCTTCTTTGAGAAACTATTTATTATTTAATGATAAACAAAGAGATAGCCACAAGACTTAAAATTGTTAATAAAAAATATAATTATTTATTTAATTAACATTCAGATACAAGTTAGTCTGTAAACCTGTCAACATTTGTTTACAAAATAAGCAAATCCATCGCACAAATGCATAAAATAAAAAGGGGATATCGATTAGGTAATAACCTTTTTTTTACAAAATAGGTAATTTTACTTAATAACTGGTTTATTGGTCAGTTAGTAGACGAATATGCTTTTGGGAAAATAGGTAGAAAAGAGGATGTTTGAGTTCGAAGCAAAACGGGGATAAGTACAATTTTTCAATAAAAAAGCCAGAGGGTTAACTCTAGCTTTTCATGTAATAATGAAAATAAGCTTAAGCTATATAAATAAAAATAGCTTATCTCATCGTAACAAATTCTTCTGCCGCAGTTGGGTGGATTGCCACAGTATCATCAAAGTCTTTTTTCGTTGCACCCATTTTCAGTGCAACCGCAAAACCTTGCAGCATTTCATCCATACCAAAACCAATACCATGAATACCAACAATTTTCTCGTCTGCACCAACACAAACCAACTTCATACGACATGGTTGACGATGACGAGTTACAGCACTATACATTGCAGTGAAAGACGATTTGTATACTTTGACCTGATCAGCACCGTATTGCGCAACCGCTTGAGGCTCTGTTAAGCCAACAGTACCAATAGCGGGATGGCTAAATACAACGGTCGGAATATTGGAATAGTCTAAGTGTTCGTTAGGCTTGTTATTAAATAAACGCTCTGACAAACGACGTCCGGCGGCAACAGCAACGGGGGTTAATTCAACTGCCCCAGTGTTATCGCCAACCGCATAAATGCCTTTTACATTGGTATTTTGGAATTTATCGACTTTGATATAGCCTTTTTCATTTAACTCAACGCCCGTTACTGCCAGATTCAGGTTATCAGTTGCAGGCTCACGACCAATTGCCCAGATTAAGGTATCAACTGTCTGCTCTGTAGCGTTTTCTAGTTGTAGAGTTAAACTTCCATCTGCATTTTTAATCACAGCTTTAGGAATAGCATGTGTATGTAATTTAGGCCCTTCGGTTTCCATCACTTCTAACAGTGTTTCAACGATTAATGGGTCGAAATTACGCAGTGGTGCATGTTTACGCACAAATAGATGTGTTTCGCTACCTAAAGCATTTAATACACCTGCAAGTTCAACAGCGATATAACCAGCACCAACAACAGCAACGCGTTTTGGTAAGGCTTTTAACTCAAAGAAGCCATCAGAATTAATACCATACTCAGCGCCCGGAATATTAGGTTGAACAGGACGACCTCCTGTTGCAATCAGAATATTATCAGCTGTGATCTTCTCACCATTGACTTCAATAGTATTGGCATCAACAAAACGAGCAAACCCTTGAATAACATCAACTTTGTTATTACCTAAGACACGGTCATAAGATTGATGAATACGGTCAATATAAGCAGAACGGCTACTGATGAGTGTATCCCAATCAAAACGGTTCACTGTGGTATCAAAACCATAATCAGGACCGTATTGATGAATAGCTTCGGCAATTTGTGCTGCATGCCACATCACTTTTTTAGGTACACAACCCACGTTTACACAAGTGCCACCTAATGCTTTCGCTTCAATTAATGCACATTTTTGTCCATACATTGCCGCTCTATTAATTGATGCGATACCGCCACTACCGCCACCGATGGCGATATAATCGTAATGTTTGCTCGTCATTTCTCTGATCCATTTATCTGTAGAAAAATAGGTAACTCACAGGCTAAGTCTTTAATATCATGATGTCTATTATGACAAAATTTAAAACATAGCACGTCAGATTTTAGCTTTTACAGTAATAGGCAAAAACAATAATAAAGATGCTTATTCTGGTACAACCCACTCAACTAATGTATGTCCAATACCCTCAGGAACTAAGGTTTTATGTAACCAAGGGAGTATTGATTTCATTTGTGATTCTAATTTCCAAGGTGGATTAATCACAATCATCCCTGACGCCGTCATTCCCAATTGATCACTATCAGGTTTTACTGCTAATTCGATTTGTAAAATCTTACGGATCCCTGTTGCTTCAAGCTCTTTTAACATGCGTTTGATTTGCTGACGATGAACAACAGGATACCAAATCGCATAAGTTCCCGTCGCGAAGCGCTTATGGCCTTCAACAACACCTTTAACAACGGCAGAATAGTCTTGTTTAAGTTCATAAGGTGGATCAATTAATGCGAATCCACGACGACTTGGAGGAGGTAACTTAGATTTTAATTGCCCAAAACCATCTTCACGAGAAACTCTAGCTCGCTCATCACGAGAGAACTCGGTACGTAATAAAGGAAAATCCGTTGGATGTAATTCTGTTAGTACTAAAGAATCATGTTCTCTTAATAATTTACCCGCTAATAGAGGAGAGCCTGGATAATAACGCAGTTCTCCACTGGCGTTTAATTCTCCGACCGCTTCAAGGTAAGGTAAAATAAGCTCAGGCACTTCTTCTTGCTGCCATAAGCGTGCGATCCCTTCTAAATATTCGCCAGTGCGAGTCGCATGAGCATTGGTTAATTGATAACGTCCAGCGCCAGCATGAGTATCAAGATAAAGAAAAGGTTTCTCTTTCTCTTTTAAAGACTCAATGATGAGTGTTTGAACAATATGTTTTAAAACATCGGCGTGGTTGCCAGCATGAAAACTATGGCGATAGCTCAGCATTCTTTATCTTCCGTTAGAAATAAGTATAGCTTAGTAATTAATTTACTCTGAAATCGTGATTAAACTCAGTGTATCAGAAAAAGCCGAACTTCTTCATTGAAAGCGAAAGAAACGTTGTGTCTTAGTGTTCAGCCGTTATGATAAGTCGATATTTCACTTAAGTTTAAATAGGATAGAAAGATGAAAAAATTACTTTTTACAGCCATCGCTTTAAGTTTACTCGCAAACAATGCTTATGCCGATAGACCAGCCAATGGCTGTGAGATAAAAAAACAGAATATCCAAAAACAAATGGAATATGCAAAAGCACATGGTAATCAATATCGAATCCAAGGTTTAGAGCGAGCATTGCAAAATGTTGAACGCTATTGCACACCTGAAAAAGTGGTTGAAAACACACGCCTTGAATTACGTGAAAAACAACTTGATGTTAAAGAGCGCGAGCTCGAATTAAAAGAAGCACAACTTAAAGGTGATGCAGATAAAATTGCTAAACAAGAAAGAAAACTAGCTGAAGAAAAGGCAGATTTGAAGGCAATAGAAGAAGAATTAAATCTACTGACAAAGTAGTTATTATAAGTAATTAATGCCTACTCCTTATTTGACTGTGAAATACAGAATAAAACAATAAGTGAGTAGCCATTCTCTTATTAAACTAAACTTAATTTCAGAATTGCTGTATTGGTTTTTTTATCCTTTATTAAGTACAAGATTATCTACGCCTTTTGATAGAGCATCATCTACACTTAAGCCAGAACAAACAAATACATCTCCTAAATCAGTGGCTAATTACAATAAGCATAAGGTGTGTAATAGAAATTAAGCTATGATATTTTTGAGTGAAAACTATAGTAGTGACACTCAGTTATTAAAAATGGACAGATCTAATTAAAGAGGATATATGTCAGAAGAGCAGCAACCCAAAACAGAAAATGAAAAAACTCAACTGACTCAGCCACTCAAAAAAGGGCTGGAAAAAGGGCTCCATGGAGGAAAAAAAGCCATTGGTGTTGGGATTAAAATCAGTAATTTTATTACTAACATTCCTTTTATTGCACATCTAATTCGCACCGCCGAACGTTTTACTGACAGAATGGGAAATCAGTTTGGTGCCGCCATTACCTATTTTTCATTTTTATCATTAATCCCTGTATTAATGCTTTCCTTTGCTTGTGCGGGTTTCGTTTTAGCCTCAAACCCAGATTTACTCGCTAAATTAATTACAGGTGTTGCAAATAGCATTGATGATCCAACGCTTGCATCCACTGTTCAACAGAGTATTGATACCGCAGTTCGCCAGCGTACAACTGTTGGTTTAACTGGTTTAGCGATTGCACTTTATTCTGGTGTCAATTGGGTGGGTAATTTACGCCAAGCCATTTTGGCGCAATCACGCCCCGTTTGGGAAAGAAATAAAGAAGAGCAAGAAAAAATCTATTTCCGCTATTTTCGTGACTTTTTAGCGCTAATTGGCTTACTGTTCGCATTAATTGTCACTATTACGCTAACTTCTGTGGCAGGTTCAGCCCAAAGAATGATTGTTCATACACTAGGATTAGATGGTATTGAATGGCTAACGCCAGCATGGACAACAATCGGCTTAACTATTTCCATTACCGCAAACTATTTACTCTTTTTATGGATATTATGGATCCTACCTCGCCATCAACCAAAACGAATTTCGCTTATTAAAGGTACACTTATCGCCGCCATTGGTTTTGAAATATTGAAATCGGTCATGACATGGATGCTACCCAAAATCGCAAGCTCACCGTCAGGTGCCGCATTTGGTTCAGTGATAGGTTTAATGGCTTTCTTCTACTTTTTTGCCCGATTAACGCTTTTTTGTGCTGCGTGGATCGCGACTGATGGCCCAAATATGCGTAAAGAACAGCTGGCTGAAACGCAATCAACATCTTAACTTTATGATAAAACTATATGGTTAATTCCCTGCATTAACCACCTATAAATAACGTAATAAGGAAAAACAATGCCATACGTTAATATTAAAATTACACGCGAAGGTGCAACCGCAGAGCAAAAAGAGCAACTTATTGCGGGAGCGACACAACTTTTGGTTGATGTATTAGGTAAAAACCCAGCAACTACCGTTGTAGTGATTGATGAAGTTGAAACAGACAACTGGGGAATAGGCGGTAAAACAGTAACAGAATTACGAGCAGCAACAAAAAGTAAATAATGAATTTCTGCAATATAAATAAAGGGTGCCAAGTACACCCTTTTTGCTGATTTATTTTCCTGACAGATAAGGAAGTAACTATGGTTCAATCAATGACTGATGCTTTTCATGCCTTACCTTCAGCAAGTGCTATCTATATTACAGGTGCAGGCATCCAATACCCTTTTGGTATGGCGCACGGATTTGCCGACGAAAGTACCCAGAAAAAATTAACTGTAGATACGCCTTTTCGAATCGCGAGTAATACAAAAACCTTTCTCGCTGCCGCTTTTTTACGTTTATGGGAACAAAATGCTCTGTCTCTTGATGATGACATAACTAAGTATTTAAGTGCTAATTATCAACAGACATTATTAGAGCTAGGCTATGATCTTAAGACCATTACACTGCGCCATTTATTAAGCCACAGCAGTGGTTTATTCGATCATGCAAATGAAGCTTATCTTGAAGATGTAATTAAAGATCCCTCTCATAAATGGACACGAGAAGAGCAAATTGCACGCTATGCTCAACAAGGTTTTCCCATTATCCCTGCAGGAAAACGCTTTATTTATTCAGATACAGGTTACATTTTATTAGGTGATATTCTTTCTCAGTTTATGAGAAAAAATATGGCCACCGCCGTTCGTGAATTATTGCATTTTCAAGACTTGGATTTACCTCAAACATGGTGGGAAGGTTTAGAACTACAACCTAAGCATCCCAAAGTGCGTGCCAGACAATTTACAGGCGAACATGAAGGAACTCATATTGATGCTTCAATGGATGCTTTTGGTGGCGGCGGACTTGTGATGACAACCCTTGAGTTAGCTAAATTTACAGCTGATCTTTTCGAAGATAGAGTTTACTTGCATCCATCAACCTTAAAAGAGATGAAATGGCAAGGCTCACACACTGGTGCTGCAAATTATCGTTTAGGTTTAATGGCTGAAGAAACTAGTCTAGGCACACTTTACTATCACCTTGGTTACTGGGGCTCGGTCGCTTATTATTTACCTGAAAAACAGATTGCTATTGCAGGTTTTACAACCCAGCGAAATAGCCGTGAAGATTTGATCGCGATTATTAAAGAAGCCTTTAAACGCCTTTAAGATCAAACAAATAAAAAGCCAAAAATTGGGGTCACTTCAAATATAGAAATAACACTTTTGGCTTTTTGTTTGCTTTATGGCTGATATATTTTCAATATCAGCCTATCTTCGTTCTATTACGATTTCTTCGTTGGTCTTGTTTCCACCGCTGGAGTTGTTACCGCAGGGGTTTCAACTGCTTTATTGGGTGTAGTCGTTGCGACAGGAGCAGGTGTATTTGCCGTTTCTGGATGAACTTGCTTTTCAAATTGAATACGCAATTCACCTAGATTTACGGTTGGCGTTTCACCACTTTGTGTTAGTACAAAAGCAATATCTTCAGATAAAACTCTTGAAAGTTCCTGATTTAATGTCTCTTTTGTTAAGCCCGCTAAAAATGCTTGGCGTAAACGCTGATATTGTTCAGGTGGAATATCAATAATATTGCTTTGTTGCGATAACAGGCGCTGATTAATTAAAATAGCCGTACTGGTTTTTGCATAACGTGCAAATAATTGAGTTAATTGAAGTTGTTTCTCTTGTTGCAACTCTTGGTACAACTCATCGCTGATACCTTGGTTACGCAAGCGACCTAATTCTTCTCCTACCCATGATGCTAATGCAGGAATGTGTGCTGTAGCAGTATCAAGATTTAAAGAACAACTTGCACGCTGATATTGTACTCGGCAATCAATGTTAATTTGAGTGCTGTCATTTTCTTTGCGTTGTTCAAGGCTACGACCTAAATGTACAAAAATCACTTCACGAGCTAAATCACTTAACCAATATTTATTTAACGTATCAGAGTCTTTTACTGGCGACCAATCTAAATCCCAAATTAAAGCAATTTGATCTTTTGCACGCATAGGCTCTTGCACATATAACGTTTCAGGTTTCATATCAGCAAGAATAGGGACTGGAACTGGCGTTACACGCTTTCCAGATAGAGATGAAAAAGCCTGATTAATACTTTCAGTCAATACTCGATTATCAACATTACCTGCAACATAAAGCGTCATCATATCTGGGGTGTACCAACGCTGTTGGTAATCCGACAACTCTTTCGTATTTACTGATTGATTAACGGGTTTGCCCGGATTGTGGCCTTTTAAATTAGAGCCTTCAAGACGTGAGCGCCAGATAGGATCTTCAATATTAACAGGAAATGTTGCAATCGGAAGTGGTGATTGAACTGCGTTACGAACCGCATTTTCTGTGTATTGTGCAGGTTTAGCAATACCTGCTAATAATGCAAAAGCATCCTTTAACAACTCAGGCTGGTTGTTTGGTAAACTTAGATTATAAACAGTAAAATCATATGAAACGATCATTGGAGGTAACGGATAATCAGGATCTAGCGCATTTTTCCATAGATTATCGCGTTTCTCTGGCGTTAAACCTGTATTTTCCAAAACATTAAGTTTGGACACTAAGGATGAAAAACCCGTTTCACTGCTTTTTTCTGATAAAGATCCCGTGTTAACTAATAAACGGATCTGTATTCTATCATTTGGGCGTTGCGGTGTTTGTAATATTTGCCACTGAAAGCCATTTGCTAGTCGCCCTTCTTGCCAAGCCGGATCTGGCTGTAAAGCCTCTGCTTGAACTTGGCAAACAACAGCGCCGAACATAACGCTTCCCAATAAAATTCGTGTCATTACACCCTGCATGTGAACCTCTATTGTATTAATCCTTGGTATTAAACCACTTATGAGGTTTAACAATAAGTGCCAAAAGACATGTTAGATGTTGGATGTCTATTTTTTGTATTATCATTCTTTATCACCACAGAAACATGAAATGAAATCACTATAGTGATTAGACTCATTATGGCGTAAGAAGGTTCAGACCTTCGGCAATTTTTGATCAGATTTTTGATGATTATATCCTTTAACCAGCAAACCAATCTCATCATCACAATGTGATTTTGGACAAGATAACGCTGAAACTTGGCTATCTTTATTGAGGGTGACGGCGATTTGGCGTAAAGGTTTTACAACAATACGATTAATACACCAACTAATAGCAACCGTCAGAATAAGCCCCATCAACAGATATGTTGTTAGCATCAATGCGACAGTATTACTGGCAAAACGATAAAAACGGTTTGTGTCAGCCTGCAAAATGAGATGACCACTATAGGACTTATCATCTGTTGAAGTAATACCTAATGGCTGTAAAGGAATAACAGCTTCAACGGGAATACCAAAAAGCCAACTTGAAAATTCAGAAACTTCTTTTTTGGGTGCAAAATCTAAATTCATTACTTGCACATTCTCGGGTTGCATGACAATCGCTTTACCCAAAATCCCCGTTGCTTTTAGTGCAACTATCTGTTGTTTAGCATTGTTCAAATCTGACCGTAACAATGCATCAGCGAGTGGTTGCTGGATACTTACACCGGCATTAAAAAGCTGATTTTGATAATCTTCACGACGTTGATCTATCAAATAAACAAGTTGAATACTAATAAAAATAGCAATAGTCACCAACGTAACGCCCGCAACAGCGGCCATCTGTTTTATTGTTAATGAATGTTTAAGATGAGGTTTCATCGTTGCTATTTCCAATATACATGTCTGATCAGAGTGATTATACTGTATTTTTGTGGTTATGTATCACTCTCAATAAAGAAAATAACGTTATAAAAAGCACCTATCCATTAAAATGAAAGTAGATAAATATATAATAATTATTATTTGAGTATAGTTATAAGATAAAAATAGTAAAATAAAAATAAAATCTTACTCTCTCTTTGTTATTTACAACAAATCTACTTTATATTAATAAAAAGATACAATTCACTAAAAAACACTAGAGCATATAAAATTAAACGCTATTAAACCCTTAACTCTAAGTTAAAACACAATACTAAGCGCAGTATATTTCTTAATGGAAAATACTATTTTCCATTAATGTTATTGAAGTTTATATTTTTAAAAATTCACATAAATATAATTTTTGATATCTATAAAATCATTATTAGATTATTTAGTTAAGATTAATTAAATATTATTAATGAAAAAATAAGAACAATATAAATCAATATATTGTCCTTATTTAATGAAATGTGTTTATTTAAACTATTGCGTTATCTTGCTCCACTGCAAAACAAGCAATAAGCTGACCGTTATACTCTTTTAATGTTGGCTGTAATTGACTACATGGTCCGAATGCACGACGACAACGAGCAGCGAAAGCACAACCCGGTGGCGGATTTAATGGGCTTGGTAATTCTCCCGTTAATTTAATACGCTCTCGTCTTAATTCAGGTGTCAATCTTGGTGTTGCTGATAATAATGCCTGCGTATAAGGATGTTGTGGATTTTCAAAAATTTGCGCTTTTGTTCCTTTTTCTACACAACGCCCTAAGTACATTACAATAACTTCATCTGCAATATGCTCAACAACCGAAAGATCATGGGAAATAAACACATAAGAGAGCCCCATATCTTGTTGCAGATCCATCATTAAATTCAGTACTTGGGCACGAACTGATACATCCAGTGCAGAAACAGGTTCATCCGCTACCACAATATCTGGATCAAGCATCAAACCACGCGCAATAGCAATACGCTGACGTTGACCACCAGAAAACATATGTGGGTATCGGCTATAGTGTTCTGTTTTTAATCCAACTTTAGCCATCATTGATAATACTTTTTCTTTACGCTCAGAGGCATTCAGTGTTGTATTAATTAATAAAGGCTCTTCTAAAATTTGCCCCACTTTTTTACGCGGATTCAATGATCCATAAGGATTTTGAAACACAATTTGGATCTTCTGGCGACGTAATTTTTCAGCCGACTTATCTTTAATTAACAGATTTTGCCCACGATAAGAAAGTTCACCGGAAGTTGGGATCTCAATCATTGTTAATAATCGGCCTAATGTGGATTTGCCGCATCCCGATTCACCAACAACGGCTAAGGTTTTACCGCGCTCTAATTCAAAAGAGACACCATCAAGGGCTTTAACTGTTCTCTCTTTTGAAAAAAGCCCACCTTTTACGCTGTAATATTTCGCTAAATTAACCGCTTTTAACAAGGGAGTTGATACATTTGGATTAACTTCAGCCATGGGTAGGTCTCCCTGCATTATCTAACGGTGTATGACATTTCACACGATGCGTTCCTAATTCTTTTAACTCTGGCTCAATCTTATAACATTCATCATGAGCATATGGGCAACGCGGATTGAGTAAGCAACCTGTTGGTCTATCATAACGACCTGGTACAACGCCCGATAGTGATGCTAATCGCGCTTTATTACTCGCAAACTCAGGAAGTGCTCTTAATAATGCTTGAGTGTAAGGATGGCGAGGCGCTTTAAAAATTTCTGATGCTTTTCCAGACTCCACTACCTGCCCCGCGTACATCACAATAATAGTATCTGCAGCTTCTGCTACTAATGCGAGATCATGAGTGATCAACACTAATGCCATATTTTCTTGTTTTTGTAAGTCGAGCAAAAGCTCTATGATTTGTGCCTGAATAGTGACATCCAGCGCTGTGGTTGGTTCATCAGCAATCAATAATTTAGGGCGACAAGCGATCGCCATTGCTATCATAACACGCTGACTCATTCCCCCTGAAAGCTGGTGTGGATAAACATCTAAGCGAGAAGTCGGATCAGGAATTCCCACCAGTGTTAAAAGGTCGATAGCACGTTGTTTGCGTGTTTTACGACTTCCACCCTGATGGACTTTTAACGCCTCCATAATTTGATAGCCAACCGTAAAGCAAGGATTCAAGCTTGTCATTGGATCTTGGAAAATCATCGCAACATCAGCACCGACTATATTGCGTCGCTCTGATTCAGAGATTTTCATAAGATCTCTACCATCAAAATAGAGCTCTTGTGCGCTCACTCGTCCCGGAAAATCAATAAGCCCCATAATCGCCAATGAGCTAACAGATTTACCCGAACCAGATTCCCCTACAATGCCGACCACTTGCCCTTCTTCAACTTGATAGCTAATTCGGTCTACCGCTTTAAACGGAGTATCTTCATCACCAAAGTGAACAGATAGTTGATTAATATTTAGTAATGCCATGTTCTTACTCCGTTACTGCTTTAATTTCGGATCAAGCGCATCTCGTAAACCATCACCCATTAAGTTAAAGGCTAATACGGTAAACAAAATCGCCAGACCAGGAAACGTCACAACCCACCATGCACTTTGTGTAAACTGCAACACATCAGATAACATGGTTCCCCATTCAGGAGTTGGTGGTTGCGCGCCCATACCTAAAAAGCCCAATGCCGCCATATCTAAGATTGCATTAGAAAAACCTAAAGAGGCTTGAACAATTAAAGGCGCAAGGCAGTTAGGTAAGATATTGATAAACATCTGACGCATTGAACCTGCGCCTGCAACACGAGAGGCAATCACATAGTCACGGTTAACTTCAATTAAAACAGCAGCTCGAGTCAGTCGAACATAATGCGGCAAGGCAACAAAAGTTAATGCGATAGAAGCATTAACAATAGAGGGACCAAAAATAGCGACCAATACTAGTGCCAATAATAAACTAGGTAATGCCAGCATGATATCAACAACACGCATAATGCCGATATCCACAAGACCACCGAAGTAACCGGCAGCCAGCCCTAGAATGATCCCTAAAATAAGTGATAACACAACAACGATACAGCCCACCAATAACGAAAGGCGAGCACCAAACATTAATCGCGAAAGAATATCGCGGCCAACATCATCTGTACCTAGAATAAATTGCCAGCTTCCGCCTTCTTGCCAAACAGGAGGTGCCAATAAGAAATCTCGAAATTGCTCATTGGGGGCATGAGGTGCAAGAAAACCTGCAAGTGATGCAATAAGCAACATAATTACAATATAGATTAACCCAACAACGGCACCTTTATTTTGTTTAAAGTAATGCCAAAATTCTTGAAAGGGCGTCATGGGAGCCGGTGCACTGATGACCGGTGTTACTTTATTTTCAGTCATTTATGCATTCCTTATTTTTTATGGCGAATACGAGGATTCACAATGCCATAAAGAACATCAACCAACAGATTGACGAAGATAATCATCGTTGCAATTAAAAGCACACCACCTTGAACAACGGGGTAGTCACGTCGCTGTAAAGCATCAATCAACCAGCGTCCTAATCCCGGCCATGAGAAAATGGTTTCTGTTAAGATTGCACCTGCCAGCATTGTCCCGACTTGTAATCCAATCACGGTGACAACAGGCAACATCGCATTACGTAATGCGTGGATAAGAACGACGCGAGCACGGCTTAAGCCTTTTGCTCTTGCAGTACGAATATAATCTTCGCCTAATACTTCAAGCATCGAAGAGCGTGTCATACGCACGATAACTGCTAAAGGAATGGTTCCTAATACAATGGCAGGTAAAATGATGTGATGGACAGCATCTAAGAAATCACCTTCCTCACCCCAAATAAAGGTATCAATCAGCATAAATCCCGTGAGTGGATTACTGTCATCTAAAAAGACGCTATCAGCAAGGCGCCCAGAGACAGGTGTTAGGTCTAATTTCACAGACACTAACATGATTAACATGATCCCCCACCAGAAGATTGGCATGGAGTAACCTGCTAATGACACACTAATCGCAGTATGATCAAAGATAGATCCACGTTTTACCGCAGCTAAAACACCAACGGGGATCCCAACTGAGACCGCAAAAATCATGGCGCACACGCCAAGTTCTAAAGTGGCTTTAAAGCGAGGTAAAAATTCATCCCATACAGGAATGCGACTTTTTAATGAGATACCCAAATCACCATGGAGAATGCCATTTAGGTAATTGATATATTGTTGCCATAAAGGCTTATCCAGCCCCAATTCTGCCATTAAATAAGCATGGCGCTCTGGAGAAAGGCCACGTTCACCCGCCATAATCATTACCGGATCACCGGGAATAAGATGGACGAAAATAAACGTCAGTAATGTAATTCCGATAAACGTAGGGATCACAAGTCCCAAACGTTGAAGGATAAATTGCAGCATATCCTAATTCTCTTTTCAAACATCAGCTAAAAGATAGCGCTGATAAATCAGGGGAAAGTCCCCTGCGCCCACAGTGTACTGAATGTATTCGTTATTATTGAATAGCGGTGCCTTTCATAAAGAAAGACACCGTATTTAAGGCAATCCAACGATTAGGTATTGCTATTATTTAAGAGAGACATTCTCGAAGTGATGTTTACCTAATGGATCGACTACGTAGTTTTCTACTTTTTTACTCACTGGCTCATAAACGGTTGAGTGAGCAATAATCAGTGCAGGTGCTTGATCATGCATAACAACTTGAGCTTGTTTGTAAAGTTCAACACGCTTGTCGTGATCGGCTGCGACTCGAGCTGGTTGGATCAGATCTTCAAATGGCTTATAGCACCATTTTGAATAGTTCGATCCTTGCTCTTTTGCCGCACAACTAAATAGCGTAGCGAAGAAGTTATCTGGATCCCCATTATCCCCCGTCCAACCCATCATCACTGCTTGGTGTTCACCGGATTTAGCACGTTTGAGATATTCGCCCCACTCATAACTTACAATCTTGGTTTTAACACCAATTTTTTCCCAATCCGCTTGTACCATTTCAGCCATACGGCGGGCATTTGGATTGTAAGGGCGCTGTACTGGCATTGCCCATAAATCGATAGTAAAGCCATCTGCAAGACCCGCTTCTTTTAGCAGTGCTTTGGCTTTTTCCGGGTTATATTCGTAATCAACGATATCATCGTTATAACCCCACATTGTAGGAGGGATGAGGTTTTTCGCTTTCTGACCTGCGCCTTGATAAACAGCTTCAATAATGGCGTCTTTATTCACCGCCATACTTAATGCCTGGCGAACCTTTTGGTTATCCAGTGGTTTTTTCTCAACATTAAAAGAGATATAACCTACGTTTAATCCTGGTTGTTCTAATAGGTTGATATCGCTATTTTGTTTCATCTTCGCAATATCAGCAGGATTTGGGAAAGGCATTGCCTGACACTCACCTTTTTGCAGTTTTGCATATCGTACAGAGGCATCAGGTGTAATAGAGAAGACTAAACGGTCAATATTTGGTTTTTTACCCCAATATTGGTCATTAGCTTTATAAAGAATACGAGAGTCTTTTTGATATTGCTGTAATTGGAAAGGCCCTGTACCAATAGGATCTAAGTCCACTTTTTCAGGTGTACCTGCTTTCATCATATTATCCGCATATTCAGCAGATAATATAGAAGCAAAGTCCATTGCCATATCAGCAATAAAAGGGGCTTCTGAACGCGTTAAAACAAAACGAACGGTATGATCATCAACTTTCTCGATTTTCTCGATCATGTTGTTCATATCCATTCCTGAGAAGTATTCATAACTTCCACCAGACACTTTATGGTAAGGATGTTTTGGATCCATTTGACGCATAAACGTATACATCACGTCATCCGCATTAAATTCACGTGTTGGCTTAAAGGTTTTACTACTATGCCAATTCACGCCTTTACGTAAATGGAAGGTATACACTTTGCCATCATCGCTCACATCCCAGCTTTCAGCTAAGCCTGGAATGATTTCTGTTGTACCCAGTTTAAATTCAACTAAACGGTCATAGATAGGTACTGAACTTGCGTCATAGGTTGTTCCAGAGGTAAATAACTGAGGGTTAAATCCTTCAGGTGAGCCTTCAGAGCAATACACCAATGTTTTTGCCTGCACACCAGCAGAAACAGCTAATGCGAGCAATCCAATTGTTGCGGTCAAAATTCCTGTCTGTTTTTTGGAGCTTTTCATCATTACTCTCCGAAATTGTTCTGTTGTGTTTTGGTTTCCTGTTTAAAAACGGAATACCTTTTTATTTTGTCATTGTTCAATTAACCAACTGTATTCCCTTACGTCAATAAGGTGTTAGAAGGTAAAAAGAACAAGTTATAAACACAAATGAAACGAATATCGAACAAATTCAGAATAAAAAAATAAGTCTGTGACTAATATCTAGTCAATAAAACCACACATTAAGAAATCCTTAAGTGAAATGACTATTTTAAAAAAAGCTATAATTTGTGATTAACCGCTTAAATATTGAACGAATATTTTGAAATGAAACAAAGAACTTGGTGCTTTATTCTGTTATGGAAGAAAAATAGTCACCTTGCTAGAGGATCTCTGATTTTAGTTTTAATCAGGCAATAGAGTGAAAAATATCAATTTTTAGCTCTTAGCAAATCACTTAACTAGATAAGACCATGAAATTCAGTCTGTTATTAATGATTTTAATTCTTTCATAGTGAAAAATTTATATTATTTAAGCATTATCAGAAGTTCTATCGTCCATAAAAGTGGCGTTGGAAGAAAATTTACAGACTTCTTTAGGTTGTTTATTAAAAAATTTCTAAAATAATTTAATGCCTAAACGACTTTATGGGCCAGCTAAATCCACTGCATTTTCAGCCAATATTTATCTTGACTTGGAAAATATTTCCACGGTTCTCTGTTTCTGAGTTGCATGGGAGTTTGGAATGTGTGGGAGAGATGAGATAAAAGTAAGATGATCGAGAGAAAACACCTTTTATGGTGAAATCAAAAATAAGAATGAGGTATTTGGGTAAGGCTAAAACGACAGAACCCCGCTTTAAAAGCGGGGTTCTTAATATGGTCGGCGAGAGAGGATTCGAACCTCCGACCCACTGGTCCCAAACCAGTTGCGCTACCAGGCTGCGCTACTCGCCGAAAACGAGGTGCATCTTACTGCCAGAAACTCACTCCGTCAATACTTTTTTAGTATCGCCTGACTGTTCGTATGGTTTTCAACCAAAACGGTTGATTTTTAACTTTTTTATCATAAAAAGAGGCGAATTTTAGCGTTATTGTAACACGCTTACCTGCCTATCTTCGTTTTACTATGGCTTTCTTTACGTTACCCATAAAACATGAAAAAAAATAACAAATTTATTCTCAATTATTATCGTCTAATTAGTGTGCTTTTTATATAATTCCCTTATGTCAAATAAGGTGGGTAGTTTAGAGAATGAAACAATGTTGGTGGGGTGTCGCATTACTTTTATTATCAACCACACTTCCAGCTCAAGCATCTACAGCTCATGCTTGCCGAGTGTACTTTAAAGAAGCGGATAGATTTATTCAGTACATTTCTCAAAGAGAAGATCTAAAACATAATATGCCGGAGATTAAGGCTAACTTCGAGCAAAGCAAAAAGCAGATAATGACAGCACCTCTGGCAGAACAAAAAGCAATATGTGATAAGGAAATGCAAGAACTTAATAGTTTGAATAAAATGTTTGGACCTAAAGAAGAAACGGTACTAAATAAATAATCAAATAAACAGATAATGACTAAATATAATTACTTATTCATTATTTAGTCATTAATTTGATATTAATTCTTATTTTCATGATTATTATTCGCAGTTGTACTTTCCAATCTTTTTATGCGTTCTTTAGGGGAATTATCACTTTTATCATTACCCTGAGTATAATAATCGTAAGGTAATAATAAAGTATCTAATACGGCACTAAAAGGGAGATCGAGAATAACCAATGGTTTCATTGCCCATCCGGTTTCATCATCTTTTAGCATTGTCATGTTATTCTTTGTTCCTGAATAAAGTTCTTTATTCGGGCCTGCATGGGTCATAACACTTGAGCAACCTGTCAGTAATGTCGTCAAAAATGTAACTAATGTTAAATTTTTACTTATCGTTCTGAATATCATAGGGCACCTATAAAACGAGATCCGTAGTCAACGCTTTTTATCATATAGTTAAACCTGTTTTCTCTTATAGAACAAGAGAAAGATGATATAAAAAAGCTTAATTTTTTGTCATTAAATAAATAAATCTAACGTGAGAATATTTCACTTTATCTAATTAAAAAAAGAATAATAATATTATTAATTATTATGTTTCGATGATATTAAAATTCAACCTTCATTATTTTAAATAAACACTTTAACTCTATATTTATCTTTCTTGTTTTTTTGATCTCTATATATGTTGAATCTGTGCGATAAGACACAGCGACTTTCATGATTCTTTGCCAAAATAGGTTTATCGTTTTAGCTCAAATTTTCTCATTTTTATTTTTGGGTACAGGATCTTTTTTATGAGTGATATTGCATTAACAATGGTGATGTTGTCATTAGCAGGCGCTCTAGGTCTTTGGATTGGCAATATCAAAATCTATCGAGTCAGCCTAGGAATAGGTGGCGTTCTTTTTGGTGGAATTATTATTGGTCATTTTGCTCAACACTATAATTTTTCACTTAATGCACAAACTCTTCATTTTATTCAAGAATTTGGACTTATTCTTTTCGTTTATACCATTGGTATCCAAGTCGGCCCCGGTTTTTTCTCCTCATTGCGTGTTTCAGGCTTAAAACTAAACGCCTTCGCCATCTTAATTATTCTTCTGGGCTCAGTCATAACTGCTTCTATTTATCGTCTATTTGACGTTCCTTTACCTATCATTTTGGGTATTTTTTCTGGTGCTGTTACCAACACCCCTTCTTTAGGTGCTGGGCAACAAATTCTGACTGATCTGCATGTTGATCCGACTTCTGTGGGGCAAATGGGAATGGGCTATGCCATGGCTTATCCTATGGGTATCTGTGGCATTCTGCTAGTAATGTGGCTTATTCGTGTGTTCTTTAAAATCAACATTGATGAAGAAGCAAAAGCTTTTAGTAACCAACAACATAGTACTAAAGATGCACTACATACCATTAATATTGCGATTAAAAACCCCAATTTAGATGGCTTATTAATGCAAGATATCCCTCTGCTCAATGAAGATGCCATCGTCTGCTCCCGCTTAAAGCGTGGAGATAACATTATGGTACCTATGCCTTCAACGATTATTCAGTTGGGAGATTTACTGCATATTGTAGGTTCAAAAGAAGATCTCAATAAAGTACGTCTAGTACTTGGTGAAGAGGTCGATGCTTCACTTTCAACATCAACAAATTTACTTCAATCAGTACGAGTCGTCGTAACGAATGATTCTGTGCTCAGTAAACGTTTAAAAGATCTGGATCTTAAAAGAAAATACGATGTTGTAGTGACTCGATTGAACCGCGCGGGTATCGAACTTATTCCGAGCAATAATAGTATGTTGCAATTCGGGGATATTCTTAATGTTGTTGGACGCCCTGAGTCTATTGAAGCCATTACAGTCCTGTTAGGTAACGCTCGTCAGAAATTAGAACAAGTCCAAATGCTTCCTGTTTTTATTGGTATCGGCTTAGGGGTTTTACTTGGCTCTATTCCTATTTTTATTCCCGGTATTCCTGTGGCACTTAAATTAGGTTTAGCTGGTGGTCCTCTTGTTGTTGCCTTAATTTTAGGACGTATTGGTACATTTGGTAAGCTCTATTGGTTTATGCCTCCAAGTGCAAACTTGGCATTGCGAGAGTTGGGCATTGTCATGTTTCTTGCTGTGGTAGGGTTAAACTCTGGCGGTGAATTTGTCGAAACCTTAATTTATGGTCAAGGCTTGAGTTGGATTGGTTATGGTATTTTGATTACATTATTACCGTTATTGATTGTCGGTGTGATTGCCAGAGTCTTCTTTAAGCTTAATTATTTAAGCCTCTGCGGAATGTTGGCAGGTTCAATGACCGATCCCCCTGCATTAGCCTTCGCAAACTCAATTCATAGCTCAAGTGGGGCTGCTGCGCTTTCCTATGCCACTGTTTACCCTTTAGCAATGTTTTTACGCATCATAACACCACAATTAATGGCACTTATTATATGGACTTTGTAGTAAAAATAATAAATATATTAAATAGTTGAACCAAATTTGTTATCAAAATCCACATTTGGCTTAGCAGAGGGACAATTAAGGCAATGAATGGCTCCTATTTAAGCCATAGATTTTATAAATGTCTGTTTTAATAGTTCTCGTGCTAAGAAATTTAGATTGAGACGGATTGCTAAATTTTTAGTAATCAATTTCTTTCCGTCAAACTTATGCTCAAAAGTCCTCGTTATTGTCTTTGCCCCTTCTTCTCGCTGAAGGGGCATTTTTATTAGATATTCACTGGCTGATAGATGTTCTCGATTTCTTCAGCCAGAATTTTTATTCCTTTCTCAATCAATTCAGGCTCAGGTACGTAATTCATCCGCATACATTGATGAGCGTGATCCCATGAATCTTCTAATCCCGGAAAGAAGTAATGTCCCGGCACCATTAATACACCCCGTTTTTTCAAACGACGATAAAGCTCTTCACAAGAAACAGGTAAATCTTTAAACCAAAGCCATAAAAAGATCGCACCTTCCGGCTTATGAATAAGACAACGTTCCTCAGGTAAGTAGCGGCGGATAATATTAATAGTTTCAAGTACTCGTTGATGATAGAAAGGCCCTATCACATCTTGAGATAACCGCATTAAATCATCGCGTTTTAGCATTTCTAATGCCATTGCGGGTCCAATTCCACCTGGTGCAAGACTAATAATGCCGTTAACATTTGTAATGGCTGAAATCAGCTCTTCATTGGCGATAATAATGCCACAACGTGCACCCGGTAAGCCTAACTTGGACAGGCTCATACAAAGGATAGTGTGGTCATTCCAACAAGGTGTTGCTTGAGTGAAAATAATACCCGGAAAAGGCACGCCATAAGCGTTATCTATAATCAGAGGGATATTGTGCCGTTTAGCTAAAGCTTCTAGCTTTTCAACTTCATCATCAGTAATTACATTACCCGTTGGATTGGTGGGTCTAGAAACACAAATTGCGGCAATGTCATCACCAATTTCAAGATGAGCAAAATCGACATGATATTTAAATTGCCCATTCGGCAACATTTCTATTGTTGGTTTATTCGCAACAAACAGATCTTCTTCTAATCCAGAATCAGTATAACCAATATATTCAGGGGCAATTGGGAAAAGAATTTTACGTTTCTTCCCATCTTTGGTTGTGCCACCTAATAAATTAAATAGATAGAAAAAAGCACTTTGGCTACCATTAGTTAGTGCAATATTTTTTGCCGAAATATTCCAGCCTAGCTTCTGCTTTAAACATGCAGCCAACGCTTGTAACATGGCATCTTTGCCTTGCGGGCCATCATAGTTACAAACCGCATCACTTAATGAGCCATTTTCGGTCATTTCTTTAAGTAATTGGCGAAAATAGTTATCCATTTCAGGAATATGAGCAGGATTCCCGCCCCCTAGCATCACAGCACCGGGTGTACGTATTCCTTCATTTAAGTCTTGCATCAAGCGAGCAATGCCTGAGTGCTGAGCAAACTTTTGCCCAAATTGTGATAGTTGAGTCATCTTTGCAGGTATCTTCTATGTTGCTTTCTCGTTAAGAAATACCATACCGCGAGCTTTAACCTGCATCAATAGTTATAATCGAAATGGTAGAATAGTAATATTAATATGATTTTAAATATTGAAATATAAAACCAACAATTATCTAGATTAAAGATAACTCAACTCATATTTTACTTTTTATTGGCGTTTTCACGCTCTTCTTGGCGGCAAAAACAAGAGAGAATATGGTCATCAACCATACCAACAGCTTGCATAAAAGCGTAGCAAGTTGTTGTACCAACAAATTTAAAACCTTTTTTCTTCAACGTTTTTGCCATTTTATCTGAGATTTCAGTAGACGCGGGCACTTGGGAAATATTGTTCCATTGATTAATAATGGGTTTATTATCAACAAATTGCCAAATAAACTGACTAAAATCTTCGCCTTTTTCTTCCATTGCCATAAAAATACGGGCATTATTAATAATAGCGTTAATTTTTCCTTGATGACGAATAATTGCGGGATCTTGCAATAAAGCTTCAACATCTTTATCTGTCATTTTGGCAATTTTTTCGGGTGAAAAATTAAAAAAACAGCGACGATAACCTTCTCTTTTCTTAAGTACGGTATACCAAGATAACCCAGCTTGTTGACCTTCAAGACAAATCATTTCAAAAAGCTTGTATTTATCTCGTTCAGGCTTACCCCATTCATCATCATGATATGCCAAATATTCAGGATCATTAGTTACCCAATCGCAACGCTGTTTATTCATTTTCTCATTCCTTGTTACCAATAACTTGTAATAGCACCATTTTATATACTGTATGAATATACATGTAAATAGGTGAAAAAAAATTCAATCTAATTCTTTGAGCATAGTCATAAAGTCAATTAAGGGATTATTTTTTTGATCGAGGGAAAATTGCCCGCATTCCTTGCTGTATATCTTTCGTCTAGAAGGTATACTGAAACCTTTCTTTTTATTCTATGTATCGCCATGCGGATATAACATGCAAAAGTTTGATACCAAAACCTTTCAAGGTCTTATCCTGACACTACAGGATTACTGGGCTCGCCAGGGCTGTACCATTGTCCAACCATTAGATATGGAAGTGGGTGCAGGTACATCACACCCAATGACTTGTTTACGTGCATTAGGCCCAGAGCCTATCGCTGCGGCTTATGTACAGCCTTCTCGTCGTCCAACAGACGGACGTTACGGTGAAAACCCTAACCGTTTACAGCACTATTACCAATTCCAAGTTATCATTAAGCCATCACCTGATAATATTCAGGAACTTTATCTTGGCTCATTAAGAGAATTAGGTTTAGACCCAACAATTCATGATATTCGTTTTGTGGAAGATAACTGGGAAAACCCAACTTTAGGTGCTTGGGGCTTAGGCTGGGAAGTTTGGCTCAACGGCATGGAAGTGACGCAGTTTACCTATTTCCAACAAGTAGGTGGATTAGAGTGCAAACCTGTTACAGGTGAAATCACTTACGGCTTAGAACGTCTTGCCATGTATATTCAAGGTGTTGATAGCGTTTATGACTTAGTTTGGTGTGATGGCCCATTAGGTAAAACCACCTATGGCGATATCTATCATCAAAACGAAGTTGAGCAATCAACCTATAACTTTGAATACGCCGACGTAGACTTCCTATTCTCTTGCTTTGAGCAATATGAAAAAGAAGCTCGTGAGTTGTTAGAGTTAGAAAAACCTCTGCCTTTACCTGCCTATGAACGTATTTTAAAAGCAGGACACACCTTTAACTTATTGGATGCACGTAAAGCTATTTCTGTGACAGAGCGCCAGCGTTATATTTTACGTATCCGTACTTTAACCAAAGCGGTTGCTGAAGCATATTATGCTTCTCGAGAAGCGCTTGGTTTCCCTATGTGTAAAAAGTAAGAGGCTATCATGACAACTGAGACTTTCCTCGTGGAAATCGGCACAGAAGAATTACCGCCGAAAGCGCTTCGTTCTTTAGCCGAATCTTTTGCTGCTAATTTTACTGCTGAACTGGATAACGCAAATATCACTCATGGTGATGTATCTTGGTTTGCAGCTCCTCGCCGTTTAGCTATTAAAGTAGCTAATATGGCGAAATCACAAGCAGATAGAACCATTGAAAAACGTGGTCCTGCGATTGCTCAAGCATTTGACGCTGACGGTAAACCGACAAAAGCGGCTGAAGGTTGGGCAAGAGGTAATGGTATTACGGTTGACCAAGCAGAACGCTTATCAACAGATAAAGGCGAATGGTTATTTTATCGTGCAGAAGTAAAAGGTGAAGCTGTTAGCCAATTACTGATTGGCATGGTAAGCAATGCATTATCAAAATTACCAATTCCAAAATTAATGCGCTGGGGTGATAAAGAAACACACTTTGTACGCCCTGTTCATACCGTCACCTTATTATTAGGCGATACCGTTATTGATGGTGAAATTTTAGGTATCCAAAGCGATCGCGTTATTCGTGGTCACCGCTTTATGGGTGAAGCTGAATTCTCTATTGATAATGCAGATCAGTATCCTGAAATTCTTTATGAGCGCGGAAAAGTTATTGCTGATTACGAAACGCGTAAATCAATTATTCTTCATGATGCTCGTCTTGCTGCTGAAAAACTTGGCGGTATCGCAGATTTAAGCGATAGCTTAGTCGAAGAAGTCACTTCATTGGTTGAATGGCCAGTTGTGTTAACAGCAAAATTTGAGGAAACATTCCTTGAAGTTCCTGCTGAAGCGCTAGTTTATACAATGAAAGGTGACCAAAAATATTTCCCTGTTTATGACAAGCAAGGCAAATTATTACCTAACTTTATTTTCGTCACTAATATTGAATCTTCTGATCCACAACAGATCATTAGCGGTAACGAAAAAGTAGTACGTCCTCGTTTAGCGGATGCTGAGTTCTTCTTCAAAACTGACCGTAAACAACGTTTAGAAGATAACTTACCACGCCTTGAAACCGTATTATTCCAGAAAGATTTAGGTACACTGCGTGATAAAACAGACCGTATTCAAGCATTAGCAGGCTTTATTGCTGGCAAAATGGGTGCTGATGTTAATAAAGCAACCCGTGCAGGTTTACTGTCAAAATGTGACTTAATGACCAATATGGTGTTCGAATTCACAGATACCCAAGGTGTTATGGGTATGCATTATGCGCGTCATGATGGTGAAGCCGAAGAAGTCGCGGTTGCATTGAAAGAACAATATCAGCCTCGTTTCGCGGGTGATGAATTACCTTCTAATCCTGTTGCTAGCGCCCTCGCTATTGCAGAGAAGATGGATACACTTGCGGGTATTTTCGGTATTGGTCAACATCCTAAAGGGGATAAAGACCCATTTGCTCTACGTCGTGCATCACTGGGTGTTTTACGTATTATCGTTGAGCAAGATTTACCGTTAGATATTGAAGAGCTGACACAAGAAGCGGTTCGCCTCTACGGTGACAAACTGACTAATAAAAATGTGGTCAGTGATGTGGTTGAGTTTATGTTAGGTCGTTTCCGTTCTTGGTATCAAGAACTGGGTTACAACATTGATACTATTCAAGCTGTATTAGCACGTCGCCCAACACAGCCTGCTGACTTCAATGCTCGCGTTAAAGCAGTAACTTACTTCCGCACATTAGACGAAGCCTCTGCATTAGCAGAAGCCAATAAACGTGTTTCTAACATCTTAGCAAAATCCGCTGATGTAAAACTGAATGACGCCGTTTTAGCTTCCGTCTTAAAAGCCCCAGAAGAAGTTCAACTAGCGGCTAATCTTTCTGTATTACAAGATAAATTGGCACCATTATTTGCAGAGCGCAAATACCAAGAAGCATTAGTTGAACTTGCCTCATTACGTGATGTGGTCAATAACTTCTTTGATAAAGTCATGGTAATGGATGAAGACGAAGCTGTTCGTATCAACCGTTTAACCATGCTAAGTCAATTGCGTGAACTGTTCTTAAAAGTCGCGGATATTTCTGTTTTACAATAAGTTGTAAACTACAGAAAACAGAAACCGGCATTGTGAAAGCAATGCCGGCTTTTTATCAAATATCATTATTTTTACTTAAATTATCTTTTAGAGGATGATGAACAAGTTCCATAATTCTTATCGATTCTCTATCAATAATATTCACAATAATATGCAGTAAATCATCAATATCCTCTGCATAAAAAGATTCAATCTCCGTTTCTATTTCAATAGGAAAACCATTTATTTTACTAAAACTATAACCAAATAATATAAACCCAGACTTATCACTTACATTTACTTTATCAACATAAATAAGCCTTTCGCTATTAATAAACTTAGGGCAGTAATGATGATTATCTTTAAATAATACTTTAATTTTATTATTAGTGATCACTTCTAGTTTTTCGATAACTATACTTATTTTATTCTCTATTTTATTTTTTATATCAATAATAGAGGATGCTCTATCCAATGAAGCCTTTATCTTTTCAAAAAATTTATTTTCATCGTTCATGCGAAACCCTACAAAATATTGGATAATGATCAAATTTTTTAAAGAAAATATCATCAAGGCAGTGATTTGAATCATTTAGTATCCGATAGAAATCAAGCTGTTCGAGGTCTAACTTAAAACAATCTTCTTTTCCATATAAAAATGATGAAGAAAAAATCGTTTGGTCAAAAACATACCATCGATTTATTGATGCCGAATTATAATAATACGTGCCTAAGTTATTCGTTTTCTTATCCGACAAAAGATACCAAAATGGATTAAATAATAGTTCTCTTTTCTTTTTTATGATGTGATAGTCTCTTGTTGCATATAATGTATTAATCATCACATCAGAATAAGGCTCAGTGTTATAATCACCCATACAAATAACTTGGGTATCTTTTCCTTTATTTTCAAATAGTTTATCAATACTATTCCTCAACTCTTGGGCCGCTATACGCCTAGTTTTTTCATCAGCACTTAGTACAGATGGCCAGTGTGATAAAAAGAATGTGATCATTTTTTGATTTTCAAGATCTTTAAATGAAACACTGACACCCACTCTTATTGTTCTATTATCTGGTTGAAGTTTAGTTAAAAACTTACTTGAGATAAATGCTAATTTATTTATATTATACATTATAGAAATATCAATAAGTATACGGCCTATCTTTCCTGATAAATCGATATACTCCATATTTAATTCGCAAGCTAATTGTTTGAAATCTAGGTTTTCCTTTTTAGAAACCTCACAAAGTGCAACTATATCAAGCGTTCTTTTTTTTATCATTTCTCTAAGATATTTTTTTGCTAATCCAATATCTTCTATATCTATTTTCTTACTTGACCTTATTGGTGGAGATAATCCCATATTCCACCAGCATAAATTTAATTCCATTTTTATATATCATTCCATTAATAATAAATTATTTTTTAATATTACTAGTTATTATCTCACTAAAGTTTAGTAATTTAGCACAATAAATAAAAATAGAAAAAGCAATAAAACAAATCAAAATAAAAAAATATTTTAATTCATATTTAAACTATTAATTTTTTATTAAATAAAAAGGCATCTTATTATTTAAGATACCTTATTTATATACGATAAAAATTTACAATCCAGTCTCTACGGTAAATATTTGGCGATAACCATCAACATCACGCATAAATGCAATATATTGGTCATTTGGAGAGAATACGACTGCATCACTACTTGGTGCCTGTGCTGTTTTTTCTGTTAATCGAGTTAACTCACTCGTTTTCACATTACATAGCATCACGCTGTTATCACAAATAAAGGTGAGATATTGTCCATTACTATTCCACGTAAAGGCTGACTGAATATTCCAATCCTGCGCAGTGATTTGTTTTATCTCTTTCGTACTTGGCGATACGGTATATAACTGCACAATACCATTATCATCTTTCATTAAGAAAGCGATCGCATCTCCTTGCGGGGAACTTCTTAACCAGTGACGAGGCTGATTTAAAACACCAGCATATTTTCTATTTGCTGTATTTGTTAGGCGAACTTGATGAATGCCTTTAGCCACTGCTGGCATTGTTGTATCAGTTCCTGCCAAAGGTTTATCACCTTCAACACTGAAATCCTGATTATCATCAGGTAAATCCACTAGGAAAATATCAGCAACTTTATCGCCATTTTCACTCACGGTATCGCCGATAAATGCAATAGCCCAACGTTGCTGTGAACCGTCAGTCTTTATATAACCTTGAGTACCAACCCAACACTCTTCATAAGCTTTATTAATTTCGTCGCTTCCCTTTTGTGGATGAGCAACAGTTTGGCTTACTACAGTGCAAAAATATTCACCGTCATATTCACGAGGGTGTTTTTTAGCGACATTAACCGCTTTTAGTGGCACCGCAACAGCCACATTACGTTGATCATATTCGCCACCAAGTTCATGCATAATATGATCATTGTAGGTAAAGCTTAAACGCGTACCGTCAGGACTAAAAACGTGAACATGTGTACCGCCACGTAATGCACCGGCTTGATAAGGTGATGTCAACGAACAAGCGTCAATATTAAACGCACGGTTATTATCTGACTCATCAACAATCACCCCTCGACGATGATGAAAGTCATAATGCCATTCATTATCTGGGTTTTCTGGCCCATGAATAAAGGCGTAACGCACGGGCTCTGTTGGGCTTACTGTCGCAACCCCTGCATGTGCCCCTTGTGTTGCTGTGTAAATGATCTGTTGCTGTTTTGTTTTCGCATGAATTTTTTCTATGGTTAGACCTGTAAAAGATCCCCCATTGGGACGTACATCATAGACTAACCACTGGCTATCTGGCGTCCAAACATTTATATTAGTTAGCTGATGATGACGGCTATCAAACGTAATCTGGTGTTCCTGAAAAGACATATTTATCCTTATCGGGAAATAAATTTCCACATTATAAAAACTAATTAATTTTACCTGGCACTAAAAAAATTCAGTCGAGACTTTTTCGCAAGGTAATTATTCTACCCTCACTAAATAGTCAGAAAATTAGAAAATCATGTTACTTAGTGTTCTCTATATTATTGGTATTACTGCAGAAGCCATGACTGGTGCGCTTGCTGCTGGTCGTCGTAAAATGGATGTTTTTGGCGTTATTATTATCGCCTCTGCCACTGCCATTGGTGGTGGCTCTGTCAGAGACATTCTACTCGGCCATTACCCATTAGGTTGGGTAAAACACCCGGAATATATCGTCACTGTTGCATGTGCTGCTGTTATCACTATGTGGGTTGCTCCCATGATGAAACACCTTCAGCGACTCTTTCTTATCTTAGATGCCATTGGTCTAATGGTTTTCTCTATTATCGGTGCGCAAATCGCACTCGATATGGACTATGGCCCAATTATTGCTGCTATTGCTGCGGTGATTACGGGTGCTTTTGGTGGTGTATTAAGAGATATGCTTTGTAATACCATTCCTTTGGTTTTCCAAAAAGAAATTTATGCCGGTATCGCTTTTGGTGCTGCGTGGCTTTATATGGGATTACTATTTTATACACCGTTACCAAGAGACGTCATTATCATCATTACCCTAATTGCAGGGTTAACCGCTCGACTACTCGCTATTCGTTATAAATTGGGCTTACCTGTCTTTAATTACGAGAATCAAGATTAACGAATCGCTGTTTTAACGACAGCGGTTCTTTTTGATTCTGTGGGGTATCTCAAAATATAATCTCTTTTCGCTATTGTGATAAAAGGTAATTCCTATCACTGAGCCATTAATTATATGTTAATATTGACATAGTTTAATTTTTCTCTTGTTTCTATATTCAGAAAATAGAATGTAATAAGAAAAAAATGGCCCTGTATTAAACATGGGCACTGTATGTCATTCATTGTATGTGTATACTATATGGGGGATTTGCTCCCTAAACATGTATTTATACTTAATTCTCCAGTCAAATTCAGAAAGTCATCATGATCCAAGGAACACTTTATATTGTTTCCGCTCCAAGCGGTGCGGGTAAATCAAGTCTTATTCAAGCGCTGTTAAAGACACAGCCTTTATATGACACTCAGGTTTCTGTCTCTCATACAACCCGCCCAATGCGACCGGGAGAGAACCATGGTGAACATTACTTCTTTGTTACTGAAGAAGAATTTAAAAGCATGATAGACAGCGGGGATTTCCTCGAACATGCTTGTGTTTTTGGTAACTATTACGGAACATCCGGCAAAGTTATCAAAGAAATCTTAGCCAGTGGTGTAGATGTCTTTTTAGATATCGACTGGCAAGGCGCACAGCAGGTGCGTAAAGCGATGCCTGAAGCTCGCAGTATTTTTATTCTGCCACCGTCAAAAGAAGAGCTTTACCGCCGACTTCGTGGACGTGGGCAAGATAGCGAAGAAGTGATTACAAAACGTATGTCGCAAGCTGTATCGGAAATGGAACATTTTGATGAGTATGATTATTTGCTGATTAATGATGATTTCAATACTGCGCTTGCTGATTTACAATCAATTATTCGTTCAGAAAAATTACGCCTTGATCGTCAAACGCTACGACATGGTGATTTAATCAGCAAATTATTGGCAGACTGAGTTAACTTTCAGTATTATGCCCAGTCATTTCGTTAATGGTGGAGTAACACAAATATGGCACGCGTAACCGTTCAAGACGCTGTAGAGAAAATTGGTAACCGTTTTGACCTCGTTCTGGTCGCAGCACGTCGTGCGCGTCAGTTACAAGTTGGCGCTAAAGATCCTTTAGTTCCAGAAGAAAATGATAAAATGACTGTTGTCGCGCTACGTGAAATTGAAGAAGGCCTGATTAACGGTAAAATTCTTGATGCTCGTGAACGCCAAGAGCAGCAAGAGCAAGAAGCAGCAGAATTACAAGCTGTTTCAGCGATTGCGGAAGGCCGTCGTTAATCGTTTTATAAAATAGGGGTAGGTCTGCCTTGTACCTGTTTGAAAGCCTGAATCAAATCGTTCAAAAATACTTGCCATCGGAGCAAGTTGAACAACTTAAAAAAGCCTTTATCGTCGCCCGAAATGCCCACGAGGGACAAACTCGTTCAAGTGGTGAGCCTTATATTACTCACCCTGTTGCGGTTGCGTGTATCCTCGCAGATATGCGATTAGACCAGCAAACGCTGATGGCGGCGCTGTTGCATGATGTTATCGAAGATACACCTGCAACCTTCCAAGATATCGAAAGCCTCTTTGGTAGTACGGTAGCCGATCTTGTTGAAGGGGTGTCTAAACTTGATAAATTGAAGTTTAGAGATAAAAAAGAGGCTCAGGCTGAAAACTTCCGTAAGATGATTATGGCGATGGTAAAAGATATCCGCGTCATTTTGATCAAACTGGCAGACCGAACTCACAATATGCGCACACTGGGATCATTACGCCCAGATAAACGTCGCCGTATTGCTCGCGAAACACTCGAAATTTACAGTCCTCTCGCACACCGTTTAGGTATACATCATATCAAAACAGAGCTTGAAGAGCTGGGTTTCGAGGCGCTACATCCTAATCGCTATCGTGTAATCAAAGAAGTCGTTAAAGCAGCTCGGGGCAACCGTAAAGAGATGATTAATAAAATCCTCTCTGAAATTGAGGGACGCCTGACAGAAGCACATATCGAATGCAAAGTTAACGGTCGTGAAAAACACCTTTACTCTATCTATCGGAAAATGTTGTTAAAAGAGCAACGTTTTCACTCAATTATGGATATTTACGCCTTTCGCGTGATCGTGAAAGAAGTCGATACCTGTTATCGCGTTTTAGGTCAAATGCACAGCCTTTATAAACCGCGTCCTGGTCGAGTTAAAGACTATATTGCAATTCCAAAAGCCAACGGCTATCAATCTCTTCATACTTCACTTATTGGCCCTCATGGGGTGCCTGTTGAGGTGCAAATTCGTACTGAAGATATGGATCAAATGGCAGAAATGGGGGTTGCTGCACATTGGGCTTATAAAGAGCAAGGTGAGCAACCAGGCACAACAGCACAAGTTAGAGCTCAACGCTGGATGCAAAGTTTACTTGAATTGCAGCAAAGTGCAGGTAGCTCATTTGAATTTATTGAGAACGTAAAATCAGATCTCTTTCCTGATGAAATCTACGTTTTCACGCCAGAAGGTCGCATTGTTGAATTGCCAACAGGTGCTACTCCTGTCGATTTTGCTTATGCTGTACACACTGATATCGGTCATGCCTGTGTGGGTGCAAGGGTTGATAGACAACCTTACCCACTTTCACAATCGCTACGCACCGGACAAACGGTTGAAATTATTACCGCTCCAGGTGCAAGACCCAATGCGGCTTGGCTAAACTTTGTCGTCAGTTCAAGAGCTCGCTCTAAAATCCGACAACTGCTGAAAAACTTAAAACGTGAAGACTCTATTAATTTAGGTCGTCGTTTACTCAATCACGCATTAGGTGAGCACAAGCTTGCTGATATTTCAGCTGAAAATATTGAGCGCGAGTTGAAGCGTATGAAACTTCATTCAATCGACGACTTAATGGCTGAAATTGGTTTAGGTAATACCATGAGCGTTGTTGTTGCACGTAATTTATTGATTGATAGTCAAAATCAAGATGAAAACGCACAAACAGAAACAACCAATAATGAAACACCTAAACTCCCAATTAAAGGCGCTGATGGCGTATTAATCTCCTTCGCTAAATGTTGCCGCCCTATTCCGGGTGATCCTATCGTTGCACATATTAGCCCAGGTAAAGGTTTGGTTATTCACCATGAATCTTGTCGTAATATTCGTGGTTACCAAAAAGAGCCTGAAAAATTCATGCCTGTCGAGTGGGATAAAGAGATCAACAGCGATTTCATTACTGAAATTAAAGTCGATATGATCAACCACCAAGGCGCTTTAGCAAACTTAACCGCAGCTATTAACGATGCTAACTCAAGTATTCAAAGCATGAATACAGAAGAGAAAGATGGTCGCGTGTATTGTGCTTTTATTCGCTTAACTGCGAAAGACAGAATTCAATTAGCCAATATCATGCGTAAACTTCGCATCATGCCAGACGTTCTGCGCGTTAGCCGTAATAAAAACTAGTCATGAATTCAATTCGATATGCCCGCATCTGCCAAATGATGGCGATGCGGCAACCTGATCTTACCGTTTGCCTTGAAGAAGTGCATAAATCCCATAATGTTGCAGCCGTTATAAGAACGGCTGATGCTGTGGGCATTCCTAAAATTCATGCTATTTGGCCTGAAGAAAAAATGCGGATGTTAGTTTCCCCCGCAGCAGGAAGTAATAGCTGGGTCAATGTAGAAACTCATCCTACTATCACAGAAGCAGTTAACGCCTTTCGTGCCCAAGGTATGCAAGTTCTTGCGACTCACCTCTCAGATAAAGCGGTTGATTTTCGTGAGATTGATTACACTCGCCCAACTTGTATTATTATGGGACAAGAAAAAACGGGTATCTCACAAGATGCTATCGCGCTTGCAGATCAAGATATTATTGTACCAATGATGGGAATGGTACAATCCCTGAATGTTTCTGTCGCCAGTGCACTAATTTTATATGAAGCACAACGCCAACGTCAGGCTGCGGGTATGTATAATCGAACGGAGAGCACCTTAACAGAAGAAGAACAACAAATTCTTCTCTTTGAAGGCGGATATCCGGTATTGGCAGAAGTTTCTCGTCGTAAAGGACTGCCTCGCCCTTATATTAATGGCAGCGGTGAAATTGAAGCACCGGAGTCATGGTGGGCGGAAATGCAAATGACACAAAAACAACTTAGGAAATTAAAAAAGACGGAGTATTGATCCCATGAAAGGAAAACTGCTTGATGCAATCCCCTTAACCACTCTTCACGGCGTAGGTGCAAGTCAGGCAGACAAGCTGGCAAAAATAGGGCTTGTGACTATTGAGGATTTGTTACTCCACCTTCCTTTGCGTTATGAAGATCAAACGCACCTTTATGCTATCAGTGATCTCCTTCCCGGTATTCCTGCCACTGTTTCTGGCGAAATCTTAAGAACTGAAGTCAGTTTTGGTCGGCGTAAAATGATGACCTGCCAAATTTCTGACGGCTCTGGAATTTTAACACTTCGCTTTTTTAACTTTACAGCGGCGATGAAAAATAACCTTGCTCAAGGTAAACAGGTCACAGCTTATGGCGAAGTTAAACGAGGAAGTCGGGGCCCTGAAATTATTCACCCTGAATATAAAATCAAAGTTGCAGGCTCTGAAGTTAAACTGCAAGAAACACTCACTCCCATCTATTCAACGACAGAAGGCTTACGCCAAACATCATTACGTAAATTAATAGAACAAGCATTAGAATTACTTGATACCTGCGCTATTAACGAATTATTACCTGAGCAATTTATTCACGGTTTACCCCCATTAGCCACAGCATTACGTACACTGCATAATCCGCCTCCTGATATCGCTTTTGCTGAACTTGAGAAAGGACAGCATCCTGCGCAAAAAAGGCTAATTATTGAAGAATTGCTGGCTCACAATCTAGGTATGCTCAATGCAAGAGCTGGTGCACAATCTTATCGTGCAGAGCCATTGTTTATGCCAAATACATCAACGTTACGTCAGCAATTTCTCGCCTCTCTCCCCTTTACCCCGACTAATGCACAACAACGTGTCGTCAATGAGATAGAAACAGATTTAGAAAAAGACTATCCAATGATGCGATTGATCCAAGGAGATGTAGGCTCAGGTAAAACGCTAGTTGCCGCATTAAGTGCGTTACGTGCTATTGCTAATGGTAAGCAAGTGGCTTTAATGGCACCAACAGAATTGTTAGCAGAGCAACATGCATTAACCTTTAGAAAATGGTTTGAGCCTTTTGGTATCCAAGTAGGTTGGCTAGCAGGAAAACAGAAAGGGAAAGCCCGCGAAACACAGCAAAATGCCATTGCAAATGGTGAAGTATCGATCATTATTGGAACACATGCGATTTTCCAAGAACAAGTTAAATTTCACTCTCTAGCCTTAGTGATTATTGATGAACAACACCGTTTTGGTGTGCATCAACGCCTTGCCTTATGGAAAAAAGGTGAAGAACAAGGCTTTCACCCTCATCAATTGGTGATGACAGCAACGCCTATCCCACGAACATTAGCGATGACCGCTTATGCTGATATGGACACCTCTATCATCGATGAATTACCGCCGGGGCGTACACCTGTTACTACTGTCGCTATCCCTGATACTCGCCGTAATGACATTATTGAACGCATCAGACTAGCTTGCACAGAAGAAAACCGACAAGCCTATTGGGTATGCACCTTAATTGAAGATTCTGAAGTACTTGAAGCGCAAGCAGCCCAAGTTATCTATGATGAACTTATAATAGCACTCCCTGAAATTAAAGTAGGATTGGTACATGGGCGAATGAAGCCCGCAGAGAAACAAGCTGTAATGGCGGCATTTAAAGAAAATGAGCTCCAACTTTTAGTTGCAACAACAGTGATTGAAGTTGGCGTTGATGTACCTAATGCAAGTTTGATGATCATTGATAACCCAGAACGGCTAGGGCTAGCACAATTACACCAATTACGTGGACGTGTAGGTCGAGGTGCTATCGCCTCTCATTGTGTCTTATTGTATAAAACGCCACTCACTCAAACAGCACGTTTGCGATTGCAGGTATTAAGGGATAGCAATGATGGTTTTGTCATTGCACAAAAAGATCTCGAAATTCGTGGCCCCGGTGAGCTTTTAGGTACTAAACAAACAGGTAATGCACAATTTAAGGTCGCTGATTTATTACGTGACCAAGGACTTGTTCCTGAAGTACAACGCATCGCGCGTTACCTACATCAGCACTATCCTAAGCATTCTCAAGCCTTAATCGAACGCTGGCTACCTGCCAAGACACAATATAGCCAAGCTTAAGATTGCTCAGTTGCATGGCTTAGCGTGCGTTTAAACTCACTTTAAGTTGATTTCGAAATATTAATACGTTAAGTACTCCACAGAAAAACACCTCAATGTCGATATTCAACATTGAGGTGCTCTTTAACGTTTTTGACGCTATTTTAATTTATAGTAGCCAAACTACCCTGCAACTATAGGCGTAAAAAACGGTAGCATCAGATACAGTTTAATCACTATTGCATTCACAATATCAATGAAGAATGCACCGACCATAGGTACAACTAAGAACGCAAGATGAGACGGTCCAAAACGGTCTGTTACAGCTTGCATATTCGCAATCGCAGTTGGTGTAGCACCTAAACCAAAACCACAGTGACCTGCTGCTAAAATCGCAGCATCGTAGTTTTTACCCATGACACGGAAAGTCACAAAAATTGCATACAGTGCCATTACACCAGCTTGAACACCAAGGATAACCAGCATTGGGATCGCCAGTGACGCAAGCTCCCATAATTTCAAGCTCATTAATGCCATTGCTAAGAATAACGATAAACTCACGTTACCTAAGACTGATACCGCTCTATCAAAAACTCGGTAGAATCCAAGCATTGAAAGACTATTACTTAAAATAACACCAATAAACAGAACACACACAAAGGTCGGTAGTGAGAATGCCGTACCTTCTAGCAGTTGAGAAAGGAACGTACCTGCCATTAAACAGATAGAGATCATCGCAATAGTTTCTAATAAAACCATTGAAGTGATCATTCGGCCTGTTGTCGGCTTCTCAAACGCAGTTGGCATTTCATGGTCGTCGGCGCCTAATCCCGGCGTTGGGATATTTTTAATTAAGTAGCGAGCTACAGGACCACCAATCAAACCACCTAAAACTAAACCAAAAGTAGCACAAGCCATCGCTACTTCAGACGCGCTCATAAAACCATAGTTTTCGACAAAGGTTTTACCCCAAGCCGCACCTGTACCATGACCACCCGATAATGTAATCGAGCCAGCCAGTAATCCCATTAATGGATCAAGGCCTAACATTTTTGCTAATGCAATACCGACTGTGTTTTGTACTAACAACAATCCAACAACAACAAAGATGAAAATAAAAAGCGCTTTTCCTCCCGCTTTTAAACTCGCGAGGTTTGCGTTTAAACCAATTGTTGCAAAGAAGGCCAGCATTAATGGATCTTTAAGTGAGAGATCAAAACTCACTTCCCAGTCCATAAAAGATTTGAATGCTAATAGAAGAACTGCAACAAGTAGCCCACCTGCAACAGGTTCCGGGATCGTATATCGTTCTAAAAAAGGAACAGATTTCACTAACTTACGCCCGATCAAGAGAACCAAAGTGGCCGCAACCAGCGTGCCATAAACATCAAGATGATACATTTATGTACCCCGTCTTATTTGTTAATTTTATATAAAAATACTACGACGCTAAGTTCATCCATAAACAACGCCAAAAGCAGGTATCCCCGATTAGAAAAAAAAATGGAGACAAACACAAGTTAAAACATATAAAAATGTGAGCACCTCTTATGCATTTTGATAACATCATTTTTACGCAAACGATTGCTTTTGTGGCGTAGATCATTAAAATACCGTTTTTGTCGAATAAGAAATTCACACCATGGTTACTTCAGAAAATCAAAATTTGCCTAAAAATAGTGACGTTTCAATTAAAAAAAATAGCGAACTTCTTTTTGCTTTAGAAGAGAAACCGCCATTACCACAAACACTTTTTGCTGCTTGCCAGCATCTTTTAGCTATGTTTGTCGCGGTTATTACACCCGCGATCCTCATTTGCCAAGCATTAGGATTACCTGCACACGATACCCAACGCATTATCAGCATGTCTTTATTTGCATCAGGCATTGCCTCTCTTATTCAAATTCGAGCTTGGGGACCGATAGGTTCAGGATTGTTATCAATTCAAGGAACAAGCTTTAACTTTGTTGCTCCACTCATTATGGGGGGATTAGCACTTAAAAATGGTGGTGCAGATATTCCGACAATGATGGCAGCCCTTTTTGGTACTCTAATGGTTGCCTCATTAACCGAGATCATTCTTTCTCGTGTACTTCACTTGGCAAGACGTATCATTACACCGTTAGTTTCAGGTGTCGTGGTGATGATAATCGGCCTCTCTTTAATTCAAGTTGGATTAACCTCTATTGGTGGTGGTTATGCAGCCATCGAGAATAATACCTTTGGTTCACCACAAAACTTGTTATTAGCAGGCTCTGTTCTTATCGTTATTATTTTACTTAATCGACAAAAAAATCCTTACTTACGAGTAGCTTCTTTAGTTATTGCAATGGCTGTGGGTTATGTTCTTGCTTGGGCTTTAGATATGTTACCCACACCCGCAGAACATCAAGAAACACCGCTGATGACGATCCCTGAGCCATTTTATTATGGCCTATCATTTGATTGGCATTTACTTATTCCTTTAATGCTGGTGTTTATGATCACTTCGCTAGAAACCATTGGTGATATCACGGCAACTTCTGATGTTTCAGAGCAGCCCGTTAGTGGTCCTTTGTATATGAAGCGCATTAAAGGGGGCGTATTAGCTAATGGAATTAACTCCATGGTTTCAGCATTTTTCAACACCTTCCCAAACTCTTGTTTTGGCCAAAATAATGGTGTGATCCAATTAACGGGTGTTGCTAGTCGCTACGTAGGTTATGTTGTTGCAGCAATGCTTGTTATCTTGGGTTTATTTCCATTCGTTGCTGAATTTGTACAAAGAATTCCTGAGCCAGTATTAGGCGGAGCCACATTAGTGATGTTTGGTACGATAGCTGCGTCTGGCGTACGTATTGTTTCTAAAGAAGCATTAAACCGCCGAGCCATCATGATCCTTGCTATTTCACTGGCGGTAGGGTTAGGCGTTTCGCAACAGCCTCAAATATTACAGTTTGCCCCTGATTGGCTAAAAACATTGCTGTCATCAGGTATTGCTGCAGGGGGTTTAACGGCCATTATTTTAAATCTGATTTTCCCACCAGAAAAATAATTATTAATTAGCAATAAACGAGTAAAGCGCTATTTTTTATTATGAAAATAGCGCTTTATTTATCATCTTTAGGCCAATGGTATTTTTATAAAAGTATGATCCTTTGAGTTACGGTAAATCTTTATTTCAATACTGAAAATCAAAGGAAAATAAAATGACTACACCATTGAGCCCAATTAAAAATCCTGCACTCGAATACTTAAAAAGTCATCCATCTACTCAAGATTTTCATATACAAACTGTTGGGCAATTTTTTACTTATCTCAAAGATTCTATTCTTTCATTATTTAATAGTGATCATAAATTTACTTATTTAGGAAATAAGTCTGTTGCTGAATTCAATTTAGAGCATATTAAAAAAGACTTAGGTACGTTTTTAACTAATCCATATCTTATAAGTAAGCCTACAGTAGATGCTCTTAAATATTCATTTAATTACTTACAGAATCAATCTTACATTACTCCTAATCTTCACGATATTTACCGTTCTGAAAGTCTTGAACCTAATGATTTGATTTCTCAGTTAATTAACTACAGTAACAAACTTCATCAGCAAAAATTAAGTACAACAGAAGCACAACATGCTCAGTTGGTTATGAAAATACTAGGGGAAGTAAACAGTCATTTAAAACAATTACCCAATACGGAAAATCTGACATCCAGAATATCTAGCATCCTTAATAACTAAGTGAAATCTCTTTGATTTATCCGATGAATACTTGAGCATCGCCTAGTTTTCAGGCATAACTGTATAATGTTTTGATGGAGTATAAAACAGGAGAAGGGTTATGCGCTGGCTGATGAAAAGTTTGGTATCTCTGATACTTATCGTTATTTTATTTATTATTATAATTTACGCTTTTATTCAAACTCAGTGGGGCGCGCAGAAAACCAGTGAATGGCTGACACAATACACTGACTATGATATTCGCTTCTCAGGTATTGAGCATGATCTTATGCAACCCGAGCAAGTCATTGTTCATGATCTCCTCGTTAATCCTAAACAAGATAAAGCCACTGTATCGGCAAAATCAGCACAAATTCGATTTAATTGGCAATTTTTTACCACGCCTTCTCATCTGCAAAAAATTACATTAGAAAATGGCAATATTGAGTTCGCAGACAAAACACCTTCAATACCCTTAAGTGCCGATATCTTACAATTTAAAAATATGGCACTAAACAGTAAAAAAAATAATTTTTCTTTTGATGCCAAGAAAGTAACAGGTGGTATTACGCCATGGTTCCCAACATCAACCGATTTGATAGGAGCGGGTCATTTCCAATTTTCTATTGCTAATGGCATGATAAATAATAATGAATTCAGTAATTTTATTATCTCTGGGCAATATCAGCCAAATAGTATTCAAATAGAGAGATTAGGTACTCGTCTACTTAATGGCTCACTATCTTTAAGTGGGCAATATCAAGATAATCAATGGAAATTTGATGATGTTTATATGAATGGTTTGCGCTGGCAATCCTCGCAAACCTTTAACGAATTAATTCAGTCTCTCTCTGAATACCCTCATATTAATATAAGATCACTTAATATTGTTGATTTTACTGCTGAAGGAAAACAGTGGGCAGTCAGTGGATTTGATGGGCAATTTTCTCAGTTTAGTTGGGACAACGTGCTTTCATTTACAACTGGTGAATTCAATACAAATGATGTTGTTTTTCAAGATGAACACTTCACTGATCTTATCGCAAAACTCAACCAGCAGAACAATCAACTCAATCTAGATAGCCTCAGCCTACGCTACGAGAAAGGCTTAATTAAGCTTGCTGGTCATTGGAATAAAGACAACAAAACCATCACGATCCAAGACGCCACATTATCGGGTCTTTTATATACGCTACCTGAAAATTGGCTCACTTTTTTAACTAAACCAATAGATGATAAGAGTAATATTCAAAATATCACTATCGAACAGTTATCTATCAATCAATCCATTTTGATTGATATCACGCCAGAATTTCCATTCCAATTCACTAACTTAACAGGGAAATTGCAAAATTTAGTGATTGCAAGAGAAGGTGAATGGGGATTATGGCAAGGCTCAGCGGTATTTAATGCTGATAGTGGTACATTAAATCGTATTGAATTACGTCGCCCTGATTTAAAAATTGTCACTCAACAAGACAACGCTATCGTTGAGCAATATTCAGCATTTATTGGTGATGGCATTGTTCGAGGCTCAGCCGGTTTAGTACAATCTAACCAACAGCGCCAATTTTCACTTATTGCTAATGGACTAAATGTACCTTTATCAATACCTTACACATTAGGTTTCAAAACAACCTACTCTGACGAAGTAGGCCAATTCACACTAAAACTGAAAGGTGATTTACGTTCAAGCCCAGTGGAATCAACACTTAATGGTACATTAACTGGAAGTAAAGGTGAGCAACAAATACTCAACTCAGTGATACAAAATGGCGAAATAATTAATCACCTATAATATTGATCTTTCGCAGGGGCACGGATTGCTCCCTTTATAAAAAGCGTTACAATGCGCTATTGCCTTTTTCTTTATTGTGGAGTTTTCATGTCTGACGAAGATTTTTCCCCTGAAAAAATATCTTTAAATGCGTTTCAACAATCTCCTTTAACTGCACTTGAAGATACCAGCACACTGCTTGTGTGTGATGACAACAAAACTCCGTTGTTCTATTGCCTTTCTAAAGAAGACTACGATTCATTGATTGAGCGAGTTATGGATGCTGAACTTGCAGCGATCGTACTTGAACGTCGGCAAAATAAATTAGATGAACTTGATTTAGACTAATTTTATCGATGTATAATTTGTCTTAAATAGAACAAACAAAAAACACCCTTTCAGGTGTTTTTTTGTTTTTATCGCGTCATTCAAAAATAAACTTAGCGTTTTTTCTTTTTACGACCAGGCTGAACAAAACGCTTACGGGAATTATTTTCCGTTTCTTTGGTTTTTGTTTGAGGAATATGAATACCCAATGCTTTTGCATTACTACTAATTTGTTTTTTCGGCTTATTTTGCTTTGGCTTTGGTGGTGCTTCAGACGTTGATTTTTCAATCGCTTCAAATAGTGTAATTAGTTCATCATCGGTCAAATCACGCCATTCACCAACAGGCAATCCTGATAAGCTCACATTCATAATACGAATGCGTTCAAGCTTAGTGACTTCATAACCAAAATATTCACACATACGACGAATTTGACGATTTAATCCTTGGACTAAGGTAATACGAAACACCATCGGCGCTTCTTTCTTCACCTTACATTTCTTGGTTTTTTGTCCCATGATAGGAACACCTGCACCCATTCCATGAATAAACTCATCTGTGATCGGCTTATTCACTGTCACAAGGTACTCTTTTTCGTGATCATTACCTGCACGTAGGATTTTATTCACTAAATCGCCGTGGTTGGTCAGGAAAATCAATCCTTGTGAATCTTTATCTAAACGTCCAATTGGGAAAATACGAGTACTGTGGTTAACATAGTCAACAATATTATCTTTTTCGCCATCATCTGTGGTACTGACAATTCCCACTGGCTTATTCAGTGCAATCAAAACCAGCTCAGAGTTATCCTGTGCTTCAATCAATCGACCATTGACTTTAACTTCATCGCCAGCAAATACTTGGTCGCCAATACCGGCGCGTTTGCCATTAATAAGGACAAGTCCTTGCTCAATATAGCGGTCAGCCTCACGGCGTGAGCAGATCCCGCTTTCACTGATATATTTATTAAGACGAGTAGATAAATTGGTATCCATGCTTCCCTCCGTAAACTGCGAAATATACATCAATTGGATAGCGATAGAAACACTATAAAATAAGCATCAAAGCATAGATTAATTATCTCCACGCTTTAACGTAAAAAAAATAACAAAAATGTTCGCAGGAAAGGTAAAAAACAGATTAAATTCAATTAATTAAATAGAATACACTTAACGCTGCTTATTTTGTGAAGGCAAAACAATATAAGTACCACTAAAAACAGCACCCACGCCTTCATCACCACAAATATCAACATCTAGCTTAATGCGAGCCTTGCTGCCCTTCGCTAATCGCCCTAAATCCCCGCTTAAATTTTCCATATCTGCAACGGCCGCAGGACGCCCTGATACAGGTTTGCGATAACGAATATGAGCATCCACCAGCACAATATCACCTTGCAGCTTATGCTCTCGCATTAATAGCCAAATCAATCCCCAACCTGTTAATGTTGCGAGTGAAAATTGGCTGCCTGCAAAAATAGTGTGATGAGGATTTTGGTTTCCCGCTTCTGGGATAGTGGTATAAAAACGAGTTCCCGTATATTGAGTAATACGTAATCCCATTTTCTCACTTAAAGGTATATGTTGATGCCACTGTTTTTGTAACTCAGCACACCAATCTGGTCGATGAAGAATATCATCTAAAGACTCTATACTTTTTTTCATAAAAAAGTGCTTAATGGGTGTGGTTTGAGGACCAGTGACTAGACCACAATTTTCATAACCCAATTTTTCAAAGAAGTTTACAGACTCTTCTCTTGCACTACACACGATCCGTTTTATACCTTCTTGGCGAGCCAATGATTCTAGCGCCATGGCGACAAGAGTGCCTAAGCCTTTACCTTGTGCATCTGTACGTACTGCCATAAAGCGGATAGCGCCTTCGTTATCCGCATTAATATAAAGTCGTCCAATCGCGACAGGTTGTCCTGTTTCATCGACAACCATTTGGTGATGAGCAAAGGTATCATAACCGTCTTTTTCAGAGCCTTCAGGTTGATGTAGAGGTTTACGAAGCATTTCCCAGCGAAAAGCATAATAGGCATCAAATTCCGCCTCTGTTTTTGGGGTTCGCAAATGGTACATATCTGAGCTCCTTTTAACATCACTACATGTTCGACGTTATACCTGCAACCAAAAGGTGACTGGGCCGTCATTAGTCAGTGTGATTTGCATATCCGCGGCGAATTGGCCTGTTTGTGTTTCTAAACCTTGCTGCTGACATTGTTCTATAAAATAGTGGTAGAGGTTTTTCGCTAATTCAGGGGGCGCACCATTCGAAAAACCAGGGCGCATTCCTTTTTGTGTTTCTGCTGCCAGTGTGAATTGAGAGACGACTAATAAACTACCACCTGCTTGTTGCACATTTAGGTTCATTTTATCGTTTTCATCGCTAAATATGCGATAACCGCACACTTTTTCACATAATCTTTTGGCTTTCTGTTCGTTGTCGTCTTTCTCTACACCTAATAAAACCAACAAACCTTGATTAATAGCGCCGACCGTTTCACCTGCAATATCCACTTTTGCCTGTGTCACTCGTTGAATTAACGCGATCATACTCTCTCCAAAATAAATCAATAAAAAAGGATAACAAATTCAATCCATTGTTATCCTTACAATAGCATTATTCTTCTACTGGGAGAGAAAAATCATAATCTTGGAAGTAGTCAATGACAGTCTGTTTATCAATGACATGTACACCCTTCATACCCACAGCAATAGCTGCATCAACATTGGCTTTTACATCATCAAAGAAAACAGCATCTTGTGCTTCAACATCTTCAGATTCTAAAACATACTTAAAGAGTTCAGGATCAGGTTTTCTCATGCCAAGATCTTGCGACAGGTAGAGAAAATCCGCAGAGGCTGCAATTTCAGGATAGTGTTCTGGCCAGTAATCTTGGTGTAAACGGTTAGTATTTGATAACACTACAACCCGATGTCCTTGTTCTCTTAGTTTATTCATTATATCAATGACTTCAGGTCGTACTGCGATAAAAATAGCCTGCCATCCTTCAGCGAATTGCTCAAAGCTTAAGCTCATGCCAAGTTCTGAGTTAATTTCTTCAGCAAATTCGATATCTGTAATATTACCGCGCTCATGTAATTTAAACACTTCGCCTGCTGTGAAATCCTTTTTTAGGCTCGCTAATGGAACACCACTGAGTTTACTCCATACTGCGAATACTCGGTTAAAATCGATATCAATAATCACATTACCCATATCAAAGATATAAAGCATAAATCCTCTCCATAATAGAAAACTCATTTTACTTTAATCATAAATCGCTTTACTGAACAGGCTTAAACACCAAAAAAGTACAATAATCACACTTAATTTTTTTGTAAAACATAAAACCAGAATAGGTAAGACGAAAAATGAGACTAAAAGCATCATTATCTATAATGCATAATAGGGTGGATGATGACTTTTGATATTGATACCAGAAAAAAATACTTAAATTGTAAATGCAACTTGAGGAATAAAAGGTAAGAAAAGAGAGGCAGGAAGAGAAAAACTTATGCGGTGGCAAATTTTCCACCGCATTCGTCTTATAGTACAACTAGTACCACATACTCTAAATAATTTAAGTTACAGCTAGGCGACTAGTTAAACGCAGCCAACTCTGTAACTTGAAGTATGACGAGTATAAACTCAGGGCGCTAACGCGCCCTAAGAATTATGTTATCAGAATAACGAATTAGTCTTTGCTACGGTAAGCACGACGACGATCGTTTTCTGACAGATAACGCTTACGCAGACGGATAGACTGCGGAGTAACTTCAACTAACTCATCGTCATCAATAAATTCTAATGCTTGTTCTAATGTTTGTTTCAGGTGTGGAGTCAGCGTTGTCGCCTCATCTGTACCAGAAGCACGCATGTTGGTCAGCTTTTTACCCGTCAAGCAGTTTACTGTTAAGTCATTAGAGCGAGTATGAATACCAATCACTTGGCCTTCATAAACTTCTGCACCATGAGTAACGAATAATTTACCGCGGTCTTGTAAGCTATACAGTGCGTAAGCAACGGCTTTACCTTGGCCATTAGAGATCATAACACCATTATTACGGCGACCGATTTCACCTGGACGAACATCATCATAGTGACTGAATGTTGCATACAGTAAACCAGTACCTGATGTCATGGTCATAAATTCAGTACGGAAACCAATCAGACCACGGCTAGGGATTATGTAGTCTAAACGTACACGTCCTTTACCATCTGGTTGCATATCACGCATTTCGCCTTTACGCTCACCCATCGCTTGCATCACATCACCTTGGTGTTGCTCTTCAATGTCGATAGTAACTTGTTCGAAAGGCTCTTGTTTACGGCCGTCAATATCACGGAAGATAACTTTAGGACGAGATACACCTAATTCGTAACCTTCACGACGCATATTTTCAATCAGAACTGACAGGTGAAGCTCACCACGACCTGATACACGGAATGCATCTGGATCTTCAGTTTCTTCTACACGTAATGCAACGTTATGGACTAACTCTTTTTTCAGACGATCTAAAATCTGGCGAGAAGTCACAAACTTACCTTCACGACCACAGAAAGGTGAAGTATTAACACAGAAATACATGCTAACAGTTGGTTCATCAACGGCTAATGCAGGTAATGCTTCAACAGCTCCTGTTTCGCAGATCGTATCAGAAATATTCAGTTCGCCTAAGCCAGTGATTGCGATGATATCGCCAGCTTCTGCTACTTCAACTTCGATACGTTCTAAGCCTAAGTGACCTAACACTTTACCGACCTTACCATTACGAGTATTACCTTCGCTATCGATGATAGTCACTTGCTGGTTAGGTTTAACCTTACCACGCTTGATACGACCGATACCGATAACACCCATGTAGTTGTTGTAGTCCAACTGAGAAATTTGCATCTGGAATGTGCCTTCCAGATCAACTTTTGGTGGCTCTACATATTTGACAATAGCTTCATATAACGGAGTCATATCTTCAGCCATGTCATTGTAATCTGTTCCCGCAATACCGTTTAATGCAGATGCATAGATAATTGGGAAATCAAGTTGTTCGTCAGTTGCACCTAAGTTTACGAACAGGTCAAATACCTGATCAACAACCCAGTCTGGACGCGCACCAGGGCGGTCAACTTTATTGATAACAACAATTGGTTTTAAGTTGTTAGCAAACGCTTTTTGTGTCACAAAACGAGTTTGTGGCATTGGGCCATCCATCGCGTCAACCAGCAATAGAACGCAGTCTACCATAGACATAACACGTTCTACCTCACCACCGAAGTCGGCGTGTCCTGGGGTATCTACGATATTGATACGATAGTCATTCCATTTAATCGCTGTATTTTTCGCAAGAATAGTAATTCCGCGCTCTCTTTCGAGATCATTTGAGTCCATCACGCGCTCAGCAACGGTTTCACGTTCACCGAACGTACCGGATTGCTGTAGTAATTTATCGACGATAGTTGTTTTACCATGGTCAACGTGGGCGATGATGGCGATATTACGCAAGTTTTCGATCACAAAATTTGCCTCAGGCATTGTAGAAATAAGCGCAGTATTGTACACGCTTTAGACGAGAGACTAAACAAGATCACAATAATGATTGCTTAACAATATGCAATTAATTGAATTGTGATCCTTTTCACGCCTCAGAATTTAGTAGCATCCGTTCAATTGCACCAAAACAGTGCAACCAATTAGGCTTAATTTGCACCAATTTTGTGCAATAATTAAAAAATCACAGGAGATATTCTACACTAAACTTCATCAATACAGTATATATCCCTTTTTAGATAAGTTGGCATGCTTTTCGCAATAGAATTTAGGTGAGCAAAAAATTCACCGAAAAATGTGTAAGGCCACTGCACTCAATAAAACCATTCGCCAGGAGAGTTCCTATGTCCCTTGAACATGTGTTATCCATGATTGAAGAACATAAAGTTAGATATATTGACTTACGTTTCACTGATACCCGCGGTAAAGAACAACATCTTACTATTCCGGCTCATCAGGTTAACGATGATTTCTTTGAAGAAGGAAAAATGTTCGATGGTTCTTCTATTGGTGGCTGGAAAGGCATTAACGAATCAGACATGGTACTGATGCCAGATGCAACAACCGCAATGCTTGACCCATTTTTCCAAGATCCAACTCTGATTATTCGTTGTGACGTTTTAGAACCTGGCACAATGCAAGGTTACGATCGCGACCCACGTTCTATCTCAAAACGTGCTGAAGACTATTTAAAATCAAGTGGTATCGCAGACACAGTGCTGTTTGGACCAGAGCCAGAATTCTTCCTGTTTGATGATATTCGTTTCAAAAACGATATTTCAGGCGCTTCTTACGCTATCAATGATATTGAAGCTGCATGGAATACAAATACCAAATATGAAGACGGCAACAAAGGTCACCGCCCAATGGTTAAAGGGGGTTATTTCCCACTACCACCTGTCGACTCATCACAAGATATTCGTTCTACTATGTGTAACATCATGGAAGAAATGGGCTTAGTTGTTGAAGCTCATCACCATGAAGTAGCAACTGCGGGTCAAAATGAAGTGGCTACTCGCTTTAATACTATGACCAAAAAAGCAGATGAAACCCAAATTTATAAATACGTGGTACAAAACGTCGCTCACGTATTTGGTAAAACAGCAACCTTTATGCCAAAACCATTAGTTGGTGATAATGGTTCAGGTATGCACTGCCATATGTCACTGTCCAAAAACGGTGTAAACCTATTTGCAGGCGACAAATACGGCGGATTATCTGAAATGGCGCTGTATTACATCGGCGGTATTATCAAACATGCTCGTGCATTAAATGCATTTACTAACCCAACCACTAACTCTTACAAACGTTTAGTTCCGGGTTTTGAAGCACCTGTAATGCTGGCTTACTCTGCACGTAACCGTTCAGCGTCAATTCGTATTCCAGTTGTTGCTAGCATGAAAGCACGCCGTATTGAAGTACGTTTCCCAGATCCGTTAGCAAACCCTTACCTTGCGTTTGCTGCGCAGTTGATGGCTGGTCTTGATGGAATTATCAATAAAATTCACCCTGGTGATGCTATGGATAAAAACCTCTATGACTTACCACCAGAAGAAGCGAAAGAGATCCCAACTGTCGCAGGTTCATTAGAAGAAGCATTAAATACATTAAATACAGATCGTGAATTCTTAACTCGCGGTGGTGTATTTACTGATGATGCTATTGATGCTTATTTAGAGTTATTACGTGCTGATGTTCAACGTGTACGTATGGCTCCACATCCTCTTGAATTTGAAATGTATTACAGCGCTTAAGACTATTTTTACTAATAAACACTTAAGCCTAGATGTAAAACTGTTTTTTTTTGCCGTGAAGCTATTTTGCCCATCTTCGGATGGGCACTTTTCTCCCACTTAAGGAGTCAGTCTTTTCACTTACGCATTGGTTCATTAATGTAATAAAGGTAAGATGCACTAAAATGGTGCAATGGGGTATTCAATATGGAAACGGCAGACTTACCTGACAACTCATTAATTTTAGACTCATTGATACACTCTGTATTGGTTATCAACAAAGAGTTTATTATTTGCTACGCAAATCATTCTGCGTTACAGGTTTTAGCACAAAGCCGTCGAAAATTATTTGAAACGCCTTTCACTGCCCTTTTCAGCTATTACTCTTTTGATGCTGATTTAATGCGTGAAACATTAGCGAATGGACAAAGCTTTACCGACAATGAAGTGATATTGGTTGTTAATAACCAATCACACACAATGTCGCTCAGTGCCCAACCTATTTCCGAGCAACATATTTTGCTGGAACTGGCGCCTATGGATAGTCAACGCCGGTTAAGCCAAGAGCAGATCCAACAAGCCCAGCAAATGGCTGCTAGGGAATTGGTTAGGGGGCTGGCACATGAAATTAAAAATCCGTTAGGAGGATTACGAGGCGCGGCTCAGTTGCTGGCAAAATCCTTACCTGATCCTGCCTTAACGGAATACACGCAAGTCATTATTGAACAAGCTGATCGCCTACGTGTGCTAGTGGACAGATTACTCGGCCCTCAACATCCAGGGACAAAAACACATCAGAGCATTCACCATGTTGTTGAGCGCGTTGCTCAGCTTATTTCACTCGAATGCCCTGAAAATGTTACCTTGCTAAAAGATTACGATCCGAGCTTACCTGAGTTATCGCACTACCCAGATCAAATAGAACAAGTACTCCTAAATATTACACGTAATGCGTTACAAGCCGTTGAAAAAACAGGAGGGACGATTATTTTACGTACCCGTACTGCTTTTCAAGTCACACTTCATGGCGAACGCCATCGCCTTGTTGCTCGCATTGATGTGATTGATACTGGTGATGGCATTCCTCCTCATCTGCAAGATACACTTTTTTATCCCATGGTTAGTGGTCGAGAAGGTGGCAATGGGTTGGGGTTATCTATTGCACGTAATTTAGTGGATCAGCATGCAGGTAAAATTGAATTTACCAGTTGGCCCGGAAATACTGAATTTTCTATTTATTTACCAATTAAGTAGGAGATAACCAATGCAAAAAGGAAATGTATGGGTTGTTGATGATGACAGCTCTATTCGCTGGGTACTTGAACGCGCTATTTCTCGTGAAGGTCTGTTATGTAAAACCTTTGAACATGCGAATGATGTACTTAATGCACTTAATGCAGAAATACCTGATGTATTGTTATCAGATATTCGCATGCCTGATATTGATGGTTTATCTCTTCTAAAAATAATTAAAGAACAATATCCAACTCTGCCCGTGATTATTATGACGGCACATTCTGATTTGGATGCTGCTGTTAATGCCTATCAACAAGGGGCATTTGATTACTTACCAAAGCCGTTCGATATCGACGAAACGTTGGCATTAATTGATCGCGCCATTACTCATTATCGTGAGCAAAAACAACCAAATACCAATGATACTTCATTGCAATCAGTTTCAGATATGATTGGCGAAGCACCTGCAATGCAAGAAGTTTACCGCATTATTGGTCGGCTCTCTCGCTCTTCAATTAGTGTGCTGATTAATGGGGAATCAGGGACAGGGAAAGAGTTAGTGGCACATGCATTACATCGCCACAGCCCAAGAGCTTCCTCTCCTTTTATTGCCTTAAATATGGCAGCCATCCCTAAAGATTTGATTGAATCAGAGCTTTTTGGTCACGAAAAAGGCGCATTCACAGGAGCCTCTCAAGTACGTCAAGGCCGATTTGAACAAGCGAACGGTGGCTCACTGTTTCTTGATGAAATTGGCGATATGCCTCTTGATATTCAAACACGTTTACTGCGGGTTCTTGCTGAAGGGCAATTCTATCGAGTCGGTGGTTATGCTCCTGTAAAAGTCGATGTGCGTATTATTGCCGCTACACATCAAGATTTAGAAAAACGAGTTCAAGCAGGCGATTTTCGTGAAGATCTCTATCATCGACTCAATGTAATACGCATTCAGTTACCTCCATTACGCGATAGAACCGAAGATATTCCCAGCCTAGCGCGCTATTTTCTACAAAAAACAGCTAAAGAATTAGGTGTCGAAACCAAAGTGCTTCATCAGCAAAGTTTGCAAATAATGATGGAATACAACTGGTCAGGTAACGTCAGACAATTAGAGAATGTGTGTCGCTGGTTAACGGTAATGACGGCAAGCCAAGAGATTATGCCTCAAGATTTACCACAAGAAATTCGCCAACCTGATGAGAAAGCCAAAAATATCAGTCGAATTGCTTCTTCTCAACATTGGTCACAGCATCTTTCATTATGGGCAGATGAAGCATTAGGGGAAGGGAAAGAAAATATCTTAACAGATGCCCTGCCTCAATTTGAACGCACGCTATTACTTAGTGCTTTGGCATACACACAAGGGCATAAACAAGATGCGGCAAGATTATTAGGTTGGGGTAGAAATACATTAACCCGTAAATTAAAAGAGTTAGGGATAGAGGAATATTGATCCCCAACCCCCTTCATCGATTAAATAACACGCGAGAATTGACGTTGGCGCATTTGATTTCGCAAATAAGTATCAAAACACATACAGATATTACGAATAAGCAAACGTCCTCGTGGTGTAACTTGAATACCATCTGCTGTTATTTCAACTAAACCGTCATCCTTCATTGGCACGAGTAATTCTAAATCTTCTTTAAAGTAGTCATGGAAAACAATATTGTGCATTTTTTCAATATCAGAAAAACGCAGACTAAAATTACAAATTAAGGTTTTAATTACATCTCGGCGAATACAATCATCATTAGTCAGAGATAAACCTCGCCATAATGCATTCCCTTCACTATTTACACGCGCATAATACTCTTTCAATACTTTTTCATTTTGCGCATAGTTATCACCTAACATACTTATTGCAGAAACTCCCATACCTAATAAGTCACACTCTTCATGAGTGGTATAGCCTTGGAAATTACGATGTAAAATACCTTTGCGCTGAGCAACTGCTAATTCATCATCAGGTTTAGCAAAGTGATCCATACCAATAAACTGATAGCCGTTTGTTGTCAGCGTAGAAATTGTTTCTTGTAATATTTCTAATTTTTCTTCAGCTAAAGGGAGATCTTCATCTTTAATTTTACGCTGAGCAGCGAATAAATTAGGTAAATGTGCATAATTGAAAACACTCAATCTATCAGGTGATAATTCAATAACGCGTTTTAATGTAAAGGCAAAGCTCTCTTTGGTTTGCTTAGGTAAACCATAAATTAAGTCAATGCTGGTGGAGTGAAAACCCACTTCACGCGCACGCTCTACCAATGCAAAAATAAACGCTTCATCTTGCTCACGATTAACTTTTTGTTGTACTTCTTTATTGAAATCTTGCACACCCATACTTAGGCGATTAAATCCTTCGTGACGCAGATGGTCGATAACATCTAGCTCAATTTCACGAGGATCGATTTCAATAGAGAGTTCTGCATTATCAACAAAATGAAAATGGTGGCGTAATAGCGAAACCAATCGGCTAATTTGTTGCTTATCCAGAAAAGTAGGTGTCCCCCCGCCCCAATGCATCTGAGTCACTTTTCTGTCTTTAAAATAACGAGCTCTGTTAATAATTTCTTTTTCTAAAACATCAAGATATTCATCTGCCTTATGTTTATGCCGCGTAATAATTTTATTACAGCCGCAGAAATAGCACAGCTTATGGCAGAAAGGGATATGAATATAAAGCGATAAAGGGCGCTCAAGATAACGTTGAGTCGCTTTGATAAAATCATCATCGCCATATTGCTGATTAAACTCTAATGCTGTTGGGTATGATGTATAGCGAGGACCTGAATAGTTATACTTATGGATCAGGTCAAGATCCCAAATAATTGTTTGTTCTGACATGCCTCTACCTTCCAAAAGTGAACCGCTGATATTTCATACCAGCAAACAGACATTATGAATATCTGAAAGAATAGTGTAACCAATAAATCGGGAACTGGATATGATCGAAAGGGGTATCGTATAAATCCCTTTCTTCTTATTGATAGGCGATAACACTCAAATATACGACGTGATATAAATCACATTATGTAAAAATAATCTTATCCATTAAAGATACTCATGAATAAATTAAGTTTATTCAATATGTTAGTAATCTCAATTCATCGTGAAATATCAGAAGAAAACTTTCACACCGAGTTTAAAACGATATATTACTCAAAATACGATTTAAATTAATTAAATATCTCGTTATATTAGTTTTATTATTCTTTTATTCCCTCTTAATTCGATGATTATAATAATAGTAACAATTATATCTTTACCTAAATTATAATATTACATATCCTAGAGACAAACATTGATTAATATCCAACTAAGTCGTGTTTTGATTTAAATTTGAGGCTCATTTAAAGAATAAAGGTCGCTATATTACAAGGAAAGATAGCATCCCCCATACCTTATCTTATTCTAATTGACGTTTCTCTTATTTAATCAGTCTCTTTTATATACCCGAATTATGGATTATTAACCACGGAAGGAAACGGACTAGCAACCAAGGATGGTTTATCTCTTCAATAACAATTCATCTCTTTTATTCACTCTTCTATTTCACGTTTATCTTACAATAAATATATGTAGCATTACCTAACACCAAATAAGAATAATTATTATTTATTACCTATAAATAAAATAAGGCTCTACTTATTCTAAAGTTAATAAGCAGAGCCTTTCTCTTTATTATACTTATTTTATAGCATTCATTTATTCTGCTTCTTTACCATAATTAGGAGAACGAGGGCCATACAGAATGCCATTCGCATTTCCAGCAGAAAGTAAACGGACACTGGCTATACCTGCAATTTGATAGCTTTTATCTGATACTGTATTCACGATTTGATTCACAACCGCTGAAACCAGCATCCCGACTAAACTACTCGATGAGCTTTCTGTTTCTGTGCTTGATGCCGTTGCAGAGCTGCTCCACAACACACCACCATTACGAAGATCAACAAGCTTAGCAGCAACAGTAACTCTCGTATCACTAGAAATAATTTGATATGACGTTCCAAATTCTATGATATCTAAGTATAAAACAGCATCAGCACCAAAGATTTCACGTAATTTATTAGGACTTACTGCATGAATATCCCCAGCCATAGATAAGCCATTTTGCTTAAATGTCTCTTCAACGACAGCAACAGGGAACACATAATACCCAGCTTCCGCCAATGGATACGTCACTTGAGATAAGAAACTGTGTCCAGCTCCAACTTCTGTTGTATGGTTCTGAGGCACCAAGACTAAAATGCTTTTTGGTTTACTCTGTTTAAATGCGGAGTAATCTGTTTTAACAGGCTGGGCACAACCTGTTAATACCAGCGCAAAAGCCAAACAAATTAAAGTAAATAAGCGGCTCATTTTTGCATTCCTTTATTTTTCATCAGACGATCCATAAATTCCGCTGATTCTGGGTAAAGTGCTTTCTCTTCACTAAATTCAGCCATAGCTAAATCTAACGCACCCGTTGCACCGTATAACATACCTAAATGTGCATGTAATCCTGGTGGAATACCTAATGATTTAGCACGAGAAAGCTCAATACTTTTCTTTAATGCATCGATTTGTGCTTGAGGATCACTTTCACTTTGTTGATAGTGCTGATACACCACTTGTTGATAACTATCCCAGTTATAAAGTGGTTTAGGGCCACTTGCACAGCCCGTCAGCAATAATGCACCCAAAACAAGTCCTATTAATGATTTAGACATCGTTATATCCTTATAAAATGTGCATTATTTTGAAGGCTGCCAAGCATTGCTTTCAATACCTGCAACTAAGTTATTAACCGCTTCACGAATAGCTAAATCAAGCACTTTACCGTTAAGTGTTGAGTCATAGCTTGCTGTTCCACCAAACCCAATGATTTCACGATTAGAAAGCTCGTATTCACCCGCACCTTGAGATGAGAACACCACTTCTGAGGTATTCACATTCACAACGTTTAAGTTCACTTTGGCATAAGCAACTTGTGTTTTACCCCGGCCTAAAATACCGAATAATTGACGGTCACCAACTTCTTTACGGCCAAATTCAGTGACATCGCCAGTGATAACATATGTTGCACCTTTTAACTGTTGGCTTTGTCCTTTAATGCCAGCTTCTTCTTTTAATTCAGATAAGTTAGCTCTATCTAATACATTAAAACGCCCTGTTTGCTGTAAATGCGTCATTAAAATCGTTTTGGATTGATTTCCTAATCTATCAACTCCATCAGAGAATATTCCATTCATATAACTAGAACGATTATCAAACTTACCAATAGAAATAGCGCTCTTAGTGCCTGTATAAGTTGTGTTATAGGTTGCAACTTTAGCAACTTCTAAAGAACGTGAAGATTCTGATGCACACCCTGCAAGTAATGATGCAGAAACCAAGATCAAACCAAGCGATAATTTATTTAAATTCATATTAATAACCCAATAAAGGTGAAATAAACCTATAGATATTCATTCTATTAATTGAAGTAGAGTTGATATAAACGGAAATAATAATTTTCAGTTTTAGCTCATAAAGCTCACACTTATAAACCTCAGTAATAATAAGGTTAAAAGATAAATCAGCTCTTATTTATAATATAAAGGCAATCAGCGACGGGGAGAATAGAAGATGGGTGATAAAAATAATAACAAATAAATATAGAGATAAAATAGAGAATGCTTTATCTATTATTTTATCAATATCCCTTAAGTCAGTTTAAAATTGAACTTATAAAAAAATGAAAAAGAATTTGTATGATGTTGCTATTTTATTAGTTTTTATAAATATCTTTATCTAAAAAAACATCTAAATAACGTGTAATAAAAAACGTGATATAACCAATATTGGTTACATCACGCTCATTATTTTCACTCTTTTTACCGACTAATACGGTAGCAATAAATACACTCTTAGCGTTTTTTTCCAAATGCCGCAGCTAAAGCGTCACCCATTGCACTATTTCCCGCATTATTACCATTATTTATTGTCTGACGGTTATTACGAGCTGGTTTCTGTCCTTTGTTGTTTCTAGCTGAATTCGTGTTATTTGATGATGATTGTTTTTTATCACTATCACCTGCGACTTCATCTAAACGCATAGTCAGTGCAATGCGCTTACGAGCTAAATCAACCTCTAGAACTTTAACTTTAACAATATCGCCCGTTTTCACCACTGTGTGTGGATCTTCAATAAATCGGTCTGCTAACGAAGAGATATGGACCAAACCATCTTGGTGTACACCAATATCAACAAATGCACCGAAATTAGTCACATTAGTCACAGTTCCTTCAAGGATCATGCCACTGACTAAGTCATTCATTGTTTCAACACCTTCAGCAAAAGTTGCAGTTTTAAACTCTGGACGTGGGTCACGTCCCGGTTTTGCTAACTCTTTTAAGATGTCATTAATTGTTGGTAAACCAAATTGCTCTGTAATAAATGCTCTAGCATCTACTTGTGAAATTAGGGCGCTATTGCCCATCAAATCATCAATTTTTTGATGTGTAGATTGCAGGATATTTTCAACTACTGGATATGCTTCAGGGTGAACCGTTGAGGCATCTAGCGGATTTTTACCATCTCGAATACGTAAGAAGCCGGCGCATTGCTCAAAGGCTTTTGGCCCTAAACGCGCCACTTTGAGTAGCTGTTTTCTATCAACAAAACGACCATTTTCATCACGCCAGCTAATAATATTTTGAGCAATAGATTGGCTAAGCCCAGCAACACGCGTTAATAACGGTACTGATGCTGTATTTAAATCAACACCAACACCATTCACACAGTCTTCAACGACAGTATCAAGTTTTCTCGCTAATAATGTTTGGCTAACATCGTGCTGATATTGGCCAACCCCAATCGATTTAGGATCAATTTTCACAAGTTCAGCCAAAGGATCTTGTAAGCGACGTGCGATAGAAACTGCACCACGGATAGAAACATCCAAATCAGGGAATTCATTAGCCGCAAGCTCTGACGCTGAATACACCGATGCACCTGCTTCACTGACAATCACTTTCTGCGCTTTGACTTCAGGGTAGCGTTTTACTGTTTCAGCGAAAAAGCGCTCTGTTTCACGAGATGCCGTACCATTACCAATCGCCACCAGTTCAACATTATACTTAATACACAACGCAGCGACACTTGCTGCCGCTTTATCAGCTTGTCCTGTATGTGGATAAATGGTATCTGTGGCAATTAATTTACCAGTACTATCAACAACCGCAACTTTAACACCGGTGCGTAGACCAGGATCAAGTCCCATTGTGGTACGCATGCCAGCAGGAGCCGCCATCAGTAGATCATTAAGGTTACGAGCAAAAACATTAATCGCTTCTTCTTCCGCTTTTTCTCGTAATTGGCTCATTAATTCTGTTTCAATATGCATCAAAACTTTAATGCGCCAAGTCCAACTAACAACGGCTTTACGCCAGCTATCAGCAGGTTGATTATTTAAACGTAATCCTAAATGTTCCGAGACCAGTTGTTCACCGTAGCTCTCTTTAGGAGCTTCTTCAAATTGTGGATCTGGATTGAGTGATAATTGAAGTATCCCTTCATTTCGACCACGAAACATAGCTAATGCGCGGTGAGAAGGAACATTCGCGATAGGCTCATGATGATCAAAATAATCACTAAATTTCGCACCTTCGGCTTCTTTTCCTTCAATCACTTTGGCAACAAGATGCGCATTTTTCCATAAATATTGACGAACTTTTGCCAATAATCCGGCATCTTCTGAAAAACGCTCCATTAAAATGTAACGCGCGCCATCTAAAGCCGCCTTCGTATCATCAACACCTTTTTCTGTGTTGATATAAGCGGTTGCCGTTTCTTCTGGATTATTTTGTGGTTCATTCCACAGTAAATCCGCTAAGGGTTCTAATCCATTCTCAATCGCAATCTGACCACGAGTACGGCGCTTAGGCTTATAAGGAAGATAGAGATCTTCGAGCTCTGTTTTACTTTGAGTTTCATTAATTGAAGAGTGCAATTCGGGCGTCAGCTTTCCTTGTTCTTCAATTGATTTTAAAATTGTTTGGCGGCGATCGTTGAGTTCCCGTAGGTAACCGAGGCGAGTTTCTAATTGACGTAATTGCGTATCATCTAATCCGCCTGTGACCTCTTTACGATAACGGGCAACAAATGGCACCGTATTCCCTTCATCCAGTAACGTTATGGCCGAAAGGACTTGCTGGGGCTTAACCGAGAGCTCATCTGCAATAATTCGGCTTAATGATTCATTCATAAAATATTTACCTACCGAGAGGAATAGTTAAAAAAGATGGCTATTATACACGCAGAGCACTAAAAAAATTTGGCAAATTTCCCATCTAGCTCGACAATTATGAGGAAATTAACAGATTATTTTAACATTCACGCTATAGTACCTTTATGAAATTCAATGTTGATGATAGTTTTTATTCGTAATGGCAAAAAGTAACTATATTACTCGTGATGGCTGGTATGCCTTAGACAAAGAGCTAAAATATCTTTGGAAAGAAGAGCGACCGCGTGTTACACAATCGGTTTCAGAAGCAGCGGCACAAGGTGACCGTTCAGAAAATGCTGAATATATTTATGGAAAGAAGCGATTACGTGAAATTGATAGACGTGTTCGTTTTTTATCAAAACGACTTGATGAATTAAAAATCGTTGATCCTGATCCTCGCCAAGAAGGAAAAATCTATTTTGGTGCTTGGGTCACACTTGAAGATGATGACGAAAACGTCAAAACCTTTAGGCTTGTGGGTCCCGATGAGTTTGATCCAGCAAAACAGTGGATTTCTATTGATTCCCCTGTTGCCAGAGCGCTTATTGGTAAACAAGTTGATGATGAAATCAGTGTGCAAACACCAGGTGGTGAAGTTAATTACTGCGTATTATCTATCAAATATCATTCGAAATAAGATAAATAAATAGTTTTATGTCCTTCCCTAGAGTCAATGAACAAGTTTTATCTATAAATTATTAACATTTATTCTTTGGTTTTGGTTTAATATTCTTATCGATGATAGAATTCGCTAATAAAAGCATTTGCACTTCGGGAGCTTAAAAAAATGCAAGAAAGTTATAAAGTGCTAATCGTGGATGATGATTTACGTCTGCGTTCACTCTTAGAGCGCTATTTGACAGAGCAGGGTTTTCAAATCCGTACTGCTGCAAACGCCGATCAGATGGATCGTCTGCTCACTCGCGAATCTATCCATCTTATTGTGCTCGATTTAATGCTTCCAGGTGAAGATGGCCTATCTATTTGCCGTCGCTTAAGAAGCCAAAATAACCCTATCCCTATTATTATGGTAACTGCGAAAGGGGAAGAGGTTGATAGAATTGTTGGGCTTGAAATTGGAGCTGATGATTACATCTCAAAACCATTTAACCCAAGAGAACTACTGGCACGTATTCGCGCAGTTCTTCGTCGCCAAGCAAATGAATTACCAGGCGCTCCTTCACAAGATAACGCCATTATCTCTTTTGGTAAGTTCAAGCTGAACCTTGGTACACGCGAAATGTTCCACGAAGAAGAGCATATGCCTCTGACTAGTGGTGAATTTGCTGTATTGAAAGTACTGGTATCACACCCTCGTGAACCACTTTCTCGTGACAAATTAATGAGCCTTGCTCGTGGTCGAGAATACAGTGCTATGGAGCGTTCAATTGACGTTCAAATCTCTCGTTTACGTCGCATGATTGAAGAAGATCCAACACACCCTCGTTACATTCAAACGGTTTGGGGTCTTGGTTACGTCTTTGTTCCTGATGGAACCAGCGCTCAATGAGAAGGCTGAGGCTTTCCCCTCACAATAAACTGACACGTTCGTTATTTCTGGTTATCTCGCTACTTTTTTTTAGCTTGATAGCCAGTTATATCGTTGTGCAACACCTTATTGTTGGGCCAAGCCTTCAGCAATTTAATAAAGTATTAGCGTATGAAATACGCACTTTGATACCTGAAGAATTGATCCTAGTTGATGGCACCCCACTAAAAATCTCCCCTGCTTTACGCAATAAAATCTATAACGAATTAGGCATTTCTTTCTTTGATAAAAAAGCAGCACTTGAAGAAGGCCTTTATTGGGCAAAAATAGATGATGAGTTAAGTGAGCAGATGACTGAACATCTGGGGAGAGAAACCGAAATTTGGATTGAGAATACATTGGAATACCCTGTTTTATGGGTCAATACGCATATGTCTCCCTCGCTTTGGATACGTGTTCCGTTGACCGAATTAGGGCAAAATTTCTTACTCCCTGTTTACCGACAAACGATCATTTTTATTATTATCGTTGTCGCTTTTTTCTGGCTCTATAGTCGTTTTCAAAATCGCCCACTAAATGAAGTGGAATATGCAGCGCGTCGCATCGGAAAAGGGGTTATTCCTCCTCCTATTCCTGAATCTGGCTCTTCTGAAATGCGCTCAATTATTCGTGCCTTTAACCAGATGTCATCAGGAATTCGCTCATTAGATAATGATAGAACACTCGTTATGGCAGGCGTCAGTCATGATTTGCGTACACCATTGACTCGAATTCGTCTGGCAACTGAAATGATGAGTCCCGAAGATAGTTACCTCGCAGACTCTATCAATAAAGATATTGAAGATTGTGATGCCATTATTGGGCAATTCTTAGACTATATGCGCACAGGTAAAGAGATGTCTTTAGAACTGTGTGATATGAATAATCTATTACAAGAAGTCATTTCGGCCGAATCTAATTCAGGAAAAATCAGTGAAGAACATCTTCATCCTGGACCGATTAACATCACAGCTAACCCTATTGCAGTAAAACGAGCACTCACCAATATGGTTGTAAATGCCACTCGCTATGGTAATGGTTGGATAAGCGTTTCAAGTGGCAAAAATGAAGAATATGCTTGGTTCCAAGTTGAAGATGATGGCCCCGGTATCCCACAAGAAGATAGACAACGTCTTTTCCAACCTTTTGTTCAAGGTGAACAAGCGCGTAGCTCAACAGGTGCGGGCTTAGGTTTATCTATTATTCGCCGTATTATGGATGCTCACGGTGGTTATGTTGAGCTTGATGATAGCGTTAAAGGCGGATTACTTATCCGTGCTAACTTCCCATTAAAAGAGCGTGAAGATGAGGATGATTAATCCCTCTCTATTTCAAGTATTGAAGTGCTTTTTTATTACGCTATTTCCATTCTAATTTCTCTCCTCCTATAAATATTTCATCATTTTTTTGCTTTGTCATAAAACTGTCACAATTAAGACATTTAATTGTCATCAAACTGACCTATTGTCTGTGCGTACCGTAACCGAAGTTGATAGATGTCGAAAATTATTCTACCTATCCCACAGGAGGGATTATGAAACTGATGCGTACCACCCTGACTAGTGTCATTGCCGCTGCGTTTTCAATGACCGCTCTTTCTGCACAGGCAACGACCTCGCTGACTGGTGCTGGCGCAACGTTCCCTGCCCCGGTTTATGCTAAATGGGCAGATTCCTATCAGAAAGAAACGGGTAACAAAATTAACTACCAAGGTATTGGATCCTCTGGTGGTGTAAAACAAATCATTGCAAATACCGTTGATTTTGGTGCTTCTGATGCGCCATTAGCAGACGATAAATTACAAGCTGACGGTTTATTCCAATTCCCTACCGTGATTGGTGGCGTTGTTATGGCAGTCAATATTCCTGGTATCAAATCAGGTGAATTGACCTTAGATGGCGATACTATCGGTAATATCTATCTAGGTAAGATCCAAAAATGGAACGACCCTGCCATCACGAAACTTAATCCGGGCGTAAAATTACCAGACCAGAATATCGCGGTTATTCGTCGTGCTGATGGTTCAGGAACATCTTTCGTTTTCACTAGCTACTTATCAAAAGTAAATAGCGCATGGAAAGATGAAGTCGGCGCTGGCTCTACTGTTAAGTGGCCGACAGGCTTAGGTGGAAAAGGGAATGATGGTATCGCAGCATTCGTTCAACGTGTACCGGGTTCAATTGGTTATGTTGAATATGCTTACGCGAAACAAAACAATCTTGCTTATACTAAATTAGTCACCGCTGACGGCGAAGTAATCGCACCAACAGCAGACAGTTTTAGTGCTGCGGCAAGAAAAATTGATTGGAGCAAAAGCTTTGCACAAGACCTGACTAATCAGAAAGGTGAAAACGCATGGCCGATTACTTCTACTACCTTTATCTTAGTGCATCAAAAACAGCAAAATGCAGAAAAAGGTAAAGAAGTACTGAATTTCTTCAACTGGGCTTACGACAAAGGTAATCAAGAAGCGAAAAATCTAGATTACGCAGTATTACCCACAGAAGTTGTAGAACAAATTCGTGCCGCATGGAAAACAAGTATTAAAGACAGTAATGGTAAGCCGATTTACTAATAAAATCGGTAGCCATTAAGAGATAAGTTAACGTTCACCCCCTGCTAAACAGGGGGTAATAAATTAAAAGAGGCTTTATGGCCGAGCATACAACGGTAATAAAGGCCCCTAGTAAACGAGGGGACGTTATTTTCAGCGCACTGGTTCGTCTAGCTGCGTTGATTACACTTTTGCTTTTAACAGGTATCATTGTTTCACTGATTTTCGCCTCATGGCCAAGTATTCAACAATTCGGCCTTTCATTCTTATGGACAAAAGAATGGGATCCTCCTGCGCAGGAATTCGGTGCATTAGTGCCTATTTACGGCACCATTGTAACGTCAATCATCGCGCTGGTTATTGCCGTTCCTGTCAGTTTTGGTATCGCTCTTTTCTTAACTGAATTAGCCCCTAACTGGTTAAAACGCCCGTTAGGTATCGCTATTGAGTTACTCGCCGCTATTCCTAGTATTGTTTATGGTATGTGGGGGCTGTTTGTCTTCGCGCCGCTTTTTGCAACCTATTTCCAAGAGCCCGTAGGCAATGTGCTTTCTTCCATTCCTATCGTTGGTGAGCTTTTCTCTGGCCCTGCTTTTGGTATCGGTATCTTAGCGGCGGGTGTGATCCTCGCCATCATGATCATTCCTTATATCGCTTCTGTTATGCGTGATGTATTTGAACAGACACCTGTCATGATGAAAGAGTCTGCCTACGGCATTGGCTGTACAACATGGGAAGTGATTTGGAATATCGTTCTACCTTATACCCGAAATGGTGTTATCGGTGGTGTGATGCTGGGATTAGGACGCGCCTTAGGTGAAACCATGGCAGTAACCTTTATCATCGGTAATACCTACCAGTTAGACTCCGCCTCGCTGTTTATGCCGGGTAACAGTATCACGTCTGCATTAGCGAACGAATTTGCTGAAGCAGAGACAGGATTACACACCGCTGCATTAATGGAATTAGGGCTTATCCTGTTTGTCATCACCTTTATCGTCCTTGCGATTTCTAAGTTTATGACATTACGTTTATCAAAAAATGAAGGGGCGCGCTGATATGTCTAAAACATCCTCTTCTTCATTGCGAGTTCAAACAGAAAACGAACTGCATGTACGCAATAAACGCCAACTTTGGCGTCGTCAAAAAAACCGTATTGCACTGTTTTTGTCTGTCTCAACCATGGCATTTGGTCTTTTTTGGTTAACGTGGATCCTATTCTCCACTTTCACCAAAGGCTTTGATGGTATGTCATTAGCTCTTTTCACAGAGATGACTCCGCCACCTAATACGGAAGGTGGTGGATTGGCAAATGCTATTGTTGGTAGTGGATTACTCATCCTTTGGGCAACTGTGATTGGAACACCATTAGGTATTCTTGCAGGGATTTATCTTGCTGAATATGGTCGTCGTTCATGGCTTGCTGAAACCACACGTTTTATTAACGATATCTTGCTGTCAGCGCCATCCATTGTTGTCGGGCTCTTTGTCTACACCATTGTTGTCGCACAGATGCAGCACTTTTCAGGATGGGCAGGAATTATCGCATTAGCGTTACTGCAAATTCCTATCGTTATTCGTACCACTGAAAATATGTTGAAGTTAGTACCTGATAGCTTACGCGAAGCCGCTTACGCATTAGGAACACCAAAGTGGAAGATGATCTCTAAAATCACCTTAAAAGCCTCGGTATCAGGCATTATCACAGGTGTGTTATTAGCGATTGCGCGTATTGCAGGCGAAACTGCACCACTGTTATTTACTTCACTATCAAATCAATTCTGGAGCACAGACTTAAACGAACCGATAGCTAACTTGCCTGTGACTATCTTTAAGTTCGCCATGAGTCCTTTCGCTGAATGGCAAGAGCTTGCCTGGGCTGGCGTATTACTTATCACCCTCTGTGTTCTATTTATCAATATTATCGCGCGCGTGCTGTTTGCTAAACGCAAGCACGGTTAACCGCAGTAAGTTAAGCAAGAGAGAACGTTAAATGATTATGGCTAATGATAACGCAGGAAATAAAATCCAAGTTCGTGATTTGAACTTCTACTACGGTAAATTCCATGCGCTGAAAAATATCTCTTTAGATATTGCCAAAAATAAGGTGACTGCATTTATCGGCCCTTCTGGCTGTGGTAAATCAACCTTACTGCGTACTTTTAATAAAATGTATGAGCTTTATGGTGAACAACGTGCAGAAGGTGAAATTCTGCTAGATGGCAACAATATCCTAACAGATAAACAAGATATTGCGTTATTACGCGCCAAAGTCGGAATGGTATTCCAAAAGCCAACACCGTTCCCGATGTCGATTTATGACAACATCGCCTTTGGTGTACGTTTATTCGAAAAGTTATCTCGCGCTGATATGGATGAACGTGTTCAATGGGCTTTGACTAAAGCCGCATTATGGAACGAAACTAAAGATAAATTGCATCAGAGTGGATATAGTCTATCTGGCGGTCAGCAACAGCGTTTATGTATTGCACGCGGTATCGCTATTCGTCCTGAAGTGTTATTGCTTGATGAGCCTTGTTCGGCACTTGATCCTATTTCAACAGGTCGTATTGAAGAACTTATCAGTGAACTAAAATCAGAATATACCGTGGTTATCGTGACACATAACATGCAACAAGCAGCACGTTGTTCTGATTACACTGCATTTATGTATTTAGGTGAGTTAATTGAATTTAGCGATACGGATACGTTATTTACGCGTCCTGCGAAAAAACAAACTGAAGATTACATCACTGGGCGTTATGGCTGATAACGAGGCAATAAATGGATAATTTAAATCACAATAAGCATATTTCTGGTCAATTTAATGCTGAGTTAGAGCATATCCGTACTGAGCTGATGGTTATGGGTGGGCTTGTTGAAGAGCAACTGAAAAAAGCTGTTATGGCAATGCATAATCAAGACCAAGCATTGGCAAACGAAGTTATTCAAGGTGACCATAACGTCAATATGATGGAAGTCGCCATTGATGATGCGTGTATGCGAATTATTGCTAAACGCCAGCCAACAGCGAGTGACTTACGTTTAATTATGGCGATATCAAAAACGATCGCTGAGCTAGAACGTATTGGTGATGTTGCTGAAAAAATCTGTAAAACTGCACTTGAAAAGTTTTCACACCAGCATCAACCACTGCTCGTGAGCTTAGAATCTTTAGGTCAACACGCTATACAAATGCTTCACGATGTTCTTGATGCATTTGCGCGTATGGATTTGGATGAAGCAGTACGTATCTATCGTGAAGATGCTAAAATTGATAACGAATATGAAGGTATTGTCCGTCAATTGATGACTTATATGATGGAAGATCCTCGCACCATTCCTAGTGTACTAACCGCACTATTTTGTGCCCGTTCAATTGAACGTATCGGCGACCGTTGTCAGAACATTTGTGAGTTTATTTTCTATTATGTAAAAGGTCATGATTTCCGCCATTTAGGGGGCGACCAAGTAGAAAAAATGCTAACAAGAAGTGACGACAGCAACGCTTCTAAATAAATTTATCTCTCTTTTTCTTCTCTTCAAAACAGCGACACTTATGTCGCTGTTTTTTTATTCACCCATAAATGAATACCGTTCTAGCTCAACACTTTTTCTCACCTTATTCCTTAAAAGCATATCCATATCAATTTTTATTATTTTATGAACTTAGATCAACTTGATAGCGTGATATCCAACATAACGATGATAATTCTTTTCTTTGGGGTGAATAATGAAATTACGTGTCTTGGCAACCGCATTAATAGCAGGCTCTGTGCTTTTCTCTGGTATTGCAAAAGCAGATAAGCTCGACGATATAAAAAAAGCAGGTGTAGTACGTATCGCGATTTTTGACAGTAATCCTCCATTTGGATTTATTGATCCTCAAACCAAAAAACTCGCAGGTTATGATGCAGATATCGCCAATGAGATCGCCAAAGATCTAGGTGTAAAACTGGAACTGCGTCCAACAAACCCAGCAAACCGTATTCCACTTTTAAGTTCTAAAAAAGTCGATTTAATCGCAGCAAACTTCACCATTACCGATGAACGCGCTAAGCAAGTTGACTTCTCTGTTCCTTACTTTGCAACTGGACAAAAATTTATTGCACGTAAAGGGGTTTTAACCAACCCAGAACAAATTCACTCACTGCGTATTGGGGCTGATAAAGGTACCGTTCAAGAAATCACATTACGTGAACGCTATCCTGACACCAAAGTTATCTCTTATGACGATACACCTCTGGCCTTCGCTGCATTACGTAACGGTAACGTACAAGCCATCACACAAGACGATGCGAAATTAGTGGGTTTATTAGCAAATCTTCCTGATGCCATTAAAGCCGATTTTGAAGTGTCATCATTTAGCATCACCCGTGAATATCAAGCAGTTGCAGCAGCTAAAGGTGAAGAGCGTTTAATTAACGAAATCAATAACACCCTATTAAGATTGGAAAAAGAAGGTAAAGCAGACGAGATCTACAATCGTTGGTTTGGCCCTGAAACAAAATCGGCTCAACCTCGTGGTGATTTTAAATTTGCCCCGCTATCAGAGCAAACACCACAATCTTGATCTTTAAAGCGTAATAACTCTCTTCTTTCATCAAAACAAAGTTATTCCTTTATTAAAACACCTACCCCGCCTTTGCGGGGTTTGGTGTCTACAATAGGTCTATTATATGTTTGAGCAATTTCTTTCACATTACCTTCTTGAGCCACACTATTTAAGTTGGCTTTGGAGTGGTTTTCTAATCACCTTGCTTATCTCTTTTTGGACTATTGTCATTGCAACATTAATGAGCTTTGCCCTTAGTGCTGCAAGAGATAGCGCTTTTGCACCATTACGCTGGTTAGCCACGGCTTATACTTCACTGTTTCGTAATACTCCGCTGTTAGTACAGTTATTCTTTTGGTATTTCGCATCAGGCGAAATTCTGCCACAAAGCGCCATGATATGGTTAAACACGTCTCATGAGATTGCATTTTTAGGTATAACGCTTTCTTGGCCTTCTTTTGAGTTTTTAGCGGGCATTGTGGGTCTGACATTTTACTCAACGCCATTTATTGCCGAAGAGCTAAGAGCCGGTATTCAAGGTGTTAAACAAGGGCAAAAGTATGCCTCTTTGGCATTAGGTCTAACGCAATGGCAATCTATGCGTTATGTGATTTTACCCCAAGCCTTTCGTATTGCTCTGCCCCCTTTATTGGGTCAATACATGAATGTGATAAAAAACTCATCACTGACTATGGCTATTGGTGTTGCAGAGCTTTCTTACGCATCAAGACAAGTTGAAACAGAGTCTTTACGCACCTTTGAAGCCTTTGGTGTTGCAACGGTTCTCTATATTGCAGCAATCGCATTGATGGAAGCTTGGGGACAATGGCATCAGCAACGTAAACTAGCACAAGGGTATTAATATGGACTTTACTGTTATTGCTGATAACTGGCAGTACTTACTCTTTGGTGCTTATCCTGACGGACCTTTAGAAGGTGCAGCACTAACCATCTTTATCAGTATTATTGCAGGTATTGCATCAATTATTTTGGGTACATTAGGTGGCATTGCTTTGGCTATGTTTAGGGGCGTCTGGGTTAACCTTTTTGCGGCTTTTTTAGGTTTTTTCCGTGCAATTCCCGTCATTATGTTGATATTTTGGGTCTATTTTTTATTGCCTGTTGTATTAGGGATGGAAATACCTGAAATCACCACGGTAATTTGTGCGTTAGCTTTAATTACATCATCTTATATTGCACATGGCGTTAAAGCCGGTATTTTGGCGATTGGAAAAGGGCAATGGCAAGCAGGGTTATCATTAGGCTTTAATCGCTGGCAAGTGTTATGGCATATCGTATTGCCACAAGCATTACGCATGATGGTGCCTTCATTTATTAATCAGTGGATAGCCTTAATTAAAGATACTTCACTAGCTTATGTGGTGGGTGTAGGTGAGCTTTCTTTCTTAGCAACCCAAGTTAATAACCGCAGTATGGTTTATCCAATGGAAGTTTTTCTGTTCGTGGCTTTTATCTATTTTATCCTCTGTTTTTCATTGGAAATTATTGCCAATAGAGTAGCGAAATTATTTTCCACACAAAAAGAAAAGCGCCCTTTTTGGCAGATGGTGTTGCCGATAAAAAAGAGACAATTTGTTGAGAAGAGTTTAGGTTAATGCAAAGAAGGCTAAAAATATTTGGCCTTCTTTAAATAATAGAAAAAAGTAAAATTACCAATATAATTAGTGTGTTGGCTTTAATTATTATTTGCTAGACAAAACTAAATACCTATCATCATGCCTTACTAAATAATCTCCACACACACCCATCAAGTACTTACTTCTGTACTTAAATACTAAATCGTGTATAATTCGACCAAAGTAGATATAACTCTCTGGATAACAAGATGAAAACGATAAATTATACAGAAGCAAGACAAAACTTAACTTCAATTATGAATGAAACAATTGATGATAGAGTACCCATCATGATCACAAGGCAAAAGGGTATTCCATGTGTTCTTTTATCTCTTGATGAATACCAAGCACTAGAAGAAACTGCCTATCTGTTACGATCTCCAGCGAATGCGCGCCATTTGCTCGATTCTATTGATGAACTGAACCAAGGTAAAGGTATAGAAAAGGATATAACGGAATGAAATTAATTTTTTCTGAGCAATCATGGAGTGATTATCTTTATTGGCAACAAATAGACAAGAAAATAATTAAACGCATTAACGAACTCATAAAAGATATTAAAAGAACACCGTTTAGCGGAATAGGTAAACCAGAGCCCTTGAAACATAATTTAGCAGGTTTTTGGTCAAGACGGATCACTGATGAACATCGCCTTATCTACCGTATTACTGATTCCGCTATAGAAATTGCATCATGTCGATACCACTATTAGCCTCCTTACATTTATCCAGTTTAACTCTTAAAGGATCTCAAAGTATTTTTAAGCTTTAGATTTTCCTTCTACGCAATCGATTACTTTTTTAGGTGCAGTTATTGTTTTATTTGTGTAGGATAAAGCGAAAAACATTTTTTTTGGGATCTTTTGTCTATGAGCATGTCATCACCAAATTCTGGATCACAGGGTTTGCTCCAACGCCTGTTTAAGCTACAAGAACACGGCACAAACGCTCGCACCGAACTGATTGCGGGTATCACGACTTTCTTAACGATGGTTTATATTATCTTCGTTAACCCTCAAATTCTTGCTGCTGCCAATATGGATATCAAAGCCGTCTTCGTGACGACCTGCTTAATTGCGGCTTTCGGCAGTATTTTAATGGGATTAGTGGCAAATTTACCTATTGCTGTTGCGCCTGCGATGGGCTTAAACGCATTCTTTGCCTTCGTAGTCGTTGGTGCTATGGGTTACTCATGGGAAGTCGCTATGGGGGCGATTTTTTGGGGTGCAGTAGGGCTATTTTTACTGACTCTCTTTCGTATTCGCTACTGGATAATTGCCCATATTCCACTGAGTTTACGTGTTGGTATTACTAGTGGTATCGGTCTTTTTATCGCCATGATGGGCTTAAAAAACTCCGGTATTATTATTCCTAACAACGATACCATCGTTACTATCGGTAATTTTGCTTCTCATAACGTATTATTAGGTGCATTAGGCTTTTTTATTATCGCTATTCTTGCTGCTCGTAATATTCATGCCGCAATTCTTATCTCAATTGTTATCACCACTGTAATTGGTCTTCTTTTAGGTGATGTTCAATATCAAGGCATCTTCGCTGTTCCTCCTTCTATCACAACCGTTGTTGGTAAAGTTGATATTATGGGTGCCTTAGATATCGGTCTTTCTGGCGTGATCTTTGCTTTTATGTTGGTTAACCTATTTGACTCTTCAGGCACATTAATTGGTGTTACTGATAAAGCAGGTTTAACTGATGACAAAGGCAAGTTTCCACGAATGAAACAAGCGTTATATGTCGATAGCTTAAGTTCTGTTGCAGGCTCTGCAATGGGAACATCTTCTGTAACTGCCTTTATCGAAAGTACTTCCGGGGTTTCAGTTGGTGGTCGTACAGGTTTAACTGCCGTTGTTGTGGGTATTCTTTTCTTACTCGCTATCTTCTTGTCACCACTAGCAGGTATGGTGCCAAGCTATGCAACAGCAGGGGCACTGATTTATGTGGGTGTATTAATGACATCCAGCCTTACACGCGTGAAATGGGATGATTTAACAGAATCCGTTCCTGCTTTTATCACCGCAGTTATGATGCCATTTAGCTTCTCAATTACCGAAGGTATCGCACTAGGCTTTATTGCTTATTGTGTTATGAAAGTGGGTACTTTCCGCTGGAAAGAAATTAATCTCTGTGTTGTGATTGTTTCACTGCTATTTATTTTAAAAATATTACTCATTGATACTCATGTGATTGATTTGAATTCTTTATTCTAATATTCAATAAATTAAGATCATCATGATACAGACAAAACGGCACCAATAACGTGCCGTTTTTTATAAGAAAAGAGGTGATTATGCACGTACTTTTACAAGTAGATTTCCCTTATCATGGTCCTTTCGGTGATGAAATGACACAAGCTATGGATGCATTATCTGCATCAATCAATCAAGAGCCTGGCTTTATTTGGAAAATTTGGACTGAAAATAAAGAAACCCAAAAAGCAGGTGGGATTTATCTTTTTGATTCAAAAGAAAATGCTCAAGCTTATTTAGAGAAACACAGCGCTCGGTTAAAATCGTTTGGTATTCCAGAAGTACGTGGTGATATTTTTGCAGTAAACCAAGCTTTAAGCTTAAAAAATCAAGCCTGTTTTTTGGCTAAGTAGCTAAAAGCACAAGTGTTATATGCCACTTGTGCCTTTCTATTTTCTGCAATTACTCTGCTTTTGTGGGCAACAGCAAACCAAAAATAATAGAATCAGAAACTTCATCACCGACTATCCAGCGCTGTTTTAAATACCCTTCTTGCTCAAAACCTAATTTCGCTAACAACGCAGCAGATGCTTTATTATCAGGGTGGATATCCGCTTCTAAACGGCGAACAGATAGATGTGTTTGAAGATACGCAATAAACGCCACCATCGCTTCTTTCATAACACCTTTACCTTGATAAGCTGTATCAAGGCAATACCCAATTTCACCACGTCGTGAATTTGGGTAATGATTAAAGAAAACACACATGCCCATCAGTGCATTTGTTGCTTTATCTATCACCGCTAAGCGCAGATACTCTTTTCTTTCCATATGCGTAATATCTTGAATAATATCTTCTTGCGCTTCTTGCAGTGACTGCCAAGGGAGATGGCTCCAATAACGCGTCACTTCTGCTGAACTCATGATCTTAAACCAATCGTCAGCATCCCCCATTTCAAAAGGACGCAATCTTAATCTTTCTGTTTCAACCTGAATATCAGCGTAACGCATTTCTACTTTTCCTTATGTATTTTGGGCGCCACAAAAGCAATACAAACTGGCTCGGCAATGGCATCGGGCTCAGCGCGAAACATTATCTCTTGAGTATCGGCTATTTTTAAACTCGGCCAGTGCTTTAAACCTTCAGTAAAATGTGCTTTCTCACAGTAATAGCCGACTTTACTGATCAATACGACACCTTTTTCTTCTAATTGCTGAAGTGTAATATGTCGATTATAAATATTGGGGGGCTGCACATTCGCTTCTAATATCCAAGGCTGTGAAGATAATGGTCTATCTTTGCCATAAAAAGTTACCCACTCATGCATATACTCGCCGCCCACATACACAAGTGGTGTGTGATAATGCTGATACCAAGCTTGTTCAACATCTTGCACAAAGGTTTTTACACCAATAAATTTTTGACCTGCATTACGCACATTAGCGGCTTGAACGACGGTATAACCAGAAATAACCAACATCCCGAAAACACCTAAACCATATAGTGCGCCACGTAATGAACGTTTGGGCATGACACTAATTGAGCCAACAAAAAGCGCAGTCGCAATCGACATAAAGGGTTGTAGCCACTCGCTGATACGCCCCCCTTCATGAAAACTAAACCAAATAAAAATAATCATTAATGGAAACAGAAAAATAAAATTGAGTAATTGGCTATCCTTAGAAGCAGACCAACTAACACGTCCACCATAAAAACGTAAAATCCCCCACATTAAAATCACAGGGTAAAAAACAGTGAGTGCAGCACGAGTGGTGCGTAAATTAAAACGGTTTTCGATTTGGGAATCGACCCACTTAAAAGCGGCAAAATCGGTTTGCCATAACCAAATAAAGTTGGGAATAACAAAAGCAAACCAAATAGCCAACGCTAAATAGAAATAAGGTGAACAATAACTTGCTCGAACTTTAGGCACAAAAAGGCTTGATAAAAATACAGAACCAATAAAAGCTAATGATGAATATTTCCCCATTGTGGCAATACCCATCGTAATCGCAAAACCAATCCAATATTTTTGATTGTCATTAATAGCACAAAGGAAAAAATAGAACGCCCATGCCCAACAACCAACTAGAATATAGTTATCGTTATAAGGGATAATATCAAAGTTGATAACGCCAGATAAATTAAGCGCCAACATAGCAAACCAAGCTAAGTTAGTATTTTGCGTCAATTTATAAGCTAAGTTCCAAACCCCTAGTAACCCAACAGCAATGACAATAAAGTGGATAAAATACCAATAAAAGCTAAAATCAATACCGCCGTAAATAGCAGGTGTCATTATAAAGCCAACAAACCAAGGATTTTTAGGGGAACCCCACCCTCCGTTAGTGCCCCAATTGACAGCCTCTACGGCATCATAAGGCACAGTAGGGTCAAAGAGATAACTCACTAAGATCCAAAGTGCCGCATAACCAATAACCCACCAATATACTGGTTTACGTAATTGTGTAGATGATAATGTCATAATAAATAGAAATTTAAGTTGATTAATTTAGTTTGGTCATTAATTGACGTCACAACACAGTAAAGTATAGTGAAACGAACCGCACATTGTACGTGAGCAAAAATTAAATTGTCTTAAATTTGCGCTTTTATTGAAAATTTGTTTCTGATAGATTGCGCAACCAAGAAGATCACTATCGAGTTACCATTATGAATATGATTAAAAGAAAGCCCGCAGCTAAAGCACGTAAAAAATCGCGTGAAGAGCTGAACGCGGAAGGACGTGAACGTAAACGTCAAAAGAAACACCGTGGCAATCCTGCCGGTAACCGTCAGCAGGAAGCGGAAAATAAACAGCAAGCTCAAAATACAGCGCCGAAAGATCCACGCATTGGTAGCAAAAAACCGATCCCTCTGATTGTGGGCGATGCACCAAAAGTTGTGAAGAAAAAACCTGCGCCAGTTAAAGTAGAGCCGGTTCGTTTAACGCCTGAACAAGAATTAGACCTGTTAGAAAACGATGCTCGTTTAGATGAATTACTGTCTCGTCTTGAAAACGGTGAAAAACTCAATGCAGAAGAGCAGACTTATACTGAGAAAACCCTTGATCGTATTGACGAATTAATGGTTGAGCTAGGTATTGAGTTTGAAGATGATGACGATGAAGAAAAAACTGAAGACATCATGCAATTACTGAAAGGTAAATAATCAAAAGGCTAATCATTTGCCTTGATTACCTTACATCTAATGGATATCAATAAGTTATTGATATCCATTATTTTTTATAAGACGTTCGCTTTTTATTTTTCATTAATCCTCAACATTAACAATAGATTAATTAACCACCTCAAGCTCAGATAACTCCATCTATTCCTCCCTTGTTATCCCTGATATCCTATTTTTCTATCTTTAATATACGAGTGATAAAAAATATGGATAACAGACAGCAGTACTTAGATATCGCAGCCGGGCAAGGAGAAAAAGTGCCCTCTCGTATAGTGGCTTTCCCTGCACAGCCACTAAACTATGCGCTTATTGAACAACGCCTAGAAGAACAAACCGATTACACTGATGGTGAGATAAATTATCTAAGTGAAAATATTGATGACGGTTTTTTCTATCGCTGCCAGCATGGTGATGACGAGTTACATTTTTTCGTCTGTCTTTACCCTCGTGATGAAGATTACGAAATACGTCCAATGTATTCGACTGACGAACTCACACCACAACTACTGATACATGCGAATGCGACAACTCAAGATTTATTATTAGAAACACTCTTTACTGAATCCTTGCATCCTTTGGCAAGTTATCGCCATCAGCTGAACTTTCTCAATATCATCGCACCGGAAATAGTCTTGGCATTAGATGAATCAGCAGCAGGTAAGGCATTAACGCCTGAGTGGATCCGCTTTCAATTAGAGACCCCAGATCTCTATCCTGAAGTAGAAAGCTTATATGTTATTCATGCTGTCTATGACACAGAAAATGACCCACCAACCATGTTCTGGTTTCACACTCATGGGTTAGCGCGCTGTGGCTTAACCGAAGTCGATTTAGTTATTCCAAGTATGCTTGAGTCTTACTATGGTATTCCTGATCTCTTCCGCTGCTTTGTTAACAACAGCATTAATCATCGCCAAATCGAATTTGGTGAACCGATGCTTTGTGGTCAAACATCATCAGGCTTGGAGTATCTTGTCGCATTACCTTTTGAAGAAGGTATTCGCCATGTTAATCAATCAACACCACTTGAAAACCTTAGATCTTTAGAGGAAATGCGTTATGACACGGAAGGCGCACCAAATGGTATTTTCTTGGGTGATTTAGCTGATCGTGATGAATATCATCAACATCCTTCTTCTATGCTATTTAGAACCAATGAAGAAAACCCTGTTTTAGAAACCTTCTTTAGAGGTTATGAAGAACAACAAGCGATGATGCTACTGCGCAGTAATGAAGAAACCTACGAGATGTCTGAAAAAGCCAAGCGACGCTGGGAATACTTCGTTTCTATGTTTGATAACTACAATCAACCACCTGTTGAGAAAAAGAGTGGTTTCCTTTCTAAGTTATTAGGAAAAGACAAATCTGAAGAGACCGAAAACCCTTGGCAGTTTATGATCAAGTTCGGCATTCCTTATGGTGAAGGGGAAGAAAAAGAGCTAGAGCATATGTGGTTTGTGCCACAATCTCGTGATGGAGATACCATTTATGCGAAATTACTCAACGTGCCATTTTATGTTGAGGATATGCAAGAAGGTGAAACCTATCCTATCAACACCGCACTAATAACTGATTGGGTCGTTTCATACGAAGATGATAGTTATACCCCTAATAATATTTACCAACTTTTTAGCCACCAGCAAACTCACTAATTAGCGGGTATTTCACCATGACAACGCGAGCTTTTTACTTAAGCTCGCGTCCTTCATATTCTTGAAATCTACTTTTATATTATTACTCGTTAACATCATTAACTGATTGTTATTTTGTTGCTACGTTGACATTTCAACTCTTCACATTCTGTTTTTGTCTAGTAACAGATACGGTAAACAGCCCATTTTCATCTCAATATCTTTTCTCTGGTTGATTTAAATCAAGTGTAGATAAGCGTAGACTAGGCTAAATTATACCCAATAAGGATAATTATAATTCTCATTAGCATTAAAAATATTTATTATAATTACCCTGACTATTATTGTGTGAATTCTCATACGTGTTAATAATTATCAGTATCATTATTTTTTGTATCAATATTCGTGGAAGGACGATTATGTCTCTGATCCCAAATCACAGTTATAAAATCTTGAGCTACTCACCTCAGATTAGCCCTGCATACAGACAGAAACTATTATCTTTAGGTATGTTACCTGGCGCTGTGTTTAACGTTATTCGTATCGCACCACTGGGTGATCCTATTCAAATAGAAACGCACCGAGTGTCCTTAATTTTGAGAAAAAAAGATCTCGCACTCATTAATCTTAGCGAAGTGGTTCATAACGAAAAATAATCGTTATTTCTCATTCAACCAGGCAAGACAACTATTGGCATCACTATTATGACTCCTCTCACTATAGGCCTTATCGGTAATCCCAATGCCGGTAAAACAACACTCTTTAATCAGTTAACAGGCTCTCGTCAGCGTGTGGGTAACTGGGCAGGTGTAACGGTCGAACGCAAAGTTGGTCGTTTCACAACTGCAAATCATAAAATTGAGCTCGTCGATTTACCCGGGACTTACTCTTTAACGACAATTTCAGAACAGACATCTCTTGATGAGCAAATTGCCTGCCATTTCATTTTAAGTAATGAAGCAGACATGCTGATTAACGTGGTTGATGCATCAAATCTTGAGCGTAACCTCTATTTGACATTGCAACTACTTGAGCTTGGCATTCCATGTATTGTGGCATTAAACATGCTCGATATTGCAGAACACCAAGATATGCAAATTGATATCAACGCACTTTCAGAGCAACTGGGTTGCCCTGTTATTCCGATGATTTCAACCAAAGCATCTGGTATTGATAAACTCAAAGAAGCCATTGATACCTTCCCTGCTGAAAAGAAAAAACCACAAGAATTACTGACTTCTTATCCACTATGGTTATTGAATGAAGTTGAAACACTTGCTGAAAAAATTAATCATGATGAGTTTAATTTACAGCAACGTCGTTGGATGGCATTACAGTGTTTAGAAGGGGATATCTATACCCATCAACGCGCTCAAGTCACCAGTGAAGATATCAAAGCCATTCGTCAACGAATTCAAGACGAACATAATAATGAGCCAGAATTAGTCATTGCTGATGCCCGTTATCAAAATATTGAGCGCATCTGTCATGCTGTGATTAATATGGAGTCCATTAAGCCCAATATCCTGACACAAAATATCGATAAAGTGATATTAAACCGTTGGTTAGGCGTGCCTATCTTCCTATTTGTCATGTATTTAATGTTCGTACTCGCAATTAACATCGGTGGTGCATTACAACCTGCTTTTGAAGGTGGCTCTGAAGCTATCTTTATTCATGGTATTCAATGGATTGGCGCAACTTTTAACTTCCCTGAATGGCTGACAATTTTCCTTGCTCAAGGTGTCGGTGGTGGTATCAATACGGTTCTTCCATTAGTGCCACAAATCGGGATGATGTATCTCTTTTTATCTATCCTTGAAGACTCGGGTTATATGGCTCGTGCCGCGTTTGTTATGGATAGATTGATGCAGGCTCTGGGTTTACCGGGCAAATCATTCGTACCACTGATTGTCGGTTTTGGTTGTAACGTACCTTCTATTATGGGTGCGCGTACTCTCGATGCACCAAGAGAACGATTGATCACCGTATTAATGGCACCGTTTATGTCTTGTGGTGCTCGTTTAGCTATCTTCGCGGTATTTGCGGCAGCCTTCTTTGGTAAAAACGGTGCGAGTGTTGTTTTCTCACTTTATCTTCTCGGTATTGTGGTTGCTATCTTCACAGGCTTACTGCTAAAACACACCATTATGCGCGGTGAAGCGTCACCTTTCGTGATGGAACTGCCTGTTTATCACGTTCCTCACCTAAAAACGTTACTCATGCAAACATGGCAACGTCTAAAAGGTTTCGTTGTACGAGCTGGTAAAGTCATCATTATTGCGAGTATGTTTATTGGTGCGCTAAATAGCTTTACCTTCTCTGGTAAACCTGCGGATAACATCAATGATTCTGCATTAGCGTCTGTCAGTAAAGTGATCACACCATTACTACAACCTATTGGTGTTCACAATGATAACTGGCAAGCAACGGTTGGTTTAGTTACTGGTGCGATGGCAAAAGAAGTGGTTGTGGGAACATTAAATACCCTCTATACCGCAGAAAGCATCGTTAATGAGCCATTTGATCCTGAAGAATTCGACCTATGGGGAGAAATTGGTGATGCCTTTGGTGAAACATGGGATAGCTTAAAAGAGACCTTCACTTTAGCTGCACTTTCTAACCCAATTGAAGCTAGCAAAGGTGATGGTGAAATGGATACTGGCACAATGGGAACCATGGGTGCTAAATTTGGCTCAGGCATTGCAGCTTATAGCTACTTAATCTTTGTTTTACTGTATGTACCTTGTGTTTCAGTAATGGGTGCTATCGCTCGTGAAACCAGTCGTGGCTGGATGACCTTCTCTATTCTTTGGGGATTAAATATTGCTTACTCACTGGCTGCGCTGTTCTATCAAACCGCAACCTTTAGCGAGCATCCACAAAGCAGTACAATCACCATTGCTACGGTTGTGATATTTAACTTTGTTCTATTTATCTTGTTGCGTAATGCTCGTAATCGTCTAACAATTAACTTAAGCAATAAGCCATCATTGGCTAAACAATGTTGTTCAAAAGGTAGCTGTCACTAAGTGACAAAGGAAAAGTAAGATGGCCAGTTTGATAGAAGTACGTGATTGTATCGCCCTTAATGGTCGAGCCGATGCCCGTCTTATCAGCCATCAACTCAATATGCCTGAAGCGTTGGTGCAAGCAATGTTAGAGCGGCTCACATTGATGGGGAAGCTTCAAGAAGTCGATGTCGAGGATTGTCTTACGGGTAGCTGTAAAAGTTGCCCAGAAGCCACCGCCTGCCAGACAAAGCTTTATCAAATAGTCTAACAAGTTGATAAATACCATCATGAAAATCCCTTACTTTATGTAGGGGATTTTTTTATCTAATGCGCAAGATGAATCATTTTCATCTTCCTATTTAATGATTTACTTTCCTAACTATCACGGCATAATCCATTAACTATAGACGTAAAGACGTCTATTTAATTTCACTTTATAAGAATATAAAAATTATGCCAATAACTGAATTTTCATCAACGATCACCACAGGCGAGCAAGGCAAATTACAAATGCAATGCGCGTCGCGCCAATTTCAATTTTTACTTGATGAACCTGTATCACTGGGAGGTAAAGACAGTGCAATGAACCCTGTGGAAGCCCTATTAGGTACGTTAGGTGCTTGTAAAGGTATCGTGGCAAAAAGCTTTGCACATATGCACCAAATTAATCTTAAAAATATTCGCATTGAAGTCAGAGGCGAATTAGATACCGATGGTTTTACCGGAAAAAATAAAGAAGCCAAAATTGGTTTTAGCAAAATTACGACCGAGTTCTTTATTGAAGCAGATAATAGTGAGGAAGAGATCGCTGCATTTATCGCTTTTATTGAACGCACTTGCCCTGTTGCCGACACAATAAAAAATGCACCACTCCTTGAAACATCTTATCGTGTTGAAACTTCATTGAAAATATAAGGTTAGAACTGCTCAGAACTAACTTCAAGTCTGAGCAGTTCTGGCTGATAATTATAATGTTATTTTACAAGCCTCAATTAACGTTTGAGTAAATTCATCTGGATGTGAAATAAATGGCGCATGAGCCGCATTACGGAAAATAACAGAAGGTGAATGTGGATAAATAGCATCTAATAATCCAGCCACTTTCCGAGGAACTAAACCATCTAAATAGCCGTAAAAACGAATAAAAGGACAACTCAACGTTTTTAACTCTTCTCGTAAATCCTCAGTACGCAAAATTTCTAGTCCACCATTAAGTACTTCGACAGAAGGCAGTGGTTGCTCTAATACTACTGACTTTAATGCCTTCATATCTTCACGCGCACTTTGCGTACCCAATGTTTGTAGTGCTAAAAAACGTTCAACTGTGCGATGAAAATTCTCGTTTAACTGCTGCTCAAACCCTTTTAACACTTCAGGTTTGATACCCGGCCAATCCTCATGAGCACCAAAACAAGGCGAAGAAGCCACCGTAATCAATGCTTGCACATTATTAGGATTATCTAATACAACACGGCTGGCGACTAATCCACCTAAAGACCATCCTAACCAAATGGCATTATCGGGGGCTTTGGCAAAAACAATGTCCGCCATCTCTTTTAATGTGAGAACAGGAAAACTTTGGCTACGGCCATATCCTGGGAGATCAACAAGATGCAGTGTAAAATGCGAGCTTAGTCGCGGTATTAATGATTGCCAGACCTTTGCATTCAATCCCCATCCGTGTAATAGCACAAGATGCGTTTTTCCTTCACCCATTGTCTGCCAATACAATTTATTCATTGTTATGCTCTCTTCTCTTAGTACAGGGATTTTCATTATGTGGATAACAATAGCAGGATATTGTTGGTTATGTCGCCAACCCTTACATTATGATACTAAGGGTATTTGTTCGAGTTGTATTCGACATTTACCTAAACAACATAACCGTTGCCCATGCTGTTTATACCCCTCATCTCACTCTATGATGCTATGTGGACGTTGCTTGCAATCGCCTCCATTATGGAAACAGATGTTGACAGTCACTGACTATCAACCGCCATTAAATAAATTATTACACCTTTATAAATACCAACCTCGCCCTCAAATAGCTTTATGTCTTGCACGACTTTTTCTATTGCGATGGCTTTCACATCGGCGAGAAAATTTAGTGCAGAAACCTGACAGAATTATTAGCGTTCCTTCGCATCATCATCGCCGTTGGTCTAGAGGCTTTGAACAAGTAGAAGCTATCGCTAAGCCTTTGGCAAGGTGGCTAAATTGTGCTTATCAACCGGATACCCTGATAAGAACTCGTGCTACACTGGTGCAAACGCATCTTAATGCCAAACAAAGGCAACAAAATTTAAAGAATGCATTTGTATTAAATAACACAGTGTCGGTATCAGGGAAAAATCTGGCACTAATTGATGATGTTATCACTACAGGCGCGACATTAAAGAGCATTGTACCCTTGTTATTTCGTGCGGGAGCACGCTCTGTTGAGGTATGGGCGATTTGCCGAACCTTGTAGTTAACCGCCAATTGGGCGTATGATAACCAACCAGAACAGTCAACTATTGAGCAAGACGATATGATTATTATTACTGATGCCGCACAGGCGCATTTTGCCAAACTACTGGCTAACCAAGAACCCAACACCCAAATTCGTGTATTCGTTATCAATCCAGGCACACCGAATGCTGAATGTGGCGTTTCATACTGCCCACCTGATGCCGTAGAGCCAAACGATACTGAAATTAAGTTCGAAAAACTTTCTGCGTATGTTGATGACATCAGCGCACCTTTCTTAGAAGATGCGGAAATTGACTTTGTCACTGACCAACTGGGCTCACAATTAACGCTGAAAGCACCTAACGCAAAAATGCGTAAAGTCGATGCTGATGCACCGTTAATTGAACGCGTTGAATACGTACTGCAATCACAAATTAATCCACAATTAGCCGGTCATGGTGGTCGCGTTAGTCTGATGGAAATCACTGAAGATGGTTACGCTATCTTACAATTTGGTGGTGGCTGTAACGGCTGTTCAATGATTGATGTCACCTTAAAAGATGGTATCGAAAAAGAGCTGTTAAACCTGTTCCCAGATGAATTGAAAGGTGTGAAAGATTTAACTGAACACCAACGTGGCGAACACTCCTACTACTGATCCCTCAGTATCACATCCCCTATGATACTCACCTGTACTGATATCATGGGGGATTTGTTTATTAAAATAATCATTTACAAAGTATAACGTCATCTTTACCTATTTGACGTTATGATAAATGTATCGTTCTCTCGCTCAGAACAAATAAATCAATTAACAATATAATAAATAAGACAATTATGGATAAGTTTCAATTTCTCAGCATTGAACAAGCCTATCAATTCTGGACATCTCAATCAGCAATCTTAGTTGATGTTAGAGATCCTCAGAGTTACCGCATTGGTCATGCTACCGGCGCATTTCATCTCACCAATGATACGCTAAACCAATTTTTACAAGATGCTGACTTCGATGTTCCTGTGATGGTGATGTGTTATCACGGTCATAGCAGCCAAGGTGCAGCTCAATATCTGGTCAATATGGGCTTTGAAACCGTTTATAGTATCAACGGGGGTTTCGAAGCATGGCTAAGAGAGTTTCCACAAGCGATAACTTCTCTGCAATAACTACAGATGAGTTTTGTTAATGATCCACATTATTACGCTTTCTAACCCTCAAGTAGCTGATTTGTTTGTCAATTATATGACAACGAAAGGTGTACGAATTCACGCAAAAAATGAAAATCAGCAGATCTCACTTTGGTTAGAAGACCAACATCAGCTGGATATGGTTGAAAAAGAACTAAATACTTTTTTACGTGAGCCTTTTCACCCACGTTACCAAGCTGCAAGTTGGCAAACCGGAGATCCGAAAAACACGGGTATAAAATATCGCCCTACCTTTTCGATAAAAAATATGGTGCAACATTCAGGCCCATTAACGGTGCTGGTGGTCATTTTATGTGTCCTTATTTTTATTTGGCAACAAGTCGTAGGCGATTATAACGTTATGCTCCATTTGGCATGGCCTTATAAAGAGAGCCTGAACTTTGAAGTTTGGCGCTATATCACCCCTGCGTTTGTTCACTTCTCACTGATGCACATCGCCTTTAACCTTGCGATGTGGTGGTATCTCGCAAGTCAAACAGAGCAACGATTAGGTACGGGTAAATTATTTGTCATCATGCTCGTTTCTGCGCTCTTTAGTAATTGGGCACAATCACTGTTTACAGACTCTAATTTTGGTGGGCTTTCCGGTGTTGTTTACGCATTAATTGGCTATGTAGGCTTAACGGGAATACGTAATCCAGAGAAGGGTATTGGTGCTCCAACGGGCTTAATCGGCTTTTCGATTTTGTGGATTGTTGCGGGTTATATGGGCGTTTTAGGTGACTCTATCGGAAATACTGCACATTTTGCAGGCTTCCTTATCGGCTTATTGATGGCTTTGTGGGATAATCGACATCAATTATCTCGTAGATCATAATAAAATTAACATGATATTTTTAACATTAGGGGATACCTGTGAAGCAAACGCAACGACATGATGCCATCATTGAACTGGTACGCCTACAAGGCTATGTCAGCACTGAAGAATTGGTGGAGCATTTTGAAGTCAGCCCACAGACAATCCGACGTGATTTAAACGAATTAGCGGAAAAGAACAAAATCCAACGTCATCACGGTGGTGCTGCATTACCTTCAAGCTCAGTGAATACGGCTTATCATGATCGTAAAATCATGTGGTCTGATGAAAAATCACGTATCGCACAACGAGTCGCAAGCTTAATTCCTGATGGTGCAACACTGTTCATTGATATCGGTACAACACCTGAAGCCGTTGCACATGCTTTAATTAACCACAAAAACCTACGTATCGTGACCAACAATCTCAATGTGGCAACGTTACTGATGGGCAAAGAAGACTTTCGCTTAATTCTTGCGGGTGGTGAAGTGCGTACACGAGATGGTGGTATTGTCGGTGAAGCCACACTTGATTTTATCTCTCAATTCCGTCTTGATTACGGCATTTTAGGGATAAGTGGCATCGATATGGATGGTTCTCTACTTGAGTTTGATTACCATGAAGTTCGAACTAAACGCGCAATTATCGAAAACTCACGCTGTGTAATGTTGGTGACTGACCATTCTAAGTTTGGCCGTAATGCAATGGTGAATTTAGGCAATATGAATTTGATCGACTACTTATTTACCGATCAAGAACCACCAGCAGGGATCCAAAAAATTGTTGAGCAACACAACGTTCAACTCGAATTATGTTAATTGAATAAATTCCTCAAAAAGTACCTTCTTAGGTACTTTTTTTTGCCTATCTTCTACTGAAATTAAGTTAACTCACTCTATTTACTCTCTTTTCTGATATACCGACTTTCTTTTTTATTAATATATTAACAATGTTGTTTATTTTTAATAAACCCACAAAATATATGGATATGATAATAAATTGTTATCCATATCACGCGGTTATGTTTTTTATCAGTTATATAGTTGGCATTTTCATCAAACTTCATTACAATTATGAGCGAAAACGAACATTAAAGAATTGTTTCGCGCATTCGTAGGAGGATGTTATGAAAACTCAAGACTTGATTGTCATCGGCGGCGGAATAAACGGCGCTGGAATTGCGGCGGATGCAGCTGGCCGAGGCCTTTCAGTACTTATGCTGGAAGCTCAAGACTTAGCAAGTGCGACATCTTCCGCGAGCTCTAAACTTATTCATGGTGGCTTACGTTATCTAGAACATTATGAGTTTCGCTTAGTAAGCGAAGCACTGGCGGAGCGTGAAGTATTATTACGCTTAGCGCCACATATTGCATTTCCAATGCGCTTTCGCCTGCCACATCAGCCACACTTACGCCCAGCTTGGATGATCCGTATTGGTCTATTCCTTTATGATCATTTAGGAAAACGTGTCAGCCTACCGAGTAGTAAAGGTATTAAATTCGGTGCAAACTCTGTTTTAAAACCGGAATTAACACGTGGCTTTGAATACTCAGACTGCTGGGTTGATGATGCACGTTTAGTGGTGCTCAACGCACAAGAAATTGTTCGTCGTGGTGGTGAAGTACGTACTCGCACTAAAGTCACTCGCGCTTGGCGTGAAAATAATTTATGGATGGTAGAAGCACAAGATTTACGCACGGGTGAAACATCGCTCTATCAATCAAAAGCACTTGTCAATGCCGCGGGCCCTTGGGTTAAAACGCTGTTTGATGAAGGCTTAAAACTGAAATCACCTTATGGCATCCGCTTAATTAAAGGTAGCCATATTGTTATTCCTCGCGCTCATAACGAACCACAAGCTTATATTTTACAAAACGAAGATAACCGTATTGTTTTCGTTATTCCTTGGATGGATGAGTTCTCTATCATCGGTACTACGGATGTTGAATATAAAGGTGATCCTAAAGATGTCGCGATTGATGACAACGAAGTTCAGTACTTACTAAAAGTCTATAACGATCACTTTAAGAAGCAGTTAACGAAAGAAGATGTGGTTTGGAATTACTCTGGCGTGCGCCCATTATGTGACGATGAATCAGATTCTCCACAAGCGATCACCCGTGATTACACCTTAGATGTTCACGATGATAATGGCCAAACACCACTGTTATCTGTATTTGGTGGTAAATTAACGACTTATCGCAAATTAGGTGAACACGCTGTTGATAAACTCGTGAGCTACTTCCCTAACATGGGTAAACCGTGGACTAAAAATGGTCAATTACCGGGTGGTAATTTAGAAGGTTGTGATCGTGATGGTTATTCTCGTTTAATTCGTCAACGTCACCCTTGGTTACCAGAAGCACTGGCACTGCGTTTTGCCCGTACTTACGGTAGCAACACTGAATTACTGCTTGAAGGTATTACTGATTTAGCAGGTATGGGTGAAAACTTCGGTCATAATCTGTATGAAGCAGAATTACGTTATTTAGTGAAACATGAGTGGGTTATCGAAGTTGATGATGCCATTTGGCGTCGTACCAAACTCGGCATGTGGCTAAATGACGAACAAAAACAACGTATTAGTCAATGGTTAGCGGCAAATACACACACAGCATAAGAGTAGTAAAAATATTCTCTGACTCTGTTCGATGTTTTTATTAGCAATTTTTGTGGCGCCTAATACTGCGCCACTTTTTTTTGCTTTTTTTACCAAAACGCTCAAATTGTTCATTATTAACCGTGTGCTAACTGTTTTTCTAGAAAAGCTTTTAACACGGTTGCATTATTTTGTTGCTCATCTTTACCTGAATAAAGTAATACTAGCGGTCGCTCTTTTGCTATTACAAGAAGAGGTCGCCAATGTTCAGGAGCGCCTGTCAATTCTTCAATATAACGTTGGGTAAATTCAGTAAAATCACCGCCACCAGCATGAAACCATTTTCGTAACTCGGTCGAAGGTGCAACCTCTTTATTCCACTCATCATAATGAAAGTCTGTTTTTTTCACGCCTCTTGGCCACAGTCTATCCACTAATACACGATAACCTTCATGAATTCCCTCTTTATCGTTATACACTCGCTTACAGGTGATCATTTCACCTCCCTTCAATAAGTTAATTCGTTTAATTGTAGAAGAAAAATTATACAGCTTATGCATGGTGAAGCTGATTTTCTTTATAAAGAAGATTTCAACATGAAGTTTTCTCTCATTTCTATTGAATTATCCTCATCAAAAACAGGGTGAATAGTTGTTGACTAAATAACCTAATTAAGAGAATCTACATCTAGACGTCTAAATGGTTGGATGGGTAAATAAGTAGTGATACTTAAATAAGAATAACAACACAGTGACATGATTGATGAGGTACAGGTATGAGCTTTTATCACGCAAGCCAACATGAAGCATTAAATCAAAATCTTGCCGAACTTGATGGTCAGATCCAAGTTTCCTTTGAGTTTTTCCCGCCTCGTACCGAAGAGATGGAAAATACTCTTTGGCAATCTCTTGCGCGCTTAAATACCTTAAAACCGAGCTTTGTTTCTGTGACTTATGGTGCAAACTCAGGCGAGCGAGATAGAACGCACTCGATTATCAAAGGAATTAAAGAGCGCACAGGATTAGAAGCTGCACCGCATTTAACTTGCGTTGATGCTAGCCGTGAAGAGCTACAACATATCGCGCAAGATTATTGGCAAAGTGGCATCCGCCATATTGTTGCCTTACGAGGCGATTTGCCAGACAATACTCAAAAACCTGATATGTACGCTACAGATTTAGTTCACTTACTCAAAGGGGTGGGTGATTTTGATATCTCTGTTGCGGCTTATCCTGAAGTGCATCCTGAAGCAAAAAGCGCACAAGCCGATTTAATTAACTTAAAAAGAAAAGTAGATGCGGGAGCAAATCGCGCGATCACTCAATTTTTCTTTGATGTCGAAAGCTATTTACGTTTTCGTGACCGCTGTGTTTCAACGGGTATTGATGTTGAGATTGTTCCAGGAATTTTACCTGTCACGAATTTTAAACAACTAAAACGCTTTGCGGGTTTAACCAATGTGAAAATTCCAGGTTGGATGCATAAAATGTTTGATGGGTTAGATAACGATCCTGAAACCCGTAGTCTGGTAGGCGCTTCGATTGCTATTGATATGGTGAAGATTTTAAGCCGTGAAGGAGTCAAAGACTTCCATTTTTATACACTTAATCGTTCAGAATTAACCTATGCTATTTGCCATACGCTAGGTGTTCGTCCTGAACTTGTGCAAGCCTGATCCAATCTTACAATTACCCCGCCAATTAAGCGGGGTGACATCTTGATGAATTACTCACCAAAGTGATACGGTTTTTCTACTGGTAATAGGCTGTATGCGGTATCGAGATCACCATTAGCAATACAAGCATCAATTTTACGTACCTTATCGGTAATATCCGTAATATTCACAATCCACTCTTTGCAATATTTTTCAACTGCTTGATCTCGCAAACCAATTTGGATAGTACGATAACTGAGTCGATTCAAATAAATATCACGTTCAGGATCCCACTGAATGCGGATATTACTGTTTTCTGACGCTTCTTTCCAAGCTTCAGCAGTAGTATAGCGGTCTGGATCAAAATGACTCACAACACCTTGTGTCAGCATCTCTTGAAAGCCTTCATGCGTAATATCAACCGCAAGAATAGAAGCTTGATTAGCGTCTTTACGTCCCCAACCAGAACGGTACATCATCCAAAGAAAGGAAGGTTTTACCCAAGTCATACGGGTCATACTAAAAGGGGGCGAAACAAATGTTCCGTTTGCGACTGCGCTCTGAGCAATAGTATTTGAATAGGCTTGATAAACACGAACAAAATCATTCGTATAATATGCCCTTACTTCACACTCAGGACATCGGTCAACATCATCGTTCATCTTTCTTTAATATCCTTTTATATTAATAAAATGGAACTATCCGCTTAAATTATGAGCCTCTGATTGCAGATAATCAAGAGCCCCTATTTTTGTTAAAACGAGATAAGTAGAGTAGCGCGCATTTATAAAAGTAAAAAAAAGAATAACAATAAAACGAGCAGACAAATGTTCCTATTGTGTTTTATTTATACAGTGATGAGTCAATTAATCCTGCTAATCTACTCACAAAGTGAGGCGAATAAGCGATTTAATTGACTCACTGAGTAGAAACTAGGCGCTCGATAAGCTGTGTTTTTATTAATGCAGGGGATTTAACTGCGGTGCCTGCTATCTTTGCAGTCATGATTTCAAAAGCTTTTTCGACCAATAAAGCTTCATCTTGCTTCATTGACCACACATTATTAGGTAAAAAACTGAGCATCACATGATCATCGAAGGTACCAATATGAAGATGAGCCGGAATACTTCCTTCACGTTGACGAATAACACTCAATAAACCTTCAAGAATAGGCAATGATGAGGCAATAAAATGAGAGGGTATTTGCTGATGTTGCTCTAAATACTGTTTCATCATCTGCTCACCATCTTTGGTCGTATTATGCTCAGCATAAGAGACAGTCACACGGTTATCATCACCATAATGTCCTTTTATGGCTTGCACATAACCGCGCAAACGCGCTGCAATGGTGGGTAATAATGCATCACCCGCAAAAAAATGAATTGGCGCATCTAGCTTTATCATCGCTCTTGTCAGTTGAGCACCACTGTCACAGTTATCTGAAGCGACACAAATAGCCTCACTGACAGAGAAATCTCTATCTAAAAAAACCAATGGTTTTTGGCGATGCTTCACATGATGTAGCTGATTTTTACGGCTTGATGACACAATGAAAATACCATCAACATTACGCTCATCCATTGATTTAACGAGCTTATTTTCATTTTTGATATCACCATAGGTACAGCTAATCGTTAGCTGACAACCAATTTGGTGACAATGCATCTCTAATTTTTCAGCCAAAGCGGCGAAGAATGGGTTAGAAAGGCGAGGGATAACCAATCCGTAGGTATCTGTTTTATTAAGCTTTAAACTTCTAGCCGCATGATTGACGGTATAACCAAACACCTCAACATAGTCCGCGATCTTTTTTTGCGTTTTTGCACTGATCCGGTATTGATCACCTTTGCCATTTAATACCAATCTAACGGTGGTAATAGACAAATTCAGGTCATTTGCAATCTGTTCAACTGTTTTTGCCATTAATATTCCATATTGATATTGCCCTCACCCTTGATGATGAGGGCCAGTTAACCTTTACTGAGCAGGCTTAGCTCGGCATTTCTTCCACATTGCTTTTAACGAAGGTCCAATAATGGGTAAGATCAACGTCAGTATCGCAATACCTAAGAATGTCGCAGTAATTGGGCGTGTATACAGAATAGATAAATCACCCTGAGACATCATTAAAGCACGACGTAAATTTGATTCCGCCATCGGCCCTAAGATAATCCCGATAACCACAGGAGACATGGAGAAATCGAGCTTAATCATAATGTAAGCGAGTAACCCTGCCCCCATCATCACGAATACATCAATGATACTATGGTTCACAGAATAAGCACCCACACTACATAATACAAAGATAATTGGTACTAATACGCGACGCGGAACATCCATCACTCGAACAAAGAGTTTCATACATAAGAAACCTAAGATACCGAGGAAAATATTCGCCATCATCAAGCCAATAAAGATGCTGTTAACTTCAACTGGATTGTCAGTAAAGAGCTGAGGCCCTAATGCCAATCCCTGAACCATAAATGCACCCATGATAATGGCGGTTGCGCCATCACCCGGAATACCTAAGGTCATTAAAGGCACCATGGTTCCGCCTGTTACTGAGTTTGCACCGGCTTCTGGTGCAGAAACACCTTCTGGTGAACCGTGACCAAACTCTTCAGGGTGTTTAGACCAACGTTTTGCTTCGTTATAAGAGATAAATGATGAGATATCTCCGCCCGTTCCCGGAATTGCACCAATCGTTGTACCAATAGCAGAAGAGCGTAAGTACGTTGGTAGTACACGTTTAAAATCAGCCCATGTAGGTAATACACGGTGAATACGCGCATTAATTTTTTCATTCTTCTTCTGTTTGCGCTCACGATATTCTTCTTCAAAACTAATCAAGCCTTGAGAGAAAGCGAACAGACCAACCAAGATAGGAATAAATGAAACCCCACCCATTAGGTACACAGTATCAAAGGTGAAACGAGGTCCAGATGTCATGGGATCAAGTCCAATTGTCGCAATAGCTAAACCTATCGCCCCCCCCATTAATCCTTTCACAATCGATTGCGATGATACACTGGTAATAATACTTATGCCAAATACCGCGAGTGCAAAATATTCAGCCGCAGAGAAACCTGTTGCCACTTTTGCTAATTGAGGCGCTATTACAATCAAGGCAATCGTACTAAAGATCCCCCCAAACATAGAACCCATCGTAGATAAACCCAGCGCGCGTCCTGCTTCACCTTTTTTCGCCATTGGATAACCATCCAATACCGTTGCAGCAGAAGCGGGAGTACCCGGCGTACTAATCAATATCGCAGTAATTGAGCCACCGTAAACGGCACCACAATACATACCTAATAATAGGAGTATCCCTGTCATTCCTTGGAAGGAGTAAGTTAATGGGAGAAGTAATGCAATCCCCATATTTACTGTTAGGCCCGGTAATGCGCCGATAATAATACCCGCGAATACCCCTAACAGGATCATCGTTATCGTTTCCAGAGTGAAAACGACCATTAAAGCGTCTAGTATTTCCATCTCAAAGCTCCTTTACCGCTTATTCAAAAAAAACGGAGGTTGGCAGAGGTGAATTAAAGATAATGTCAAAGAAGACATAAACGGCGGCAACCATCACAACCGGAATAACAACCAGTGCAATAGGTTTTCTTTCATTCATCAGCCACATAATGACCGGGATAAGAAGCAGTGACGGAATAATAAAGCCAAAAAAGTGCAGGCCAGTGGCATAGGCCAACATAAAGATACCTAAACCATAAGCGCGTTTAACTGCGGTAGAACTCAGGTCAACAGACTTATGTACGTGCTTGATTTTATCAACCACAATACTAATCCATTGAAAAATCCCCAGTAAAATAAATAAGATGGCAAGACCATAAGGCCAAAAACGCTCCCCAGGCACACCATAATCATCAAACATGCTCATATCACGGGAGAGATAGATAATTAGTGCCCCGAAAGCCACTGAAATCGCACCGATGATTGTATTGATTTTTGTCATGTCGGGATCTCCCCGACCCTACCTGCCGTAACAGGTAGGGTGGTTTATAATATTAGAAAAGTTATTTTTTCAGGGTTGCTGAAATTAACTCAGCATACATCTCGTGGTCTTCTTTCATCATTTGGTAAGCATCGTCACCAGTGATAAACACAGGCATAATACCTTGTTTTTTCAGTGCTTCTTGGTATTCAGGTTTTTGAACCACTTCAGAGAATGCACCAACTAACTCTTTCTTCACGTTATCAGGCACATTAGCGGTTGTTGCTAATACAGCCCAAGCACGCATTTTCACGTTAGTGTCTAATTTTAATGCTTCTTTGAAAGTAGGTACGGCTGGGAATAATGGGAAACGACGCTCATCCATTACACCAAGAACACGTAGAATACCGGCATCAACTTGAGATTTAACTGCACCCGGAGTTGTTAATACGCCATCGATGTGATTACCCACTAAAGCAGCGATTGAAGGGCCTGTACCTTCGTTGTAAGGGATATGGTTAAATTTAGCGCCAGTGGTACGTTCGATATTAACGCCAGCTAAGTGATAAATAGCCCCCATACCTGAGTTACCTACTTTCAGTTTACCCGGGTTCGCTTTCGCACCCTCAATAAACTCTTGTAACGTGGTATAAGGTGATTCTGCATTAACAACTAACACCACTGGATCAGCGATAGTTGTTGCGATTGGAGTAAAATCTTTATAAGTAACTGGTGATTTCCCTTGGTGTGGGAACATCGCCAATTCAACAGTTGTCATCACTAATTTCGTGCCATCTGGACGTGCATTAGCCACTTCAATCAGCCCCGTTAAACCATTACCAGCAGGCTTATTCACAGGAACGAAAATACGTCCAGCTGGCATCACATCTTTTGCAAATTCAATGATAGTACGTGCAGAAGTATCAGTACCACCACCCGGGTTTTTCGGGATGACAACATCAATATTTTTTGTAGGATACGTTAACTGTTGGGCAACTGCGTTCCCCATACCCAGTGTCATCGTAATCGCCAACGCTGCGAGTAGACTCTTTTTCATAAAACCCTTTCTCCACATTTTTATTGAGTAGCCATTAACTGCTGATAAACAATGTTTTTTCGATTCCAAGTAAAGGTCACGTGTAGGGTATTGTTTTCAGCAATAATAGCCGGATATGAAAATTCGCCTTCCCCATCGAGTAAATCGAATGGTTCAGACCAAGTACTGCCATTATCGGATGAAAGACTGACAGAGATAGGATAACGACGACTCCAGTTACCTGAATTCGGGTTATACACCAATGCCAGTTGACCATCTGCGAAGGAGACGACATCAATGCCGCTATTATTATTTGGTAATATTGTTGCATAAGCTGGACACCAACTGCGCCCATAATCCGTTGAATCGCTACGATAAATAGTACCGCGCGTACTCCGCATCATGGCATGCACATGCCCAGGCCGGGATTCCCATAGTGTTGGCTGTATCACGCCATCCCATTGAAAAACGCGTTGTAGATCAGTCTCCCATAAGGCATCATCCTTTAAACCTTGCCAGATTTCATGTTCCGCTTGTTCACCTTTATGATGTTCAATTGGAATATCCACTCGCAGCCAGTGTTGACCGTTGTCACTCGAAATATCGACAAACGCATCCCAGAATTGGTCATCCTCAACCGATCCCGGTGCCAACCACTCGCCATTCGACATCACTAACACTTTATTTTTCACAGGACCTCTAGGTGCTACATCACCAGAAACCAATTCACTCGGTAAACTCCAGCTATTTCCGCCATCCTTCGAGATAACGTATTGGGTTGTCCAACTATGTACGTCGGGACCCATTTTATAAAACAGCCAGATATTACCTGTTGATGGGTCAACATGTAAAACTGGATTCCAGTGTGCAACACCCGGATTTTTAACAACAGGTTGAGCGTGTTGCCAATGATCACCTTCTTTCATTACCAGCCAGATAGCGGTATTACCGCTACCTTCTTTATCGCCAGCAAAAAATGCGGTTAACAAACGCTCAGAGTTAGGCACACGCACAATCGTTGAAGCATGGCAGTGATTAAAAAGTGAATGTGCATTATCAAGCACAAACTGGGTTTCCTTCATCACGAAAGGCATATTCCTACTCCTGTGTCCTAAATTAATCTAACGAAAGCCATTTTTTCATGTTTTCACCCAATGCAGTCATGCTATTGACAGCAGAAGGGAAAAATGAATTTTCAAACTGACTGCTATTACGGGAACGGCAGACCAGCGTGCTGAAGTTACCAATCAAGCGCTGATGATATTTAGCGCATGCTGGATAATCCAGTGTTTCGGTCATCGCTGCTGTTGATAAATAATCTGCTAATACCGTAGCCTGCTCTGGTTTATCCTTCCAATTCTCATAAAGCCAAACATAAAGCTCTGGATGGAAGTTTGCCATTACACCGCTATATGCCTGACATCCAGCTTGGAATGAAGCTAATAGCGTTTGACTGTTAGCGTTTGCAAGATGCAAGCGAGTCCCTTTTGATAATGCCAAACGACGTTCTATCATCGGAAGAGAACAGCACGTATCTTTGATAAAGGTAAAGCGATTACTTTGCGCACACCACTCTACAATTTCTTCAGATAACAAGCGTTTGTAAGGATAAGGGCATTCATAGATACCCAAATCAACCTCTTTTGGTACCACATTGGTTAAGACTTGCAGTGTTTCCAACGCTTTATCATCCGACTCCCCGACAAGAGCCAAGCGATTGCTGATCATAATGACGCCATCGACGCCTGTGCCAGCCATTGCCTGCAATTGTTCTTTTTGCTGACTTAATGCTGTTGCAGTATGACCAGAAGCAACTACAGGTACTCTTCCATCTGCTTTTTCAACGATAAAACGGGTGAGTGCTTGAGTTTCCTCATCACTTAAATAAAACATTTCGCTTGATTGGCAGGCGGCAAAGAGTCCATGTACACCAGAATCAATATACCAGTCTACAAGGCGCTCTAATGACGCCCAATCAATCTCCCCTTTGGCATCAAAAGGGGTTAGCATAACAGGCCAAACACCGACGTATTTTTGCTGACTCATCATCAATTCCTTACAGTAAGTTAATGGCATCGCCTGCCACTTTCACTTGGATACCTTGAGTCAGTGCTTGAGCAACAAATGCTTTTAGCACAAACGCCAATTTATCTTCATCAACATAAGCCACAGTAATGTGGTTACTTTGATGTCCCGCCATAAGGTCATCACGAGTTACGCCATCTAACGTACAGTTCAATAATGGCCATTCGTAGTTAGTTGCTTTACGGCGACGTTCAAATTCTGCTTCAGGTAACTCCACAGCCACACCTGTACCAATATGCATAATCACATCAGTACCTTCATAGTGTGCACGGCCCCATAATAAGCGCCCTGCTTTACCTTGACCTGCGATAGTTGAACCCCCTTTAGGGAAGAACATCGGAGGTTGGCGATAACCTGTTGCACCTTTTAGGCCACCTTTGAGGTGTTCAAAAGGAACAGAGCCTGAAATTTCCATATCCCAGTAGAATGTTCCTTCATACTCACTACCCCAACGAATATCATGTAGTGTGGTTTCAGCAGGTAATCCTAATGATGTTAATAAACGCCATAACATCGTTTGAGGAATAGCCGTACCCATATCCACTTCATTGATACAAGGAATTGGTGTGTTAGGGCAGATAATCTCGCCGTTTTCATCTGGCAGTGGGAAACGTGCAGTTGAACCAATCGCACCTTCAGCAAAGTCAGACGCAGGGCAACAATCTTTTAAGCCCTGCTGATATTGCACACCCACCGCTGTTAGACCAAAACGTTTTACGAAACGCGCCATTGCAATCATCATGGCGCACTGCTCCATCACTTGTTCACGAGTGAGTTCAGTTTTGTCATCTTGACCAAACATAAACGTCATCCCGTTATCTTCGTACCACTGTAAACATGCCTCTCTTAATTCTGTCGGTACTTTCGCCATTTCGACCAGTAACGCAGATTGAGAAAGGGATTCAATTGGCATACCAATATTGATCATTGCCTGTTGTGGGAAGACCCCGTTAATCATTCCCATACAGAATGTATCGAACAAACCGATTATTTCTTTATTTTTAATTATATATTCGCCGACTTTACGACCCACTTCGCCGGCTTCTGTCGCCATTACCCTGTGTGTTGGCGCAATATCTGTAAGATAGCTAAGCTTATGATTTACATAACCATATTTCAACCAAGTTGCTAAACCATCTACAAAGAATTCATCATCAAACTCTTCTGACCATAAACGTGAATAATTTTTACCTAAACTGGTCATCGTACCCGCTAAACACAACATGCCTACCAGACCCGGCCATGTACCATCAAAGTTAGCCAGCAGTAAAATAGGACCACGATGGTGTGCTAATGAAGAGGCAATATGGTGTGAATATTGCCATGCGGTTAATAACACAATAACCGGTGCATCAGGATCGATTGCAGCAAACATATCGCAACCTTCACGCTGACTACTGATAAAACCATGACCGCGAGCTTCATTAATTTCATGAGCACGCTTCATTTTGTAACCTTGAGCTTCTAATGCTGCTGCCAGTTTATCTTCAAATTTTTTCTGTACAGGCCAGCACGTTACATTTGCAGGCTCGCGTAAGTCTGCGTTAGTGACCATCAGGATCTCTTTCTGACCTGCTGTGATGGTTGTCGGTAATTTTGGTAGATTTAAGTTCAACATAAGATATCCCTGGTAAGGTAAACTCGGTTCATAATCGGAAAAATTAGTGGTCAACAATCTGACATCATTTCGTTATAACGCTGCTGATCTTGATACATCTGCAAATAAACTTGGTATTTGGCCTGATGGAAGGCAAACGTGTCGCTATCTGGTGTGATAATGCCACCTTCTCGCACCATTGCACTGGCAGCTTTAGAGAAATCATCAAAGGCTTTACATGCCACTGCACCTAATAATGCAGCACCTAAATTCACTGCATCTTCTTCTTGTGCTAAATGAATTTCACGACCTGTCGCATTGGCATATTCGCGTAGCCACAATGGATTTTTCGTTGCACCACCACACATCACGATGCGATTGATTTGATGTCCAGCGTCTTCAAGCGTGTCAATAATATGGCGTGTACCGTAAGCAATAGATTGCAGTGTCGCGAGATAATAACGAGCTAATGCAACTCGACCACTTTCCAGCGTTAATCCGCTTACTATGCCTTTGGCGGCAGGGTTTGCGCGCGGAGAACGATTGCCATGATGGTCAGCTAAAACATGAAACTGAGCTGTTGGGTATTGTTCATTCTCTTCCAATTCAGCGACAGCTTCGTTTAATAAGGCATAGTAGTTAACGCCTTTTTCATTCGCTTCTTGCTCTAATTCAGCCCATGATTCATGACGGCGGATAGACCATTCAACTAACGCACCAGCAGCACTTTGACCGCCTTCGTTTAGCCATAATTCAGGTAACATCGCGCCAAAATAAGGCCCCCAAACTCCAGGTACCATAATTGGATATTGGCTCACAATCATGTGGCAGTTAGACGTACCACTGATAATTGCCAAGCTCCCTTCAGGTTGTGATGCTGTTAATGCCAAGCCACCTGCATGAGCATCAATAATGCCTGAAGCAACAATGACACCTGTGTGCAAGCCAAATGCACTGGCAACCGACTCATTTAAACAACCTGCTTGTTCACCTAACGCAAGGATGGTTTGTGGTACTTTTTCTAATAATTCATCCAAACCTACATCGGCTAACAAGCTCTCACTAAATTGCCCCTGATGTGCTAAATAGTTCCATTTACAGGTTAATGTACAAGTACTTGCTACATCCCCTGATGTTGCTTTCCAAACTAAAAAGTCAGCTAAATCAAAGAATCGCCATACATTCTCGTAACGCTCTGGATAATGATTTTTTAACCACAGAATTTTAGGCAATTCCATTTCGATACTGACTTCACCACCAACATATCGCAGTGAAGGATCATTGGTGAGATTGATAGTGACCGTTTCTTGTACAGCACGGTGATCCATCCACATAATGATATCTTGTTCAGCTTTACCGCTTGGTGAAACAGAAAGCCCTTTACCGTTCTTATCCACCGCAACCAAAGAACAAGTGGCATCAAAACCAATAGATTTCACATGGATAGGATCAATAGCAGATAACGCCACCGACTCTTTTACGGTAGTGCAAACCTGTTGCCAAATATCGGTAGACGATTGCTCAACGAAATCCGTTTTTGGGCGGAATTGAGCAATAGGGCGAACAGAAAAGCCCAAACGCTTTCCATTGCTATCAAATACCGCTGCACGGACACTGGCTGAGCCAACATCAACGCCAATAAAATATTGTTGTTCCATGCGAACCCTCATCATTTGCTAACGCTATGCTAATTTTTGCTACTTCGAGTTAGCAAGTTAATTCGAGCATGACGAAAAAACAATCACAATAAGATTAGTTTGTGATGTAGATCTACATAGATAATGTAATTATATGTTTTTAATGGAAATTCATTTATTTGGCTTTGTGGGTTATTTAAATGATGTACTGAATCGATTATGTTCGTTATGAAACTAACGAACATTTAATTAATTAGATAAGTAAAATCACTTATAAAAATATCAATATCTCAACAATAAATATCCTTTTATAAAAAGATATCTCACTAATAATGAGAGATATTATTCAAAAAATAATGAAAAAAGGAAAAACAATAATATTCCTATTGCTATAACGCACTATTACTTTATTTTTAATAAGTTAACTTAAATTTATATATTCTTTTTTGGAGCATTTAATTATGTTGAAAAATATTGCTATCAGTCTTTCTCTGCTGTTTATTTCCTCCTCTGCTTTTTCAGCGACATTAGCTGAAAGAGAATTACAACAAAAATTCGAAGAAAATATTCAGTCCCGTGTTGTCGATTTAAATAAAAGCTGTGATGTCAATATAAAAGTTACTTTTGATTGGCCTGCATTTACTGCTGATGATTTAAAAACAATAGGTGTTGATAGTTATTGTAGCGAAGGATTAAAAGGCGTAATTAATACTTGTGAGAGCTCGAAAATAGCACAAGAAACAGTAAAAGAAAAAATACAGAATATTACCTGTTCTAAAGCAACACCTCGTAGTATTGAACTTAAAGAAGGCACGCTGAATTTTGGTATTGATTTCAATGCCGCAAATGATGCAAAAGCGGTTCAAGAACACTTAATGAATAATCTCTAAATAGATTAAATTCAACAAGCAGTAATGCTAAAAGGCATTGCTGTTTATTGATTAAATAACAGCTTGAATAAGCTTTTTAGAATAATCATGAGAAACATTGCCTAAATTATTTATCTCACACAGTTCAATATTCCTACCTTGTAAAAAAAACATCACTTTATCGCAGAAATAAGCCACCGTTTGAATATCATGACTAATAAAAAGATAAGAGAGTGTAAACTCTTCTTTTAACTGTTTTAATAAATCTAATATTTGAACTTGGGTGGGAATATCTAAAGAGCTAAGCGCTTCATCTAATACAATAAGTTTTGGATAAGACGCTAATGCACGACATAAACAAACTCGTTGAGCCTGCCCACCAGAAAGTTCAAATATATAACGTGTATAGCAACTTTTAGGTAATTCTACTTTATCTAAAAAAGAAAAAATAAGCGTTTTCAATGCTTGATAGCTAATATTTGGATTAATGATTTTAATCGGCTCAGCAATAATTTCGCCTACCGTTAATGTCGGATTAACGGAAGTCATATAATCTTGAAAAACGATACTAATTATACCTTGGCGATGAAGTCGTTTTGTAACAGGCTTATTATTTAAAGAGATAGCGCCACTATCAGGTAATTCTAATCCACAAATTAAACGTGCTAACGTGCTTTTTCCACTGCCACTTTCACCCACTAAACCAAAGGCTTCACTTGAATTAATACTAAAAGAGAGTGAATCGATAACCTTCACTTTTTCACCAAATAATGTGTTATTTTTTTGAGTATAAAACTTACTAATATTCTCAACGTTTAATAACATAAACCCTCTTTTATTATGATGGCATTAATCTATTTTTTCATTAATCAATTGCTCGAAACGTAATGAAAGTTGTCGGCGTGCATTAATTAAATAACGCGTATATTCTTGTGTTGGATGTGATAAAACGGTTGTTTTATCACCACATTCAACCATTTTTCCTCTTTGCATGACGACTATATCGTCGGCAATTTCATTAACTAGTCCTAAGTCATGAGAAATAAAAATCAGTGTTGAATGATGAGTTGTGACGACATGATGAAGCAATTTTAAAATATCTTGGCGAAGTGGTGCATCAAGCGCCGTTGTCGGTTCATCCGCAATTAATAATTTCGGTGATAAAGCGAGCGCAATCGCAATCATCACACGTTGTAGTTGTCCGCCACTTAATTGATGAGGAAACGCCTGCATAATAGATTGAAATTGATAAGGAAAAACATGAGATAATGCCGACTGAGTTTCTTCTATGGCTTGCTTTTTAGAATAGGAAAAATGGTAGGTTAAAGTTTGGCAAAATTGCTTTCCTATTCTCATCAAGGGATCAAAGGCACTCATGCCATTTTGCACAATCACACCTAAAGATGTTCCTAATAAAGCTCGGCGTTGAGAAAGTGCTTCATGACTGATTTTCTTTCCTTCAAAGAAAATCTCTCCTGACATTGCTAATTGTTCAGGTAGCAATCCCATAATGGCTTTACTCATCAAACTTTTACCACTACCGCTTTCTCCGACAATCGCTAATGTACGTCCTTGTTTTATCGAGAAAGAGATATCATCAATCAGTTTTTTTCCACTTTCTTGATGAAAAATAGAAACATGCTCAAGCGTCAGTAAGTTGTTCATGCTTTTCTCCTACTGACTGGCGATTATCGGGATCAAACACATCACGTAAAAAATCACCCCAAAAATTAAATGCGGTAACGACAAGAGTGATAGCAATCCCCGCTGGCAACATTTGTTCTGGATGTAATACCATGACATTTTTTGCTTCACTGAGCATATTTCCCCATTCTGGCGTGGGTGGTTGTACGCCTAACCCTAAAAAAGAGAGCGCTGAGATCATTAAAATAACACTGCCAATATCCGTTGATGCTAAGACAATAGTTTCAGCAAAGGTAACAGGTAATAGATGTCGCCGTAAAATATGACTGGACGGCGCGCCAATGACCTGTGCATATGCAATGTAATTACGATGAGAATATTGGCGAACAACCCCTCTGATCATTCTGGCATACCATGCCCATTTCACTAAAATAACGGCAATTAAGATATTACCAATACCCGGCCCCATTATTCCCACTAACGCTAAGATCATAATTTCTGCTGGAAATGACAAAACTACATCACATAACCGCATAATTAATGTATCTGTCTTGCCATGAAAAAATCCGGCTAACATTCCCATTAACCAACCAATTATTAATGTCACACTCATGGCTAATAAGGCATAAAATACCGTGGTTCTTACACCAAACAATAATCTTGAAAAGATACAGCGCCCTAAATTATCCGTACCTAACGGATAATCAAAACTCATAGGCTTAAATTTCAAACGTATCGAAGTTAATGTGGGATCATGTGGTGCCAACCAAGGGGCAAATACTCCTGCAATAATCACAATCATAATCACCGATAAGCACAGCTGTGCGCTTTTATCTTTTGCAAGTCGTTGCCAAAACAGTTGCCACATCCCTATCTCCTTAACCGTGGATCAGTCATCATTTGAATGACATCCATCAGAAAATTAAAAAAGAGAAATAACAGTGACATCAATAAAATATAAGCTTGTATCATCGGATAATCACGACCAAATATAGCACTAATACATAGTCGTCCGATTCCCGGCCAAGCAAAAATATTTTCAATCACCACCGTACCAGCAATAAGCTTCGGAATGCTCATTCCCAATGCTGTTAAACTGGAATACAGCGAATTACGTAAAATATGGCGACGTAAAATAAGGTTATCGGGTAATCCTCGTGCTTTGGCATAAAAAACATAAGGCTGATGCCACTGATTTAACATCGCACCGCGTAATAACCGCAAATAAGTACCGATATACCCTAAAGAGAGTGCCAGTGCAGGCAAAATAACAGACTTTGGCGATAACATCCCGCTGACAGGCAACCAATCTAAATAAACTGCGACTCCCCAAATTAAAAGTAACCCTAACCAGTAATTAGGAATTGCCGTTAAAACAAACACAATGAAACGAATGCATTTATCCGTAAAACTTTGAGGTTTAGCCACACACCATAATGCTAAAGGTAATGCCAGAATAATCGTAAAGAATAGCGCCGTTGAAGCTAACCAAAGTGTTGGCGGTAATGCTCTTAGCATCTCTTGAATAACAGGGGTTCTTGTAAGAAAAGAAGTACCAAAATCGAGTTGTAAACCTGACACTAACCATAAAAAGTAACGCGTAAAAAAAGGTTTATCTAACCCTAACTCATGGCGCATCCCTTCAATGGCTTCGGGTGTTGGTACTATTTCATTGACGCGTAACGCGACTTCCGCAGGATCAGACGGGGCTAACTCCAACAGAATAAAGGCAATAAATGAAATCATTAGTGCCAGTGGGAAGATAGCCAGCACTCTCCAGAATATATAACGTAGCATAAGGTTTGATCAGTGTGGCACGTTGATATTACGAGCCACACTTATGTTAGTTGACCTCATTAATGCATTAATTAAGGCTTAAAGCGCATCTTTTCAAACGGTATTTCATATTGAGATGGGTTAAAGCCCACATTTTCTAATTCACTACGATGGATAGCCTTAGTACGTGAATAAGTTAATGGAATATAAACTGCTTGCTCTGCTAATGAGGTAAACAAGGTTTTATATAACTCCTGACGACGCGCTTCATTAGGTGTAATTAATAACTCACCAATCATTGCATCCAATTGGGCTTTATTCGCCAATCCTTTTTGCCCTTGATAATCCGCGTGAGCAGGTATTCTAAATGATGAAACAAAAGAAGCCGGATCGTAAGGTGTTCCCCATGAGAGCGAATATTGTAAATCGAAATCACCATTTTTTTGTCTATCTAAATAGGCTTGTTTCTCTTCACCTAAAATCGTTAAGCCGACACCAATCTTTTTAAAGTCATCTTGAATAAGTTCAGCTATCTCTTTCTCAACAGCATTATTCACATTATAAGAGAGCAATAGCTGTAATTTTTCGCCTTGCTTTTCACGGATAGTCTTACCTTTTGGTAATACCCAGCCTTCAGACTCTAATAGATCAATCGCTTTTGTTGGACGATAAATATAGGTTGGGGAAGCAAAATCACAGTAAGGCACACTGCGCGCCATTAAAGTATCAGCGACTTTTTCGCTACCCGCTAAAATACCTTGGGCAATCCCTTCTTTATCAACCGCATATTGCAATGCTTGGCGTACTTTTTGGCTAGATGTCATTGCTCGGCTACTATTGAGCACAATGGCACGAGACGCGATCGGTGCACTCATTTCCGTTTTGAATTTATCTGATGTCATAAGAGCTTCAAATGAATCCATATCTAACATGTCGCCATCTGCACCAAAAATAAGCTGAATATCCCCTTTTTGCAGAGAAAGTAACATGGTTTGTCTATCGGGGATCACTCTCCATATCACACCATTTAATACCGGCTTCTCTCCCCAATAATTGGGATTAACTTTAAACTCAGCATATTGGTCTTTTTTATGCTCAGTTAATACCCAAGGTCCTGTGCCCACATAGTTCGCAACACCTGTTTTGGTTTTGCCATTAATAAAAGAATTCGGTGAAATAAAGCGGAATGGGCGAGTTAAGCCTAATTCCGTTAATGTTGGATAGTAAGGATTTTTTAGATTTAATTTAACAGTGAATTCATCAACAATTTCAACGCTATCAATCTGACGAACTAACTCTAACCACGCATGACGTTCATAGTTGTCTAGTACCGCTTCAATATTTAATTTTACCGCTTTAGCATTAAAGGGCTCACCATCACTAAACGTCACATCATGGCGTAAAAAGAAAGTGTAGCTCTTTCCATCAGGAGAGATATCCCAACGCTCTGCTAAATAAGGTGCAACACCTTTTTCGGTATTTAATACAAGGGATTCAAATACCATGTTTTGAGCCGCCATCTCACCAGAGTAGAGATGCGGGTTGATATCACGAATATCTTTTGTGCTGGCATAATCCAACATATTATTACTTTTGTCTGCTAATGCAGGAAAAGCACATGCCAGTGTTAATAATAGTGTTGGGAACACTGAAAGTAAGGGCTTCACGTTATTCTCCTTTAATTATCTATTCTTTGTTTTTGTGCGTGGATCATAAACATCGGTGTTGAACCATAATTGATTTTTTCTTCTTCGTTCCACACGAAATCACCAATACGAGTATCTATCATATATCGACTAAAACCGACTTCTAGCAGGGTATTAATATCCCATTGTGGCCGTTTAATTTGACTTAATGGTAATTGGCGAGCAATTCGCTCCATCTCTTTGGTATCTGTATTAACGTAGTGATCTTCAACTTGCTTTTCAATTGAACGTTCTCTATCTGCCACAAAACCTTGCCAGTAGCTTTCATCAAAGAGATGTAAATACCAGTTAGCATCGAAATTAATCAAACTGCCACCCGGTTTTAATACTCGAAACCACTCCGAATACGCTTTTTGAGGTGCTTTTAAATTCCATGTCACGTTGCGACTGACTACTAAATCGAATTGTTCACTAGCAAAAGGCAGTTGGTGTACATCACCGCGAACAAATTGAATATTTGCCTTGTGCGTTTGTGCATTTTGTTTGGCTTCCAGCAACATGCCTTCCGTTGCATCAATTGCCGTCACCTCATGACCTGATAACGCTAATAAAATGGCAAAAAAACCAGGCCCCGTTCCAATATCTAGCACTTTTAAGGTTTCACCTACTTTAGTATGCCCCAATAATAGATGACGCCATTTCTGTTGTTTCTCGCTCAGCAATTCCTGTTGATTCGACTCACTATAACTTTCAGCTCGGATATTCCAGTAGCGAGTTACATCATTAAGTAATTGGTTATTATTTATTTTATTTGTCATCAGAAACCTGCTGTTATATCAACGTAAAGAGAGGAATAAATTCCCCTAAAAGCGAATGATTTGGCTATTTTTTAGTGTGGGTAACATACCTTGTAACCCCAAGATGCTCTATGTGTTATATCAATATTCACCAGTACTCAATAAGGAAGATCTGCCAATTTGCGATCTCCCTCTTTAACATAAATGCGTCATCCTAATGGCTGTGAAGATAAATAAGCAAATGGATTATTTTCCCTGTTAAAATAGAGAAATAAATTGAGCGAATTTAGAAATAAAAATTAATTTTGTCTTATATTAAAAAAGTGAGCGCTTTAATTTCACCTTTTTTATAAAACCGTTATAGTCAATAATATTGCTATCTTAAATTTCTTTCTTTAAACGAATATAGCCGTCACATAAGGCTCTCTAAATTATGAATCGAATCTCACGATTAACGGCTGATATTACCCGCGCCGATTTTGCCTTAACGCATCAACAGCAATTACTTCAATTGCTGACTCAACACTTCCCGACTAAGTACCGCTCTCTATTTGCGACGCCAGAGAAAAAATCGGATGACGTGGTTGAGTGGTATTCTCCGGTTTCTGGTAATCCTGTCGCTTTAACATCGTTACAAGGACAAGAACAACAAGAAATAAGACGTATTTTAGATGAACGCCTTAACGATATTAAAACGCAAACGGCGCTATTAGCATCGCAAAATAGAATTACGGATGAAGAGCGCCATCTTTTAGATACGGCATCAACGCTACCTGATAGCGAAAGTGTCTATATTATTAATGGACAACCCGTTATTACATGGTGGCCACGCACCACACCATTGCCACCCCCTATTGCACAAGTTACCGCGGGGGCAAGTGCCGCAGCTGCGGGTGCCGCACTTGCCGATATGCCCGCCAAAACACGTAATCGCTGGCGGCGTTGGTTATTACTGCTGTTATTCTTACTGTTTTTGGTCTTACTGGCATCTTGGCTAAAAGGCTGTTTTGATCCGAAAGTGGTTCCTCCTGTGGTTGAAGAGAAACCTGCCGTTGTCATACCGCCAAAACCAGAACCTATCCCTGAGCTAGAGCCTATTCCAGAACCCATCCCAGAGCCTGTACCAGAGCCAGAGCCTATCCCTGAATCTGTACCAGAACCTGTACCAGAACCGGCTCCAGTACCTGCGCCTAAACCTGTGCCAGTGAAAAAACTCACACCACTAGAAGCTTGTGTGCAAGATGAACTGAAAAAATCGGGTGTGACAGAGAAAACAGCAAATGCAACCTGTGAAAATCGCTTAGCCAGTAAAATAAAGCAAATGTGCCCAGCTGAACGTCCACCAGAGTTAGCACCTCAAGTGATCATTATTTTTGATGCTTCAGGCTCAATGGCATTGAGTATGAGTTTAACGGAAGACGACTTAGACTTTATTTCAAGCACAGGAAAACTGTTCGCGGGCTATGATGCCGAACCTCGTCGTATCACCGTGGCAAGAAATGCAGCAACAAAAATTATTAATAGCATTCCTTCTGATATGAAAATCACCACCGTTGTGGCATCAGACTGCGGTGTAGTGAAATCAAGTCCAGCTTATGGCGGTAATGAACGCTCAAAATTGCTTAACTACATTAAACGTATTGAACCTGATAGTGGTACACCGTTAGCCGAATCTATTCAACGAGCAGGTTCTCTCATCAAAGGCAACAATCGTGACACGATTATTGTCTTGTTATCTGATGGGTTAGAATCTTGTGATCAAGATCCATGTGCAGCAGCACGTACATTAAAACGCGCGCATCCTCGCGCGGTCATTAATGTGGTTGATATTTTAGGTACAGGTGCAGGTAACTGTGTGGCGAGTACCACTGGTGGAAAAGTCTTCACGGCGCGTAATGCTAATGAAGTTACTTTAATGACTCGAAAAGCAATTGAAGATTATATTCCAAAGAACTGTAAATAATGATTGATTACGGTTTCTAATATTTAATTCACCCTCTTTGGTTTCACATTGAGGGTGAATTTTTCACGTATTACGTGTATTTTATTATTATATTGGCACTGACGAACTCTATATCTTATCTATTTAAGACCATTCCTTAATTGTCTGTTTTTTTCTTTTCTCATTCTCTCATTATTCAGAATAAACCTATTTTGTGATTACTATCACAATGGCGAGATGCTCATTAATAGTTTATTCTTTTATATTTTGTCTTTTTTTTCTTCTATTTCATTATTTTTTAATGTAAAAGCTAATATATCGGTGATTTAATCCATATATTTAAGAAAATATAGCGCAACCTGTAATGTCATTATTTCATTATCATAATCGTCATCTTAATATTCCCACTTTCACTCAAGAAAAATAAAAAAGCCTTTAATAATAATCAGTTAATTAACCCTAAATAATCCGCTAGATAGACACCCAATTTCTGATAATATAAAATGAATATAAATTTTATATCTTTATTTTTAGCCTTAAAACCTATTTACGGATAAGCCAACTTACCCATAGATAATCTTGCCTAGCGGAATGATCGTCGTGAATAAAGCATTCTTACGAAGTGGTAAATTAGAAAGTTACCTCCCTATGGGAGAAAATGGACAGGCTGTTTATATCTCTGCACTGCAGCTACGTGAAACCCTGCGTTTAAGAGGAAAGGCACATATTTCTCAATGTCTTGCTATTCCTCAGCCAAATGAAACTGGCGAGCGCATTGACTGGTATTCACCGATTGATGGCTCTGTTATTCCTTGGTCTGCGGCTTCAGAAGAAGAACGCACCGCCGCTTATGCGCTACTGAAAAAGAATCAAGATGATTTAATCTCCTTTAGTGAACAAGAACAGCAAAGGGCTGGAAATAAAGAAAGTCAGCTTTTTGGTGCCCTGCTCAGCAAAACTATCCAATTTCCTGACGAAAACCATATTTTTATTGTTGATGGCCAACCTATTATTACCTTCTGGGGTTTTGTCAATGCTAATCAACAAATTAGAGTTGATCCTGTTGCTTGTTTAAAACCTGCTGTAGCGCCAATCGTACCAACATCAACCGTGGCTCCACCAGTGCAAGAAAAATTCATTATTACTGAAACTAAGCGCCCTTGGTGGCGTTTCTTATGGTGGCTGTTACCTCTATTATTACTTCTACTCGCAATTTTCTTCTTAAGAGGCTGTTTTTCAACGCCAGCACTGCCTACGGTTGATATTAAAACGCCAGATATTGAAGCGCCTAAATTGCCTGATCCTACGCTTGAAAAGCCCAAAGTCCCCACGGTGGTGACTAATGGCCATACCATTGGTATACCAACAGGTACAGTTCACTCAGGAACATTAGGCACCGTTGATGCCAATGAGAATGTGATTAATGGCACTGATAGGAACGGCACAGTAGTTGATCCTAATACTGGTTTACCTGTGGTTGATCCTCAAATAGATAATAACCAAGGTGCTTTACCTGAAGGAGCAGCGCCCGACGATGCACAACAGCCTAACGTACCTACGGTTGATCCAGCCGCACAAAATGAGCAACCGAAAACAGATAACAATCAAAATACAGGGAATGAGAACAACACGGCTAACCCTCCTGTTGATCCCAATGCACCACCAGATGTCACACCGCCAGCCACGGCTGATAACACAACACCACTGACCATTCCAGCAAATGCGTTAGCGAATGGCTCAACCCAATTCCTAAATGGTCAATGGAAAGCAGGGGCGGGAATTCAAGATCAAAAAACAGGTAAACCACTGAGCCTGAACTATCAATTAGATAATGGTAAAGGACAAGTCGTCATGACACGCAGTGATGGCGTGACCTGTAAAGCGCCTGTCAATGCAGCCGTCAATCAAGGCGGATTAAATATTAATAACCAAGGTCAGGCTCTGTGTAGTGATGGTTCAAACTATTTGATGCCAAATATTATTTGCCAACCAGGAAGCCAAAATATTGCTGATTGCCAAGGGAAATATGAGAACAGTCAGCCATTCCCATTATCAATGAAGCGGGAGAATAATTAATTCATGTTAGCGCCACTGACCGATTATAAAGATAAAATTACCCTTATCCGAGACAGTAATATTCAGTTTCTGGATTTTGGTTTTAAGTTACCACAGCGCAAAGAGTACGGTGAGTTTGTTAAAAAAGGCGAAAACGGCCCGTTAATGCGACTCATCTATAATGAACGAGATGATAACTATCTTTACCCAGCACCTAAAAACCAGCCTCAAACACCAAGAGAGGCTGAATTTAGCTTCTCCCTTGAAGAGTCATTAACCCTATTAAATGACACATGGCTACCGGTGCCATTCTTCCGTTTTAATCCACCACGCGCATTCTCTCAAGGCCCTGATAACTGGGTAAGAATGATGTTCCATCAACTGTCTGAGCCAGATGAAGATGGACATACACACCGCGTTGTTGTGGCATTTGATACTCGAATTGAACCGAATCGCACCAATACCGCTTATCTGGCGCCAAACGAAGAAGATGTTCGCTCGGGTGTCGCTTTTGCGTTGGCTTATTTGGGCTATGAAGTTGAGAACTTCCTTGAAACACCGTGGATTGATGGTTGGTTAAAGGAAGTCTTTAGCGAAAGAGCACTGGCTGTGACCAAAATGTACCATGATGAACTTGAAGATGCGCTTAAAGAGTTTCAACATCAGGCACATTATCTCAATTTACTCAATATCTTAGGTGAGAAGCTACGCTTACCTGAAATAAAAATTAACGAAACTAAACCACAAGAGCCCGCGATTGAAGTTGATCTTATTCTTGATGTGGGTAACTCACGTACCTGTGGGATCTTAATTGAAGATCATATCAATGATAATAAAGGACTAACGCAACTCTATGAAATGACGCTGCGTGATTTAAGCCACCCTTATCAAATCTATAATGAGCCATTTGAAAGCCGTGTTGAATTTGCGCAAGCTGAATTTGGTAAACAAGATTTCTCAGTAAATAGCGGTCGCAATAATGCCTTTATGTGGCCGACGATTGGCCGCGTTGGCCCTGAAGCCAACCGCATGGCTGCGCAACGATTAGGTACAGAAGGCTCAACGGGTATTTCAAGCCCTAAACGCTATTTATGGGATGATTCGCCATATTCTCCCGGTTGGCGCTTTAGTCGCTCTTTTGGTCAGACAGACAGAGAGCCACTGGCAACCGCGGTTCCGATGACATACCTTCTAAACGATCACGGTGAGCCGTTATTCCGTTTAGAGCCTGACTTTCGCATGCCGGTATTTACGCCAAACTATACCCGTAGTTCATTAATGACCATGATGTTAACCGAAGTGTTAGCGCAGGCATTAACGCAAATGAACAGCCCTGCTCAACGCCTTAAAATGAGTCACGCAAGTGCGCCTCGTCAATTGCGCAATATCATTTTGACTATTCCACCAGCGATGCCAAAACCAGAGCGTGCCATTTTTGAAACGTGCATGGAAAACGCATTAGGACTCATTTGGAAAGCCATGAATTGGGATCCAACTGACGAAAAACTGCGTTTTGATGGCAAAGATGAACAATGTCGTATCCCAATGCCAAACATCCATGTGAAGTGGGATGAAGCCACTTGTGGCCAGTTAGTTTACCTCTACAACGAAACACAAATTAAATTTGGTGAACGTACTGAAGCCTTCTTTGCCAGCCAAGTACGTGAAGATAACCGCGCATTAACGGGTGATAGCACGTTAAAAATTGCCTCAATTGATATTGGTGGTGGAACAACCGATCTCGTTATCACACGTTATAAACTGGATACGGGCACAGGTAGCAACGTCAAAATTATTCCAACACAATTATTCCGTGAAGGATTCAAAATTGCGGGCGATGATATTTTATTAGATATCATCCAAATTTGCGTACTGCCTGCATTACGCACAGCATTAACGGATGCAGGTATTTCTGATGCCGATGCTCTGATGTCTTCTCTTTTTGGTAGTGAAGGTTTAGATGCTGGGCAACAAGTGTTGCGCCAACAACTTACCCTACAAATCTTTAATCCGATTGGGTTAAAGATTTTAAGCCAATATGAAAACTACGATCCATTAGTTCCACATGAAGGCATTAACAGTACTTTTGGTGAATTACTTAACGTTCTACCGACAGAGCATGTACGTCGTTATATTGATGACGCAACCAATAAAGAGCTTGGTGGTGGCGAGAGTTTCTCCATTTTAAATGTGCCTGTACAAATTAACTTTGCGCAATTGCACGCCGAATTTATTTCAGGTGAACGCATTAATATCACGCGTAGTTTAAAAGCCCTGTGTGAAGTGCTTTATTACTACTCCTGTGATGTTTTACTACTGACGGGCCGCCCTTCTCGCTTACCGGGTATTCAAGCACTGTTAAAAGTATTACAGCCAGTACCGCCTTCTCGTATTCTGCCATTACATGGCTACAAAACGGGTGGTTGGTATCCATTTAACAAAAAAGGCCGTATTGACGATCCAAAATCAACAGCAGCGGTTGGTGCAATGTTGTGTTTAATGGCTGAAAATGCACGTTTACTCAACTTCTACTTCTCGACAGGTAACTTTAAAACTTACTCAACAGTACGTTATTTAGGGATGTTGGATAATAACAACACCATTTCTGATAATGATGTTTACTACCGTGATATTCAGGATAAATTTGAGCCTGATCCTGATACCTATTTTGAAGTCAGAGGCGGGATCCGCTTAGGTTTCCGTCAATTAGATAATGCCCGTTGGCCTGCATCTCCACTTTATACCTTACGCATTAAAAATCCGAAATTGGCACAGCAACTTAGCCAAGAAGACAGCGTATTACATATCAAACTTGGAGAAGAAAGGGGTGCATCTGGCCATAATGATGACAATAAATCTGAAAAATTACGTATTGAAGAGATGGAGCTTATTAATGGCAAAGGTGGCGTTAATAAGAACGGTTTAAGCTTTAAACTCAATACGTTAGCAGATAGTGGAATTGGTGAAACATCCTATTGGCTGGATAGCGGGAGTGTATTAGGTAAATGAATATGATGGATGAAAAACAATTAACAGCCAAATGGGATGCCATTTATCAAGGTGCGGGTAAAGCCATTGATTGGGTAACGGCAGTAAGAGGTAATGCACCTCGTTTAAATACCGAAGCCGATAGCCTTATCTATCGCCTACGACGTAGCCGTAACATGGCAAAAAATCTCAGTTTAGCGACACAACGACCAATGTCTGTGGGCTTTTTTGGTCTCTCTCAAGCAGGAAAATCGTACCTGATTTCAGCTCTTGCTGCAGGACAAGAAGGTCGTTTAAGAACCAGCATGTCAGGTAAAACCCTTGATTTTATCGACCATATCAACCCACCGGGTGGTGGTAAAGAGGCGACAGGTTTAGTGACTCGCTTTAGTCGCAACGCCACAAAAGGTACGCAACAGTTTCCTGTTGAGCTACATCTTTTCAGCGAAATTGAGATCGTTAAAATTCTCGCCAATGCCTACTTGTACGACTTCAATCAAGAAAAAATTGAATTTGAATTAGATGACGAGAAAATTTCTCGTTTAATCAATTCATTAAGCACACAATGCAACGCCACCCCCGTTGCTGGCATTACTCATGATGACGTCGTTTCATTATGGGATTATCTGCAACGTCATGCTGAAAAAAGCCAGAAAAAATTAGCAACAACCTATTGGCCTAAAGCGATTGAATTAGCGCCTTATCTCAACATTGCGCAACGAGCTAAACTTTTTTCTGTTTTATGGGGAGATATTGCAGAGCTGACATCCGCTTATCAACGTTTTAGCACCACACTTGCCTCTTTAGGTAATGCACCTCTTGTTTTGGCTCCGCTCTCTTCTTTAGTCAAAGAGCAAGACGGCGTGTTAGTACAAAAAGACAGTATTATGAACGTGGATATGTTAGAGCGTCTCAATACTGCCAATGATAGCCAGATCAGCATTTGTCCTGTTCATGGCGATCGTATTGATGCCCCTGTAACTCTTTCGTTAGCAGAGTTAACTGCGCTGACGGTTGAATTAGTCGTTCCATTATTAGATGCACCAAGTAAACCCCTGTTTGAACACGTTGAACTGCTCGATTTTCCGGGCTATCGCGGTCGTTTAGGGGTCGAAACTATGGCAGATGTGCGTCGTCAGGTTAACGATGACAGTGCAAACCCGCTGGCACAGCTTATTCTACGGGGTAAAGTTGCCTATCTGTTTGAACGTTATACCGATAACCAAGAGATGAATGTGTTAGTGGTATGTACCGCATCAAACAAACAATCAGATGTGAAAGAAGTTGGTGCAGTCCTCACAGAATGGATCAATAACACGCAAGGTAAAGATGCGCAAACTCGAGCTAAACGCCCTTCAGGCTTGATTTGGGCAATGACCATGTTTGATATGCGAATTACTAACTCCTTAACCATGAATGAAGCGTTATTACGTCAATCATGGGGTAAAGGTGGCATGATCAAAATGGCGATGTTAGAGCGCTTTGGTCAATATGAATGGATGTCATTAGATTGGATCAACGGTGAAGCATTTAATAACACCTTTTTAGTGCGTAAACCGTGCGTACCGACACCGTTTATTCAAATCAGTAATGGCAAAGAAACGGTTCTAAATGAAGACAGTGTTTCACAATTACATTTGATGAAAAAAACCTTTGCTGAAGATGAAACTGTCCAACGCTATATTCGTGAGCCAGACCAAGCATGGGATGCCATGTTGTCGCTTAACGATGGTGGTATGCAACGCCTTGCTGATTATCTTGAAACCGTTGCCTTAAAACCACTAAAACTTGAACGTATCAGTGAGCAACTGCAAGAAATTCAACGTGATTTAATCGGTCATCATCTTGAAAAATGGTATCAATCAGGTGGTGAAGAGGAATTACAGGTAAAACGCCGTAATGCCGCCACTATTTTACGCTTTATGCAAAGTCGCCCTTATTTACAAGGTGCGTTACTAGATTACCTGTTACCTTCTCGCAAATCACTCTACGATCTGTATATGCAGGAAAAAGAGGTTATCGATACACTTTCAGATAAGAAGGCAACACAAGCCCCTGTTTCCGCCTTTGCAGCTATGGAACAACCTGCTTTCGATCTCTTTAGTGATGCGCCAATCTCTCTAGTATCAGAAGAAGATGAAGCCCCTAAAGGTCATGGCAATGAGGTTACTTACCCTAAAAAAGTGATGGCATTATGGATAAATCATCTGCGTAGCCTGCCTGATAACAGTACTTTGTTAACCTATTTAGGCATCGAACAAGAAATTATGGTGCTGTTAGTTGATGAACTGATCACTGCTATTAACCGCCTTGGTGTTGAACAACGCATGCTGAAAACCCTTGCAGGGACAGAAGCCATTGCTCGTCGTGATGACTTAGCTGAACAGCAATCATCTCGTGTTTATAATGTGCTGGGTGATTTTATTACTTGGTTTAATTTCAAAGATAACGGTGTTGAGAAGCCTGATAGCAAAATCAATGCAGGCCATAAGATCTTTGAAAGACCCGATAGCGCTAGCGTGCAATGGGGGGATGATGAGCGTTTAGTTCGCTTACCTACCAACCCTGTTAATTATACCCTTTTATTTGTGATTGATTGGCTTATCGCTTTATCAGCGGTTATTACTGAGAATGCAGGGCATTCTGCAGGAAGAGAGATCAGTGCTGAGCAAAACGCACTATTAGGCCAAATAATTCAAACCATGAAATCATCCGTCGTGGAGTCATAATTCGTGTTTAATCCAGAATTAAAACCCGTACAACCTGCTCGTCCCGGCTTTGCGGTATTAAGTATTCGTAATTGGGAAGGTGACGCTTCCCCTGTTTATTTAAGTATTCAGCGTAACCAAGATCGCTATTTCTTAAATGATAAAGGGGAATGGGTAGGTAATGCCTTTTTCCACCAACTTTCACTTGAAGATGCTGATGATGGTTATCAAATCGTTCTTGATAAAACGCTCGTTGATCCCCTCGTTAGCAACTTACAGATGGCGTATCAATTTACGTTAAAAGACGATAACGAAACACAAGATATCGGACGATTACGTATTCGTGATGGCGTATTGGCTTCACAAGCACAAGGTCAGAGTGAAGCATTGAAATCAACGGCGACATTAGATAATCAGCCTGTTCCACCTGCTCCTATTATTGAAGAAACACAGCCAGAACCAGAACCACTCAAAATTGAGCCTGAAAAAATAGAGTCGATTATCCCTGAAATCAAGGCAGATGAACCACCACAACGACCAACACCACCTGCGCCGAAGAAATCCAAAATTGGCTTAATTTTAGCCATTATCTTGATCTTAATTTTAGCGGGTGTCTTAACATGGTTCTTCTTACTAAGAGGAAATCCTGCTGGCGAACCTGCACCACAACCAACACCAGAACCCGCAACACCTAGTGTATGCAGTGTTGAAAATATGAAATCAGGTACAGCATTAGCCTTTGTACAAAGCTGCATACAGAGTCAACCGGATAGCAAAACTATTCTTGCAACTATTGAACAAGCGAAACAGAACAATCAATGTGATGTTGCTCAGCGTTTATATGCTTATAAAGCACAATCAGGTGATGTTGATATCGCTCTAAATTACGCTCGTGAATACGATCCTGAAACCGCATCAGCACAAGGTTGCTTTAGTGCAGACAAAGAAACGGCCATTTATTGGTACGAAGCGGTTCTTAATCACGACTCACAAAACAGTGACGCAAAAGTGCGTCTTGAAGCTTTGAAAAAATAGGAAAGTCGCATGAAAAAGGCGCATTGGCTTACTCTTATTCTCAGCGGTTTAATTCTGGCAGCGCCAGCAAGTGCTGAAGAGAAAAAGCCGTTACTACAAGAGGGTAAAAAGACTCTCTATCAACGTGTATTAACTTATCCAGGTTGCCAAGTGGCTGACACTGTTGGCGCAAAAGGTAAAGAGCAACCTGCATTTAGCCGTTTTTATGTTTATCAACGCCAAAAACAAGGTGCCAACGAGTGGTTACAAGTTGGCCCTGATAGCTTAGGTCATATCAGTGGTTGGATGAATGCAAGTTGCACATCAGAGTGGAAAATGCAGCTAACACTCGCATTTACTAACCCTGCGGGTCGTAACCCAATGCTGTTTTTCAAAGATAAGCAAACAGTTGAAAGCTTACTTGAAAGCCCAACCCCTGAAAAACAGTACAAACCCTTTTTAGCAGATATCAAAAACCAGAAAGTGAATCCGGCTGTTTTAGCAAAAGAGCCAGATTATATGATTGATCAGAAAAGTAATTTCTATCTGTTACCTGTCTTAGGCTCAGATGAAGTCTTTACTGATGCAGGCTATAAAGTGCGAGTACTCAATGTGGCATCTGTCTCTTCTCAAACTAAAGACAGCAAAGACGCACAGAATGCGAATGCAACTCCAAACAGTACAAAACCTGCAACACCGAACAGCAAAGATGCTGACAATATGATGCAAGGCTTTTCTGCCGCAGTCGTTTTTGTTATCGACTCAACCATATCAATGGATCCTTACATTGATAGAACCAAAGAAGCGATTCAAAAGGTTTATGCACAAGTCGAAAAAGACAACATGTTGGATAAGGTAAAATTTGGTTTAGTCGCATTCCGCTCTAATATCAAAGCCGTTCCTGCATTGGAATACGACAGCAAAATGTTTGTAAATCCTAATGATGTAAAAGACGGCCCTGATTTCCTAAATAAAGTTAAAGAATTACGCCAAGCTAAAGTCTCAAGTAGTCGTTTCGATGAAGATGCTTATGCTGGTGTAATGCAAGCTCTTGATGATGTTGATTGGACACGCTTTGGTGCACGTTACGTTATTTTAATTACCGATGCAGGCGCATTAACGGGAGATGATCCTCTTTCATCCACTAAACTCGATGCGGAACAAATTCGCCAAGAAGCGGCTTATCGCGGTGTTGCACTTTATACACTGCATTTAAAAACACCATCAGGTGCAAAAAATCACGCGTCTGCACAAGCGCAATATGAAGCGTTAACGCTTAATCCGTTCTTACACAAATCGCTTTACTACCCTATCAACTCAGGGGATGTAAATAGTTTTGGTCGTATGGTAGATAGCTTAGCAACCGCTGTAACCACTCAAATTCAAACGGCTTATCGTGGTGAAGCCACCGTAGGTAGTGCATTAAATGCCGATCCTACTTATAGCAAAAATAAAGAGACAGATGCCTTACTCAGTGATGCACACGATTTAGGTTATGCAATGCGTTTAGCTTATTTAGGTGAGAAGCAAGGCACAAAAGCACCTCCTGTTTTTAAAGCATGGATAAGTGATCGGGATTTATTACAGCAAAATATCCCAACGACAGAAGTGCAGGTTTTACTGACTAAAAGTGAGCTTAGCGATTTAAGTGATGTGATGAAAAAAATCGTTAATGCCGCTAATGAAGGTTTGATCTCTCCTGACAATATGTTTGCTGATTTACGCTCGATTGCCGCCACTATGGGTAACGATCCAAATCAAATCAAGCAAGGTTCAGCGACCAAATTAGGTGAAATGGGCTTACTCGGTGAATATGTCGAGAATCTCCCTTATTTAAGTGAAGTGCTTGGCTTAGATGAAGAGACATGGAAAAGCTGGGATGGTCTTGCACAAGAGAAATTTATTCGTCGTCTAAATACGAAATTACAGTACTACCAACGTTATAATGAAGATGTTGATCGTTGGATATCCCTTGCACCACAAAGCGATCCTCGCGATCACGTTTACCCTGTTCCACTGGAAAACTTGCCTTAATGATCCAGATTGATGGCATGGCAATTACGCGTGGTGATGCGCAACATGGTTTTCGTGTTGCGCTTCCTTCATTGACCCTTGAAAAAGGGGAAATCGGCGCACTAACTGGATTAAGTGGTTGTGGTAAAAGTACCTTACTAGAAATGATAGGGTTAATCTTACGCCCTGATGAATTAACCCATTCTCAACTCGGTGATGATTTAATTATCACGCAAGCGGTGCTAAATAATGAACAAGCTCAACTCGCATCATTACGTGCTGAGAAATTGGGTTTTATGCTCCAAAGTGGCGGATTACTTCCCTTTTTAACTGTCATGCAAAATATTCAATTACCTCGTAAGATGCTGGGGTTAACACCGCACTCCGCTTGGCTTGATCACGCCATTGACTATTTACAATTACGCCCTTTACTTAGTCGTCTTCCTCGCCAGCTCTCCATTGGTGAACGTCAACGTGTTGCGTTTATTCGTGCGATCGCCCATGAACCTGCTCTATTACTTGCTGATGAGCCTACTGCTGCCCTCGATCCTCATAATGCACAAGCGTTATATGCATTGATTGTTGAAATGGTAAAACAACTCGATATCTCTGCGCTGGTTGTCAGTCATGATTGGTCTTTAGTCGAGCGTTTTGGATTTAGCCACTATCACGCACAACTACAAGGGGGCGGTAGTGTCTTTATCAAACAATAACACTAATCCCAATCGCCTTGGCTTACTCAGTTCACTCGCTTGGCGTGACTTAATTTATGATCGCAAAGTTGCGCTCTGTATTGTGTTCTCTTTAGTCTCAGTTATCGCACCACTGTTACTGCTATTTGGGCTAAAAAACGGCATTGTGACGCAGCTTCACAACCAACTCTTAAATGATCCGCGTAACCTTGAAATACGTATGTTAGGCAATGGTAATTATCCACAAAGTTGGTTTAATGATATTGCACGCAAAGAAGAGGTTCGATTTGTTATCCCATTAACACGCAGCTTAAACACTCAAGCCGATATTGTGATTGATGGGCAACATTTTATTGATAATGCTGAAGTTATCCCAACAGCAGAAAACGATCCTTTATTAGAAGGTGTCGCAATTCCCCAAAATGCAGACACCTTAGTGCTCTCTGCCAATGCAGCACAAAAGCTACAAGCGAATGTAGGCGATAGCGTGCGCTTATTTATCAGTCGTAAGCTTAATGGCGTCAATGAACGAGTCAAACGTACCTTTACTGTTGGTGCCATTATCAGTGATAGCAAATTCTCAAGAGCGGCAGCCTTTGTTTCTCTTGATGTTTTAGTGGCAATGGAAGATTACCGAGATGGTTATCAAGCGCCTCTTTTTGGCGTAACAGAAGGCACTGAAGCGAAGCCAAGAACCCAGTTTGCTAAAGCTCGTCTTTATGCAAAAAATTTAGATGCCATTGCACCACTAGATGATTGGTTTAGACAACAACACATTGATGTGATGACACAAAAAAGCCAAATAGACTCTGTAAAAGCAATCAGCTACGTGCTTAATGTTATTTTTTCCGTGATTGCTTGGGTATCACTATTAGGCTGTATTGCCTCATTAATTGGCGCATTCCTTGCCAATATTGACCGTAAACGTAAAGATATGGCGGTATTACGCCTGTTGGGTTTTCGTCAATTTGCAGTCTCTTTATATATTGTACTGCAAGCACTGTTATTAACGAGCGTTGCCTTTATTTTAGCCCTTGGGCTTTATGGCATCGGTAGCGCCTTATTCACCACATTATTAGGCACACATTTACCTGAGCAAGCCTTTGTTTGTCAGTTAACGTTTTGGGATTTATTGATTGCCATGTGCAGTGCCTTACTGGTGGCCTTAGTCGTGGCAAGTATTGGCGCACTGCGTGCCGTTTCGATTGAACCTGCGGAGAGCTTACGTGAAATTTAATTTATCGCTTCTAACTTTATCATTCGCGCTGTTATCTAGCAGTTTTACCGCATCTGCCAAATGGGAAGATAAATTCGTTAACCCAAAAGCGTTGCCTGATGATGTTACCTTGCCTTTCCCTTGTGAAGGTTCAATGGTTTTTCGCCAAGTCACCATACCCTTAAGCCGGCCATTACAAGATTACAGTGTGACCTTAGGGCAAGAAGGTGATGAATGGGGCTATTTAGAACAATCTCGAGCAGAACATATTGCGGGTAGCTTTCCATTAAAAGGCAAAGAAAAAGGCCGTTACTACCTTATGGCGAAATACCCTGTTACCGATCTGCAATATAACGCTATGCAGAGCGTGATTAATGGTAAAGAGTGCCCCGTTGCTTCAAATAAATTACGTTTACCAAAAGTGAATATCAGTTGGTATGAAGCGATGCAATTTGCTGACCAATACAACCAATGGTTAAGAAGCAATCATCCCGAAGCGTTACCTGTTGAAGATGGCGCAAAAGGTTTCGCAAGATTACCGACAGAAACTGAGTGGGAATTTGCGGCACGTGGCGGTTTAAAAGTCTCAGCCTCCGAGTTTCGTGATATACGTTTTCCAATGCCAGAAGGTACCAAAAACTATATTTGGTCAGCAGGTAGTCAATCTGCTAATGGCTCATTACAACTCACCGGTTTGTTATCACCCAATCCATTAGGCTTACATGACATGTTAGGTAATGTCGCTGAAATGATGTTTGAGCCTTTTAGATTAAATAAACTCGACCGCTTACACGGGCAAGCGGGTGGCTTTATTGTGCGCGGAGGTAGCTATCTCACCCCAGAAAGCGATATGCGCAGTTCATGGCGTCAAGAAGAGCCTTATTACACCAATACAGGTGCAAATAAAAACAAATACACAGGTTTTCGTTTAGCCATTGTTGCCCCTGCGTTGACATCACGCGACAAAATTAAAGAGATCGAAAAAGAGTGGCAACAATTAGGGAATGAGAAGCCAGCAAGCAATAACTCAAAAACCAATAGCGATAACTCCATTAATAGCCTGAATACGCTCTCAACCCAAGTACAAGATGAAGCGCTGAAAAAACAGTTAGCTGAATTGAAAAATATACTTCGAGCAAATGCACAACTGCGTGATGAGCAACGTGATCAGGCTATCCGCACTTCACTGCAATTAGGCGCTTTTTTATGTACCAAATTAAAAGATGATGGCGAATTCTATGATCGATTAATTGCATTGCATGAGAAAAACTGTCCTGCAGGCACAAAAGATGCCACATGTGAACGACGCCAAGAGCAAGTCAACGAACATAAGAAAACCCTCGACTTTGTCGTGAGTTATTACGCAGACACATTAGTGGATATGGCAACCACATATGATGCCTCTTTAGTAAAACCTCAAATTGACGTTGTACGTCAATTAATGGAAGCCAGAGGCAAATCAAATTTAAATACGTACCTTTCAACGTATATGCAGGGACTCCAAGGATATTGGGCTAACGGTAAAGTTTCACGGAACGAATGGCTTGAAGCGTGCAAAAAACAATAACAGAGACTTTGGGATAGGTGTGGTATGAATAAACGACTCATGGCGGTACTTGGCATTAGTGCCATACTGGCCTTATCAGGGTGTCAAAGTAATAGCGGTGCAGATCCTCGTTTGAAAAATAACAGTGATATGGAGTTTTTCAGTAAATCAGGTATTACAGCTTGTGCAGGAGGGGCGGCTATCGGTGCATTAGGCTGTTTAGTCTCAAATTCGAGCAATAAAGGCGCATGTATGCTCATTGCGGCAGTCGCTGGTTGTGGTGTCGGTATTGGTGCCAATGCCTATTTAGATAACAAACGCCAAAACTATGCTTCTAAAGAATCGATGCTCAACTCGATGATAGACGATGTGAAAAAAGAAAATCAGCATCTACAACGAGCATCAAATACAGCAAGAGCCGTTATTAATGACGATAAGAGAGCTCTGGCGAAAATTGAGCAAGACATGAAGCAACAACGTCTCAATAAAGTCGCTGCTGAGAAACAACTGAAAGGTATTGATGCCAATATTGCAGCACTGCGCTCTCGCTTAGCGGATATGAAAAAACGCGAAGCTGAATGGCGAGATATCGCAGCACAAAGTCGTCAAGATGGCTTAAAAACCGCTCAACTTGATAAACAAATTGATGGGATGAAGAAACAAGTGACCTCTTTACAAGAAGAACTTGATAGCCTTTATACTCAGCGTACAGCAATAAAACTTAGTTAACGTTAAAAAGGATGATAATGAAATTTTTACCTCTTTCTCTTGTTGGTATGACATTACTATTAAGTGGTTGTGTCACCAATCCCGCTGATTGTGATCCAACAACCGGTGATGTTAGTATAATTACTAAGTTTAATTGTAATTATTCAGGGACTTATGACAATCGTATTGAGCAAAAACAAGCTATTCTCGCTAATGAGAAAGCATTAAATACTGAGTTTAGAGCGGTTCTTGCTGCTATCGAGAAAGAAAAGCAACAAACTAATGCCTCTCTCAAGAGTAAGCAAGCAAGCCAACAAGCCTTAAATCAATCAATAAATAATCTGTTAAATCAAATTCGCCAAAAAACGAAAGGGCAAAATGATATTCAAAAACAGATCAATGAAATTGATAGACAAATGAAGGCAACTCAAAATAATCCTTCAAAATCAGTCATGCAAAAACAACTTGAATTAGATAATTTACAAAATCAAGTACTTAGTTTGCAAAGTGATTTAGGGCTTAAATAAACATAAAAAGGCTCTCTATGATTATTTAGAGAGCCTTTTTTTTTATTTTTATTTTTATTTTTATTTTTATTTTTTATATATTATTATAGTGATTTATATTAATGCCATATAATTAACAATATAATATTGATAATAATTAATAGGTCACTTTAATAAAATAACCTTATTTAAATAAGAGTACTCTTTTTTATTCCATTAAAAATAGACACATTACTATAATCCCTTCCGCTTAATAGCGTGTTCTTATTATTTTACTTATGGGATATAACTAATGAAAAGAAAATTACTATCAACTTTATTTATAACTGGTTTATTAGCCACTTCCTCTGTTTATGCTCAAAACGATTTTAAATTAGAGAAAACCACACTTTCAGCAGGTTATGCACAAGTCAAAATGGCAGGCCAAAATCCAATGCATGGAGGTGTTTTTTCTATTCGCCAAGAAATCAATTCACAGTTTGGTATTTTAGCAACAGCTACTTATGCTCAAAATGAATATGACTTAAACAAGCCTGTTAATACTTTCTTTAAAGACGTAAATGCACGTTATTACTCTGTTATGGCAGGCCCTACACTACGTTTAAATGAGTTTATTAGTGTTTATGGTGCTGCGGGTATGAGCCAAATACAATTTAAATCTGAAAGTTCAGACTTAAAAAAACTAAAGAAAAATGCATTTAGTTGGGGTGCAGGTTTAATCATTAACCCAGCAGAAATGGTTTCTATTTCTCTTGGATATGAAAATAGCCGTTTTAAATTTAAAGATGCCGATAGTAAAATTATTTTAGATGGCTTTGTTGCCAATATTGGTTATCGTTTTTAAATAAACTTAAGCACATATTATTTTATGATATGTGCTTTTTTATTAAATTATAATTTGATTTTATATTATGATAAAAAAAATATTATTAATATATTTACCTTTATTTTTCACCTCATCACTCCATGCAGAAAATAGTGATAGTAATAGGCTCATCTCTGCTGGCTACGCTTATATTAAAATAAAAGATTTACCTACTGCGAATGGAATAAATATTAAATACCAAATTAATCCCAATACTTATAAAAAAACCTCTCTTCAATTTTCAGGAACGATGGCACAGAAGACATTATCTCATAATAGCAGATTACGTTATGCATCACTTACAATGGGCCCAGCTTACTCATTAACACCTTTTGTGGAACTATACGGTATTATCGGGGTAAGTGGTGTGAGTTACCAAACATCAGAAAATATCAATAAAGATAATTTTTCTAAATCAGTAAGTTGGGGAGCAGGCATCACGTTAACATCACCACAAAATATGACACTTACTTTAGGCTATGAAGGCAATTATTTCAAAATGGAAGGAAAAAGCCATCCAAGCAAAACATTTATCTCCAGTATTGGTTATCGGTTTTGATTTTATTCAAAATAAAAATGCCTCTACTTTATAAAAATAGAGGCAAAATAATTCAAAAAGACCCACACCAGGGCATAACACAGACACCGATTGTCTAAAAACCCACTACATTAAATCTTGATACGTTCCTAGCTGATAACCTCTTTCCAAAATCGCATGCTTTAATGCGCTATCTGTTAATACTTCAAGCTCTGTTAAACGCTGAAAACAATAACCACTTGCACGCAATGGGTTATCCACAAAAGCAGGATGTGTCATCACTTCAATAGAATGTTCATGACGCGCTTTCGATTCATCAAGCACCTTTAAAAATAATGCTTGAGTGATTTCATCTCCATAAAATTGGCTATCAAAACCATCACTACTAATCACACCTTGAGTATCAATCCCTTCTTTGTGTGCAAGTGGCCTATCAACTCGCATTGGTAATGATTTTTCTTTGGCAAACTCCGCCACAATAGGGAAAATTTGCTTAAACATATGTACATGATGGTGGCTATCAATATGGTCTGGCGCACAACCAAAGATCTCAATAAAACGCTGATATTGTGCGTTAAGCTCAATACGAATTTCATCAAGTGGTAAATCGCCCTCTTCTGCCATTTGCCATACCCATTTCCCTAACATACCTTCACGCGTTAAAGAAGGTAAAGGAGACAGCGGTTTACCCATCGTCAAAGTAAAATGAAGCCCAACACCTAAACCGGGCAACTCATGGCGCAATTGTGCTGCGTGTTCAATTCCCTCGGCATTGACAAGTGCCGTTGTTGAACTAACAACACCATGACGAAAACACTCTGCAATACCATAGTTTTGGCCTTTACTAAGCCCAAAATCATCCGCATTCACAATTAATAAACCAGCCATTCTGTCTCCTTATTACTTATTTTTCTCTACCGACAATTAATGAGAGGCTTTTTCTAACTCAGCAATCGCTTTAGCAAAATTCGGTAGATGTGCCTTATGCGCTAACAACATTTCACGCGTAAGTACTTCTGCATCTTTATCTGAAAGTACCAGTGGTGTTAAGTTCATTGCTAATAAAGCATCATTTAATTCGCCACTAATAGCCGCTTTACTCGCCGCGATTTCAAAAGCCTTGATGGTATGAATTAATCCCATCACTTTTTCATCAAAATGCGTTAAACGTGGATGAGGTTTAGCGCCATCACGCCCTAAAATAGCCGTCACTTCAATTGACCAATCTGCTGGAATATTATCGATATGACCATGATGAGGAATATTCACATAATGCTCTGCTTGTTTATCATTATAAATAGCATTAATCACTTCACAGGCTGCGTCAGAATAGTAAGCACCACCGCGTAATTCCAGCTCTTTCGGTTTGATATTTAAATCAGGATTTTTATACAATTCAAACAGTTGTTTTTCGACTTTTTGCACCACTTTAGCGCGAGCACCACCTTTATAGTATTCCCCCATCTCAATCGCTAACATCTCTTTTTGCTTGAAGTAATACAGCAAATAAGAGCATGGCAACATATTAAGAGAGCGGATCAATCCTTCACTAAATGGTAGGTCGAAAATATTTTTCACAGAGCCTGCGGTTAATGTTCCTGAAGCCACACCGTCTAATAATTCAGGAAAACGGGATTGACCATTTACAATGACATCTTTAATAAACACCATATGATTTAAGCCAAACAAATCGATAGAGAGTTCATCTTTTTCCGTCAGCTTTAGAACATCTGTAATAAACATCTTCATACCGATTGGAATATTACAAACTCCAATAAATTTCTTAAAGTTGGTATGACGATAAACCGCTTCTGTTACCATACCAGCTGGATTAGTAAAGTTAATGATCCACGCATTAGGGCAAATTTCTTCGACATCTTTAATAATATCGAAAATAACAGGAATAGTGCGCAAGCCTTTAAAGAGACCACCCGCACCATTGGTTTCTTGTCCTAAATAGCCATGACTTAGAGGAATAGATTCATCAAGCTCTCTTGCTTTCAATTGACCAACACGTAATTGTGTTGTGACAAAATCAGCATTTTTTAATGCTTCACGGCGATTAAGTGTTTTATAAATGGTTAAAGGAATACCTGCTTTTTTTACCATGCGTTGGCAAAGCTCAAAAATAATATCAAGCTTCTCTTTCCCTTCTTCAACATCCACTAACCATAATTCTGTGATTGGTAGTTCATGATAACGCTTAATAAAACCTTCTAATAATTCAGGCGTATAACTGCTTCCACCACCAATGGTAACAACTTTTAATTTATGACTCATAAAATACTCCCATACAGCGTAATAGTGCTGTTATTTGTGTATTAATGGCGAAATTAAGGCGTAAAGAGCCCTGAAGAAAATAAGCTTATTTTCTTCTTTCTCTCTATTTTCAATAAAATTAATCTTTATTGTTGATTAATTTCTTACGCTTAATAATGAATTAGTTTGTTTCTTTAATACTGCACAAATTTTTTCGATAACTATTTGGCGTCAACGAAGTTATTTTCTTAAATGTCTTAATAAATAAACTTGGACTACTGTAGCCCGCATCAAAAGAAATATCTGTTATCGAATAGTTTGTAATTTCCAATTGTTTTTTCGCAAAATTAATTCGAATATCATGAATAATTTGCATTGGTGTTTTATCGTAATAACGCCGAGTTGCTCGGGTTAAATACTCTTGTGATTTCCCTGATAGCATTATCATATTAACCAGTGCATTTTCGCCAAATTTTTGTTTGTCATGCATCTCGCTAACAGTGTCTCTTAGCCATAAAGGAATATCATCTTGCGTTCTATTTTCTCGATGGTGTCGTAATCTATTCACCACATTAAAGGTGACAATTTCAATAAATTCATTAAATTCGGTATGGCGGAAATTTAATGAGCCAATAACCGATTCAATATAGGAAAGAAACTCATTTTTTAATTCATAAACTTGCGAAGCGATAAAATAAGAAGGCAATAACGAGAGATAATGCTTATCAAAAAAGGCTTTACTAATTCCCACATTTAAAATGCGTGTTGCCCCAAAATCATAAAAACTTTGATGATGAGAGCCTATGGGGATAAAAACAAAATCACCCCGCTCTAATAAAACCTTTTTACCATTAATCTCTTGATAATAGCGCCCTGTTAATACAATGGTGAATTCATAATAATCATGTTGATGCAATCCACTGACACTTTCTGTTTTATTATAAATAAAGACATGAAAGTTTTTGCCATTAAATAGCTGATCTTCATAGACCATGCGTATTTCGCTTTGTGCTCTCAATGACTCCACCACAGTATTCATCTTATTTTATCTTCTCATGTAACTCGATTAATTCTGTCACTAACTCTCTGGCTAACATCGATGTCATTAAATGATCTTGCGCGTGGACTAATACCAAGCTGACTTTGGTTTTGCCAACACCTTGGTCATCACCAATTAAACGAGTCTGTATTTTATGCGCCTCATTTAATGCTTCACGAGACTGTTCCATTAATTTTCTAGCGCCATCAAAATCACCTTCTTTGGCTTTTTTTAATGCGCCATAAGCCACACTACGGGCTTGGCCAGAATTAATGATAAGCCCCATGATGATCTCTTCAAATTCATCATCAGTTGCACTGCTATCAACGGCATTTTCAATATCTAACATCATATTTCCTCTTTGGCACTGGCAAGTGCAGAGAAGCCTCTGCACTTGTGTTTTCTATCACTTAAAATTTCAATGCATTGGCAATATCTTCTTCACTTTCTTCTTTTTCAATTTCAGTTTGAGCTTTATTTGAAATAATCACGAAAGGAAGATAAATCAGTGTGGCAACACCCAAGTTAAATAGTGCTAATAACAGTGCTGCAATACTGCCGTTAGTGTTAAAGAATGCACCTAATCCCGTTGGCATCGTCCATGGCGCTATATTTGTTACTGGTGGGATTATCCCTAAGTAATAAGCCGTCACAGTAATTGCGGCAAGAATAGGCTGAATAAGAATAAAGGGAATAAACATCACTGGGTTCATGATAATAGGCAAACCAAAAATAATCGGTTCATTAATTTGGAATAAACCTGCTGGTAATGCCAGTTTTGCCACTTGACGATGATCGGCGCGACGAGATGCGATAAAGATAGCCAGAATCAGCCCCAGCGTTGCCCCCGTCCCCCCTAAGAAGATAAAGGAGTCTAACATCGGTTTGGCCCAGAGATGGAATGTCTTACCTGCCGCTAATGCAGCTTCAACAGAACCGTATTCTGTATAAATCGCAATATTCTCTAATGCCCATGGCGTCATAATGCCACTATCAAGCGCTGTCAGCGCTAGTGAACCATGAATACCAAAGAACCATAACAATGATGTGAAGATAACATACGCCCAACCCACTACAGAGCCTAATGAGGCTAAAGGCGTTGAGATAGAGTCCAAAATAACTTGGTGGAAATGTGTTTCATAATGTCCTAATCCCCACGAAACAATTCCCATAACAGATAAGATAATAAAACCAGGGATTAAGGCCGAGAATGAACGTGAAACAGAAACTGGTACGCTATCAGGTAAGCGGATCACCCAATTACGACGCACAATAAAGGTAAACATTTCAGCCACAACAAGACCGATAATAATACCTGAAATAACATTCGCACCCCCTAACCAGTTGGCGCCAACAGCATACGCCCCCCCAGCATTATAAGGTGTGACAGTCATAAACGCAGCGATAGAGAGTAACCCAGCAGCGATAGGATCGACCTTACGCTCTTCGGCTAATCCCATACCGATAAAAAAGGGTGTCATTAATGACATGATACCCAATGTTCCGTTATAGACATTCCCCCCAATGGCTTTAAAACTATTGAGTGTTTCTATTGTTGATGCATCAAGGCGGATACCTAAAGAATAAAAAAAGGAGCCCTCACCAAAACTAAGAAAGACGTTATTGATAAGTACAAACATTGCCCCTGCAAGGGTTAACGGCATTAAACGAATAAAACCATTTTTAATCGCATTAACGTGAGGTTGCTTTCCAATTTTAACCGCAAAAGGAAGGAGTACCTTTTCAAGTGAACCAATAAACTTACTCATAGAAAAATACCCTTAAAATGCCGCTAATTGCTCGGCTTGCTGAAAAATTCGCTCTTTGACTGGAATAGAAATAATAAAAAAATAAAAAATAAAAAATAAAATTAATTTGTTGTTGCAGATGCTTTTTTAATAGAGGCGACAGCGGCTTTTAACACACCTAAGCCATCTACTTTTCCGTATAACAAAGAATCGATCACTTCGACCGGTTTATTAGGAAGCAATTTTTGGATATCAGGCAACATCCAGCTAATTTGTGGACCAAGTAAAATCAGATCTGCATCCTGTCCTTTTTGTGCTGCTAAGGTTTCAGGAAATGCTTCAATAACCACAGGCACTTCATATTTTTCTGCTTGTGCTCGCATTTTGGTCACGAGAAGAGATGTTGACATGCCAGCAGAACAAAATAAGTAAATATATTTCTTTTGCATAAAACCCTCTTGAGTTGGCAACGATTTACCCTAGAGATAACAAGGCTTTCTCTTGTGTATTCATTACTGTGTCAGTACAGAAACCGAAGTAAGATTAAAATAAGGATTGTTTCTGCTTGAATGAAGTATACGCAATGATACTAGTTAACGATATTTCTTATAGGTTAAGAATTGTCTCTCCTTGACCTACTCTTTTGACACTCTTCACAAATTGAGCAAATAATCTGAAGAGTTCTTTCACGTCACGAAATTTGTCTTTTCCATTTACAACTATGACCACTCGCAAAATTTCGCCATTTTAGTCAAGTTAATCCTTTATTATTATGAGAATGTGAATTAGTATCATTACTCTTTATACTTTTGATGGTATTATCGTCTTTTTTGTGGATCGACATTTAGGCCACTGCTGTAAAGATCCGTGTTATTTCGTGTTGCAACAATATGGGAAAGAGAATGTTTAAAAAGTCATTAAGCCCACTGGTTTTACTGCTTTCTTCACTTGTTATCACTGGTTGTGATAACGCTCAAGACACATCAACAGCACAATCAGCAGAGAAACAAACTCTCACGATTGAACACTTCCAAGGGACAACTGAAATCCCTGCACATCCACAAAAAGTGGTTGTGATGAATATGGAAACCCTCGATATTATTGATGCATTGGGTGTTTCTATTGTTGGTCTTCCACAAACGAATGTTCATTTACCAAAATTCTTAGAGAAATACACCAATCCGAACGACTATATCAATGAAGGTGCTTTATTCGAGCCAAACTATGAAAAGCTCAGCACAACAGCGCCTGATTTAATTTTAAGTGGTAGCCGTGCTCGTGATGCGTATGCAAAATTAAGTGAAATTGCACCTGCGATTTCAATGGATATCGATCCGAAGCGTTTCGTTGAAAGCCTTGCTGAACGCACCACAACATTAGGTCAAATTTTTGGCAAAGAAGAACAAGCCAAAAAATTACTGGCTGATTTCCATAGCAAAATTGATACCGTAAAAGCCAAAACACCAGATGCAGGTAAAGCAATGGTGGTTTTAGTCAGTGGCGGTAAAATTTCTGCTTATGGCCCAAGCTCTCGCTTTGGCTTTATCTATGATGTATTAGGTTTTGAACCGGCTTATGTTTTTGATAGCCCAGGTTCACACGGCAACATCGTTAACTCTGAATTACTGTTAAAACTGAACCCAGATTGGATGTTTGTTATTGACCGTGATGCAGCAATTGGTCGTGAAGATTCACAACCAGCCCAACAAGTCCTTGATAATGCGCTGGTAAGAAAAGTAAATGCTTGGAATAAAGACCAAGTTATCTATCTTGATGCAAGTTCCATTTATATCTCTGGCGGGATCCAAACTTACTCTCGTTTAATGGATACAATTAATCAGGCATTGGATCAAAAAAAATAAAGTAACTGAATGAAAACGTTCCATTTATCATTGGGGATAGGGGTTATCGCTATCCTCTCAATGATCAGTCTATTTGTCGGCGCAGGAGATATTACTCCTGCTTCGCTTTTTTCTGATCCCGATATGCGCGATATCTTCTTTATCAGCCGCGTTCCAAGAACCCTGTCATTATTACTCGCCGGTGGTGCCATTAGTGTTGCTGGCTTAATCATGCAACTGCTCACTCAAAATCGCTTTGTCGAACCTTCTCTTGCTGGAACAACACAATCTGCAAGCCTTGGATTATTAGTCGTTATGCTGCTCTTTCCAGCGGCAGGCATCTTCACCAAAATGATGGTCGCCACTGTTTTTGCCCTGCTTGGTACTTTGTTGTTTATGTTACTTCTGCAAAGGATCACCTTAAAAACGACATTAATAGTGCCTTTAGTGGGGATTATGCTTAGCGCTGTTATCGGTGCGTTGACTATCTTTTTAGCCGTTTATTTCGATTTATTGCAATCTTTAGACGCATGGACAAGTGGCGATTTTTCAAGTGTATTACAAGGCCGCTATGAGCTTTTATGGCTTGTCGGTGCTCTTGCGTTAATGGCATGTTGGGTTGCTGATAGCTTTACTGTGGCTGGAATGGGGCGAGAGTTCTCTATTAACGTGGGGCTGAATTACCGCAAAGTAATGATAATAGGGTTATCGATTATCGCGCTAATCAGTGGTGTTGTGGTTTCTGTTGTTGGTGCATTGCCTTTCCTAGGTTTGATTGTGCCCAATTTAGTGAGCTTAGTGATGGGGGATAATATCCGTAAAACTATCCCTTGGGTTTGCTTAAGTGGCGGCGCGATTGTTTTACTGTGTGATGTGATTGGTCGCCTTATTCGTTATCCATTTGAAATTCCTGCCAGTGTTATCTTAGGGGCAGTGGGTGCCATTATTTTCCTTTTCTTACTACTCAAGCAGCAACGTTATGCAAAAAGTTAATTCATCCATAATTAGCAAATGTACTGGCGCTGTCGAACATAAGAAAACGCGCCTCTCACCCATGTCTCGTATCTGGTTATTATTAGGGGTATCGTTATTATCCATTGTGTTATTTATGACGATAAACCTAAACGGCAATATCTCTTATATTCTGACTCACCGTGCTTACATTATTCTCACCATGATTGTGGTGGCGTTTGCCGCTGGTGTTTCCACAATACTGTTCCAAACTATCGCGAATAACCGTATTTTGACACCTTCACTTATGGGGTTAGAAGCCCTGTTTGTATTGCTACAGACCGTGTTTGTTTTCTTTGAAGGAGATATGCCTGCATCGTGGATGCTGAACCTATCAAAGTTCTTCTTAGAATCGACATTGCTCGTGCTATTTTCCGTTATGCTCTACCGTTGGCTGTTTAGCTCTGTACGCTTTAACATTAATTTAGTCCTAATGATTGGGATTATTTTAGGGACTCTATTTCGCAGTTCCGCCACATTATTACAACGCTTGATGGACCCCAATGAGTTTTCCATCTTACAAGGTCGCATGTTTGCCACCTTCACCCGTGCCACGCCTGATCTTATCTTTTGTGCCTTAGCGATTATTGTGGTTGTTGGTGTTTTACTTTGGCGTATGCGTTATAGCTTTGATGTGATGGCATTAGGGCAAGCGAACGCCATTAACCTTGGTATTAATTACCGCAAACAGACCACTTATATCCTGTTGCTGATTTCTGTTTTAGTTGCGGTATCTACCGCATTAGTTGGCCCGTTAACCTTCTTAGGTTTAATTGTGGCTAATCTTGCTTATCATATCAGTGGTAGCAGTCAGCACCGTTTCTTGATGCCTGTCGCCTTCCTACTAGGTACTATCGCCTTAATCGGTGGGCAACTGGTTTTAGAGTATGGCTTAAAAATGACAGGAACACTTTCTGTTGTGATTGAGTTTGTTGGTGGGATGTTCTTTATCTATTTGGTGTTAAGAAGACTTTAATATGATTGAAATCAGCAAAATATCAAAACGTTATCAAGATACAACCGTTCTCGATAATATAACAACAACAATTCAGCGTGGCGGTATTACTTCGATCATTGGCCCTAATGGCGCGGGTAAATCCACACTACTTTCTGTTATTGGACGTTTATTACTTCCTGAAAGTGGCATGGTAAGCGTTAACGGTATGGATGTTGCTGCAACTAATAGTGATGTTCTTGCAAAAAATCTCTCAATATTGCGCCAAGAAAACCAGTTTGTTAGCCGTTTAACCGTAGAAGAATTAGTCGGTTTTGGGCGTTATCCCTACAGCAAAGGGCGTTTAACGCTTGATGATAAAAAAGTGATCGATGAGTCACTCGCCTTTTTAAATCTGACTGAATTTCGTCATCGCTATCTAGATGAATTATCGGGTGGGCAACGTCAGCGTACCTATGTTGCTATGGTGCTATGTCAAGATACTGAATATGTCATGCTTGATGAACCACTGAATAATCTTGATATGAAACATGCGGTAATAATGATGAAACTTCTGCGAAAAGCCGCAGATGAATTAGGAAAAACCATTATTATCGTTATTCATGATATCAATTTTGCCTCTGTTTACTCTGACTATATTTTAGCTATGCGTAACGGACAATTGTATTATCACGGTTCACCCAAAGAGATCATGAAAGCGGATATTATCGAAGATATTTTCGACACACCCGTTGACGTTAAAGAGCTCGATAATAAGCTAATTGCTATGTATTACTAATGCCATTTAGCCGATTATCTTCAATAAAAAGCATGTTGTTCTTCTCATTAACAGCGTGCTTTTTTATTGCTTTTTCCCTTGCTGAAGTAACTCTGAATCAATATCTTCAAAGATAGATTGCCATTCATTATCATCAATATCCATCAATCCAAAATAACGCAGTAAAAAGGTGCCTTCTGTCGCTAAAAATGCCAATCGTGCACGTTTTCCCGCTTCTGTTGTCGTATCTACACCCGCTAATCGTTGTTGATACCACTCTTTAGTACTTTGTAGATATTCTGGGGTTTGTAGCAATGCCGCCATCAAACTCGCGCCTTTGGCAAAAGAGACTTTATCGTGATGATGGGTGGCATGGATATGTGCAGCAACACGATTGTCAGGGGAATTATCACTTTCAACTATCTTGTTAAATTGAGCTTCATAACTCTCTTCCCAGAAATCAAACATTGCATCAATCATTGCCTCTTTACTGCTAAAGCAGTATTGAACGCCCCCTTTTGAGATCCCCATTTTTTTTGCAACAGTATCAATCGTTAACGCTGCTGCGCCTTGCTCCATCACAATGTCGAAGATAGCTTCTAGCAGTTTTTCTCTATCAATGGTTCTTTGACGTCCCATAAAAAAAACCTCTTTTCAATACGATCGTATGGATTTATATTACAGCCGCTAGTAAAAATAATACACATAAAAATAACTGAGACTTCTATGATAAAAGATTATAAACGTTGGATAGTATTACTTTTGGTATCTAGCATGCTGTTTCTCATTGTTGTTGATGTAACAGTGCTTTATACCGCATTACCACGTTTAACTCATGATTTAAACGCAAGTGCATCAGAAAAACTTTGGATAATGAATGCCTATCCATTAATTGTTGCTGGATTATTACCCGCAGCAGGTATGCTCACAGATAGGATTGGTCATAAAACATTATTTATTAGTGGATTACCGCTATTTGCACTCGCTTCATTGTGTGCGGCATTTTCACCTTCGGCTACTGCTTTAATTGCTTCACGCGGTTTTCTAGCCGTGGGTGCAGCAATGAGTATGCCAGCAACACTATCAATAGTGCGCCAAGTTTTTAGCGATCCACAAGAGCGTGCTATTGCAATTGGTATTTGGTCTGCAGTTGCCTCTGGCGGTGCGGCGTTAGGGCCCTTGATTGGTGGTATTTTATTAAATAACTTTTGGTGGGGCTCCGTCTTTTTAATTAACGTTCCCATTGTTCTTTTTGTACTACCGTTTTCTTTTTGGCTTATCCCTAAGTTTTCAGGACATGGTGATCATAAAATTGATTATTTAAGCTCAGTACTGATTTTAGTGGGTTTGATCAGCGCCATTTATGCCTTAAAAGAGATAGGAAAACCTTATACACAGTGGAGTGAAGCCACGATTGCCACAGTCATTGCCGTGATCTTTCTCACTCTATTTACCTTACGTCAGCGTAAACAAACTCACCCAATGATTGATTTTGGGCTATTTAAAAACCGCTTTTTTAGTATCGGTATTTTAATGGCTGTGCTTTCTATGGTGATCATTGTGGGTATTGAATTACTGCTCAGCCAACGCTTACAGCTTGTCGCAGGTTTTACCCCACTTAATGCAGCGTTGGTGATTTTGCCCATTCCTATTGGCTCTGTGCTGGCATCTCCATTGGCTGGTTATTTCTTGGTGCGTTTAGGAGAAATTCGCTTAATTATTGCCGGATTTATGCTGACTTTAGTGGGAAATCTGTGGCTAGTTGCCGTTTATCAAACAACATCTCCAATGGTATTAATCGGCAGCTTATTCTTAATCGGCTTTGGTTTAGGTATTATTTTTACCACCGCATCGACGTCAATTATGTTGAGTGTGGCAGATAGACAAGCGGGAATGGCGGCATCCATTGAAGATGTAGCTTATGAGCTCGGTAGTGTGATTGGCGTGACATTTATGGGCAGTTTGATGAGTACGGTATACACCTTAAAACTGATGTTACCAGACTCATTAACCATTGATGATGCAGTATATGACAGTTTAGATGAAGCGTTGATTGTGGCAGAGAAATTACCAAATGACATGGCTTCTCTTGTGATATCTCAAGCAAATTTAGCTTTTGATAATGCTTTTTTCGTGGTACTAACCGCGACAGCAATTATTACCGCACTTAGCTTAGTGGTTCTGCCTTATTGCTTGCATAATTCCGTAAGGACAAAAATAGCTTAAATTATGGAGTGATTTTTGCAAAATAAACGCGTCTAAGCGGCGCGTTTTTTATAACGGTAGCGTACTCAACTAAAACCTATCGATATCCAGAGCATCCATACTAAAGTGAGAAGGCGATTGTCCCATCTGTTTTTTAAACATCGTCGAGAATGAACCAGCGCTGTTATAACCCAAATCAAAGGCAATTTCAGTAATACCACGTCCTGATAAGATTTGTGTTAATGAATTCAATAAACAGACTTGTTGTCGCCATTGTGAAAATGACATTCCTGTTTGTTGGCGGAAAAAACGGCTAAAAGAGCGCTCACTTTTATGTAATTTATCTGCCCATTGTTGGGGTAAAGAATCTATTTTTGGGTTGCGAATAAAATCACGACATAATTTAGCTAATTTGCTGTCTTGTGGAATAGGTGCAAAAAACGGTAACGGTTTTGCTTTCGCTAATTCGCATAAGATTAGCTGCATTAAAAGGCCATCTCGTCCTTTTTTATCATATTCTGCAGGCACATCTACAGCTTCAAGCAAGAGTTGACGAAAAAGAGGGGAAACACTGACAACCTCACATTGTTTGCTATGACGAGGGGCTGCGGAAGGCTCGATATACAAGCTTCGAGTGCTCACATCTAACATACGAGTTTCATGCCCAGTTTCTGGTGGGATCCACACACCACAAGACGGTGGAATAACCCACTCGCCATCATCTGTACTCACTTCAATTAAACCCGTTGCAGGGTATAAAAATTGGGCTCGACGATGTTGATGCGTTTCTAACAACGTATTGGGCAAATAGTCTGTACCCAGCGCAATAACATCTCGGTCGAGTGAATCAACGCTTTTTAAAGGTACATTTCTCACGATTTGGGTCACTCTCTGTTTATCTTCGTTCTTTTAATATAGCAGTTATCCCACACCCTACACACTAGCAAATAATGGCCTATATAATTAAAATCGTTATGCATTTAAATAAATAATGAAAGCACCTTATGTGAAATTTCAACCTTCTTGATATCTATTTAACAAACCCTATTAACAATCAAAAAACGAGCTTTTAACACTCCTAATAAATAGGCTGAAATTCGAATGTCATTGTCTGGTTTTAGAATGTTGGCAAAAGATTAATCAACTATTATCCCTCTCGCAGAGGTTATTTCGAGCCTTCTGCAATTATCTATGCATTCAATAATAATGCAGCGGATACCAGACATTCCCTTTATTCATAGCCTAGAAAAATCACGCACATTCTTTATATCAAGTATCGGGTATATCGGGATCCGCCTATTATGTTTAAGGTAGAGTTCATTATGAGCAATCAGTCCGATCACGATAGTGATACAAAGAGCATTCTCAACGATGTTAGCCGCCGTCACTTTATTCAAGCGAGCTCAGCATTAGTCACCCTTCCTTTTCTCGCATCAAACTCTTTTGCTGCGACAACAGACAACACTATCCCAGTAAAATCAATAATAACCGAAGAGGGTGAGCGCGTTGTTTCAACTTGTAGTAGCTTTGACTGTGGCGGTAAATGTGACATTCGTGCCCATGTAAAAGATGGCAAAGTTACCCGTATTAGCACTCGCCCAGATGCTGATTTAGATGAAGAAATACCAATTATGCGTGCCTGTGTACGAGGCCGTGGTTATCGTAAATTTGTCTATCATCCAGACCGTTTAAAATACCCAATGAAACGCGTTGGTAAACGTGGCGAAGGCAAATTTGAACGCATCACTTGGGAAGAAGCAACCACCCTTATTGCGCAAAATATGCAACGTATTAACCAGCAATATGGTCCAGCATCTCGCTTTGTCAGCTTAAGTACCGGTGTTACTGGTGGTATTTTCTCTGGTGCAAATATGTTACGTCGTCTGTTTAATATCACAGGCGGTTTTTTGGAAAACTATCACTCAGTCAGTAACGGTAATACCCTTGCGGTCACCCCTTATACTTACGGTACAGCCGCCAGTGGTAGCACACTCGATACGTTAGAAAATACCCCTCTTGTGATTTTATGGGGTCATAACCCTAACGAAACTATTTTTGGTCATTCAAACCATTTCTTCCAAAAAATGAAGAAAAACGGCACTAAATTTATTGTCGTTGACCCGCGTTATTCAGATACCGCTTCTTCTTTAGCTGATCAATGGATCCCGTTATTGCCAACAACGGATAACGCCATGATGGATGCGATGATGTATGTCATCGTAAGCGAAAATCTACACGATCAAGCCTTTATCGATAAATACACAGTTGGCTTTGATGAACACCAAATGCCTGAAGGTGTGGGTGAAAATGAGTCTTTAGTTGCCTATTTAATGGGTAAAAAAGATGGTGTTAAGAAAACCCCTGAATGGGCTGAATCCATCACTAAAGTGCCGGCTGATACTATTAAACAGCTAGCTCGTGAATACGCATCGACAAAACCGGCTGCATTAATGCAAGGTTGGGGTCCTCAACGTCATATTTGTGGTGAACGGACGGCGCGTGGTGCGACATTACTTGCGACTATCACTGGTAATGTGGGTGTTCGTGGTGGTTGGGCTGCCGGCTATGGTATGGCTTTAAACTCTGAATTGCGTAAAACCATTGCAGGGCCAAGCCTATTAACTAACCCAGTAAAAGCGAAAATCAATATCACCAACTGGGTACAAGCGTGTGAAGATAAAAATTTAGTCACGCCACAAAATGGGTTACTGAACGCCGAGAAGCTTGATACTGAAATCAAGATGATTTTCTCAATGGCAGGTAACTACATGACAAACCAAAATACCGATATTCTTCATGCCGCAAAAGTACTTGAAGATGAATCAAAAGTAGAATTTATCGTTTGTAGTGATCTCTATTTAACCCCAAGTGCAAAATACGCCGATATTTTACTGCCAGAAACCAGCTTCTTAGAACGCTGGAATATCGGTGGTACATGGAGCTATGGCGACTACATTATTCTTTCTGAAAAAGTTATTGAGCCTGAATTTGAGCGTCGTACTGACTACGATTGGTTACGAGAAGTTGCCGATAAATTAGGTGTAGGTGAGCAATTTAGCGAAGGTAAAGAGACTGATCGCGATTGGATTGAATATTTAGTCGATGATGCGAGTGTTAAACGCCCTGAAGACGGTATTCCAACCTTTAAAGAGTTGTTAGTTAAACGTCGTCATCTATTAAAACATCGTCCACATACTCAAAATGTGGCGTTTGAGAAAAATATCCAAGATATCGAGAATAATCCATTCCCAACGCCATCGGGCAAAATTGAAATTTTCTCTAAGCGTTTATATGACATGAATAATGTCGATATTCCTGCGCTCTCTCATTATGTACCCGCCATTGAGGGCCCTGAAGACACGTTAACAGATAAATTCCCGCTACAACTTATCACATGGAAAGGGCGTAACCGTGCAAACTCAACGCAATTTGCCAACCCTTGGCTGCAAGAAGTACAGCGCCAAGAACTCTGGTTAAACCCGTTAGATGCTCAAGATAGAAACATCAAAGAAGGCGAGAAAGTCAAAGTATATAACGATCGTGGGATCACGATGGTTCCCGTCAAATTAACACAACGAATTATGCCTGGTGTCGTCGCCTTGCAAGCAGGTGCTTGGTGGCAACCAGATGCAAAAGGCATAGATCAAGGTGGATGTGCCAACGTATTAACATCATCCCGTAGCACCGCAATGGCACACGGCAATGCTCACCAAACATTATTGGTCGAGGTAGCAAAAGCATGAGTAAATTTATCGTTTATCCCGCTGTGAGCAACAAACAGTTAGGGTTTTATATCGACAGCGCTCGCTGTTCAGGTTGTAAGGCGTGTCAGGTTGCTTGTAAAGATAAAAACAACCTCGATGTTGGACGCAAATTTCGTCGTGTCTATGAAATCACGGGTGGCGGTTATACTCGCAATCCTAAAGGTGCGCTGGTCAATAATGTCTTTGCTTACACGTTATCTATCTCTTGTAATCATTGTGATGACCCAATTTGCGTTAAAAACTGCCCAACAACAGCAATGCATAAGCGTGAAGGCGACGGTATCGTCATGGTAGATACAGACAAATGTGTTGGTTGTGGTGCTTGTGCGTGGTCTTGCCCTTATGGCGCGCCACAAATGAATCCAGAAACCAAACAGATGTCAAAATGCGACTTTTGCATCGATTTACAGCAAAAAGGTGAACAACCCGTTTGTGTTGCGACTTGTCCGCTAGGTGCGATCCAATTTGGTCCTATTGATGAATTGCGTGAACGCTATGGCGATTTAGATTATGTCACAGGTTTACCTTCCCCTGAAATAACGCACCCAAACCTTGTTATTAACCCACATCAGGGTGCCAATAATGACGGAATTAATAATAAGGGAGAAAGAAAATGAATGAATGGTCATTATTAATCTTCACATTTATGATGAATGCGACCATCGGTCTTGCGCTAACAACAGGGCTTTTTGCTCATCGCCTTTCTCATTATCTCAATGCAGAAAGCTACTATCGCTTTATGCTGTTAGCCTTATTTGTTATTTGTGGATTAGCGGGTTTAGGCTCTATCGCTTCAATTACTCACTTAGGTGTGCCATTAAATGCTCCTAATGCCATTAGGAATATTTTTTCTGCTTGGTTAAGCCGTGAAGTTGCCGTCACTGCTATTTTTGTCGGTTGCCTAGGATTAACCTTTTTATGGCTCTGGCGCACTCGCAAACTCTCAATGCTGCTATTAAGTACCAGTATTCTGATTGGGCTATTTGATATTTATTGTATGGCATCGATTTATCGCCATACCTCCATTTTGACATGGATGGATCCTAATACTTACGTGATGTTCTTTGGCACGATGCTAACGCTTGGTGCGGCTATTTTCTTTTTGCTGATCAAAACACTACAACGCATAGGAAGTAAGTTAGGTATTGAAATACCACAAAACTCTTTCCCAATGCGCTGGAAATGGCAATTATGGGGAATAATGGCATTTAGCTTAATGGGTCGATTACTGTATCAACCTTTTTATGAGCAATATTTAACTAGCACGTTATATAGCCAAAAATCGGTGACATTCCCGTTATCACCTATTCAAGTGTATTACTCCATTGGTTCGTTACGTACTACATGCTGGATCTTAGCAACCTTTGCAGTATTGGCTTGTGGCTATAGTTTAGTGAAATTCCTAGCCCCTAAAAATCAAGGTAAACCAACTGAGTCTATTTTTGTACTTGGCTGCGTTATCGCGATTATCGCTGACTTTATGTTGCGTTATGTTTTCTACTCAATTCACTAATTGTAATTGAGCTTGTTGTTTAAATAATAAAAAAACAAACCTCATTAATTGGGGTTTGTTTAAGGAAGTATCAAAAATTATGAGCAGACTCTCTTATTATGCGGCTGCATTTAATTTATTGGGAATTTGTTATTTATTCCCACCAGATGATGACACCAATAAAACTGCACTCAACTTTTTTAAAACTAGAGATTTTGCCGCACAGTGGCCTTGTAAAATTGAAAACCGCTTGTGTGAACGTTTAATTGATTCTGTTTCTATCGATACAGAGCAATTAAAAACCCAATGGCAAAATCTTTTTGTGGGCCCTAATGCATTACCAGCTCCTCCTTGGGGTTCAGTCTATTTAGATCCTGAGGGCTTATTACAAGGAGATTCTACCCTTGCACTGAGTGAGTTTTTAAAACGGGAACGTTTAAAAGTAAACACGCCTTTTCCGGAGCCTGTTGATCATATCGGCTTGATGTTATTTCAAGCAGCGGTATTGGCATCGGAAAACAGAGAAGAAGCAGTTAATGAATTATTATCCCTTCATTTGACCACATGGCTACCTCACTATTTAAATAAATTAAAAATGAGTGGGTATAGCCAATTTTATAGCACGTTAACAGAACTGGTAACCATCACGGTGAACGCATTCAGAAAATAGAAATTTATTAACAACTTATCATCCTAACATAATTATTTAAGGTAATTTGGACCACGCACCCAAATTACCTTTTTTCGTTTAAGACATTCTCTTTTTAAATTATGACAACTTTAATCCTAAGCGTTTTGTTAAACGGCGTAAGTTAGCTGGATCGAGTGATAATTCTCGCGCCGTTGCCGCCCAATTTTGGTTATTACGTAGCAATGCTTGTTTAATCAAATCCCGCTGAAATTCATCCGTTGCTTCTTTTAAATTCTTTTCTTCAGAAGGTAATGTTTGAGAAGCAGAGTGAACTGGATTTTCAGCCCCTAAAGCAAAATGACTAACTTGTAAAATAAGGCTATCGGTTTTATTTCCAGCTCTTGCTAAAATAATTGCTCGGTGAATAGTATGTTCTAATTCACGCACATTACCTGGCCAAGAATAGTGTAATAAATAAAGGCGTAATTCAGGACTAATAATCACCTGCGTGAGATTAAAACGCTGACGATATTGCTCGCAGAAATAACCCACTAATAGCAAAATATCTTCATCTCTTTCTCGTAATGGTGGAACATGCAAAGGAAAAATACTTAAACGATGGAAAAGATCGGCACGGAAATTTCCCGCTAATACCTCTTCCCATAAATCACGATTCGTTGCCGCTAATACACGTACATTAACGCGTAAATTACGATCATCACCAATACGTTGAATATCGCCATATTGTAAGACCCGCAGTAATTTGGCCTGAAGTGATAATGATAACTCCCCTATCTCATCAAGAAATAAAGTTCCGTTATCTGCCATTTCAAATTTACCACTACGATGGCTAATTGCGCCGGTAAAAGCCCCCTTCACATGCCCAAATAATTCACTTTCTGCCACACTCTCAGGAAGTGCCGCGCAATTTAAATAGACTAACGGATTATCTGCACGATTAGACATTTCATGAATGGCTTTTACCACCAGCTCTTTACCGGTTCCTGTTTCACCACTCACTAAGATATTCATATCTGCGGGTGCAACAATTTCTATCTCTTTTTTCAGTTGCATCATCGAAGGTGATAAACCAATAATTTCTGTTTTTACTGTGGGCTTAAACGTATTGGTTGGCGTAAATAACATATTTTGATTTTCGAGTTGCTCAATCAATAACGCATTATTTAATGCACCAGAGGTTAATGCCGCAATTAAACGTAATTCTTCATCACTAAAAGTATCGAACTGATGAGGGTCCATTCCATCAAGTGTTAACGTACCAATTAAATCTTGCCCAGCAAATAATGGTAATCCCACACATGCATGAACTTTTAAATGCTCTCTATCTGGGATAAGTCCATCATAAGGATCAGGTAAATCACTGTCCGCAGGGAAGCGAACCACATCCCCTGCACGCGCGATAGTTTCAAGGCGAGGATGCCCTTCAAGTAAAAATCGACGACCTAAAACATCAGGTACAAGGCCATCTATGGCCAATGGAATAAATTGATGAGGTTCATAACGAAGCAACGCAGCTGCATCGCAATTTAGCACTTGCCGAAGCGTAGTCACCAGCCGCTGAAATCTATCTTGATGACCCACATCTTTTTGTAATTCAATGGCAATTTTAGCCAACACATCAACGGAAAAGCCCATAAAAACACCTCATAGTCATTATGACTGTTATTATGGTCATTTTGACATGATAAAGATAGTCATATTGACAATATTTAAATCACCACAAAAGCAAAAATTATTTTAAAACAATAAGATAAAAACTGGCACGCTTCTTGATTATATCTATACATATCCCTATGAAAAGATTAATGAGAAGGAACAATACAAAATGGCTATTCATGTTAAAAATAATGTTAATTGGGTTGGGCAACGTGACTGGGAAGTTCGTGATTTTCATGGCACTGAATATAAAACATTATTAGGAAGTAGCTATAACAGCTACCTAATACGTGAAGAAAAGAATGTCCTTATTGATACAGTTGACCATAAATTTAGTCGCGAATTTGTGCAAAATTTACGAGCTCAAATTAATCTGGAAGAGATTGATTACATTATTATTAATCATGCAGAAGAAGATCACGCTGGCGCACTTACTGAGCTGATGTCTTTTATTCCTAATACCCCGATTTATTGCACAGTAAATGCGATTGATTCAATCAATGGTCACCACCATCACCCTGAATGGAATTTTAATATCGTTAAAACAGGTGACAGCCTTGATATTGGCAATGGCAAGCAACTAATTTTTGTTGAAACGCCAATGCTACATTGGCCTGACAGCATGATGACCTATTTAACTGGTGATGCGATTTTATTTAGTAATGATGCCTTTGGTCAGCACTATTGTGATGAGCGTTTATTTAACGATGAAGTTGACCAAACGGAATTATTTGAGCAATGCCAACGCTATTATGCCAATATTTTGACGCCATTTAGTCGCCTTGTGACACCAAAAATTAATGAAATTTTAGGCTTCAATTTACCTGTTGATATGATTGCTACTTCTCATGGCGTGGTATGGCGTGATAATCCAACACAAATCGTTGAATTATATCTAAAATGGGCAGCAGACTATCAAGAAGACCGCATCACTATTTTCTATGACACCATGTCTAACAATACCCGTATGATGGCAGATGCCATTGCACAAGGTATCAATGAAATTGATCCTAACGTGTTTGTAAAAAGCTATAACGTCGCCAAAAGTGATAAAAATGACATTATCACCAGTGCATTTCGTTCTAAAGGTGTACTTGTTGGTTCATCAACAATGAATAATGTCATGATGCCAAAAATTGCCGCCATGCTTGAAGAGATGACAGGCTTACGTTTTCGTAATAAGAAAGCTGCTGCCTTTGGGAGTTATGGTTGGAATGGTGGTGCCGTTGACCGCATTCAAACCCGCTTGATGGATGCTGGATTTGAAACCGCACTAGCGCTAAAAACCAAATGGCGTCCAGACATGCAAGCACAAGAGATTTGTCGTGAGTATGGCCGTGAAATTGCACGTCAATGGGCTTTAGCGCCACTTCCTGCGACCCAATCTTGTTGTACAACCTCATCACAACCTGAAGTTACCACAAGTGTTGAAGCTATCGATTTAGGTCCACGTATGCAATGTAGTGTATGCCAATGGATTTACGATCCAGCAGTAGGTGAACCAATGCAAAACGTTCAACCTAATACACCATGGAGTGAAGTACCTGATAGCTTCTTATGCCCTGAATGCTCATTAGGAAAAGATGTCTTTGATGCGCTTGCAAAGGAGGCAAAATGAGTACAGATCTTCTCAATAATGGGATTGTTATTATTGGTGCGGGGTTTGCCGCGCGCCAATTAGTCAAAAATATTCGCAAATTTAATGCAGATATTCCCATTACCCTCATTGCCTCAGACAGCATTGATGAATATAACAAGCCAGATTTAAGCCATGTTATTAGTCAGGCTCAAAATGCGGATGATCTAACAAAACAAACAGCTGAAGACTTTGCGCAACAATATCAACTAGCCATTTATCCTTATACACAAATTGTTGATATTAATACGGATGAAAAACGTATTCAGAGCACTCAAGGTGAGCAATGGTATTACGATAAATTAGTATTAGCGACTGGCGCTAAAACTTATTGCCCTGCTATTTCGGGCCATGAGTTAATGTTTACGCTTAATAGCCAACAAGAATATCGAACTTATGAAGCACAAATTCATCAAGCTAAGCGCGTATTAATTTTAGGTGCGGGTTTAATTGGTACTGAATTAGCGATGGACTTTAGTCGGGCAGGTAAAGAAGTGATCCTTGCAGATATTTCAGGACAATTATTATCTTCCCTGATCCCCTCCGATCTCAGTGGACGCTTGCAATCTAGCCTCACTGAAATTGGTGTGCGATTAATGCTGAAATCACCATTACAGTCATTAGCACAAACCGACAACGGTATTTTAGCGACATTTAATCGACATCATCAATTAACCGTTGATTGTGTTATTGCTGCAACAGGACTCACGCCAAATATAGAGCTTGCCCATCTTGCAGGTTTGCATACTGATCGTGGGATTATTGTGAATGAATATCTGCAAAGCAGTAATAGCGATATTTATGCCTTGGGCGATTGTGCACAAATCAACGGTAATTTATTACCCTTTTTACAGCCTATACAATTAAGTGCCATGCATTTAGCAAAATCACTTGTGGGCGAAAATAATGCGCCTCTTCATTTACCGTCGATGATTATTCGGGTGAAAACACCGTTAATGCCACTACATCTTGCCGGTGAAACTGCTCGTAATGACTTAACGTGGAATATTAATACAACACAATCGGGTGTTATCGCCAAAGGCTTTGATGATAACAATGTATTACGCGCCTTTGTAGTAACAGAACAGCGGGTAAAAGAAGCTTTTGCTTTATTAAGAGCACTGCCCGCTTAATTTTAATAGTGATATCGCTAAACAAAACCAACAACGCTACAACTTAAATAAATGCAAACAGATGCTCGAAATAATTCGAGGTGTAGCTAGGCGACAAGTGAGCGAGTCGCTAGGAGCATACATAAGTATGT
>NZ_QPMG01000008.1:0-194074 GCF_003336825.1 Proteus sp. CA142267 | reverse complement strand
AAACAATTTGGTGTATTCTGTTTATTTCTCTAAATATGCCGGAATTCCTATCTCTGTTCGTTTTTCACTTTTCCAATCAATGACTTTCATTTTCTCAAAATAAATAAGCTTTCAATAAACTTTTTTAAAATAAACAAGTAAAGGTGAAAGCATAAAAAAAATACAACTCTTTATTGATGCATATTACTTGTTATAGTGATGCAACAATTGACTTTTGTTCCTTGTTATCTCATTGAAAAGGTTATAAAAAATGAAGCAACGTAAGTTTCTTACACGTTTTGAGATCAATTCTATTTTGAAACAAACAAAGGAAGGACGGTATCCAGAAAGAGATTACTGTATGTTTTTAATGTGTTTTTTACATGGATTTCGCGTTAGTGAGCTATGTAGATTAACCCTCAGTGATATTGATTTAGAAAGTCGGATACTCTATGTCAGGCGTTTGAAGGGGGGGTTATCTACAACGCAGCCAATTATTGAAGAGGAGTATGAAGCGTTAGTTAACTGGTTGAAAAAAAGGGAAACATGGAGAGAAGCAGATTCTGAATGGGTCTTTTTATCTCAAAAAACAGGTCCAATTTCGCGCCAACAAGTCTATGGGTTACTTCGCCGTTTAGGTAAAAAAGCTAATGTATCCATTACTCCTCACCCCCATATGCTGCGCCATGCGTGTGGTTATGCACTAGCAGATTTAGGTAGAGATACCCGTTTAATTCAGGATTACTTGGGACATCGCAATATTTCACATACTGTTATCTATACTGCAAGTAATTCAAAACGCTTTGTTCACATTTGGGATATAAGAAATTAACAATTATTATTTTATTAATACACTCTATGAAGATTAATACACTAAATATAGCAGGCTATATTTTTTCAATAAGAATAAAGTTAATTTTTAATATAATTAAGAAATTTAGGATTTGTTTTATACTAAATAAATAACTGCGATCGTAGATATTAATAAGTTATTAATAATTCCTTTTTAATTAAAGAATGATTCAATATAAGTATTCATTTTATGACTATCTTTATTGGTCAATAATAAAATTAATATCAGTGATTATTTATTAATAACACTAAACATTAATCGTTTGAATTTTGAACAACAAATAAGGGCTTAATTTAAAGATAACTTTGATTCTTTAATTTGTATTCATTTGTATACCAACACACGCTTTCATATCTCACTATCCCCAGCGTTATCGTTTGGGGATAGTTATGAATTATCTTAAAAAAACACCATTATCCTTTTACACAAACAACCTGTCGTAGTGTATGAACAACCTCAACAAGTGATAACTGGGCCTTCATAACAGCATCAATATCCTTATAAGCCATCGGAATTTCATCAATCACATCTTCATCTTTTCGACATTCCACATGTGCTGTTGCTCGAATTTGGTCTTCAACACTAAAGGTTTTTTTCGCAGCTGTTCGGCTCATTACGCGCCCTGCGCCATGGCTACATGAACAGAAACTTTCGGCATTTCCCTTACCTCTAACAATAAAGCTCTTCGCTCCCATTGAACCCGGAATGATCCCCATTTCGCCTTTTTGAGCCGAAACTGCCCCTTTTCGAGTCACCAGTACCTCTTCACCAAAGTGCATTTCTTTTTGCACATAATTATGGTGGCAGTTCACTGCCTGTTGTTGGGTCGTAAAAGGTTTCGTTATTTCTGTTGATAATGCCGCCAACACGCGTTCCATCATAATTTCACGGTTATGTCGGGCAAAATCCTGTGCCCATTCTACGGCTTCTATATAGTCATCATAGAAAAGCGTTCCTTCTTTTAAGTACGCTAAATTTTTATCTGGCAAGTTAGCGATATGTTCTCTCATGTCTTCTTGTGCCATTTGTATAAATAACGTACCGATGGCATTACCCACACCACGAGATCCACTATGTAGCATTACCCAAACATTATCTGCTTCATCAAGGCACAACTCGATAAAGTGGTTTCCTGTTCCTAATGTACCTAGGTGACGATAGTTATTCGTATTTCGTAAACGTGGATACTTATCAGTTAAAACCTTAAAACGCCCTTCAAGTTGTTGCCAATGTTGATCAACAAGTTTAGGTGGGTTCTTCCATGAACCACGATCGTTCCCTGACTGATAACTTGTTCGTCCATGAGGTACTGCTCTTTCTATTGCCGTTCTTATGGCAAACAAATTATCTGGCAGATCATTTGCGTGTAATGATGTTTTTACCGCAATCATTCCACATCCAATATCCACACCAACAGCAGCCGGAATAATCGCACCTTTTGTTGGAATAACACTTCCTATTGTTGAACCTTTCCCTAAGTGAACATCGGGCATTACTGCCATATGTTTAAAAATAAAAGGCATCTTGGCGGTATTGATAAGTTGCTTTAGAGCATCTGCTTCAACAGGTACACCATTTGTCCACATTTTGATTTCAGCAGTCCCTGCTTCTTTTATTATTTGATGATCCAATATCATGCCTGTGCTCCTTTAATTTGTACTAGCCCGTTTAATACTTGGTCTAAACCACCATAAACGGAAATCTTATCAATACGTTCTGCAATACGTTCTACGGTTTCTAGCTCTTTTAATCGTAGAGCTACTGGATTGTTTTCCATCACTTTTGCCGTATTTAATAAAGAACGTGTCGCGGATGTTTCTTCTCTTCGACGTATAACATTAGCCTGAGCTGATTTTTCAGCCTCAACCACCTGTGCTAAAATCGTTTTCATTTCGCCCGGTAAAACAATGTCTTTTACCCCTAATGAAGCCACTTCAATACCATATCCTTTAGTTACTTCACTGATTTTTTCACTCACTAAACTATCAATCAGTGTTTTATTTTCTAATAACTCATCCAATGTTCTTGTTCCTACGGCTTCACGTAACGCAAACTGCAACTCTTTATATAAGAATTCAAGAGGTGAACTCAGTAGTTGGTATGCTGAAAGCACGTCGCGATAACGCCAACTCGCTGACAGATTAATGCGTAAGGTCACTTTATCTTTCGTTAAAATCTCTTGGCCACTTACATCGAGTGTTTGCAAGCGCATATCAACGACTTCAACATCAACTTTGTGCTGATAACGCCAATAACCTTTTAATCCAGGTGGTAATAGTGATTGAGTTTCACCATTAACACGGATAATGCCAGCATGCCATGTCGGAATATCTACACTTAATACACCTTCACTGCCTTTTATCGTCTGGTTACGTAATTTTGGATGCTGTAATTTTTTAACCAAAGCTGGAGAAACTTCCAATTCATTTGCTGACAACACTTCCATTGAGCGCTGTGCATAATTCCAATAGAGTCGGCGAGCACTCGGCGCTAAGATCTCTTTGAGTGAGCCATTTTCATAAAGTAAGCCAATCTCTTCATCAGATAGCACAATATCAAAACAATATTCACTCACCCATTCTGGATGATATTGGCGTAAAAACTCAGCTTTTTCCCTTTCAATTGCAGGGCCGTTCAATTCCACCAGATCAACACTTAATTGACGGCGAAGATCGAAAAATTTATGTTCACCCACAGTTAGGACATCAATATATTCATCGTCCTTTTTTAATAAACCCAGTTGTCCCTGTTTCACTTTTATTGTTGTTCTTATCATCATTTCTTCCCTTTTCTCTTCTTTATTATTGGCTTTCTTTTATTACCATTTTTATCGTGACTTGCTTTCCACGAACAAACTTGGCGAAATCGAAGGGAAAACAAGAGAGGAACGATACTTTGTTTGTCTCTTCTTCTGCCTTCAATCCAGCGTAGTTGCTGGTGGATAAACAAGGTGACGATACTGCTGTCACAACGATTTTTTATATTTAATTTTACATTTGGATTTGTAATGGTTTTGGTGTCAGGAATCGAACCTGAAAATAACCCTCTTCACCTACAGAGTCTCGATGTGGAGGAACACATTTAGATAACACCACAAAGTGTTCTTTATGTGCCTACCAGATTTAAAACCTGCTCAAGACATTAATAATATTGCCAAGATCGTGCCAAGTTTTTAAATTCCACTAAAAATATTTTTAACCATATGTTTTAATTAATTAAAATATTTTCATTGTGATTTTCAAATATTTAACCGTTGAATTAAAAACAATAAAAACTTATCTTTTTATCTATACTCTTATAAATATAGATAAAAAATAAGTAGGGATAACTTAATGAAACGCAAAGTGGTGATTGGTGTTTTAGGCACAACATTAGATAAACGAGGTAAAAGCCATAAAAGATGGAACTCATGGCGTCCAACAATTTCGATTTGCCATCAAAAAGATTTTCCCGTTAGCCGATTGGTCATGATCCATCAACCCAATGATTCAATATTAGCGTCAAAAATCATTGAAGATATTCATACTGTCTCCCCTGATACAGAAGTATTACCTTACGAAATTGATATTTGTGATCCTTGGGATCTGGAAGAGGTTTACAGTCACTTTCTTGATTTTGCAGTGAATTATCCATTTGATACTGAAAATGAAGAATATTATGTCCATATTACAACGGGTACTCACATCGCTCAGATTTGCTGGTTTTTACTGACTGAAGCACACTACTTACCTGCAAAACTATTACAAACTTCCCCTTCTTCTAAAATCGAAAATGAAGATGGTATCAAAACAGTACAATCAGCCACGGGGAGTTATTCTGTTATTGATCTTGATTTAAGCCGTTATACAAAACTAACGAGCCGATTCGAGCACTACCATAATGAGTCACTCTCTTTCTTAAAATCAGGGATAGCCACACGCAACGAACGTTTTAATGCTTTAATTGCTCAGATTGAGCGAGTGGCATTACGCTCTGTTGCACCCATTTTATTAACAGGCCCCACAGGAGCCGGGAAATCATTCCTTGCTCAGCGTATTTATGAATTACGGCAGTCTCGCCATTTTGTAAAAGGTCGTTTTATTGCTGTTAACTGCGCCACTTTGCGCGGTGATAACGCCATGTCTACATTATTTGGTCATGTGAAAGGTGCATTTACAGGTGCATTGCAAGCCAGACAAGGATTATTAAGAGAAGCCGATAAAGGGATTTTATTTCTTGATGAAATTGCGGAATTAGGACTTGATGAACAAGCAATGTTGCTGAAAGCAATAGAAGAGAAATCTTTTTATCCTTATGGCTCCGATACTGAAGTTCAAAGCGATTTTCAGCTAATTGCGGGAACGCATCGAGATATAGACAAACAAATTGCAAAAGGGCTTTTTCGTGAAGATCTCTATGCGAGGATCAACTTATGGTCTTTTTCACTGCCTGGTTTAGCCGATCGTAAAGAGGATATTGAGCCTAACATCGATTATGAATTGCATCACTTTGCCAAGCTTTATCAAAAGGCAATCCGCTTTAACTCTGATGCGAAATCACACTATATTCGATTTGCAACATCTGAACAGGCATTATGGCGTGGTAATTTCCGTGAACTTAGTGCTAGTATAACGCGAATGGCAACACTTGCCGAAAATGGTCGTATTACCCTTCCTCTTGTTGATGAAGAAATTAATCGTTTAAAACAAAATTGGGGAGTTACTTCCTCTTCTTTGTTTAGTAGTACTGATATTGATCTTTTCGATCTTAGCCAACTCAATACAGTTATCAAAATATGCCAGCAATCATCAACACTCTCAGAAGCCGGTAGAAAACTTTTCGCAGTATCAAGACAAAATAAAAAACAACCCAATGATGCCGATCGCCTACGTAAGTATCTTGCGAAATTCGATTTAAGTTGGGAACAAATTCGACATGGAGAATAATATTTCATTATGGAGCTCACTTTTTTAGGCACTAACGCAGGTGTCCCTTCTAAAGATCGCAATGTCACCAGTATGGTGCTTGATTTACAAAATAAACAAAAAAGTATGTGGATGTTTGATTGTGGTGAAGCGACACAACATCAAATATTGCATACCCGCGTAAAATTACCGCGTTTAAATAAAATTTTTATTACCCACTTACATGGCGATCATATTTTTGGTTTGCCAGGATTACTTTGTAGTCGCTCAATGGGAGGAACCGAAACACTTTTAACAGTGTATGGCCCGACGGGTATCAAAGCCTTTATAGAAACGGCGTTGACATTAAGCCAATCCTATTTAACTTACCCTATTAATATTGTTGAAATTGACGAAGCGGGCTTTCTATTTGAAGGGGAAGGTATGAAAGTGAGTTGTGAAGCACTTTATCATCCTGTACCTTGTTTTGGTTATCGCTTAGAAGAAGAAAACAGCCCAGGTAAATTAAATGCAGAAAAACTGAAAATTGACAATATTCCTGCGGGCGCTTGGTTACAAGAGTTAAAACAAGGTAAAACCATTACATTGCCAGATGGAAGGGTCGTTGACGGCAAAGAGTATATTGGCCCTGAAATAAAAGGACGCTGTATTGCTATTTTTGGTGATACACAACCCACACCAAATGCATTAAAACTGGCTAATAATGCAGATGTTATTGTTCATGAAGCGACGTTTAAACATGAAATGGCAGAGCAAGCTAATAGCCGTGGACACTCAACAACGGTACAAGCGGCACAATTAGCCAAAGACGCTAATGCCAAAAAGCTGATTATCACGCATATTAGTAGTCGCTATTCCCCCGAAGACTGTGTTGAGTTACTCAATGAAAGCCAACAGATCTTTAGCCATACTGAAATGGCTTCTGATTTTGAGGTATTTAAGTTGTAATTACGCTTTCACTAAATAACAGTGGCGATATTATGTCGCCATTGTTATGGCTCATACTTCAATCATCGACGTATATTTTAGTTAGTTATCTATAACGTCGTGCGTTTTATCTTCCCATCTTGCAAAATAAAATTAACTTTTCCATCCCAGAATTCAGCTAAGAAAATATCTTCTGGTTTCTCAATATGCTGATTTTTCATCTCATCTTGAAGCCATGCTTCATCTTTTTCTATTTGCGCTAATTCTGATGTTCGAATAACACCATCTTTCATAACAATAATCGAAGGCATTTTTGCACCGTCACATACCACAGTAATTTGTCCATCAGGTTCAATTTGCGCGTAATTGACCTCTTGAAATGAGTGAATGCCTTGAGCATGAAGACGAGACGTTATGTTTAAAATGTCTATTTTGTTCTTTTTCTCCATGATGTTTTCCATTATAAACTCGCCCTTCTTTATAATGAGAATAGGATTACCAATAGTCACTGCACGGAAAAAATTGAATCGCTTACTGATATAATTAAGCAAAGAGATAAAACAGACACCAATTAAGAAGACGATAATATATTGATAAAGAGGGATCGCATCAGTGTAAATCACTCCCCCCATAATGCCACCGAGTACAAAATTACCAATAAAATCAATAGGTGTTAATTGAGATAGTTGTGTTTTACCTGATAAATTCATATGGGCTAATATGATAGTAAAACCAATAATAAATTTGATAATAACCAGAAAGTAATATTCCATTTGCGTCTCATATTTCCAATAATTTCTGCACTTATTATTATAAAGCAGAAAATCTCTTCCAGATAAAAATCTAAATTATTTTTGATGATATTTGACTAAGAAAAAACACTTAATATACTTAGGTTTGTTGATTTTAAGACTCACACTATACTTATTACGATGATTTATTCGTAATCTCTTACTATCAACTCAATAGCTTCTCGCCTTTTCTAGTTCTTACGCGGGATATCACTGAATTGTTTTTGAACACACATTTTGGAGAAAAAAATGAATAAAAAACTACTTACTTCATTGGTTCTAGCGGGTCTTGTTACAATTACAGCAGGTTGTGATGATTCATCTAAAAAAGTTGATGAAGGTATTGATAAGGCAAAAGAAACAGCAACTCAAGTAACTGAAACAGCACAAGATAAAGCCAAAGAGTTGACAGATCAAGCCAAAGATAAAGCAGCCGACTTGAAAGAAGATGCATCCGCAAAAGCAGATGAATTAACACAACAAGCTCAAGAGCTAAAAGATAAAGCTGAACAAAAAGTGACTGAGCTAAAAGCGCAAGCTGATGAAAAAACAGATGCCCTAAAAGAGAGCATTTCACAAAAAACCGATGAGCTAAAAGATGCAAGTGCTGCGAAAGCAGAAGAAATTAAGCAAAGCCTAGAAGCTGAAAGCAATAAATTATCTGAAAAAGCCGCAGAGCTAAAACAAGATGCGAGTAAAACAGCAGATAACCTGATGCAAGAAGCAGACAACAAGATTGATCAGCTAAAAGGTGATGCATCAAAAACCAGCGATGATGTGAAACAACAAGCTCAAGAGACTGAAAATAAAGCACTTGATAAAGCGGATCAATTAACGGATCAAGCCAAACAAAAAATTGATGATTTAAAAACTGAAAACAAATAATCTGATTTCAGTTTTTTTGATGGATCTAGAGCCAGTAAATTTTTACTGGCTTTTTTTGTACAAAAAAAAGACAAGGGTTGATCGGATAAGCAATAAATGTAACCATATTCTCCTTTTTTCAACAGGAGAAACCTATTAAAGAGCGAAAGCATCTAATATAAAAAGTTATTAATGAATTGTTTTAATTGAATTTTTCTTCATATTACGGAAAAAATAATTTACTTCCGTTCTTTTATAAAACATCTTTCCAACTTGGTGTTTTATTCAAATTTTCTTATGAACTTTTCTTTTCTGATGACATAAGCAATCAGAAAGTGGGTAGCGAAAAGTCTCTTTCTAGGAAAATAACAAAAAATAGGTTAACTATGAGTCAACAAAACGATATAACCCCTCAAAAAGTTAGGATGAAAATTAATCCTCCCGTTTTTTATACATCGGCACTGTTAATTTTACTGGTCGTTGGTTTCTCTGCGTTATTTCCAGAGTTGGCCAATGATAAGTTAGGTCATCTTCAGGAAAACCTCTTCACAAATGCGAGCTGGTTCTACATTCTAGCCGTTGCATTGGTTTTGCTGAGTGTGACTTATTTAGGCCTTTCTCGTTTTGGTCAAATCAAGTTAGGGCCAGATCATGCTCGCCCTCATTTTAGCTATTTTGCTTGGTTTGCCATGCTCTTTTCAGCAGGAATGGGGATTGGTTTAATGTTCTTTGGTGTTGCTGAACCTGTTATGCATTACCTTATGCCTCCGACAGGTGAAGCTCAAACCATCGAAGCCGCTAAAGAAGCAATGCGATTAACCTTTTTCCATTGGGGATTACATGCATGGGCAATTTATGCCATTGTCGCTTTGATCTTAGCTTTTTTCTCTTATCGTCATGGTTTACCGTTAACATTGCGCTCTGCACTTTACCCCATTATTGGTGATCGCATACATGGCCCCATTGGTCATGCCGTCGATATTTTTGCCGTTATGGGAACCGTATTTGGTGTTGCAACTTCTCTTGGATTTGGTGTTCTGCAAGTTAATGCAGGTTTAAACCATCTTTTTAATGTACCCATTAATCCAACTGTGCAAGTTATATTAATTGTTGTGATAACAGGACTTGCAACTATTTCAGTTGTTTCTGGGTTAGAAAAAGGTATCCGCTTTTTATCTGAACTTAACTTAGGATTAGCGGTAATTCTTCTTTTATTAGTCATTATTCTTGGTCCAACCGTATTAATATTAAAATCATTTGTTGAGAATACGGGGGGATATCTATCCGAAATTGTCAGTAAAACTTTTAATCTTTATGCATACGAGCCAAAATCGAGTGACTGGTTAGGAGGATGGACTCTGCTTTATTGGGGGTGGTGGCTTTCATGGTCCCCATTTGTAGGGATGTTTATTGCCCGCATTTCTCGTGGTCGAACTATTCGTGAGTTTGTTGTGGGGGTTCTTTTTGTTCCTGCTGGCTTTACCTTACTTTGGATGACTGTTTTTGGTAATACGGCTATTCATTTAATCAAAGATAAAGGTGCAGAAGCCCTCGCAAATATCGTACAACAAGATGTGTCATTGGCTTTATTTGAGTTCTTAAATTATTTCCCATTTTCATCCGTTTTATCCTTTTTTGCGATGTTGATGGTCGTTGTCTTCTTTGTGACTTCAGCTGACTCGGGTGCTATGGTCGTTGATACTTTAGCTTCAGGTGGCGATAGTGAAACACCTGTGTGGCAACGTATTTTCTGGGCAGGCTTAATGGGGGTTTCTGCAATCACCTTATTATTAGCGGGTGGTTTAACCGCGCTACAAACGGTCACCATTGCAAGTGCACTTCCCTTCTCAATGGTATTGCTTGCTTCTATTTATGGACTAATAAAAGCATTGCGAGTGGATGTATATAAACGTGATAGCCAACAGCTAACGACAATTGCACCACCAGCAAGCCGTAATCCGATCCCTTGGCAACGTCGTTTAAGAAATATTGCCTATTTTCCTAAACGTTCTCATGTAAAACGTTTTATGGATGAAGTCATTCAGCCATCAATGGAAATGGTCTCTGCGGAACTAAGTAAGCAAGCAACTCAATGTATTATCCATAACGAGGAAGATGATCGAATTGGTTTTGAAGTCGATTTAGGCGATGACATGAATTTCTTCTATGAGGTTCGCCTGCGTTTTTATACTCAACCGGCCTTTGCTTTAGCGGGACTAAGTGATGAAGAGAGAGACGAAGAGCATAAATATTATCGCGCTGAAATTCACTTAAAAGAAGGTGGACAAGATTACGATGTAATGGGTTGGACGAAAGAGCAAATCATTCACGATATTCTTGATCAGTACGAAAAACATATCCACTTCTTACATGTATTGGGTAAACAGTAATATTATCTAAGTCATAACAAACAAAAAGGAGATGCCATTGTATCTCCTTTTTTATTATCAAAATAAATTATTTCTCTGATTGTTCGATATCATCTGGATTTAATGCAATCAGCTCTTTTAATAACCCAGATAGGCGTTGTAACTTCTCAGTCGAAAACTTTTGCTCAAGTAATTGATAGCCTTCTTCAATTTTAGGCTGAATTTTATCGTATAAACTTTGTCCATTGGCAGACAGTGAAACGAAAAGTTTACGTTGGTCACTCACAGGTTTTAAACGACAAATTAGCTCATCTCTTTCCATTCTAATAAGAATACCCGTTAGACTTGGTCGAAGAATACACGATTTTTGTGCTAATTCGTGGAAATCAATAGAGCGTTTATCCGCAAGTACGCGAATGATCCGCCACTGCTGTTCTGTCAGATTATGCTCTTTGAGAACAGGTCGAAAAAAACCCATCGCAGATTCCCGTGCTTGTAATAGCGCGATAGTTAATGATTCATGCATAATCAAGAAGCTCTTTATATGGTGTTATAGGTGAAATGACAAAATATCACTCAATATAGACAGTGAAAAAGTACCGCTGCTTATGGTTTATAAAATGACTATATTCTAAGAATAGACTAATTGTTACAATTATTCATATTAACAAATAAATAAAGTTGACTCAATTTTTGCAATTTTATTCCCTTTGTGCAATTTATCACCCATGCTTCTTTTCGTGTTTATTTCATATTCTGCAACATCTTGACCTATACGCAATTTTCATCAATTGGCAATTTGTGTTATCCCTCAGCCAATCCCCAAAAGTAGCCTGATTTGCCTATTATCCTACCTTTAAATTAGAAATAATGACGCTTAGCGATAAGGTTGTCTCACAGTTTTTTGAGATAAAGTTAACAGGTTGTAACAAAGAAAGATTGCTATCTTTGTTTATGCGCGGTAGCGTTACGGCTTTAAAACAACGCAACAAAGAAACCGGCAATACCATTACAACTTTGTTAGCGGAATAGTTAGGTGATTTTTTAGTTATCTGACTAATAATTATTTTAAGTGAAGACGCCCACAGACGAGAAGTCTGGCAGTAGGAGTAAATAATGTCTGAGGAAAAACAGGCTAACCCACTTTTTCGGGATGCAATGGCAAGCTTAGGCGCTGCGGTCAATATCGTGGCAACAAATGGCGATGCGGGATGTTGTGGCTTAACAGCAACAGCAGTATGTTCCGTTACTGATAATCCACCTACCGTGATGGTTTGCATCAACAGTAAAAGTCAGATGAACTCTATTTTTCAAGAGAATGGAAAATTGAGTATCAATATATTGAATCATGAGCAAGAAGAAATGGCATGTCATTTCGCCGGTATGACAGGGCTCGCGATGGCAGATCGCTTTACCCAACCAGGATGGCAAAACGGACAATTACAACAACCCGTATTAACTAATGCGCTTGCCTGCCTTGAAGGTGATATTTATGATGTGCGCCAAGTCGGTACACATTTTGTTTATATGACCGAAATTAAGAATATTTCAGTACGTGAAGATGGTGATGGACTTATTTATTTCAAACGTCGTTTCCATTCTGTTAAAAATGAACAAGTACCAATCTCTGTTTAACTTTCGCTTATTTTGCCTCAAGATAAAAACGCACTTTTAATAAGGGCGTTTTTTATTGATTATAATCACAACAAAAAATTAAATATTTATTTATATTAAGTGAATACTTATTTAATTAAATAACATTAGCTGACTTTTAGATATTTATTAAATATTTATTAACATCTGTTTGTTATAAAAGAATATTTTTTAATTATAGTGAAAAAATTCTTTCTAGAATCAATCAGTCACATAATCAAGAATATTTCCCCTCCACTTTTTCCCTTTATCTTTATTTAATTCACTCAGATTAAAATATAAACAAACAATAATCTTACTGGTTATATTTTATACCAAACATCAATTAAATGACTTTATTTGAAAATAAACTAATGAATATTTTTTTCAATCTGGTATTAATCTTACCTACAGTGTGATCAACCTTTGAGAAGTCATTCTATCAATATATTAGTCTACTCGACTTGCTGATTACCTTCTTAAATTTACAAACATCACTCTAAATGCGACAGATAATGTTACCGTTGTGTAACATTCCTCGTGAATGTGAGTAAATAACATCGTTGTTGAAAATAAATAATAATTAGGGGCATTACAGATATGGATAAACCCGCTCAAGTCGGTTTATTACAACAACCTAAACCATTCTTTATGATTTTCTTTGTAGAATTATGGGAACGTTTTGGTTACTACGGCGTACAAGGTATTCTTGCCGTTTATTTTGTTAGTAAACTCGGTTTCTCTCAAGAACAGGCTTTCATTACTTTTGGTGCATTCTCTGCACTGGTTTATGGGCTTATTTCTATTGGTGGTTATGTTGGTGACCACTTATTAGGAACAAAACGAACAATTGTTTTAGGTGCTATTGTCTTGGCTATCGGTTATTTCATGACTGGTATGTCAATTATGTATCCTAATTTAATTTTCTATGCATTAGGAACTATCGCAGTAGGTAATGGTTTATTTAAAGCCAACCCTGCCAGCCTATTAGCAAAATGTTATCCACCTAAAGATCCGCGTCTTGATGGCGCATTTACGCTATTTTATATGTCGATTAATATCGGCTCATTAATTTCTTTATCTATCGCCCCTGTACTTGCAGAACGTTACGGATATGCACTAACTTATAATATCTGTGGTGTTGGCTTGATCATGGCGTTATTAGTTTATTTCTTCTGTCGTAAAATGGTTGCTAATATTGGTTCTGAACCAGACCATTTACCAATGAGCTTTAGCAAACTGTTATTAGTTATTGCTGGCTCAATTGCGATGGTATTTGCTTGTGCATGGTTACTGCACAACGTGATGATTGCGAATATCGTTTTAGTCAGTCTGTCTGTTATTGTTGTCTTCATTTATTTCCGTGAAGCTTTTAAACAAAAAGACAGAGTTGCTCGTAATAAAATGTATGTTGCATTTGTTCTGATGTTAGAAGCTGTTGTTTTCTACATTCTGTATGCACAGATGCCAACTTCACTGAACTTCTTTGCTATTCATAACGTTCACCACACACTTTTAGGCTTTGATATTAACCCTGTAAGTTTCCAAGCACTAAATCCATTCTGGATCATTGTTGCTAGCCCAATCCTTGCTATCGCATACAGCCATTTTGGCGCAAAAGGTAAAGACTTATCAATGCCAGCGAAATTTACCGCGGGTATGCTTCTGTGCTCGTTAGGATTCCTTACTGCGGCAGCATCAGGCATGTGGTTTGCCGATGCTCAAGGCTTAACTTCACCTTGGTTTATCGTTTTGGTTTATTTATTCCAGAGCTTAGGTGAACTGATGATCAGTGCGTTAGGTTTAGCAATGGTTGCAGCGTTCGTACCGCAATACATGATGGGTTTTATTTTAGGTATGTGGTTCTTAACACAAGCAACGGCTTACCTGTTAGGCGGTTATGTAGCAACCTTCACCGCAGCACCAGAAGGAATTACTGATCCACTACAGACATTACCTATTTACACTGATGTGTTTGGTAAAATAGGTATTGTGACCTTAATTGTAGGTATCGTTATGTGGGCAACCGTACCTTTATTAAATCGTATGATGAAAGAAGAAAGCAAAGACGCTAAAGTCACTGGCTAATCTTCCAAATAATATATTGCTCGATTTAAGCGTCTATTTATTGATAGGCGCTTTTTTATATCTACTTTATCTCAACGTTAGATTTCATTTCGTATTGGCTAGATATCCCTAATAGAGACTAACCTACATTCCCCTCACACCCAACTTTAATGATAAATATCATCACAACCAAACTACCTAATCATTTTCTATTAGACATAAAAAAACCCGCCAAATCAGCGGGTTTAATTTAATCATTAAGAATGACTCAATTACAGAACGTCAACTGAATTCAGTTCTTTAAATGCTTGTTCTAAACGAACAACCATTGATGCTTGTGCTTGACGTAACCAGTTACGTGGATCGTAGTATTTCTTGTTAGGTTTATCAGCACCTTCTGGGTTACCTAATTGGCCTTGCAGGTAGCCTTCGTTCTTTTTGTAGAACTGTAAGATACCATCCCAAGTTGCCCACTGAGTATCAGTATCGATATTCATTTTGATAACGCCATAGCCAACAGCTTCTTTGATTTCTTCTGCTGAAGAACCAGAACCGCCATGGAAAACGAAATCTAAGCTATTGTGTGGCAGATTGAATTTTTCTGATACGTAGTCTTGTGAGTTACGTAGAATTTTTGGCGTTAACTGAACGTTACCTGGTTTATAAACACCATGCACATTACCGAAAGATGCCGCGATAGTGAAACGAGGGCTTACCGCACTCAGTTTTTCGTATGCGTAAGCAACATCTTCTGGTTGAGTATAAAGCGCAGAGCTGTCCATACCTGTGTTATCAACACCGTCTTCTTCACCACCAGTACAGCCTAATTCGATTTCTAAAGTCATATCGATTTTAGCCATACGCGCTAAATATTTAGCACAGATTTCGATGTTTTCTTCTAATGACTCTTCAGATAAGTCAATCATGTGAGAAGAGAACAGTGGTTTACCTGTTTTAGCGTAGTGTTTTTCACCTGCATCTAACAGACCATCAATCCATGGTAATAATTTTTTCGCACAGTGGTCAGTGTGCAAAATAACAGGAACACCGTAGTATTCGGCCATTTGATGCACATGATGAGCACCAGAAATTGCACCTAAAATAGCAGCTTGCTGTGGTACATCAGATTTAAGACCTTTACCTGCGATAAATGCAGCACCACCGTTAGAGAACTGTACAATAACAGGAGAACGAACTTTAGCAGCAGCTTCTAACACAGCATTGATTGAGTCAGTACCTACACAGTTAACCGCAGGCAGAGCAAATTTATTTTCTTTTGCTACTGCAAATACTTTTTGTACATCATCACCAGTGATGACACCCGGTTTCACGAAATCAAAAACTTTAGACATGTAATAAGATCCTATATTTGGAACAGGTAGAAAATAGCTTTCTACCTGTATGAGCTGACTTAATTACTGTTTAGCGCGTTCTTCTAACATTGCAACAGCAGGAAGTTTTTTGCCTTCAACAAATTCTAAGAAAGCACCACCACCGGTTGAAATGTAAGAGATTTTGTCTGCGATATCAAATAAATCAATAGCAGCCAGCGTATCACCACCACCCGCGATAGAGAATGCGTCGCTATCTGCGATTGCATTAGCGATGATTTCTGTACCTTTACGGAAGTTAGGGAATTCAAACACGCCTACTGGGCCATTCCACAGGATAGTTTTCGCATTTTTCAGGATTTCTGCTAAACGCTCTGCAGTCACATCACCGATATCCAGTACTTGTTCATCATCTTTGATGTCGTTTGCTGATTTTAAAACAGCTTCTGCTGTTTCAGAGAATTCAGTCGCAACGCGAACATCACTTGGTACTGGAATATCACATTTTTCCATCAGCTTTTTAGCATCATCAACAAGGTCTGCTTCATATAAAGAGCGACCTACTGGATGACCTTCTGCTGCGATAAAGGTATTTGCGATACCACCACCAACGATTAATTGGTCAGCAATTTTTGATAAAGAATCTAATACAGTCAGTTTAGTTGAAACTTTAGAACCACCAACAATCGCAACCATTGGGCGAGCTGGTTTATCTAATGCTTTACCTAATGCTTCAAGTTCTGCTGATAACAGTGGACCCGCACAAGCAACTTGTGCAAATTTAGCAACGCCATGAGTTGACGCTTGAGCACGATGGGCAGTACCGAATGCATCCATTACGAATACATCACATAATGCAGCGTATTGTTTAGACAGAGTTTCGTCGTCTTTCTTTTCGCCTTTGTTAAAACGAACGTTTTCAAGAACAACTAATTCGCCTGCATTAACCTCAACACCATTTAAATAGTCTTTAGCAAGACTAACTGGTGCAGTTAATTTGTCTTTCAGATAGTCAACAACTGGTTTTAAAGAGAACTCTTCGTTGTACTCACCTTCGGTAGGACGACCTAAGTGAGAAGTTACCATCACTTTAGCGCCTTGTTTTAACGCGGCTTCAATTGTTGGTAAAGAAGCACGGATACGCGCATCTGAAGTCACTTTACCATCTTTAACTGGAACGTTCAGGTCAGCACGGATAAGAACTCGTTTACCCGCTAGGTCTAAATCGGTCATCTTAATTACAGACATGATGAATCCTCTCATTGATTCTCTAAAATTTAGTAATCTTCTGTTCAGTGCGTCGTATTATTACGCGACACCGTCATTAAAACATGATTATTTAAAACCAGTTGCAGCCATTGCTAACGTTGTATCAAGCATTCTGTTAGCAAAGCCCCATTCATTATCACACCAGACTAAAGTCTTGATCAGGTGTTGCCCACTGACTCTTGTTTGTGTGCCATCAACGATTGCACTATGAGGGTCGTGGTTAAAATCAGTTGAGACTAATGGCAATTCTGTGTAATCCACTATACCACGAAATGCGCCAGTTGCTGATTTTTGAATTAACCGATTGACATCTAACACATTTACAGCAGTTTTTACAGTGACACTTAAATCAATTGCCGTCACATTAATTGTAGGAACTCGTACAGAAATTGCCTCAAAATGATCCTTAAATTTCGGGAAAATTCGAGTAATTCCTGCTGCCAACTTCGTATCAACTGGAATAATAGATTGTCCTGCTGCACGAGTACGGCGTAAATCCTTATGATATGCATCAATCACGGGTTGATCGTTCATGGCTGCATGGATTGTTGTTACTGTTCCTGATTCTATATTAAACGCGTCATCCATCATTTTTATAATGGGAATAATGCAATTCGTTGTACAAGATGCGTTTGAAACAATTCGGTGCTCTTTTTTTAGTTCGTGTTGATTGACACCAAAAACGACTGTTGCATCTAAATCGGTTGTACCGGGATGAGAAAAAAGCACTTTCTTTGCACCTTGTGCAATATGTGCTTCGCCATCAGCACGGGAGCCATAAGCACCACTACAATCAAGTACAACATCGATACCAAGTTCACCCCAAGGTAAATCAGTAATATCAGCGTGGTGAAAAAGTCGAATAGTATCATCACCCACTTGCAATAAATCGTTATTAATTCGTACATCCCAAGCAAAACGTCCGTGACTAGAGTCATACTTGAGAAGATGCCCAATACCTTGCGCATCAGCCAATTCATTTATTGCAATAACCGTTATTTCAGCTCGTTTACCTGATTCATAAAGCGCTCTTAACACATTACGCCCTATACGACCAAAACCGTTAATAGCGACTCTGATTGTCATGTGACTCCCTTGATAACTTGTGATTTGCAACCGCTTAGAATAATAGAGCAAGATACTAATCAACAACGATAAATCAAGTAAATCTAGAAATTGTGCAGTCACCGACATTTCAGGATTAACTGAAACGGTTCAGCTTACTGATAATCAGATTACGAGAAATGAGAGAAGATCGCAATAGTAAACAAAGATGGAAGGATAAAAAAAGAGCACATCTGAGAAATTCTTCCCAAAAATGTGCTCTTGTTAACACTTATTGATTATTTAAGTAAAGATTTTGCCTGTGTAACCACATTTTCAACAGTAAAACCGAACTCTTCAAATAGTTCGTTTGCAGGTGCAGATTCACCGAAGCTACGCATACCTACAATCGCACCATCTAAACCAACATACTTGAACCAGTAATCAGCAATACCTGCTTCGATAGCAACACGAGCTTTCACTGATGCTGGTAATACTGCTTCACGGTAATCTGCATCTTGTTTATCAAATGCATCTGTTGCTGGCATAGAAACAACACGTACTTTGCGGCCTTCAGCTGTCAGTTGTTCATAAGCGCTAACCGCTAATTCAACTTCAGAACCTGTTGCGATAAAGATTAATTCTGGAGTACCTGCGCAATCTTTCAGGATGTAACCACCCTTCTCGATATTTGCCAGCTGCTCTGGAGTACGTGGTTGTTGTGCAAGATTTTGACGAGAGAAGATCAGAGCTGTTGGGCCATCTTTACGATCAATTGCATATTTCCATGCAACAGCTGATTCAACTTGGTCACATGGACGCCATGTGCTCACGTTTGGTGTTACACGCAGGCTAGCCATTTGCTCAACAGGTTGGTGAGTTGGACCATCTTCACCCAGACCGATAGAGTCATGAGTATAAACAAAGATACTACGGATCTTCATCAGTGCAGCCATACGTACAGCATTACGTGCATATTCCATAAACATCAGGAAAGTAGCACCGTAAGGAACAAAACCGCCATGTAATGCAATACCGTTCATGATTGCAGACATACCGAATTCACGTACACCATAATGGATGTAGTTACCCGCTTTGTCTTCGTTCAGTGCTTTAGAACCAGACCACATAGTCAGGTTACTTGGTGCTAAGTCCGCAGAACCACCCATAAATTCTGGTAATACTTTACCGAATGCTTCTAATGCATTTTGAGATGCTTTACGGCTTGCAATGCTTGAAGGGTTTTGTTGCAGATTTTCAATAAATGCTTTGGAATCTTTTTCCCAGTTTGCTGGTAATTCACCAGAAATACGACGTTTAAATTCAGCCGCTAATTCAGGGAACTGTGCTGCGTATGCAGCAAATTTAGCATCCCATGCAGCTTCTTTTGCTTTACCCGCTTCTTTTGCATCCCACTCTTTATAGATTTCTTGTGGAATTTCAAATGCGCCGTATTCCCAACCTAACGCTTTACGTGTTTCAGCGATTTCTGCATCACCTAATGGAGAGCCGTGAGAATCAGCAGTACCTGCTTTATGAGGAGAACCAAAACCGATAGTGGTTTTACAAATCAACAGTGAAGGTTTATCTGTGATTTGTTTTGCTGCTTCAACAGCGGCTTTAATGCTTGCTGCATCGTGACCATCAATGCCACTGATGACATGCCAGCCATAAGCGTCGAAACGTTCTGCTGTGTTATCAGTAAACCAACCATGCACTTGACCATCAATAGAAATACCATTGTCATCGTAAAATGCAATCAGTTTACCTAACTGTAATGTTCCCGCTAAAGAACATGCTTCATGAGAGATACCTTCCATCATACAACCATCACCCATAAAGGCGTAGGTGTAGTGGTCAACGATATCATGACCAGGACGGTTAAATTGAGCCGCTAATGTACGTTCTGCAATTGCAAAACCCACTGCGTTTGCAATACCTTGACCTAAAGGACCTGTTGTTGTTTCAACACCAGCGGTGTAACCATATTCTGGGTGACCAGGTGTTTTAGAATGCAATTGACGGAAGTTTTTCAGATCATCTAAAGAAAGATCATAACCAGACAGGTGCAGTAAGCTGTAAATCAGCATTGAAGCATGACCATTAGATAAAACGAAACGGTCACGATCAGCCCAGTTAGGGTTAGTTGGGTTATGATTTAAAAAATCACGCCATAATACTTCTGCAATATCAGCCATACCCATAGGGGCGCCAGGGTGTCCTGATTTAGCTTTTTGCACAGCATCCATACTTAAAAAACGGATCGCATTAGCAAGGGTTTTACGAGTGGTCATTTTCTACTCCAAGTCGGATAAAAAGCATCTAGATAGCTGATTCTCTCAATGCGGGCAAAAAACCGCAATATAAAAAATCCACAAAGGTGGCTATCGTAAATAGCATAAAGCAATAATACTTTGATTTGCACGGCATTTTTTACGATCAAAGCGGAAAATAACATTACACCACCGCATTGTTGCGCAACAAAAAGCAAAAAAGACAATGATTTGCGCAATTGAGAAGCGTGCTATTAAACCTTAGCTTGGTATGACTAATCAAGATAAAATTTCATTGCTGAATTATCCATCAAATCAAATAAATACCGTATTTGTTTTAATTATAACCTAATAACTGACTAAACTTGTTACAAGGACGTAGAATTATAAAGGCTTAAAAAAGATAAAAAGCAGATAATCCACTGATTCAGTAATAAAAATCTTATTTACATCATATATAGCTAAAAGGAAAAATCAGCGTAATGTAAATGTTACTTTTTAATATTAATAACAAAGGATAAAAACAAATTTAATTCTAGTTGTCACTCTAACTGAAAACTCTTTTTAAATAGCTAGCAGTTAAATCACCACTAATTTCTTTTTATAAAAACCTATCGGAAAATGACCTTGATAGTAAATCTGAATGATCTTTTCCCAGTTGTCACCATAATTGAAGTATTTTTCAGTAAGATACTGCCTAAATGCGTAACATATCGCATTTCTTGCTGCAATTTTAAAGTTATGTGCATCGTATTGAAATTGACTATCTGGTACAGGAAACGCTTTTAGACTCTCTATCACGGCTTTACTGACGACTAATCGCATTTCGACCAAATCTTTGGGGTATCCTTGTTTTATATAGAAAGGATCATCTTGTGTGGGAGAAGTTGGCAACCATTCGACACTTAAAGAGGATTCAAAACAAGCTTGAATACTTTGAAAATAGATAATTTTCTTATCATCAATGCTCACCTTCCCCATATTAGAAAAGAAAGGTGTAATGCTGACTTTTTGTTGGATTTCGTTAAAAAAGCTCATGGCTAATAGACTCAATTATTTCTACGTTAACTCTGTCTGATTTCAACATAACATAATGATTATGTTTTTTTAGATAGCATACTTAAACGTAAATAAAATTCCGTATTCATAAATTAATCCTAAATATCCCTAACACTATGATTTGATAGCGTGCAGGTTGTCTTTCACCTATAGCAAATAAACCAAGCAACTGCATATTTTCTTTTTTTGATCCTTGGATATCATACATTACTGATAAACCATCATAGGTATAGCACGTTCCTAGATTTAAGGTGAGTCCTTTAACCTTATTTATTACCTGCTGTTTTACCTCTTCATCTAAGCTGTTTAAGTCTCTTAATTGCTTTACGCTAACTAACATATCTTCATCGTAATAAGGGCATTGAATAAGGTGATTTAGCTGATAAAAATCAGCTTCAAAACCATCATAAACTAGCTCTTTTTTCTTTATATTTTTCATCTTATTCAGGTTTTAATTGATGCCAAAATGAGGTTGTTTGAGATGATGTTAATTTAATAATTCTATCTGGCGAAATATCCGTTAAAAACAGTGTGGTAACTGCACTAAAAAAAACAAAAAAATTCGCTGCAATATGTTCAAAACTATCCATAGATGACTCACTAGTCATTGCAAAAACATTCCCTGTTTGAGTATTTAATAAAATGGTATAAGGATCTGACAATGCAATAACAATGATGTTTTCAGGTCGTTTATCACCAATCCACCATTGAGTAAACTCATTGGGGCTATTTAGCATCAAAAGTCTTTCAAGGTAATCTTCATCACAGCCAAAACTGATATTAAATAATGAGAAATTATCTAAATTATAAAGAGAGGTAAAAGAGGTAAAATCATCAGGAAGAGAGAGTGTTAGCGTCTTTTCTAGCAAACCTAAACCAGTAAGAGGTGTTGTCCTTTTAAAAAGAATTAAATCATTAAAATCTTCCCCTAAAGGAAAAAATTTATCCTCTAGCGCTTTTGTGATTTGGTCGAGAGTTAATAACATAAGAACTGCCTCAAGAATAGTGTTAACTATTAAGATAAGATAGCGTATTAACTGAGGATTGGAATAATTAAGATTTAAAGTTTTTTAGGCTAATAAAGCAAAAAACCCCAGCATAAATGCTGGGGTTTAGAATGTTGGCGGAACGGACGGGACTCGAACCCGCGACCCCCTGCGTGACAGGCAGGTATTCTAACCAACTGAACTACCGCTCCGCGTATCCTTTCGGATGAGGTGAATATTACGAATCTCTTGCCTTGTCGTCAACTGTTTTTCTAACAAAAAGATGCATTTGGATAGTTTTTAATCTCAACTAAACAATTATGCTTTTTTTATATTCAAACGGCCTCATCATTTGATGCAGGACGCCATAAACAATGCCCACCTTTCTTCTCAACTAAGTCTAATCGAGACTCATGCTCAGCAAGCTCTTCTGCGGTGGCTCTTATTACTCTTAATCCTGAAACTGGGCGCTCGATACGCTGAATATCATTTTGCTCTTGTTCGTTACTTGATTCGCCATCCATTGAAAATGCTAATGCTGTTTGTCCACCGGTCATCGCCAAGTAAACATCAGAAAGTATTTCAGCATCCAATAACGCGCCGTGAAGAGTACGTTTAGAGTTATCTATAAAGTATCTATCACATAAGGCATCAAGGTTATTTCGTTTGCCAGGGAATAATGCCCTTGCCATTGCAAGGCTATCGGTAATTTGGCAGAACGTTTCAGTAGGCGGAATATCGCGATTAAGCTTTCTAAACTCATAATCCATAAAGCCGATATCGAACGATGCGTTATGAATGATCAGCTCTGCGCCACGAATATATTCTAAAAACTCGTCAGCAATATCGGCAAAAGAAGGACAATCCTCTAAAAACTCATCACTAATACCGTGAACTTCAAATGCTTCAGGATCTACTAATCTTTCAGGCTTAATATAAACATGGAAATTTCGCCCTGTTAATCGACGATTGATAACCTCTACGGCACCAATTTCAATGATATTATGACCTTCATAATGAACGCCCAGCTTATTCATACCGGTGGTTTCGGTATCAAGTACAATTTGTCGTGTGATTGGAGTGCTCATAATCCGTTTTTATGTCAGACTTAGGGTTAGTTTTTCGTATTAATCAAAAAGGATAAGTCGCCTTTATGCACAAGCAGGTAGAAATATTCACCGATGGTTCATGCTTAGGCAACCCAGGCCCCGGTGGTTATGGCGCTATTTTACGCTATCAACAACATGAAAAAACCCTAAGTGAAGGTTTTTTTATGACCACCAATAACCGAATGGAACTTCTTGCCGCTATCGTAGCATTAGAAACATTAAAATTCCCTTGTAAAATTACACTGACAACAGATAGCCAATATGTCAGGCAGGGTATTACACAGTGGATCCATAGCTGGAAAAAGCGCCAGTGGCGTAAAGCAGACAAAAGCCCTGTGCTTAATGTCGATTTATGGAAACGCTTAGATAGTGCTATTACTCGTCATGAAATCGAATGGCATTGGGTAAAAGGTCATGCAGGTCATGATGAAAATGAACGTTGTGATGAATTAGCAAAAACGGCGGCTCAATCTCCTACACAAGAAGACACAGGCTATATTGAAAGCCAGAAAGTTAAGACAGCCAACGAGTAATGCTTTATGGCTCTGAGTGATTGCGTGTAGCCCCCAAAACTCGGCCTTTTACACTCATGCGAGGCAATGCAAATTTCAACGCGGTAGGTGTTAAAGGAAGCGTTCTTTTGCGAGCGATAATTAAATTTAAACAGCCTCCGGTGTGATAGCGGCTACCATCACGTTTTATTGGTCTTGAAAATGGCATAATCTGGAAATTCTGTTGTGTCATCACTTCGTAATTTAGCACACTAAGCCAATCAATTTGGCGACGAAGTGAAAACATACGACTTGAATAAGGCTGTTTTTGTCGCAAAAGAGGCGTGCATTTACCCAGTCCTAATAAACTAATAGGGTTGAAGCTCGTTAATACTATCCAACCATCATCAATTAAAACACGATCAGCTTCTCTTAATAGCCAATGGGGATCTGCACTATAATCAAGCACATGAGCCATAAGGCAAACATCAACCGATTTATTTTCAAAGGGTAGATAATCCAAAGACGCTATAACATCCGCATTTATTGCATTCGATGTCACATTGACTTGATGTGAAACGATACTTAATTTGGTATCCAGTTCGGCACTGAGTTGACCGAGTTTCAGCAAATGAAAGCCATACATTTTCGGCCACCAGTTTTGTAAACGCAATTCAATCGCCATGCGATAATATTCTCCCCAAGGAATATCACGCCAAGAATCCGGCATTGTAATTGGTTTTACTGAACGCGCTGCTTTCATCGTTTAACCCTTTATATTTTATAAGTAAGGTAACTTATATGGAGCTTATCAGAATTCCTGCTTTATCCGATAACTACATTTGGCTATTAAGTAATGAAAATAGTGAATGTGTGATTGTGGACCCGTCACAGGCCAAACCTGTTATTGAAATGCTCTCACAACGCTCACTAACACCTATCGCGATTTTATTAACCCATCATCATGATGATCATGTTGGTGGTGTTGCTGAACTTGTAAAAAAATATCCTAACATCGACATTTTTGGCCCACAAGAAACACAAAGTAAAGGGGCTGAAAATATTATTCATAATCAAGAGCGCATTATTGTTGGCTCTTTTACTTTTAATGTAATTGGTACGCCGGGCCATACATTGGGTCATGTTGCTTATTATTGCGAACCTTATCTATTTTGTGGCGATACACTTTTTTCTGGTGGTTGTGGTCGTTTATTCGAAGGAACTGCACAACAAATGTTCAGTTCATTACAAAGATTGAGTGCTTTACCTGATAACACATTAATTTGTTGTGCTCATGAATACACCCTATCAAATATGACCTTTGCACATCATATCATGCCAGAAAATGCACTTATTACCGATTATTTAGCCCAAGTTAGTGAAATGCGTAAAAATTTGCAACCTACTGTGCCAATAACACTGAAAAATGAAAAGAATATTAATCTTTTTTTGAAATCTGACGATATTGATTTGCAAAGGATTTTAGGTATAACCACTAATACTTATGCTCCAATTAAGACATTTACAAAATTAAGAGAATTAAAAGACAACTTTTAATTCCTATTGGTTGTTTTATTTTGGCACACTAAGTATCATTTGGTTCAAAAAACACACAGGATGAATTTTTCTATTATGAAGACAAAAGCGATTTTGTTCTCCATATTGTTACTGGCGGGCTGCCAGCAATCTGAGAACATTAAACCTAATTTGTCTGCGAACACACCAATATCAACGAAAGGGACTTCAACTTCTCACCAACCTCAATATGATGTAAAAACCAATTTATGGGGTTATGTGATAAGTGAATTGAAAATGGATCTCCCTGAAAATGAAAGGATCTCGCAGCAAGAATTATATTTTTTAAATAATCCCAAACATATACAGAGCGTTGCTGCTCGTGCAGAGCCTTATATGTATTCGATTATTGATGAAATTGAAAAACGTGAATTACCAATGGAACTTGCACTTGTTCCTGTCGTTGAAAGTGCGTTTAATCCTCATGTTACCTCTTCTGCAAATGCAGCGGGTTTATGGCAATTTGTACCAATAACTGGTAATTACTATGGTTTGGCACAAAATCAGTGGTATGACGGTCGTCGTGATGTCATGGCATCAACTAAAGCAGCTCTTGATTTACTAGAGCGTTTGTATGTCATGTTTGATAGTGATTGGGCACTTGCCCTTGCTGCTTATAACGCTGGTGAAGGTCGTGTTATGCAAGCAATAAAGGCAAATGAGAGTCAAAACTTACCAACAGACTATTGGTCGCTTTCTTTACCTAAAGAAACGATGAATTACGTGCCGAAAATTCTCGCTTTAAGCAAAGTTATTCGTGAAAACGAACAAGATATTACTTTTCCAAAAAGTAACTATCGCGATAAAGCATTAGCCTCATTTGATGTCGGTGAGCAAATCACGTTAAATAAAGTCGCTGAATTAAGTCAGTTACCTATTAATACCGTGAAAGACTATAACCCAGGCTATAAACGTGGAATAACTGCACCGAATGGCCCTCATGTCATTATGTTGCCTCGCAATAAGCTTGACCAATTCCGTAACGCTTTTGAAGATGAAGCTGTATTAGAAACTATTCGCTTGGCTGTCGCCAAAACGAATCAATCTATTAAGCAAGAAAGCGTTTATAAGGTTCGTTCAGGGGATTCGTTTTACGCTATTGCTCGCCGCTATAATATGAGTATCAAAGACTTACAGCGTATTAATGGGTTAAATGCAAAGAGCACATTACTGGTTGGTCAGACATTAAAAATTCATAATGCAGGTAGTGTCAGTAGCACCACGACAACGAAACCAACAAAACCTTCACCAAGCTACTATAAAGTACGCCAAGGTGATTCTTATTACAGTATTGCCCGTCGCCACGGCATTAACCTGAAACAGTTAATGAGCTGGAACGCTGACATTAAAATGTTAAAACCGGGTACTCAATTAACACTGTATATAAAATAGTTTTCTGCACTTTAGTTTCTTCAAAGCCATCAATATATTTAATGCCTTAGAGGTGATAAATAGAGATGGCTTTTTTCTTTCTTCTCAATGAGTAGTCCCTTTCAAGAAAATCGTATCTTTCTATTCTTCCCTTTCTTCCCTTCCTTCTATTTAATTTCGTTTGAATACCCTCTTTATTATTCAAAATAATAGGCAATAAAAAAGCGCCTGATATTTTATTATCAAGCGCTTCGTTTTTATCTCTATTTGGTTAATTTAGCGTACTAACTTATAGCCAGAAGAACCAAGCAAACAGAGAGATAACTAAGATACACACTAAGTTCAGTACACCACCGACACGTACCATCTCTGTCTGTTTGATGTAACCAGAACCAAAGACAATCGCATTTGGCGGGGTTGCAACAGGTAGCATGAACGCACAAGATGCACCGATACCGATAATCATAGTTAACGCCATTACTGGCATGCCTAATGCTTGTGCAACCGTTGCAAAGATTGGTACTAATAACGCCGCACTCGCTGTATTACTGGTAAATTCAGTTAATACGATGATAAAGGTTGTTACTGCAAGGATAATCACGAACCAGTGGCTTGCACCGAAGGTTTCTTTCATGAAATCTGCCATCACAAGGCTTGCACCAGAAGACTGTAAAATAGCGCTCAGTGTTAAACCACCACCGAACAGCATTAATACGCCCCACTCTGTGTTCTCTTGGATTTGGCTCCAGCTTGCTACACCTGTTACACCGATAACAATTGCTGCACTGACTGCAATGACGGTATCTAAATCTTTTACACCACCAAAAGCACTGCTGATGAAAGAACTGAAGATCCAACATACTACAGTAACTAAGAAGATGATCATGGTAATAACACGTTTGTTATTCCACTCTAACACTTCTAATTTCAGATCAAATTTATGTTTTAAGTTAGGACGCAACATCAGGTACATCACAATAAACATGATAGGTAATAACACCACCATGATTGGAATACCGTACTTCATCCATGTAATAAAATCTAAGTTCAGCTGAGCCGCTGCAATCGCATTAGGTGGGCTACCAACCAACGTACCTAAACCACCGATACTTGCACTATAAGCAACACCTAATAATACGAATACAAAGGTATTACGCTCTGAACGAATATCTAGGTTGGAGAGGATACCTAATACTAAAGGTAACATCATCGCGGCTGTTGCTGTGTTACTGATCCACATTGAGAGTAATGCAGTAACACCAAATAACAGCAATACAGCAATTGAAAGTTTACCTTTTGCAATCATCAGCAAGCGGTTAGCAATTAAGCGATCTAGACCTTGAATGTGAAGCGCTGTCGCTAATGCAAAGCCACCGAAGAATAAGAAAATGATGGGGTTCGCAAATGATTTTAATGACTCATTGGTATTCATTAGCCCAAGCACAACGGCTAAAATAGGTATAAATAATGCCGTTATCGTGACGTGAATAGCTTCTGTCAGCCATAACACTCCCACAAACACCATTAATGCTAAACCTGCATTGGCCTTTGGATCATAAGGTAAAAATTCTAGCAAAAGTAATAATAAAACTACATCGATTGCCAGAATGATTAACCCTCGTTTATTTATCGGGCTCGACTTCGCCGATGGGGCTAAATTGGACGCGTCCATGATAATACTCCACATTAGCTGATATGAACATTAGGTTCACTAAGCCATAATTGTTAACGAAATAGGTTATATGTGAAATATAAAAACATTTCTCGTCATTGAAAATGCGCAAAACTAATAATTGGGATCTCATCCACGAGAATTAACCAATTTATTAATAAAAGAGTAATAATTGAACACTATTTCCTCTTACACATCACACTTTTTCAAAGATGTTAAGAATAAATATTCTGTTTTTTCTGAAAAAAAATTAAAAAAAAGGGGAGAACTCAAGGCTCTCCCCTTTCCAATAAATAAGACTTTCTAATCAAAGGTGCAAGATTATGCTTGGCCTTTAACTTCTTTCAGACCGTTGAAAGGTGCTTTGTTACCTAATGCTTCTTCGATACGGATCAGTTGATTGTATTTAGCAACACGGTCAGAACGGCTCATAGAACCTGTTTTGATTTGGCCTGCTGCTGTACCAACTGCTAAGTCAGCGATAGTTGCATCTTCTGTTTCACCAGAACGGTGAGAGATAACAGCTGTGTAGCCTGCATCTTTCGCCATTTTGATTGCTGCTAAAGTTTCTGTCAGTGAACCGATTTGGTTGAATTTGATCAGAATTGAGTTAGCGATGCCTTTGTCGATACCTTCTTTCAGGATCTTAGTGTTAGTTACAAACAGGTCGTCACCAACCAGTTGGATTTTGTCACCAAGAACTTTAGTTTGGTATGCGAAACCATCCCAGTCAGATTCGTTTAAACCATCTTCGATAGAAACGATTGGGTATTGTTTAGTCAGTTCTTCTAAGTAATGAGTGAACTCTTGTGAAGTGAAGGTTTTGCCTTCGCCTTTCAGTTCGTAGTTACCCGTTTCATTGTTGTAGAACTCAGAAGCTGCACAGTCCATAGCCAGAGTAACGTCTTTACCTAAAACGTAACCAGCTTTCTCAACTGCTTCTTTGATAGCTGCTAATGCAGCAGCGTTAGATTCTAAGTTTGGTGCATAACCACCTTCGTCACCAACTGCAGTGTTCATACCTTTTGCTTTCAGCACTTTTGCTAAGTGATGGAAGATTTCTGAACCCATACGCACTGCTTCTTTCAGAGTAGGCGCACCAACTGGTTGGATCATGAATTCTTGAATATCAACGTTGTTATCTGCATGCTCACCACCATTGATGATGTTCATCATTGGCAGAGGCATAGAATATTGACCGTGAGTACCGTTCAGATCAGAAATGTGCTCATACAAAGGCATACCTTTCGCAGCAGCTGCTGCTTTTGCGTTTGCTAAAGAAACCGCTAGGATTGCGTTTGCACCAAAGTTTGATTTGTTTTCAGTACCGTCTAAATCGATCATGATTTTATCGATGTTAGCTTGGTCTTTTGCATCCTGGCCAAGGATCGCTTTAGCGATTGGACCATTAACAGCTGAAACTGCTTTCAGAACACCTTTACCTAAGAAACGTGATTTATCACCATCACGTAATTCTAAAGCTTCGCGAGAACCTGTTGATGCGCCTGATGGAGCAGCTGCCATACCAACAAAACCACCTTCTAAGTGTACTTCTGCTTCAACTGTTGGGTTGCCACGAGAATCAATAATTTCACGACCAAGTACTTTAACGATTTTGGACATTCGGTTTTCCTCTGTACAAGTTAAATTTCCGAGAAGAGATACCCTATCTCTTCTCATATATCCTATTTCAGCAGGCCTTTTTGGTTATCAAAGGCTGCTTTCACAAAGCCTGCAAATAACGGATGGCCGTCACGCGGCGTTGAGGTAAACTCTGGGTGGAACTGACAAGCAACAAACCAAGGATGGTTTGGATTTTCAATAATTTCCACCAGTTTGTTATCTACTGAACGACCTGCAATACGTAAACCCGCATCTTCGATACGTTTTAATAGTAGGTTATTTACTTCATAACGGTGACGATGGCGCTCTGTAATGGTGTTTTTGCCATACAGTGTACGAACTAAGCTATCACCACTTAAATGGCAAGGCTGAGCACCAAGGCGCATCGTGCCACCTAAATCACTTTCATCTGAACGCACTTCAATGTTGCCATTTTCATCGCGCCATTCAGTAATTAATGCGATAACTGGATATTTGCAATCTGGTGCAAATTCAGTAGAGTTTGCGCCTTCCATACCAACGACATTACGTGCAAACTCAATCATAGCAACCTGCATACCTAAGCAAATACCTAAGTAAGGGATTTTATTTTCACGCGCATATTGAGCAGCCATAATCTTGCCCTCAACACCACGTTCACCAAAACCACCTGGTACTAAGATTGCATCTAACCCTTTAAGCATTTCTACGCCACGGGTTTCAACGTCTTGTGAATCAATTAATTTGATATTTACAGTAACACGGCTTTTGAAACCACCATGTTTTAATGCTTCAATCACTGATTTATAGGCATCTGGTAATTCAACATATTTACCAACCATACCAATGGTTACTTCGCCTTCAGGATTAGCTTCTTCGTAAATAACTTGTTCCCACTCTGCAAGATTTGCAACTGGGCAATCCAAGCTGAATCGTTTACAGATATAATCATCTAATCCCTGTGATTTCAATAGTGCAGGGATTTTATAAATGGAATCGACGTCTTTTAATGAAATAACCGCTTTCTCTGGCACATTACAGAACAGTGCAATTTTGGCACGTTCGTTTGCAGGAATAACGCGGTCTGAACGGCAAATCAACGCATCAGGCTGAATACCGATCGACAGTAATTCTTTTACAGAATGCTGAGTTGGTTTGGTTTTCACTTCACCAGAAGCGGCTAAATAAGGCACCAATGTTAAATGCAGATAGAATGTGTGCTCACGGCCCACTTCTGCTGCCATTTGGCGAATCGCTTCTAAGAATGGTAAAGATTCGATATCACCAACTGTCCCGCCGACTTCAACTAAAACGACATCATGGCCTTCACCGCCACGGATGATGCGTTCTTTGATTTCATTAGTGATATGAGGAATAACTTGAATTGTAGCCCCAAGATAGTCACCACGGCGCTCTTTGCGTAATACTTCAGAGTATACGCGACCTGTCGTGAAGTTATTACGACGAGTCATTTTCGTGCGAATGAAGCGCTCATAGTGTCCTAAGTCGAGATCAGTTTCAGCACCATCGTCAGTGACGAAGACTTCCCCGTGCTGAATTGGGCTCATAGTACCTGGATCGACGTTAATATACGGATCCAACTTCATCATGGTGACATTGAGTCCACGGGCTTCGAGTATAGCCGCCAGAGAGGCTGCGGCAATGCCTTTACCCAGAGAGGATACGACCCCGCCGGTCACAAAAATATAATTCGTTTTCATGCTGAACCTGAAAGTTTAGGTGTATTAGGATGATGGATATAACTGGACGGGAACACAGTATACCCGAACCTTATTTTCGCTACAAACATTCTTAGTAGTATAAAGTTCTTTTTCATCACGCCACTTATCCGTTTAAACACGAAAAAACAGTAAAAATTCAATAAACTAAACCCGTGAAAATATTTATCAAGCATTTTAGCTTAATCCTTTCAGCTAAGATACCACTTTTAGAAAAGAGATGCTTTATTTTTTTCACGATATTAAGTGTAGCAGGTTTATAGCGAGATCTTTTGCTTATGATCATGCTTTTAATTTTTTTGAGGTTAATCACATTTTTAATGCAATAAAATGTAACTGCGATATTTAAAATCATCTAAAAACAAAAAAACGAAATTACCTTTTATAATTTCGCTTTTTATCAATTTTTATAAAAACAACTGAAAAAACGAGATGTTACAGGCTATTTTTATCGCATTTTATGTCATGTTGGCGCTAATTTGCGTGTCACAATTCACTCAATCTGTTGTTTCTTTGCTTTCTGCCAACAGATCTCCATCTCTTCCAATGAAGCATTTTCTATGCCTACGCCCTCTTCTGAGAGCATTTTTTCAACAAGGCGAAAGCGTTGTTCAAATTTGCGGCATGCTCGATTTAATGCTTGCTCTGGTTTTTGTTTTAGATGTCGGGATAAATTTACAACTGAAAATAGTAAATCACCCAATTCATCTTCAATTTTAGACGCATCTTGAGGTGTTTTTTTCACTTCAGCCATCACTTCATCTATTTCCTCAAACACTTTACCTAAAACAGGTTCAAGTTCATTCCAATCAAATCCGACAGAAGCACATCGTTTCTGAATTTTTTCTGCTTTCATCAAAGCGGGTAATGTGGCGGGAATATCATCTAATAATGAAAATTGTGCTTTTGCTTCACGCTCTTGTGCTTTCAGTTTTTCCCAGCGATGTTTTTCCGTTGATAAATTATTTTCGCTTTCAGAGGCAAAGATATGAGGATGTCGACGTTCTAGCTTATTACTAATAGCTTCACAAACATCATTAAAATCAAATAACTTTTGCTCTTGCGCCATTCGTGAATAAAAAACAACTTGATAAAGCAAATCGCCTAACTCTTCTTTTAAATCAGCAAAATCTTTACGAGCAATAGCATCTAACACCTCATACGTTTCTTCTAAGGTATAAGGCGCGATAGTGTCAAAAGTCTGCACTTTATCCCATTCACATCCAGTATTAGGATCACGTAACTGCGCCATAATTTCTAATAAACGAAAGATTTCACGATTTTCTGACATCACATTGCCTTTTAAATAAGAGTGAGCTTTATCCTGTTTAATACATTTTTAGATAAAAAAATGCCGAGAACAGTTGTCTCGGCATCTTATCATTTTAATGTTTTAGTGAGAAAAGCGTTTCGCCTCTATCACATCAGGCAACTGATTAAGTTTTGCCAAAATACGACCTAATACTTGGAGATTATAAATCTCAATATTCATATCGATTGTCGCAATTTGTTGCTTCACATCACTACGGCTACTGACACCTAGTACATTGACTTTTTCATTCGCTAAAATAGTGGTGATATCACGCAATAATCCACTACGATCATTAGCAACAACACGAACAACTAATGAATAACCACTAGAGTAATTCTCTCCCCATACCGCATCAACGATACGTTCTGGTGCATGAGAAAGCAGTTCAGCTAGTTGCTCACAGTCAGCGCGGTGAATAGAAATACCACGACCTTTAGTGATAAAGCCGACAATATTGTCACCCGGAATAGGCTGGCAACAACGTGCAATATGATGCATTAAGTTACCTACGCCTTCGACAACAATGCTTCCACCTGATCCTGTGGCTCTTGGTGCTGGCGTTTTGTTTTCGAGTGTCCGCAGAGCTTCTTTATCTTCATCTTCCGCAGTGGCTTTATTCAATCTACTTTGAATAAAATTCACCAACTGGTTGATTCGAATATCACCAACACCAATACCTGCTAATACTTCATCAACACTATGCACGTTATAACGTGCAATCAGCAGTTTTTCTGCTTCTTTCATGTTGATATCCATATGCGCCAATTCGTTATCTAAAATCTGGCGTCCAGCAAGAATATTTTTATCGCGATCTTGCTTACGGAACCAGTTATGAATTTTCGCACGCCCACGACTTGTGGTGACATAACCTAAGTTGGGATTTAACCAATCACGACTTGGATTAGGATGTTTTTGCGTGATAATTTCAATTTGGTCCCCCATCTGTAATTGATAGCTAAACGGCACAATACGCCCGCCAATTTTCGCCCCAATGCAACGGTGTCCCACATCACTATGAATATGATAAGCAAAATCAAGTGGTGTTGATCCCGCTGGTAAATCAACTACATCACCTTTTGGTGTAAAGACATAAACTCGATCATCAAAAACTTGGCTACGGACTTCATCCAGCATTTCGCCAGAATCCGCCATCTCTTCTTGCCATGCAATCAGTTTACGTAACCATGCAATGCGGTTTTCATAACTGCCTGTACCGCCTTTCGTTGCCGCTCCAGTTGCACCTTCTTTATATTTCCAGTGCGCTGCCACACCCAATTCGGCATCTTCATGCATTTGACGAGTACGAATTTGGATCTCAACCGTTTTGCCTTCGGGCCCTAATACAACTGTATGAATAGATTGATAGCCATTCGGTTTTGGATTTGCAACATAATCATCGAACTCATCAGGTAAATGACGAAAATGAGTATGCACAATCCCTAATGCCGCATAGCAGTCTTGAAGGCGTTCAACAACGATACGTACCGCCCTCACATCAAATAACTCATCAAATGCGAGATTCTTTTTCTTCATCTTGCGCCAGATGCTATAGATATGTTTAGGGCGTCCATAGATATCTACATCAACATTCTCTTCTTTCATATAACCACGTACTGTACTGACAAAATTATCAATGTACTGTTCGCGATCGATACGACGCTCATGAAGCAAGCTTGCTATTTTTTTGTATTCATCAGGATGAAGATAGCGGAAACAAAAATCTTCTAATTCCCATTTTAATTGACCAATACCCAATCGGTTGGCTAATGGTGCATAAATATTAAAACACTCTTTAGCAGCCAGCACGCGCTCATCTTCTGTGGCATCTTTCACTTCACGTAAATGGGCAATACGTTCTGAAAGTTTAATGACCACACAACGGAAATCTTCCACCATAGATAACAGCATGCGACGCACGTTATCTACCTGAACCGAACTTGTTTCATTAGTGTGTGTCGCTTTTAATTGGCGTATGGCATCCATCTCCATAACACCACGCACTAAGCTCCAAATAGCATCACCAAAGTGTTCAGTAACAATTTCCTGATCAATAAGATTTTCTTCAGCAAGTGGGAAAAGAAGCGCTGCCCTCATGCTGTCTTTATCCATGCTTAGTGTCGAAAGAAGCTCAACCATTTCAACACCACGCCACAATAACAGTTCGGCATCTTCACGCCCTTGAACAGTACGATGGCAGTATTCCCAGGTTTGCATGATTTCACTACCCGCATTGACATGGGTTAAGTTCAAGCTATTGACCCATTTATCAACAGCAAACTCTCCTGCAGGTGTTAAGTGAGCACTTCTTACTGCAACCATATTCTCTCCCTACACGGTATAAATCTTATTTGCGACTTATTTACTGGCTAACTGTTTATTTTCAAATAAATTTACTTTCGACTAAACAGTGCCATTGATTCCAGATGACCCGTTTGTGGAAACATATCCAACATTTTTAAACTGGTTAGCTGATATCCAGAATCTAATAATATCTTACTATCTCTGGCTAACGTGGTCGGATTACAGGAGACATACACGATTTTTTCTGCGGATAACTTCACAATATGTGACATTACCTCCGAAGCGCCTGCTCTTGCGGGATCTAACAACACTTTGTTAAATCCTTCTTTCGACCACGACATTGCAGAGAAATCCGCTGATAAATCTGCATGCCAAAAATGCGCATTATCCAGTTGGTTTAGTTCTGCATTCTTTTTCGCCATTTCAACCAGCGCAGGTACACCTTCGATACCCACCACTTCACTGACACGTTTTGCGATAGGCAAAGTGAAGTTTCCCATACCACAAAATAGATCTAACACACGATCTTCTGGCGATAAATCAAGCCATTCAATAGCTTGAGCAACCATCTTAGGATTTATTTCATCATTTACTTGAATAAAATCAGTAGGTGCAAAACGTAAATTTAGACCTTCTATTTGATAGAAGGGTTCCTTCTCAATTGAAGTTAATCGTGCTATCTCGCTATTATCACCTGCAAGATACATCGTAACTTGATGAGTTTGAGAGAAATCACGCAAACTCTGTTTATCACTCTCAGGTAATGGTGATAAATGACGTAAAATCACCAACGACCCATTATCAGCGAGCACCATTTCAACATGCCCTAAATCACGTACTGATGTTAATTGTTTAAGACATGCCCAAAGAGGAGACAATAAATCATTTAACTGAGGTTTTAATACTGGGCATTTTTTTATCATGACCAAATCATTAGAGCGCTCTTGGCGAAATCCCATCACCAACCCTTTTTCAGGTTGATAACGCAATCCCAATCTTGCTCTACGACGATAACCATATTCAGCGCCGGCAATAACAGGTTCCGCTGAAATCACCACTCCCGTTTCACGTTTAATAAGATGTGATAACACACCTGCTTTTGTTGTACGTTGTAACGCAATCAGTACATGTTGCTGCTGACAACCACCACAACGCTCATAATATTCACAATGAGGCGTTATACGCTGCTCACTGGTAGTTAAACGCTTAATAACCTCGCCCTTAGCAAACTGGCGTTTTTCTTCTGTTAAACGAATACGAGCAGTTTCTTGTGGGAGTAATCCTTTTACAAAAATCGTTTTGCCCTCAGCATGAGCAATACCTTGACCATTTGCATCCAATGCACTGGCGGTCACTTCCAGAGTTGTCGCCTGTTTTTTCACAGGGCGTTTTTTAGGGGAATAAAACTGCACCATAGTATTAAATTAAGTATCAATGACGGATTAACAGTGAAATGACATCGTTTTAGAATACGCTGTATGTTTTTCAGCGTTACATGAATGACTATGCATTTCAGAAGAAAACATGGGAAGAGTATAACATCGAACAAGTTATTTACTTAACTGATATAAGCAATATTTTTGTTAAATTGAGAAAACTTTTAATGATAACAACCTAAGACACTCGTTTTATGGATTTTATATTGTTCTATAACTAACAAATATTATATATAACTTTTATATTGAATATATTTACAATTAATAACATCTATTTTCTGTTATTTTAATAAATCTTTATTATCACTAAGAAAAGTCTAAAAATTATCACCAATCAATTAGATAGCATTTCTCTTAATGATTACAAGTTAATCACAAACCATTAATTTTCTATATTCTTCATAAGCATAATGATCAGTCATTCCACTGATATAATCTTGAATTAATCTGGTACGATAATAAAACTCTAAAATTTTTCCTCTTTCAGTATTTATATCATTTAGCTTTTCTAACATATCGTTATAAGCCAGTTTATGTTTAACAGAAAGCTTATGATATAAACGCGTCTCAATTACATATTTAGGATGTTCGTTATATTTATGCAATCTTAAAAAATCTTCAGTTGATAATAAAAGCAAGGGCTTATAGATATCAAGTAATCCACTGATCACGCGATATCCTTTCATTTCGAGCTCTTCAACTTCAGGATGGCTAAACACCCATTTTTTAGCGACACTTTTTAATGTTGTTAATAAACGATGCTCAGCACTATCCCCCTCCAATAAGGCGTGATTAAAACTCCCTTCATAAACTTGGGGGAGATTTTTTATAAAACGATACGCCGTATAAGGGACTAATTTTCCTGTAATATAAACACGTAAATACATAAAAAACTGATCTTGCATGCTACGCTTAGCTTCATTTTGATCGACTTTTTTATAAGCCCTATTCACAGTAATATCGAATAAATCACCTTCGGTCACATCACCATTTTCACGCCATGCATCTCGTAAAAGTTGAACAAGACGGTTGATATCAAAAATTCCCTTTTCTACTGCATCATCTAAATCCGCAATGCAATACGAAATATCGTCAGCAGCTTCCATAATATATGTGAGAGGAAAGCGACAGAACTCACCCATATTTAGTTTTTCTTGTACTTCTTTTACGAATGCTAATTCAGACCAGTAATATCCCGGTTTCTTCATTAAATAGCTATATTCTTTAGGGACTTCACCTTGCCAATAAGCGGGACGGGTATATTTTAATACACAGCCAATTTGAGCATAGGTTAAATTCAATTTAAGAAGATGATGCGCCATTCGAATAGCTTGAGCATTACCCTCAAATTGACATAAATCTTGGCGTAAAGTTTGTCGCAATTCATTTAATTGCACTTTAGCTGAATACTGCATAGGGATAAACGGACAACTATCAAATTCGGCTGTCGCCTCTGGTGATAATACTTTTTGAAACCAATGTTTAATCGCAGCTTCACCAAAATGACCAAAAGGTGGATTACCAATATCGTGCATTAAGCACGCCATCTCAATTAAACTTTCAAGGCTATCGATGCGATCAATTAAGCCATACACTTCAAGCTTATTTTGCTTTTTTAATTCACCGATAATTTGTTTAGCGATATAACGACCAATTTGCTGAACTTCAAGAGAATGAGTAAGACGGCTACGTACTGCGGAATTTTGCTCTAAAGGAAAGACTTGCGTTTTTTGTTGTAAACGCCGAATAGCGGCTGAGTTAATAATACGGCCACGATCACTTTCAAATTGACGAGAAACCTGCATTTCATCGTTAATATCGATATCACTGCTGTTATATTTGCGTTGATAATTTAACTTCAGCTTAAAATCGATCATTTCTGTCCTCTTTCTGGTTTCGATGAAACGAATTCTCTATTCTTTGTGTTATATCGTGTTTTTCCGATAGATGTTAAACTCTATTTAAATTTCTATTTATTATTAACCTACAAGTGAGTATGACACAATGAGAGTTGGCGTAATAGGTGCAATGGAGCAAGAAGTCACACTTCTACGTGAGAAAATTGAAGATTGCCAAATCTTATCTCGTGGCGGTTGTGAAATCTATACAGGCACAATCAACGGTGTTGATATTGCATTATTAAAATCAGGTATTGGTAAAGTTGCGGCTGCGATTGGCACAACCTTATTGCTTGAGCATTTTCGCCCTGATGTTGTTATCAATACTGGTTCTGCGGGTGGCTTAGACTCAAGATTAAATGTCGGTGATATCGTTGTTTCAACAGAAGTTCGCTATCACGATGCAGATGTGACTGCGTTTGGTTATGAACCAGGTCAAATGGCACAATGCCCTCCTGCTTTTATTGCAGATCCTAAACTTATTAGCATCGCAGAAGAGTGTATTGAATCGCTAAAATTAAATGCTGTTCGTGGTTTAATTTGTAGTGGTGATGCATTTATTAATGGTGCAGAGCCTTTAGCGCGTATTCGTCGTACATTCCCAGATGTTGCTGCCGTAGAAATGGAATCCACCGCAATTGGTCATGTTTGCCATCAATTCAACACACCATTTGTTGTGGTTCGTGCTATTTCTGATGTGGCTGATAAAGAATCGCATTTAAGCTTTGATGAGTTTTTATCTGTTGCTGCAGAACAATCGAGCTTAATGGTGACAGCGATGTTGGATAAATTAAAAGACTAATTAAGTCGAGATAATCCTAATATCGTTTTATCAATACCCCACCTTTATTTTTTGTTTATTCTAAGATAAAAAATAGGTGGGTATTTTTTATTATCGGAAAAGTAATGCGTTTATTTATCAATCTTGGATTATTACTCTGTTCATTATTTTGGCTAAACTTTGTCATTGCTATCACACCTGCTGATCGTGTTATTACGTTATCGCCATCAGCTACTGAAATGGCTTACGCCGCAGGTATGGGAGATAATATTGTCGGAGTTAGTGCTTACTCTGATTATCCAGCGGAAGCCAAAAGTATTGAACAAGTTGCCAATTGGCAGGGTATTAATATCGAACGCATTCTATTATTAAAACCTGATTTAGTGATTGCATGGCAAGGCGGTAATCCACAACGTTCGTTAGATCAGTTAAAAGCTTTGGGGATTTCTATCATCTATTCTGATCCACAAAGTATTGAAGAGATCGCAGACGATCTCATTACTCTTTCCAATTATAGCCATCATCCTGATATTGCATTAAAAAATGCCCAACAATTACGCCAGCAATATCAAGCGTTGCAGCAACAATACGCATCAACTATATCGAATCACTCCAAGAAAAAAGTATTTATTCAATTTGGGATGCAGCCGTTATTTACTACATCAAATAGCTCATTACAAAGCCATATTACTAAACTTTGTGGCGGTGAAAATATCTTTGCTAATAGCCCTGTGACATGGCCTCAAGTAAGTCGTGAACAAGTACTTACAAAGCAACCTGATTTGATTATATTCAGTGGTAAAGCAGATCAAATACCTACAGTACAAGCATTTTGGCAACCTCAGCTCACAGTACCGGTTATTGCTATTGATGAAGACAGTTTTAGCCGACCTGCACCGCGTATTATTAATGCGGCACAGCAAGTTTGTGAGGCAATAGCAACGAACCATTAGCAAAATAATCAGTTATTCAGTAGCCACTAATACACAGCCTTTTAAACAACCAAAAATAAAGAAGAGAAGAGTAACCACAGACAAAAGTCGTGCGCAAGCAAGCAGTGCACAGTAAGTGGAGCATACATTAGTATGTGAGCATTACGAGCACTGCTCTAACGCCGTGGCACTACTACACAGCCACGACGCCAAAGAAGGATCAAATACTAAAGGAGGAGCCACAACCACACGTACTCTTAGCATTAGGATTCGTCACAATAAAACGCGACCCCTCCAATCCCTCGGTATAATCCACACAGCCACCCACTAAATACTGCAAACTCATCGGATCAACCACTAAGGCAACGCCTTGTTTTTCTATGGTCATATCACCTTCATTCATTGCATCATCAAAGGTAAAACCATACTGGAATCCGCTACAACCGCCACCCGTGATATAAACACGTAAACGCAGATTTGGATTTTCTTCATCCGCAATCAAATCTTTTACTTTATTTGCAGCCGCGTCAGTAAATTGTAACGGCAGAGCCATATCATCACTCATTGTTCACTCCAGACTGGGTATTCCAGCAAAAAAACAGCCAGCAAAAATTTATATTTCTTGCTGATATAATGTGATGATTATCTAATACCTGCTCATAACCTTCAAGTTTGTTGTGGACAAAATACACTTTTTGCTACCTATCACTTTTTACGATAAACCACGTACCCACAATAACAGTGATAAATCAAAATGTTGTTGCCGTATATTTGGCTTCATCTGCGTGGTGATTTAGAATACGCCTTAATCTTACGCTCACCCATCATTAGGAGTCTGACATGAGCAAGTCTGAAACGCTTTATAATCTCGCACAACAAGTGATCCCCGGCGGTGTCAACTCACCTGTTAGAGCATTTAACGGTGTAGGTGGAACCCCTCTTTTTATTGAACGTGCTAATGGTGCGTATATTTACGACGTTGATGGACGAGCTTACCTTGACTATGTCGGCTCATGGGGACCGATGGTTTTAGGCCATAACCACCCTTCCATTCGCCATGCAGTTACTGACGCTGTACAAAAAGGTCTAAGCTTTGGTGCACCAACGGCAGCTGAAGTTGAAATGGCAAACCTAGTCACTGAACTTGTACCTTCCATGGACATGGTTCGCATGGTGAACTCAGGAACAGAAGCGACAATGAGCGCTATTCGCCTTGCTCGTGGTTACACTGGTCGTGACAAAATCATTAAGTTTGAAGGTTGCTACCACGGTCATGCAGATTGCCTATTAGTAAAAGCGGGCTCTGGCGCATTAACTATGGGGCAGCCAAATTCACCTGGTGTACCAGCTGATTTTGTAAAACACACCTTAACCTGTACTTACAATGATTTGAATTCTGTACGCCAAGCATTTGAAAACTACCCTGAAGAAGTCGCTTGTATCATTGTTGAACCTGTTGCGGGCAATATGAACTGCGTACCACCAAAAACAGACTTCTTACCGGGCTTGCGTGCATTATGTGATGAGTTTGGTGCATTGCTGATTATTGATGAAGTTATGACAGGCTTTCGCGTGGCATTAGGTGGCGCACAAGCTTATTACGATGTTGATCCTGACTTAACATGCTTAGGTAAAATCATTGGTGGCGGTATGCCAGTGGGTGCATTTGGTGGACATATGGAAGTGATGTCTAAACTCGCGCCAATTGGCCCTGTTTATCAAGCGGGTACTTTATCAGGCAACCCCATTGCAATGGCAGCAGGTCTCGCATGTTTACACGAAGTATCACAACCGGGTGTTCATCAAACATTAAATGAACTAACAACAATGCTGGCTGATGGTTTACTTGAAAAAGCACAACAAGCAGGTATTCCAATGGTTATCAACCATATTGGCGGTATGTTTGGTCTATTCTTTACGGATGCAAAAGAAGTCACTTGCTACCAAGATGTGATGAACTGCGATGTTGAACGCTTCAAACAGTTCTTCCATTTAATGTTAGAAAAACGCGTCTACCTTGCACCTTCTGCATTTGAAGCTGGCTTTATGTCTATCGCTCATACCAAAGAAGATATTCAACGCACTATTGATGCAGCGGAATATGCTTTTGCTCAGATGAAGGGCTAAGATCCGATTAGTTTTTTGATAAAAATAAGATGTAAATAAACAAAAAACGGCACTTATGTGCCGTTTTTATTTTAGCTAATCTACGTGATTACCTACTCAGAAAATAGATCTTGTAACCATTTTGGTGCACCACTTTCATCAGTGTCTTGCTGAATAGGTGTGCACAATCCATCTGGATTAGCAGTCCATACAGGTAGAGTACGAACACCTCCACCATAACAAGCAAAGTTACCTTGAGCATCAACAGACATTTCTGCGATATCTTCTGGTGCTGATGGATTTAATTTCAGCGGTGCTTGATTTTCTAAATAGTTACGATACAGCAACAGCGCCCCTGTTGAACCTGTTAAGTTCGTTGGACCATTATTATCGCGTCCCATCCATGAAATCGTCACTTCCTTGCCATCTATTCCGGCAAACCAACTATCACGAAGATCGTTAGTGGTACCGGTTTTGCCTGCAAGGTTGTAATTGCCAAATTTTGGTTTTAATACACGCCATGCTGTTCCCGAATTCACCACTTGTTGCATACCAAATAACGTCATATAAGCCGCTTGAGGTGAAACAGTCGTTTCAGCTTGAGGATAACTTTGGTAAAGCACTGTGCCATCTTGGGCAATAACAGAACGCAATGATGATAATTTTGCACGATTACCTAAACTACCAATTGTTTGGAAGGTTTGAGCCACTTCCATCGGTGTTAAGTTTAATGCACCTAATAACATCGCTGGCACTTTTTCCAGATTTTCCGCTGGTGCGCCTAAGTTGATCCATGTTTTGATCACTTGGTCTAATCCCACTTCTAAACCAAGATTTACTGTAGGTATGTTACGTGATGTTGCTAACGCATCCACCAGCATTAATTTACCTTTATAACCACGATCGTAGTTACGAGGTTGCCAAGGTTTCCCCCCGGGAATAGGTACAGAAATCGGTTCATCAGCAAGCCATGTATTTAAACGAAAACGATCTGGTTCACTTAATGCGGTTAAATAAGTCGCTGGTTTTGCTAAAGAGCCAATAGAGCGGCGAGCCGATAATGCACGGTTAAAACCTGCATATTGTGGTTGAGATCCCCCCACTAAGGCTCTCACTTCACCACTTAAGCGATCCACAACAACCATCGCCCCTTCAAGATCGTCAATTTTACGAACTTTACGGATATCTGCGACACCCACCTCAACCGCTTTTTCAGCCGCATCTTGTGAGACAGGATCTAATGTGGTGAAAATTTTGGTGCCTGATAAATCTTTAACTTTATCGCCCAAGGTTGTTTGTAACTCTTGGCGAACCAGTTGCATAAACGCAGGTTGAGGCGTTAACGCTTCGCTACGTGGCTTCACACCTAAAGGACGCGCACTAAGCACATTGTAAAGCTCTTGGTCGATTATCTCTTGGGTTTGCAGTAGTTTTAACACCACATTACGACGTTCTAACGCCGCTTTAGGGTTACGCCAAGGATTATAAGCAGAGGCACCTTTAACCATACCCACTAAAAGAGCTTGCTGATCAAGACTTAATTCATCAACAGGTCGACCAAAGTAGTAAAGGCTAGCTAAAGGGAAGCCTCGAATTTGTTCATCGCCACTTTGCCCTAAAAAAACCTCATTAAGATACAACTCTAAAATGCGATCTTTGCTATAACTCGCATCCATAATGATCGCCATATAGGCTTCATTAAGCTTTCTTTTTAATGTTCTTTCGTTAGTTAAAAACAGGTTTTTTACTAACTGTTGCGTTAAGGTACTCCCGCCTTGAACTGCTTTGCCCGCAGTAAAATTCGCTAATACAGCACGACCAATAGAATAAAAACTGATACCGTCGTGCTCATAGAAGCGGCGATCTTCTGTTGCTATTAATGTATCCACTAATAATTGTGGGAATTTATCTCTTGCTAAGAATAGGCGTTGTTCACCATTTGCAGATTGCATCATGGTAATTAATTTAGGATCAAGACGGAAAAAGCCAAACTGCCGCTGATTATCCATGTTAGTAATGCTAACCAAGGAATTTTGCTCAAAGGCTAATTTAGCTAAAATTTGTTCTTCACGGCCATCAGGAAAATCAAAAGGTCGGCGCAACATTTCAATCGTGTTGCCTCTTACAACAAATTCGCCAGGACGAGTGATTTTGTTAACATTGCGGTATTGCATACCCTCAAGTAAGCTCACCATCTCTTTTTGGCTATAATTCATGCTCGGTTCTAAGTTAACGGTACGTCCGTAAACCGCGGCGGGTAATTCCCAAACATTGCCATCAAGGCGCTCTTTAATTTGAGAATGTAAATAAACACCATAAATGCCCATTAAAACCGCAACCACAATGGCGATTTTGACAAATAACCAAAACCAAGAACGACCTCTTTTGGTTTGTTTCACTGGTCTTTTCTTTCTACTCATGAACTGTATCTCTCATTAAAACCCCTTTATCACAGGATAAAGAAGCCTAACATTGTCGCTATTTTTCTGTGTGATCCCACAAGAAAGCTCTCAAATACGAATAAAACTAGGGTAAAACTAATATTCATTTAGTGGCTATATTTTTTTACTCGTCGTGTGGGTGCGGTATCTGCGGGTGAATCAGGCCATAAATGCTTGGGATAACGCCCTTTCATCTCTTTTTGCACATCTTTATAACTTCCTGCCCAAAATGTCGCTAAATCTTGTGTTTTCTGAATAGGTCTATGAGCAGGTGATAATAATTCCATCAAAACAGGTAATTGACCATTCGCTACAATAGGACTTTGCTGTTCGCCATAAACCTCTTGAATGCGGATCGCGATCACAGGAGGTAACTCCAAATCATAGTTGATAATCACTTTTGTGCCTGTTGGCGCCAAATAATGCGTCGGAAATAAGCTTTGAAGCAACTGATTTTCATGCCATGTTAATTGATTTTTAATAATCGTATTGATATCAATTTGTTGTAATGCCTTTAATGTCTGAACATCTCCCAGCTCAGGCAATAGCCATGTTTCTAACGTTTCAAGTAACACCGTTTCTTCTAAATCAGGTAATAAAGCATCTGGGCACCATTTTTTCGCCAAAGAAAGGCGTATAAAAAGCTGTTGAGTCTCTTCACTCAGTGCTAAAGCATTTAAACCGTTATCTCTCAGCCAATTCAATAATGCTTGTTGCATTTGCTGTTTATTGGGTTTGTCTAATTGACGCTGGCTTAAAGTTAATCGTCCTAACTGACGTTGTTGCCATGCAACCAACGTACCGCGTTTTTCATCCCATTCAACCGTCGTATTATTTTCAATAAGCTCTGGAAAAGTAGCTGATATTTCATCGATATCAATCGGTAGCGCTAATAAAATTCGGACATCGGCATAATGCGCATTTTGTAGTAATAATGGTGCTAAGATCCACGCTGTATCACTTATTGAGTGCGAGTGCTCCATCATAGCACCTTGCCCATTTGCTAAGCGAAAACGACCTTGATTATCACGATTTTTAGCAATCCTATCAGGAAACCCAACCGCTAATAATAAACCTAACAATTCAGGACAAAACATCCCTTTTCGATGTTGAGAAAGCTGTTTTTCACGTCGTGTCCAGAAGGTGTTTTTTTGTTGAGCAATCCACTCTAAATTAATTTCTTGTCCTCGGGGTGGCTCTTCTAAGATTGCACATAAGCGTGCTGCCGTCGCAAGATGATTGTCACTTTGCTCACTCGCATAATCTAAGATTGCTGCTAATCGGGGCTCTATGCCCCATTGAGCCATGCGTGAGCCTCGTGCGGTTAATCCACCTTGTTTATCTATTGCCCCTAAACGATACAATAAATCTTTAGCAGCATGTAATGCTTGAGGTGTTGGCGTGTCCAACCAATTCAATTGATTAATGTCACGGCAGCCCCACTGCAAGACAGAAAGCCATAACGACGATAAGTCACTACTCAAAATTTCAGGTATTTGGTGAGAAGCAACACGCTCTGCCTGTTCTTGGCTTATTAAATGCCAGCAAATACCCGCTTCAAGACGTCCTGCTCGCCCAGCTCTTTGTGTCTGTGATGATTGGCTAATTCTTTGACGCAGTAAGCTAGTAACACCGCTTTTCAAATCAAATTGAGCGCGTTTTTCAATAGTGCTATCAAGAACCAAGCGAATACCTTCAATAGTCAGGCTGGTTTCTGCAATATTGGTGGCAAGTACGACTTTTCGATAACCTTTTTCAGTTGGTTCAATCGCTTTTTGTTGTTCAGCTAATGAAAGCGCGCCATAAAGTGGAAATAGTAAAATATTGCCATCCACTTTCTCTTTTAGAATATCTACAACACGCACTATCTCTGCACTACCCGGCAAGAATATCAGCATAGAACCAGTTTCTTGTGTCAATAATCGCAACGCCATTGTGGCAATTTCTTGTTCAAAGGGTTGATGCGTATTGATAGGAGAATACACTCTTTCGACGGGATAACTGCGCCCTTGTGCACTGATCATGGGGGCATCTGGTAATAGTGAGGTGAGTTTTTGATTATCTAAGGTTGCGGACATAATCAGAACACGTAAATCATCACGTAACCCCATCTGCACATCAAGCAATAGAGCCAGTGCTAAATCTGCCTGTAAACTACGTTCATGAAATTCATCTAAAATCACTAGGCTCACGCCTGTCAACTCTGGATCTTGCTGTAACATCCGGTTTAATACCCCTTCTGTTACCACTTCAAGTCGAGTTTGTGAGCTGACTTTGCTTTCCGCCTTCATTCGGTAACCTACCGTATTTCCAACTTCTTCATTTAGTTGGCTGGCTAAACGGTAAGCAATGCTTTTAGCCGCTATTCGTCTTGGCTCTAATAAAATGATTTTGCCATCAAAACAGTTTTGCTCCAGCAAATAGAGAGGAAGTGCCGTGGATTTACCAGCACCAGTAGGTGCATGAAGCAAAACTTGTGGGGATTGTTTTAATGCAGTAACGATTTTTTCTGTTACATCAAAGATTGGCAATAAATGCACACAGGCTCCATGACTCATTAACTTTCTTGGCTAGGCATTGTAGCATTAGCGCTTTATTAAAGGTCGTATTTTCATCGGAGTTGTCATGAAATTTGAGCAACCGCTACAATCTGCCACTTTACTAAAACGATATAAGCGTTTTTTAGCAGACGTTGTTACCCCTAATGGGGAAAAATTCACGCTCCATTGCGCCAACACCGGTGCAATGACGGGATGTGCGACACCCGGTGATACCGTTTGGTACTCCACCTCTTCAAATGCAAAAAGAAAATATCCGCATAGCTGGGAACTGACTCAAACTCAAACCGATGATTGGATTTGTGTAAATACCTTAAGAGCGAATGGAATTATTGCTGATGCTATTGAGGCGGGTGACATTCCAGAATTATCTGAGTATGACGAGATAAAACGAGAAGTGAAATACGGCAGTGAGAACAGCCGTATTGACATTTTACTTAAATCAAATCATAAAGTTGACTGTTATATTGAAGTGAAGTCAGTCACCTTGCTAGACAACAGTATGGGCTATTTCCCTGATGCAAAGACAGAACGTGGACAGAAACATCTTCGAGAGTTGACGGCTATCGCAAAATTGGGTTTAAGGGCTGTCTTATTCTACGCAGTTCCCCATACTGGGATTACGGAAGTGACTGTTGCTAAAGAGATTGACCCTGCCTATGCTTCACTGCTAAAAGAAGCGAGTGATGCAGGGGTTGAAATCTTGTGTTATCGCATCAATATTAGTGAATACAATTTAACAATTGGAGAGCAATTACCTTTTATTTCAAATGGTTAATTGATTCTTATGGTGTTAGTTAAGCATTTTTTAACTAAAAAGGGACATTTACTTGCGTGCCTTCACACCATGAGAAAACTTATTGAAGGAATAATTGCTATCCTCGCGGGCATCTGCTATTTATAGCGCCCTATTTTTTCCCCTTCCTGTTTTGAAGGTGGGGATTATTCAGAAATGCGTATGTAGGAGAAGCATTATGCAAGAAGGGCAAAAGCGTAAAACATCGTCCATGAGCATTCTCGCTATTGCTGGCGTTGAGCCATATCAGGAAAAAGCGGGCGAAGAGTACATGAACGAAGCCCAATTAGCGCATTTTAAGCTAATACTTGAATCTTGGCGCAATCAGCTCAGGGATGAAGTCAACCGCACCGTTACTCATATGCAAGATGAGGCGGCAAACTTCCCCGATCCCGTTGACCGTGCTGCACAAGAAGAAGAATTCAGTCTTGAGCTGCGTAACCGTGATCGTGAACGTAAACTCATTAAGAAAATCGAGAAAACACTGAAAAAAGTCGAAGATGATGACTTTGGTTTCTGTGAATCTTGTGGAGTAGAAATCGGTATTCGCCGTTTAGAAGCTCGCCCTACAGCCGATTTATGTATCGACTGTAAGACATTAGCTGAAATCCGTGAAAAGCAGATGGCTGGCTAATAATGAGTAAACGCCTCAGCCTAATACGTTGAGGCGTTAATCTGAATCTTTCGATGCACGAGATTACAGACTATATTGGGCGCTTTGCGCCATCGCCAACGGGTCAACTTCATTTTGGCTCATTGGTTACTGCGCTTGGCAGTTATCTTCAAGCTCGCACACACCATGGGCGTTGGCTTCTGCGCATCGATGATATCGACCCTCTTAGAGAACCCCCCGGCACTGCATCCCAAATTATTCGCACATTAGAACATTATGGTTTGTTCTGGGATGAAGAGATCCTCTATCAATCGCAACGCCATGATGCTTACCGTGAAATTTTACACACTCTTTGGAAAGAGGGTGTTTGCTACCACTGTCATTGTAGCCGTCATCGTTTACATGACTTAGGGGGCGTGTATGATAACCACTGTCGTCACCGAGAGCCACTCACAGACAATGTGATACCTTTTAATAAAGAGAGTGCATGGAGGTTGATCCAACAGCATCCTGTTTATCATTTTGAAGATGTCATTCAAGGTACATATTATTCAAAGAGTACGTCTATCGTGTTAGAAGATATGATTATTCACAGAAAAAATAACTTATTTGCGTATAATCTAGTGACGGTGATTGATGATAATTATCAGGGTGTAACCGAAGTTGTTAGAGGTGCCGATCTACTTGATCCCACGTTGCGACAAATCAGTTTACATAAACAACTGAATTTACCTATTCCGCGTTATGCTCATTTACCTTTAGCAATAAATCATGACGGTAATAAATTATCAAAACAAAATCACGCACATGCGTTGCCAGATACTGATCCAAGACCCGTCATTATCGATGCTTTGCGATTTCTTAATCAGCCTATTATTGCGGGTTGGCAAGATTATTCGTTAGCATCATTGTTAGAGATTGCGACTGCGCAGTGGTCACCTTCTGAGATTTTAAAACAAAATCATCAGCAACAAGGGTATGAATAAACCACACAAAGCATTCTCAAAAAATGTTCAGTAGGCTATGATTAGCCGCTTAATTTTTTTAATTATTAGAATTTATTATTCGAGGTGTCATATTTTTAATCGAGTAGCACATTTCTGCCGTAATCTGCTAGGGCGACAAACAACGTCATCAGACACACAACCGGTAGCAAGTGAAAGGCCAGTCACTGCATCTGACCGACCAATACAAGAAACACAGAAACCTGTGCGTCGGCGTCCTGCTATATCCGCAGACCGTCCCCGTAAAAAAAAGAGTAATAAAGAAAAGGCGAACGGGAGTGATTTGCCAATGACTGTGATCCCAAGAGATCAACACCCAATTTCACGTAAAGACATCAGCGATAATGCATTAAAAGTGCTTTATCGCCTTAACAACTCAGGCTTTCAGGCTTATTTAGTGGGTGGTGGTGTCCGTGACTTATTACTGGGAAAAAAACCAAAAGATTTTGATATTGCCACTAATGCAACACCTGAAGATGTGCGTCGATTATTCCGCAACAGCCGTTTAGTCGGTCGTCGTTTCCGTCTTGCTCATATTATGTTTGGCCCTGAAGTGATTGAGGTTGCGACTTTCCGCGGTTCTCATGAAGATCATGAGATTTCAGACAATAACCAATCTCAGCAAGCACAAAGTGGCATGTTACTGCGCGACAATATTTTCGGCTCAATTGAAGAAGATGCCATTCGTCGTGACTTTACATTAAACAGCCTTTATTACGGTGTTGATGATTTTGCTGTACGTGATTACGTTGGCGGTTTAGCGGATCTAAAAGCAGGTATTATTCGCTTAATTGGCGATCCTGAAACGCGTTATCGCGAAGATCCCGTCAGAATGCTTAGAGCCATTCGCTTTGCCAGCAAATTGGATATGCAAATTGCGCCTGAAACCGCAGAGCCAATTGGTAGGCTCGCCCCTTTATTACGTAATATTCCATCAGCTCGCCTTTTTGAAGAGTCACTAAAATTATTACAAACAGGGCAAGGCTACAAAACTTACAAGTTAATGTGCCGTCATCAATTACTTGAGCCACTGTTTCCGCTGATTGCCTCTAAAATGACGGAGCAACATGATACGCCGATGGAGAGAATGTTAGATCAAGTTCTCAAAAATACGGACTATCGCATTAATAAAGAGATGCGAGTCAATCCGGCGTTCTTATTTGCGGCAATGTTGTGGTATCCATTAATTGAACATGCTGAAAAGTTAGTCCAAGAAAGTGGTCTTTCTTACTATGACTCTTTCTCTATGGCGATGAACGATATTTTAGATGAGCAATGCCGTACTATTGCGATACCAAAACGTATTACCACAACAATGCGTGATATCTGGCAATTACAGCAACGTTTACCTAAACGCCAAGGTCGTCGTGCGAATAAATTACTTGAGCACCCTAAATTCCGTGCAGCGTTCGATTTACTGGAATTACGTGCCAATGTACAACACAATCCAGAGCTTGAAGCGTTAGCAAGTTGGTGGGCTGATTTCCAAGCGTCTAACAATACGCAACAGCGCTCAATGGTATCTGAATTAGGTCAAGCACCGGTTCGCAGACGTCCACGTCCACGTAAACGCCCTCGTCATCCAAGTGCAAAACCTGCATCTAGACAAGAGAGTACCAATGAGTAAACAGAAAAAACGTGTTTATATCATTCTGGGAAGTAATTTGAATTCACCTGACGAGCAGGTGAATTCAGCGATTAAAGCAATCAGTGAGATCCCACAAACAACATTGATTGCACAGTCATCTTGGTATCGTACACGTCCAATGGGGCCTCAAGATCAGCCTGATTACCTAAATGTCGCTGTTGCGGTTGATACAACATTAGCGCCAGAAGAGTTACTTGATAACACTCAAGCTATTGAATTGGCGCAAGGTCGTGTTAGAAAAGAAGGTAATCGTTGGGGACCAAGAACGCTCGACCTTGATATTATGTTATTTGGTGATGATGTGATCCAAACCGAGCGATTAACCGTACCTCATTACGGGCTTAAAGTCCGTGAATTTATGCTTTATCCATTAGCTGAATTAGCCCCCGACCTTCGCTTTCCTGATGGTGAGTTATTAGCAGATAGATTGGCGTTAGTACCCGAAAATGGCATGGAAAAGTGGTAATTTCACACTAATACGCTCTTAATGCTAAAGGTTGATACTTTGACATCCTCCTCGCCCTGAAGGACGGGGATCCCTACTGCGTTCAGACCGTAGCCTGACTCACCTCGGGGTTCCTGACTGCACCATCCCTCCACAGGCTAGAACGACATGTCCTGCCGCTAAAATGTTACGAGCACCGTTGATATCCGCGTTCTCTGTATATCCGCACTCAAGGCACTCGAATTTACTTTGTGACAGACGGTTTTCACTTCTCCAATGACTTCACAGCTATTGCGATAGCGTATCCATCCCAACTTTGGCAAGGATATTCGACTATTGCTCTGATCGAGCTTCACCCCCTGCGGGTAGCGGAACGCATCGTTTTGCTCGCGTTTTTTGAAGCGGGGAAAAGAAGCTCGTTTTTGGAAGAAATTCTTGTAGCCGCGCTCCAAATCTTTCAAGGATTGTTGAAGCGGTTGTGATGGCGCTTTTTTTAGCCACTGTGTCTCAGGATCGGTTTTCCATTCAGTGAGCCATGAAGTCATTTTCGTGTAGGGAATAAATTTGTTTCCTGCCTCATGATTTTCATTTTGGAGTGCCAGCGCACGATTGAAAACAAAACGACAAGCCCCTGCGAAGCGCCGCATATCACGCTCCTGCTGACCATTTGGTCTTAACTGAAATTTAAAGGATTGAAGCCGTTTCATATTCACTATTATATTTTGGTCTATGAAAAGAGAAACTGATATTCGCCGTGGTAGGCACTGTGTTTTCCTGATACACATTCACTTGGTGTTTGTTACCAAATATCGGCGAAAAATATTTGATCAGGATGCCATCGAAAAGCTGAGGAATTATTTTTCCAGCGTATGTACTGATTTTGATGTTGAACTCGTTGAAATGGACGGCGAGCGGGATCATGTTCATTTGCTGGTTAACTATCCGCCAACACTATCTGTATCTAATTTAGTGAACAGTCTCAAAGGGGTATCCAGTCGATTACTGCGTCGGGATCGCCCTGATATTGCGGAACGCTACTACTACAAAGGTGTTCTGTGGAGTCCGAGTTATTTTGCAGCCAGTTGCTGCGGAGCACCGCTTTCAATCATCAAACAATATATTGAACAGCAGGAGACACCTGACTGATCTTTAAAGCCTCTCGGGCTTTTCCGCATTATATCCCCGCCCTGAACGACGGAGCTTTACGGCGTGTTTGGTAAAAAACATAAACAGTATCAGCCTATCTCCTCTCCTTTGCTTTCCCTCGATTTTTCAAACGCCCCTCACTGCCTCAATCTCTAAACTCTTTTATATTTATTTTTCATATATAACCAATTGATGAATATAAATAAAAATTATCATTTGTTATTTTTTATTACTCATTTAGTTACTTTTTCTTCGTTTTTAGTCCTTAAATGCTACAATCGAAAGCGGCTTTATTTTGACAATCAAATATTTTCTTTAATAAACAAACGATTATGTGAAGTAATTAATTTTATCTACACACAAAAAACGACAATGATGGAGTTTGTTACAATGAAACCCACTACGCTTTCAACGCTAAATCGCTATAAGCAAGAAAAGAAAAAATTCGCCACAATCACCGCTTATGATTCAAGTTTTGCCCGCCTTTTTGCACAAGAAGGTATTCAAGCCATGCTGATTGGTGATTCGCTAGGAATGACATTACAAGGCCATAACAGCACGCTCCCCGTTACTGTTGAGCAAATTGCCTATCACACCCGCTGTGTAAGAGCAGGCGCTCCTAATGCCTTCTTAATTGCTGATATGCCCTTTATGTCTTATTCAACACCTGAACAAGCTTGCCTTAACGCCGGCATTTTGATGCAAGCAGGTGCCAACATGGTGAAGATTGAAGGTGGAAGCTGGTTAATTCCTACCGTTAAAATGCTGGCTGAGCGTGCAGTTCCTGTCTGTATCCATTTAGGATTAACACCACAGTCAGTCAATGTTTTCGGGGGCTACAAAGTCCAAGGTAGAGAGCACGATGAAGCCGAGCAATTAAAGCAAGATGCTATTGCCCTTGAAGATGCAGGTGCTCAATTAGCGGTATTGGAATGTGTTCCTATTACTCTGGCTAAAGCAATTACAGACGCATTAACGATGCCTGTTATTGGTATTGGCGCAGGTAATGTCACTGATGGGCAAATTCTTGTGATGCATGACTTATTAGGCTTAACCCCTCAAGCACCTAAGTTCTCAAAAGATTTTTTACAAGAAGCAGGATCATTAAAAGGTGCTGTCAGCCTTTATGTTCAACAAGTTGAACAAGGTCTGTTTCCCGAAGAAAAACATTCATTTAACTGATTTATTATCTTAATTATCAATATCGTTTAAAGGAGTCACGCCATGCTAATTATTGAAACTACGCTTATCTTACGCAGAGAAATCAAGCGATTAAAGCAAGAAGGTAAACGCATTGCATTGGTTCCAACAATGGGTAATCTTCATGAAGGTCACCTAAAATTAATTGAAGAAGCCCGTATTCACGCGGATGTCGTGATAGCTTCTATATTTGTGAATCCACTTCAATTTGATAGAGAAGCAGATTTAGCAAACTACCCTCGAACTTTACAAGAAGATTGCGAGTTACTGCGTGATAAGCATGTCGATATTATCTTTGCTCCTTCAGCGAAAGAGATGTATCCGCACGGCATGGAAAATCAAACCACCGTTGATGTGCCTGTATTGTCTACTGTATTAGAGGGTGCAAGCCGTCCTGGTCATTTCCGTGGTGTCACAACGGTTGTCAGTAAGCTTTTTAATCTTGTGCAACCTGATGTTGCGATGTTTGGAGAAAAAGACTTTCAACAACTGCAAATTATCAAAAAGATGGTAAGTGATTTATGTATGGATATCAGCATCGTTCCTGTTGCTATCGTACGTGACAAAAATGGTTTAGCGCTCAGTTCGCGTAATCGCCTATTATCTGATAGCGAAAAACAACAAGCCCCCGCACTTTATCAAGCGATGCAAGAAATCGCAGAACAATTAAAGTCGGGTGATCATGATGTTAACCAGTTACTGCAAAATGCAAAAAATACCTTAGAGCAGCAAGGTTTTCGTGCAGATGAGTGCTTTATTTGTGATGCAGATACACTCACACCATTAAATGAAGAAAGCCGTCGAGCGGTTGTTTTAATGGCTGCATGGCTGGGTAATACGCGTCTTATCGATAACCAGCAAGTTAATCTTGTGTCTTAATTATTAGAATATAGGAAACACAACAATGCTACGCACTATGTTACAAGGCAAACTTCATCGCGTAAAAGTGACACAAGCCGATCTGCATTATGAAGGCTCTTGTGCGATTGATCAGGATTTTATGGATGCCGCAGGTATTCTTGAAAATGAAGCTATCGATATTTATAACGTTGATAATGGCGAACGTTTTTCAACTTACGCCATTTGTGCAGAAAGAGGTTCACGAATTATTTCTGTTAATGGTGCCGCCGCTCGTCGTGCCGCTGTTGGCGATCGCTTAATTATTTGCTCTTATGTACAAATTCCTGATAGCGATGCGCGTAGCCATAAGCCAAACATTGCATATTTTGAAGACAACAACGAAATGAAGCGCATTGCCAAAGCCGTGCCCGTTCAAGTTGCTTAATCAATAAAATATTGCCCACTTCCCATAGGCAGAGGTTCCCTGCTTATGGGAAATAATAACAAGAACAATAAATAACCTATTGTTATTATTTACTTGTCACGATTCACCTTGATAAAAACGAGATATACGGTTTAAAACCGGATTTCTTCTCCATTTTTCCTCGCTTATCTTTCTGTAGCTTGTTATAAATCATATAAGTATTGTCTGACTACTCTCTGACTAATAAAAAATTATGATAAAAGTTGCTTTAGTAGATGATCACATTGTTGTGCGTTCTGGTTTTGCACAACTCCTAATGCTAGAACCCGATATTCACATCGTGGGTGAATATTCTAATGGGCAAGAAGCATGGCCTTATTTAGCACATGACGATATTGATGTTGCCGTTATGGATCTATCTATGCCTGGCGAAAGTGGTCTACAACTCCAAAGCCGTTTAAAACAAAAGCGCCCCGATTTTCGAACTATTATTTTAAGTATTTATGATACCCCAGCCTTTGTTCAGAGTGCACTAGACTCTGGTGCTCGCGGTTATTTAACAAAACGTTGTGGTCCTGAAGAGTTAGTACAAGCAGTACGTGCTGTACATCAAGGTGGTTGTTATCTCTGTTCTGATGCCATGAAAGCATTACGACAAACACCTGAAAAAGAAGATGCACTCCACACTTTAACTCCTCGTGAAAGAGAGATTTTTAATCTGTTAGTTCAAGGTGTTAATGTCAAAACCATTGCTGTACAACTTAATCTCAGCCATAAGACCGTACACGTTCATCGAGCCAATGTACTGGGTAAATTAGGCTGTGAAACCACCATCGATTTAGTTCATTTCGCCTTAAAAAATCAGTTGATCACAGGCTCGTTGTAATATGAAAAGGGGACTACGTTTTCTTCTTCAATCCCTTTTTTTATTGCTCACCTACTCTTTACTTTGGCTATCACTTTGGGTGATTGGCTTCTATTTAAGTAAAAATGGGCAACAAGCTGCCCTTTTCTTACCTCAAGGTCTACGATTAGCCCTGATAATTTTACTTTGGCGCCGCTTTTGGCTACCGATGCTATTTGCCGAATGGGGGCTTTATTACTGGTTAGCACAAGAGCAATTAATTACCCACGCCATTATTTATCTTTCTCCAATACTAAGCCTCGTTGTCGCACTAGAAGTTCAGCGTATTTGGTGGCGATATCCGCTTTATTGGCAACGCTTAACCCTATTAATTGGCGCTGTGGGTTTTAATAGCCTGCTACAAGCCTTTATTCTCGGGTTTATTATTAATACCACCAGCGATATTTTCCTCACATCAGTAACCGGGGGCATATTGCTCGCGCCTTTTGTCTTTTTACTTTATGAATATCTTCGTGAATTACAAAGTCGCGCCTTAATCTCTGATGGTACTCCCGATCCTCCGCTAAGAACTTCCTTGCTAATGTGGGGATTTCTATTTTGCCTTATCGGGTTAAGTGCTCAGTTTTTTTTAACACCCGAGATAGAGCGTTTATTAGTTATCCTTGTGTTTATTCCTAATGTCTTTATGGCTTACCGTTATGGCTGGCAAGGTGGCGTTTTATCCGCACTGTTAGGTAGTTTGATTATTACTTTTGCTCGCCAAGTCAATGGTGCTTTTAATGATTTGCGTGAGTTAGAAATGTTCTTAACCACACAAGCCATTATCGGTATTGGCTTAGGGATTGCAATTAGTCGCCAACAGCAACTCGCTCATAATTTACGTCATTACCGTTTACGCCTAGAACAAGAGTTACAAGCTCGTCGTGATCTAATGGAAAAGCTCGTTCATACCGAAGAAGATGTTAAAAAAGCCATTGCTCGCGAATTACATGATGAAATTGGGCAGAATATTACGGCTATCCAAATTCAATCAATGCTAATCAAAAGAACGGCGGATAACGACAAAACACGCCAAACCGGAGAGCAAATTGAGCGACTCGCCCTACAAATTCATCAATCTACACGTCAACTACTCCGACAATTACGCCCTCCTGTTTTAGAGGAGATGTCGCTTGAAAAAGCCCTTCATCATTTAATCAATGAGTTTGCTTTTGATGACAACGGCATTACCTGTAATTTTAATTACTCATTAGATAAAGAGCCTGAAAACGAAACCATTATTTTTACTCTCTACCGTTTGGTGCAAGAGCTGTTAAACAACATTAGTAAACATGCTAACGCAACCTATATCCAAATCTCACTGACTCAAAATCAAAACCGTTTACGGCTAATTATTAGTGATAATGGCGTTGGTATGTTACCGACATCATTATCAGCACAACAAAGTAGTGGCTTTGGATTACGAGGAATAGAAGAACGCATTCGCGCTTTAGGCGGAGAATGGGAAGTGATTAACCATCACGGTACGAAAATAATTGTTAACTTACCCACAAATTCAAAAGAAAACAGTGAAAACTAGGAATAAGTCTTAGTCATCTACAACCTTATCTCATTCTTTTTCGCGACATTTTTTTTACATTTGCAACATCAAAGAGGATGTTATGTCAGGTAAAAATTCGGCATCAATTAATAAGACCTATAACTTTTGGCGCAAAAATTTAATGCTGTCGATGATTATCGGTTATGCCACTTTCTATCTCACACGTAAAAGCGTCAACTTTGTAATGCCCGTTATGCAGGTTGAATTGAATTTAGATAAAGGGGATATCGGTTGGATAGCCAGCCTTTTTTATCTCACTTACGGTTTATCTAAATTTGTTTCCGGTATTTTCCATGACAAATGGGGATATCGCTGGTTTATGGGTGTGGGACTAGTCATGACAGGCATTATGAATATTATTTTTGCCTATTGTCTTTCGTTTCCCGCGCTGCTTTTGGTCTGGGCACTAAATGGTTTCTTTCAAGGCTTTGGATGGCCTCCTTGTGCAAGGTTGTTAACACACTGGTATTCACGCAATGAACGCGGTTTCTGGTGGGGATTATGGAATATCTCAATCAACCTTGGCGGGATGAGTCTTCCCATTTTAACTGCGTGGCTAGCGACGCATTATAGTTGGCAAGTCGCACTGCTTGTCCCCGGTATTATCGGTATCATCATCGGGTTGTGGTTGTGTGTACGATTAAAAGGTACTCCTGCAGAGGAAGGGCTTCCTACTGTGGGTGTGTGGCGGCGCGATGTTTTTGAATTACGTCAAGAGCAGGCATCTCCCCCTAAACCTATGCTAACTATTTTGAAAGAGAGCATTTTATTTAACCGAATGATTTGGTTACTGGGTTTTTCCTATATTTTGGTTTATCTCATACGTATGGCGATTAACGATTGGGGAAATATCTGGTTATCAGAAACACATGGCGCCAACTTATTGAGTGCTAATGCCATTCTCTCTTTATTTGAAGTGGGTGGCTTACTCGGCGCGTTATGTTCGGGCTGGGGCTCGGATTTATTATTCCGCGGCCAACGAGCACCAATGATATTGCTGTTTTCACTCGGACTTTTTACCGCAGTAACAGCACTTTGGTTAATTCCAATTCATCATTATGCTTTGCTCGCAGCCTGTTTTTTTAGTATCGGTTTTTTTGTGTTCGGACCACAGATGTTAATCGGGCTTGCTGCAACAGAATATTGCCATAAAAACGCAGCAGGCACGGTAACTGGCTACTTGGGATTGTTTGCCTATTTAGGGGCGGCAATGGCAGGTTGGCCATTAAGTCAGGTCATGGCGCATTATGGTTGGACTGGGATGTTTGCATTATTAACCAGTGCTGCGGCCTTAATGGGACTCTTACTAATGCCATTGTTGATTGCTGATGTTAGCAAACAAGAGCATTTAGTTGGCCCTCTTTCATTTTCCGATGACGACACATTTAAAAGGTTCTGAACATGAAATTGAAAACCCTCTCTACACTCGTTGCGGCTGGTCTGGCTCTTTCTGCAGTTAGCTTATCAACAAATGCGGCTGGTCGCTTAGTAGTTTACTGTAGTGCGACAAATGCCATGTGTGAAGCTGAAACAAAAGCCTTTGCCGAAAAGTATGATGTTAAAACAACCTTCGTTCGTAATGGTTCAGGAAGTACTTTAGCTAAAATTGAAGCTGAAAAACGCAATCCACAAGCTGACGTTTGGTATGGTGGAACGATGGACCCTCACTCACAAGCTGGTGAAATGGATCTGCTAGAGCCTTATGTTTCACCAAATCTTGATCAGATAATGCCACAGTTTCGTGATCCAGCTAAACGCAAAGGTAACTACTCTTCTGCGGTTTATGTCGGTATCTTAGGCTTCGGCGTGAATAAAGATCGCTTAAAAGAAAAAGGGATTGCTATTCCGACTTGTTGGAAAGATTTAATCAAACCTGAGTATAAAGGTGAAATTCAAATCGCCGATCCACAAAGTTCAGGAACTGCTTATACCGCACTGGCAACCTTTGACCAGTTATGGGGCACAGAACAAGCCTTTGATTATCTGAAGAAAATTAATACAAACATCTCTCAGTACACCAAATCAGGTATTGCCCCAGCGCGAAATGCAGCGCGTGGTGAAGCCGCCATTGGTATTGGTTTCTTACATGACTACTCATTAGAAGTTGAAAATGGCGCTCCACTTGAATTGATTTCACCTTGTGAAGGTACAGGCTATGAAATCGGTGGTGTCAGTATCATCAAAAATGCCCGTAATATGGATAATGCTAAATTATTCGTAGATTGGACACTCTCAAAAGAAGCTCAGGAAATTAGCTGGAAAGAAGGTAAATCTTACCAAATTCTAACGAATACCTCGGCTGAATCTTCACCAATGGCACTAAAATTATCAGACTTAAAACTCATTAACTACGACATGGATAAATATGGCGATAGCGAAGTGCGTAAAGAGCTGATTAATAAGTGGGTTACCGAAGTAAAAATGGGTAAATAGCTTATTAATAGAGCGAGATAACCTCTCGCTCTCTTTTTCTCATAATAATAAATACATTTACTCTCGGGGGATTTATGTCTCACACACTCGCTTTACCTGAAAAAAAGAGGCGGGATCCCATATTTTTATGGATCCTAATTGCATGGATGGCATTTGCTTTACTGCCGTCATGGAGCCTTGATTACGGTCTTTTAGATTCTACAGCAGATGAATTGCTCACCTCTTACGGCTGGAGTAGCGTCAATATCAGTTGGCTCTGGTTTTTATTACCTAGTTTACTGTTATTTCGTCCATTAACTGCTCCTAAGCGTGAAAATCGCTCTCGCCACTATTTTGATGCAGGTTTTGCGCTATTTTGTGCATTTATTGCAATCGTTAGTGCAACTCTCGAAGGGCGTGGCTTAGGTTATTCTGCGATCATCCTCTTTATTTCTTTGGGAATGATCATGAAAACCGCCTTAACACGCCTTGAATGGCTGGGTGGTGACAGTTTTGTTATTGGCTCTTTAATCGCCGTTGTTGCGCTGATTGGCGCCTTTATCATCTTCCCAAGTATCGCTATTTTTATTCCGATGTTTAAAGATAGCGCGGGCAATTTTGCACCTTTTGAGTTTATCGCTATTTTAAGCCAAGCTCATATTGTGCAAGTGATGCTCAACTCTATTGTGCTCTCTATCGCAGTGGGTATCGGTTGTACTTTCTTTGGTTTAATTTTGGCAATTTATACGTCTCGTATTGCGGTACGTTCTGCCATTATTGGTCGTGTATTCTCTATCTTACCTATTGTTACACCTCCTTTTGTTGTCGGTTTAGGCGTGACATTAATGATGGGGCGCTCTGGCTATGTAACAGAGTTTCTCGCGACTTACGCAGGACTTGAAAATACCAACTGGTTATATGGTTTTACGGGGATTTGGTTAGCTCAAGTGCTCGCCTTTACCCCAATGTCATTTATGATTTTAGATGGTGCTATAAAAACCATTCATCCTTCATTAGAAGAAGCGTCTTACACCTTAAGAGCTAACCGCTATCAAACCTTCTTTAACGTCTTTATGCCGTTACTTAAGCCCGCGTTAGCCAATGCGTTTTTAATTGTGATTGTGCAATCTCTGGCCGACTTTAGTAACCCTCTGGTTTTAGGGGGCAACTTTGACGTTATCGCCACACAAATTTACTTCTATATCACAGGCTCTCAGCTAGATTATCAATCAGCCAGTACATTAGGTGCGTCACTGCTAGTTTTCTCACTATTAGTGTTCTGTGTGCAGTATATGTGGATTGGTAAACGCTCTTACGTCACGGTATCAGGTAAATCCTATCGCGGTGATGTTCAACCTCTTCCGTCTTCACTGATTGCATTTGTGACTACCGTTTTAGGTATTTGGGTTGTCTTTAATATCCTGCTCTATGGCAGTATTTTCTACGGCAGTTTCACTGTTAACTGGGGGGTTGATTACACCTTAACACTTGATAACTTTATCAAACTATTTGGTCAAGGAATGAGTGACGGTGCATGGCCTTCGTTGTTAGATACCTTGTTATATGCGGGTATTGCAGCGCCGATTACAGCCGTTCTCGGACTATTAATTGCTTATATCGTAGTACGCCAAGACTTTAAAGGTAAGAAAAGTATCGAGTTCACGACAATGCTTTGTTTCGCTGTACCGGGAACCGTTGCAGGTGTTTCTTATATTCTTGCGTTTAACGACTCGCCTTTCTATTTAACGGGAACCGCTGCCATTGTCATTATCTCTATGACAATGCGTAACGTACCAGTGGGAATACGTGCAGGTATTGCGGGATTAGGACAAATTGATAAATCTCTTGATGAAGCCTCTTTAAGTTTAAGAGCTAACTCAATGAGAACTATTTTCTATGTACTATTACCGTTATTACGTCCTGCTATTTTATCTGCGCTGATTTATAGCTTTGTGCGTGCCATTACCACAGTCAGTGCCATCGTTTTCCTTGTTACACCAGATACACGCGTTGCCACCGCTTATATTTTAAACCGTGTTGAAGATGGTGAATACGGCGTCGCAATTGCCTACGGCTCGATTTTAATCGTTGTGATGTTGGCAATTATTTTCTTATTTGACTATTTGATTGGCGAAGCCCGTGTTTCACGCTCTAAAGCCAAAAATGCACAGTAATACGGAGTATAAATCATGACACAACAACATTTCGTTGAACTGAAAAATGTAATTAAGCGTTTTGGCTCTAACACGGTAATTGAAGATCTCAGTTTATCTATTCCACAAGGCAAAATGGTTTCATTATTGGGGCCTTCAGGTTGTGGTAAAACAACGGTGTTACGTTTAGTTGCAGGGTTAGAAAAACCGACAGAAGGTAAGATTTTTATTGACGGAGAGGATGTTACTGACCGCTCAATTCAGCAACGTGATATTTGTATGGTGTTTCAGTCTTACGCCCTTTTCCCTCATATGTCTTTGGGGGAAAACATTGGCTATGGCTTAAAAATGCTAGGACGTCCTAAAGCTGAAATTAAACAACGTGTTTCTGAAGCTTTAGAGCTGGTGGATTTAGCTGGTTTTGAAGACCGCTTTGTTGACCAAATATCTGGCGGGCAACAGCAACGTGTCGCCTTAGCGCGTGCGTTAATTTTAAAGCCTAAAGTGTTACTTTTTGATGAACCACTGAGTAACCTTGATGCGAACTTACGTCGTAGTATGAGAGAGAAAATTCGTGAATTACAACAACAGTTTAATATCACCTCTCTTTACGTAACTCATGACCAAAGCGAAGCATTTGCGGTTTCTGATATGGTTTTAGTAATGAATAAAGGCAAGATAATGCAATTAGGCTCACCACAAACTCTTTATCGCCAACCCGCTTCTGAATTTATGGCAAGCTTTATGGGGGATGCCAACTTATTCCCAGCGACATTGGGCGCTGATTATGTTGATATCTTCCAATATCGTTTACCAAAACCAGATACGTTTAATACGACTAAAACAGAAGTGAGAGTGGGCGTTAGACCTGAAGCGATCACCTTATCTCAGCAAGGCGATGCTTGTCAGCAATGCAAAATTGTCCATGTCGCTTATATGGGGCCTCAATATGAAGTGACAGTGGAATGGCAAAATCAAACCTTGCTATTACAAGTCAATGCCACACAGCTTCAACCTAATGTAGGCGATAGCTACTATCTACAAATCCATCCTTATGGCATGTTTATTTTAGAATAAACATTTTCACCCTATTTTATCATTTATCTTAAAGGCGTCATTATGGCGCCTTTTTTCTTCTTTATTTTTCACACTCCTAATTTATTTTTTATCCTTAAATTACAATCAATTATAAGATTTTTATTATTTTTAAAAATGATCACTTGCTAATGATAATTATATTTACTTACAATATTTACAAAATGTTATGTTATAACATCATAAATAAAGGAGGGTAAGTGATATGAAAAAATCTATTTTTAGCTATACAACACTTTTTATTTCAATAAGTTATTCTTTATTTGCAAATGCAACCCCCGCAATAAAGTCAAAGGAAAATCAGAATAATGAGGTATTAAAAGTCTATTCAACACCTTTACATACATCACAAGAAAAAATGGCAATACCCGTTGCGGTTTTAATACAAGAAGATCTACGCACTAATCGTAGTGCATCTATTGCAGAAACATTGACATCTTTGCCAGGTTTTCATGCCAGCTTTTTTGGGGGGGGTTCGGTACACCCTGTTATTCGGGGAATGTCAGGAAATCGAGTCAAGGTATTGCACAGTGGTAGTGATCTTATGGATGTTTCATCTATTGGTGCTGATCACGCCATCACCAGTGAACCTTTTTTAAGCCAGCGTATTGAAGTATTAAAAGGACCGACAACATTACTTTATGGAGGAGGTACGATAGGAGGAGCAATAAATGTTATTGATAGCAAAATTCCTATGTCAGTACCTGAAAAAGGCTACGAGGGTGAATTACAGTATCAATACGATTCCGTTTCTAAGGGAAATACAGGATCAGCCGGATTAACATTAGGGCAAGATAATTTAGCTCTGCGTATTGAAGGCACTAAGCGTTATCAAAGCGATTACAAACAACCTGCGCCTTTGCATCAAGGAGAACCTAGCCGTTTAGCAGGCTCTTATCAAGATAACCAATCTGCAAATATTGGTACATCTTGGATCTTTGATGATGGCTATATTGGTATTGGCTATGGTGAACAGCATCGCCGATATGGATTGCCTGGTCATACTCATTTTCACGATCATGATGAGGGCCACCACCACGCCCCTATTAGCCCTCCTTTAGCTGGTCATCATCATGATCACAATCATGAATACCCTGATGAACAACATGAACATGGCATTCCTTATATTGTTATAGAGAGTAAACGATGGGATCTTCGTGGTGAAAAAAGTAACCCTTTTGCCGGTATTGAATCTGTACGTTTCAGTGCAGCCAGAACCAATTATCATCATGACGAAAAAGAAGATCATGAAGTCAGCACCCAATTTAAAAACAAAGGAGATGAATTAAGATTATCTTTCACACATAAACCAATTTTAGGCTGGCATGGCGTTATTGGTGGACAATTTAATCAACGTGATTTTAGTGCCTATGGAGAGGAGGCTTATGTTCCTTCAACAAAAACAAAAAATCACTCACTCTTTTTATTAGAAGAATACCAATTAGGTGATTTTCGCTATGAATTAGGATTTCGCCAAGAGTGGCAATCGCTGTTAAATAGAGAAACTCAAAAAACTAATAAACAGAGTGCATCTTCTATTTCTACTGGATTAGCGTGGAATTTTACACAAGACTATTTTTTAAATTTATCACTATCACACACAAAAAGATTACCTGTCGCAGAAGAGCTCTATGCGAATGGTGTTCATGCAGCAAGTAGAACCATTGAAAAAGGCGATCCTAATTTAACTGCAGAAACCGCAAATAATATTGATATTGGAGTAACTAAAGTAACAGGCGATATTCAATTTAATATGAGTGCCTATTACAATCGTATCAATAATTATATTTACGGTAAGTTTACTGGTGCTGAATTAAATAATGGTTATCGTTCATTACAATATGTTCAACATGATGCACAATTTAAAGGTGTAGAAGGAAATATTGATTATTACTATAACCAAAATAGCTTAATTGGTATTTCTGGTGATTATATCAGAGCAAATTTACTAAATAATAAGGGAAATATACCAAGAATACCGGCTTATCGATTAAGTGCTTATATTAAACATAGTTTGGCAGAAAACTTAACCGGACAAATCCGTGTTGATCATTTTGGGAAACAGAATAAAACAGCCGAGTATGAAACATCTACAGATGCTTATAACACGGTTAGTTTAGGTAGTGAATATATTGGTTATTTAGACAACACCGATTATACCTTATATGCCAAGATTAATAATATCTTTGATGCAAAAGGGAAAGACAGTACCTCTTATATTAAAGATGAAATGTATTTACCAGGTCGTAATATTATCTTAGGCGCTACTCTTACATTCTAATATAAATATCATGAAAAAAAGTAAACTCTCTATTATTTTGCTTATGCTTTTGTCATCTCCTTTATATGGAAAAGAGAGTAATGATGATAAAGGCAAAGAAAAAGAAAATCAAAACGATGCAATAACAGTTAAAGGCACACTAATAAAAAATAAAGAGACGTTTTCCTCTTTATTACTTAATAACCGAGAAGAGATAAAAGATAAACAACTTGAACAAATAAAAACGAATACTATTGGTAATACCGTTGCAAAAGTCGCGGGTGTACAAGCCGAAGGTTTTGGACCTAATGCTGCAAGACCTGTTATTCGAAGTTTATCAGGAAATCGTGTCGGTATTTTAGTCAATAATCTGCCAATTAATGATGTTTCATTTATTAGTGGAAATATGCCTATTCCCATTGATATGAACCGAATTAATGAAATATCGATCAGTAAGAATTCTGAAGCTCTCTTTTATGGTGGTAGTACAAGCGGTGGTGCCATTCATTTATGGGATGATAGGATAATGACACAATTACCTGAAAAAGCCATTTCAGGTGCTGTAACTTTTAATGGAAGTACCAATAACGGTAATGGTGGCTCTGCAAATATTAAACTCAGCGATGAAGAAAATTGGATTTTTAATCTTTCTGGAGCAACGAAGCGTGTCTCTAGATATAAAATTCCTACGAATTCTAAAGCAGGTCCTTGCTACAGCTTTCAGCAACTTAAAGAGCACTTTGCATTACGTGATCAATGCCAAGTGGATATGAAAGTTTTTACCAGTCGTAATCCTGAAGCTTATCCTTATATTAGTGAATTCTGGAAAAAGTATCAGATTGAATATGAGTTAAGTGAAGGTGATAAATACACCTTTAAAGATAAAGATTATTTTTCAGGCATTGGCTATGTAAATAACGAACCAAATTCACTATATAAACCCGGCAGTCCTACATCTATTGAACATGTAACTCCACCTAAACATTATGTTGAAAATAACAATAAAGAGATCCCGAATAGCTTTTTAAAAAGCCAAAGTGGCAATGCATCTCTTTCTTATATTAGAGATAAAGGCTATATAGGTTTATCTGTTACTGATTTTCAGACTTCTTACGGTGTGCCGGGATATGCCTATCTCACCACAAAAACAAGCCGAGAAATGTATAAACCGGTTTCAGTTTCAAACCATAATCGGCGGATAGATATACAGGGAAAACATTATCACTTAACACCTTTTTTAAGGGACAGTGCTTTTTATTACTCTTATTCTGAATCTAAAGATGAAGAATTGGTGGGACAAATTGCATCATCAGTATTTGAGACAAAAAATCACCAATTAGCATTAGAAACTGCACATGCTCCACTATTTAATCGGTTAAATGGTGCTGTTGGCGTTAATGGTAATTATCGTGATCTGAAAACGTCTGGTTATGATGCTTATTTACCAAGTGTATTAACCAAAGAGTATGGGATATATTGGGTTGAGTCACTCAATTTATCTCCTTTTGAAATTACCGCTGGATACCGTAAAGGCTACACTCAACATCACCTCAATATTCCAGCTAATTATAATAGCGGTAGAGGACAAGGTTCTAATTTACAAAACCGTCATTTTGATACAAGTGCAAATACACTAGCCTTATCTTTTACACCAATTGATGAATGGACATTAAAGCTACAACAAAATATTTCCTATCGGGCACCAGAAATTAATGAACTTTATACACATGGTCCTCATTATGCTTATCTAATTGAGGAACAAGGAAATAGTAAATTTAATACAGAGAAAAGTAAAAGTATTGAATTATCATCTGTTATCGAGGTTGGTAATTTCTCTAATAAACTTAATCTGTATAAAACAGACTATAGTGACTTTAAATTTAGGAGATTAACAGGAGTTAGCCGTGGTGGAGTTACCGTTATGGAATGGGATGAAACAGATCTTGAAACAAAAGGATTAGAATACGAATTTAAGTATTTATACGAATTACCTCACGAGCACAATCTCACATTTACACTATTTGGGGATTTTGTCGAAAATAAAAGCAAAAGAAAGCTATTTATTGCAGGTAATTATTTGCCAAACTTACCTAATGAAAAACATGGTATTAGCATTAATTATCAGCATGGAGAATTAACGGCATTTAGTAGCGCCACTTACAATAAAAAACAGAAAGAAAGTGGTGGATTAATGTATGGTGGAGATATTACTTTCCCTTCTTATACTTTAGTCGATGCGGGTATTGGTAAAAAATATCATCTTGATAAGTTAGACGTTTCAGTTGATTTTATTATTAATAATCTCACCAATACTGAAGCAAGACCGGCATCTTCTCAATTGAAATACTTAGCGCCATTACCGGGTCGAAATTATGGAGTAAATGTCAAAATTGATTTTTAATATATTCTGATTTAACAAGATATAAAGTAAGCGAGGCACCCAATGGGTGCCTCTTTTTTATAATAATACTACGACATTTTCCCCTGGTGTGACATCCTGGTGTGAATGTTTGATGTAACACTTGGTGTAACACATTGCTACGCTATTATTGTTTTAGATAATGATTAGAGATACTTGTACTACTCCCTTTATTTTTTAAGATGCTATCAGAACAAAAGCTGATAGCACCCGTTCTACACTCTATTTTCCTTGAGCGAGATATTTTTGCATTTCATCCGCAGGAACCATACCACCACCCGTCGCCCACACTAAATGCGTTGCATTTTGCATTTTTTGACTGTCCAGTGATAAGCCTTGCAGATAATCTCTAGCTTGAGTGACATGTATAGCACCAGCCATTCCAGCTAAAGCCGAAGGTTCTAACTTAATTCCTTCTTCTTTATTTAATAAACTGAGTAAGTCATAAAGCTCTTGGTCATCAATAGTGTAATAACCATCAATTAAGCGCTCCATGGCACGACCTACGAAGCCTGATGCACGACCAACGGCAAGACCATCAGCGGCAGTGACGTTATCGATACCAATCTCTTGTACAGAGATACCTTCATGTAATTGGGTATAAACGCCCAATAACATACAAGGTGAATGCGTTGGCTCTGCAAATAAGCAGTGTACTGCATCACCAAATGCCAGTTTCAGCCCAAAAGCAACACCACCAGGACCACCACCAACACCACAAGGCAGATAAACAAACAGAGGATGTTCACTATCAACACGAACACCTTGTTCTTCAAATTGGCGTTTTAAACGTAATCCCGCTACCGCATAACCCAAGAATAATGTTTTTGAGTTTTCGTCATCGATGAAGAAACAGTTAGGGTCCTTCTCTGCTTCTTTACGCCCCTCTTCTACCGCGATACTGTAATCTTGTTCATATTCAACAACATTCACGCCATGAGAGCGTAATTTATCTTTCTTCCACTGACGTGCATCAGCAGACATATGAACACTCACACTAAAGCCTAATTTCGCACTCATGATCCCAATAGACATACCTAAGTTGCCTGTAGAACCTACCGCGATACTATATTGGCTAAAGAACTCACGGAATTTATCAGAAAATAATTTTTCATAATTATCATCTGTACTTAATAATCCCGCATTGATTGCCAATTTCTCAGCATGAGTCAGTACTTCATAAATTCCACCGCGAGCTTTAATTGAACCTGAAATAGGCAGATGACTGTCCTTTTTCAAACGCAATTGACCGCTAATGGAGGTGTTATAACGCTTTTCAAGAGCAACTTTCATCTTAGGAATATCAACCACTTCTGATTCGATGATTCCTTTAGTAACCGCTGTTTCTGGAAATGCTTTAGCTAAATAAGGTGCAAAACGTTGTAACCGTGCTTGTGCGTCAATTACGTCATCTTGCGTTAAACCAACATATGGAAGTCCCTGGTCAGTGGTGGTCACTTTTGGGTTAAACCAAACCACTTCTTTTAAGTCCACTAAGTCATTAACTAGTGGAAAATTACTTTTTAATTTATTTATATCTATATGGTTCATAGTCGTTCTCTTTTATATGACAAAAGAAAGCATAAATGTACCGCCTAATGCGACAAAGGAGGCAATAAAGGTCGCGACACTGTAAAAACGAAAAGTTTCACTTAAAGTTGCATTACAATACTGTTTCACTAACCAAAACAGTGAGTCTGTGACGATGGTACAACCAATAGCACCTGAACCAATTGCTAATGTAATAATTTCAGGGCTAATGTCTGGGTATAAAGGCATTAATGGTGCAACAATTGCAGTAGCGCCCATCATTGCAACAGTTGCAGAACCAACAGCGGCATGAAGGATAATGGCGACTAACCAAGCCAATAAAATTGGATGCATATCCAAGTTAGAAAGAATTAACGCTAAAGATTCACTTAAACCACTACCTTTTAAAATGCCGTTAAAAGCACCACCCGCACCAATAATTAATAAGATGTTGGCAATAGAGCTAAAGCTATCTTCTGTTTTCTTTAATAAAGTATTCATGCCCATATTACGGCGAATACCTAACACATAATAAGCAACAAAGGCAGCAATAAACATCGCAGTAATTGGGTTACCAATAAACTGTAATGCGGTATAAACCGATGTACCTTTAGTCATATTTAATTCGGCTGCTGTTTTTATCAGCATCAGAACAATAGGTAATAAGACCGTAAACAGAGTAGAACCTAATGAAGGCAAATCTTTTTCTTCACGAATTTCCATATCAGAAAATTCTTCAGGTACGGTTTTAAATGGTAAGTGCTCGCCTAACATTTTTAAGAATAGAGGACCACCGACTAAAGATGCAGCTAAGCCTACCGCAAGACCTGCAACAATAACGGTTCCCATATCTGCTCCTAATTCATTTGTTACGAATAGAGCAGCAGGATGAGGAGGAACAATACAGTGAACAGCCATTAATGCTGTACATAATGGGATAGCTAATTTTAATAATGATGTATTTGTTTTTTTCGCAATTGAGAAAGCAAGAGGAATAAGTAATACCACACCCACTTCAACAAAGAGTGTAATACCACAAATAAGACCAACCAATACCATAATAACGTCTAGAGATAACCAACGGCATTTTTGTAATGTAATACCAATGCGTTCTGCGGCACCTGATATTTCCATCATCTTACCAAGAATAGTGCCTAAACCAATAATTGCCGCTAAAAATCCTAACGTACCACCAATACCATTTTCAATCGCATTTACCATTTCTAAAGGATTCATCTTCATTGCAGTACCCACAAAGAAGCTTGCCAATAGTAAGGCTAAAAACGGGTGAAACTTAAGTTTTATTATAGTAAAAACAATGAGCAAGATACTAATTATAAGAGTACCTAGCACCCATAACGTTGAATCCATATATCCATCCCAAATATTTTATTTATTGTTAATCATATTGAATATTAATCATTCGGTACTTACAAATGATGAAAATTTACACTAAGATGAACTCAATTAACTCAAATAAGTGATCAAAAGCACAAATAATCACATTATGACGAGTGGTAGCATGGTATTTCATCTTAATATTAGCTTGATTGTTAACCTACGTTACTATTAATAACAAAACGAGAATAAAAGAATGTTTGAATCTTCTAACGTGATTTTAAGAAATAAACGATTATCCAGTTATCAATTAGCAAGACTTCACACTTTTGAAGCAACAGGTCGTCATCTTTCATTCGCTTTAGCGGCAGAAGAGCTATCATTAACCCCCAGTGCCATTAGCCACCGTATTAATACATTGGAAGAAGAGCTAGGCATTAAGCTATTTAACCGATTTCATCGCCGAATTGAGTTGACAGAAGAAGGAGAGCGTATTTATTGGGCACTTAAAAAAACACTAGAAGATATTAACCAAGAGATTTTGGATATTCATAATCAAGAAGTCTCCGGTGTTCTCACTGTTTATTCTCGCCCTTCTATTGCTCAATGTTGGTTAGTCCCTCGTATTTCAGATTTTACTGAACGGTATCCATCCATTGAATTAAATCTACTCACAGGAAATGATGATATTAACTTTCGAGGTTATGGTATTGATCTCGCAATCTATTTCGATGATAAGCAGCTACAAAACCTTTATTGTGAAGATTTAATTTCAGAATCTATTATTCCTGTATGCAGTCCCGAATATGCGAAAAGGCATGAGCTTGTCGGCAATATTCATCATCTTTCTAATTGCACATTGCTACATGATAGACAAGCGTGGAGTAATAACTCTGATTTTGACGAATGGCGAGCTTGGAGTGAATATATGGGGCTTTCACTTTTTCCTAATCGTAGCAATATCTGTTTTGACCGTTCTGATCTTGCTGTTATTGCTGCTGTGAACCACTCAGGGGTGGCAATGGGAAGAAAGCGTTTAGTACAAAAACAATTGGCTAATAAAGAATTAATTATTCCTTTTGATAATAGTGAGCTTTTTTGTGCTCAGCGTTATTACCTTGTCACTCGAAATGAAAAAAATAATGCTAAAGTACAACTTTTCATTCAATGGCTGAAAAAACAAATCAAGGAAAGCATTTAATTTTTTAAGGAAAATCCGATGAAAGAGATGACCTTTTCAACACAACAAATTATTGCTATTGCAGAATATGCAGGGCTAACGATCACGAATAAAGAAAATATCACAGAAAATAAACGTTATATCCTCGTTGATTTACTGGATGTGAAAACAGAAGAAGGACTTTATTATGGGGCTGCGGTGCTGGATTTTAGTAACGTTCATCGCAAAGCACGTATTTTAGAATTTGGCAACGAGGGCTATCAACGCGCACAAGCTCGCGAGAAACAAATTCAAGACTATAAAAATAATCGAAAAGCTCAAGAGCCTGATACTTACCAGCCTTCCATTCATCGTTATAGTCACTATACGGATTTTCAAATAAACCTAACCGCTATCTATCGTCGTTATGGTTATGAAATCGAATTTGATACAGAAACCGAAAAAGTTTGGAGCTCTTTAGATCCCGATGGTGCATCATTCGATTTACTCAAAAATGCCGATGATGCGCTTTCTTTATTAGAAGATTGTGAAATGGCATGCTCTTATCATCAAGAAAACAAAGTATGGTCTGTCACTTCAGTAGAAAAAGACACTGTTGAACATAAATCACTCAATCGCGCTATTGCCGAATGTTTTTTATTAATGACAGATCATTATGCCAATGATTGGCTCAATATTGAAAATATTCTTTATTAAAATAAAAATCATAAATCAAATCATTAATTATCAAATCATTATAGTTAATGATTTGATATTTTATTACTAAGAATAAAATCTAACTCAAACACCGAAAGGCATCATACTCACGATAATGGTTAATTTCTTCAATGACCCACTGCAAGTTTTTTTGTTGAGCTTGTTGGGTTTGATAAAATAACACTAAATCACAAACGACCATCCAGCCCCGTAAATTTTTATCTTCAACAACTTTTGGCATTTCCAGATCTTCATCATCAAGGTAAATCTCATCATCAGGTAATTCTTGAAGATAATCCCAAGGAATGTAATAAAAAGTTGCCTGATCAGGATCACGATCCCAAGTTGTAATTTCCGTATAAATCCACTCATTAGATTCAAGTGTTGAAAGCGATGCTAATAACTCACTAAGCGTTTCAAATTTTTGTATCATTCTATTTTTCACTAAGGATCTCGTTATTTTTACAATAAACCCGCCTATTAGGCGGGTCTATTATTTCTTCATTCTTAACGTCTATGATCTTATTTAGCTAAAAAGTGTTTATCTTCAACCACTATTAAAGGCTCAATATCACTCTCTTTTTTAATCACCAGAGTTGGGTCTGAACGTAAACAACAACCACCATAATGCCCACCAACAGTAAAGGTGCAAACTTGGATATAACGATTTGCCACTTTTGGTAAGCACCATAGTTCTTGGTAAATATTTTCTTGATGATCAAATTGGCCATTGGTTTCATCTAAGACATTCTCTTTATGATCCACTAAACCAATATTACTACCACAACGCCCAGCAATAGGTTTAATTGCATAACCACTTTGTGCAAGACGAGGCGTCACCGTGAAATCAGTATCTAATAAATAAGGGTTATCAGGGAATAATTGCCATAAAACCGGCAAAATGGCTTTATTACTAGGAATTAATGTCCAAAGAGGCTCAAAAACTGTAATTTCAGGACGTAAAAGCACATCAACTAAACGTACTTCATCTTCAGGATGTCCTGTGCGAATAGGGATCAGTGCTTGTTGCTCACTCTCTTCTCTTAATTGGTCTAACGCCGTTTCCCAAGCCCATGTTTTCCAGACACATTCAACGACACGTTTGTCTGCATCAATTAATTGACCACGACTATTCCAATGAAGCTCATCTAGTCCACGTAGAATTTTACTGTTATAACCTGCTTGAGTCAGCGATTGTTGCATAAACAGAGCATGATAATCTTCTTCGCTATCATCATCTTGAAGAATATGCACAAAAGGTTTCGCATCACAGTGTTTCCAAGCATCTGCTAATGCATCCAGTAAACGTTCACCAGGGTTAAAACCATCTTTAATTCCACCTTTCTGTGCCCATTTTTCGATAACTAAACCCGCTTCTGTATGGCAAGAGGCAGAGTCAGCATTATATTCATAAACTTTGACACCGCGCTCATCCATGCAAAAATCTAATCGTCCCGTGATCATTTGATGACGTCTGTTTTGCCATGATAAACGGATACGAGGCCACAACACTTCAGGGATATCGAATAAACGCAGTAACTTATCGTCTTTTAACACTTTTTCAGTTGCATGTAGATACATCAAATGCATTTCATTACTTGCGCGAATAAGCTCCTGCTCTGCACTTTCTGAGATGGTGAAATATTCATAGCTATCTTGATTAATAATATGGCCGTGTTGTGCAAGGACATAGGCTTTTTCTAGAGGCGAGCTTTCATCTAACCACTTACCATCGAATTGGCCTTTATTATCAAGCTTTTCGGCATGAATATTTAACAGTTCTGGCGCAATTTTAGGTTGAGGAAGGCTATAGACATTAGGCTCTGTTTGGATCATCCAACCTAATAGCGTTGTATTATTAAAAGTATCTTGAATAAAGTAGCCGTTATCCGTCACTTTAAGAGGTAATTCCCTTGTCCACTGTTGCCCTGCTGGCAATCGAGTGTGGATAACATTTTGTTCTGCAATACGGATCTTATCTTCAAGCACTTCAGTAATAACAGCGACATGCCCAGTTACTTTAAACTCACCACCTTCTTGCCAAATCAGCAAAGCACCCACTGCTGGGGGTTGTTTGCTACCATTCGCGAAGGCTTGTAATGGCAATATATCATCATCTATCGTTTTACGTAGAAAACGCAGTGAGAAGATCTCATAAGCCATTCCCACATCAGTAAATACAGCCCCATAATGCAAATAGAGAAAACGGCGAGCGAACTCAACACACTGCCACTTGTGCCCCATATATTCATTACCAATATAACTACGGAATGAATCATTAGCGGCATAGTCTTCTTTATCAATACTGCTGTAATCTGAAGAGTAAATCGCGACACCACCAGGCGCATAGCCTAACAATGTTCCAAATGGTTCATGACGAATGATATCTTTTACATTCATAATCTCGACCTTGACGATAAATAGATAATTACCCTGCAACACTTATAATCTTGCCTAAGTATTATAGTTAACAATCTTAACGCCGTAGCCTATTAGATGTGAATGTAATTTTATAAATTTCAATAAAGTGAGGATAGTTGTTTGAATTTAACACGGGTTTAAGAAAGGAAATCTCGACGATATAAAAAAAAACTCAAAAATAACCCATTATAAAAAGGCATAAAAGGTATTTTCGAGTATAAACACAGTCAAAGAGGGTTTTATCTTTCTTGTTATAGCCTCATTATTTACTCTTTATTAATCACAAATGCGAGCACAAATAGCAGATAAAATGGTGTTTAGACAATATATAGCACTGTTTATCAAAAAATTCTCGACAATCCTGCTGGAAATAAGAAGGATATCAAAATAGTTTAATGAAAATTAATATCATCTTATAACATGATGGGTATAAATAATTCACCCAATTAACCGATAACACATTAGTATGGATTTTACTCATTCAAGCCGGAGTGCTTGTATATTTTGAAGATCCATCACGGAAACTTGATATTCAATTTATTGGATATTATTGGTGGTTGATAGGAAGAATGAGGTCACTAATGTCAAAGATTTATCCCATTTCTCAAATTATTGGGCATAAAATTCGTAAACAACGCCAGCAACTTCGCTTGTCAGCAAAGGTTGTCGCTGAACGAGTCGGTATTAGCCAGCAACAATTTTCACGTTATGAGAATGGGCTATGTAAGATTGATGTTGATATGCTCTTTCATATTGCACAAGAGCTAAAAGTCACTCCTGCATTTTTCCTACCACCAAATGAAGAGCAAGTTTCTGCTGTGGCATTGACACAGTCCAAACAGTTTTGGAGTGCTCAAAGTCAAATTTAATATTCTAGGTATGGAAATCTTCTGTTTTATCTTCTCATTAAGATAAATAAGATTTCCATATATCGTTCTTAATTAGATGATTTTATTGGGTATTATTACTTAGAATTATTAATTCCTTTCATATATTTATTTTAGAACAACAAATTTTTTTCTTTTATAAAAGAAAATGTTAGTACTATTTTCACTGATTTCCCCACCAAATTAAGCGATATTTTTCGTACAGATTATCTCCTATTTCTAATACAAACTATGTTAATCTTATTAAGAATAATAACAATTATCATTCAATAATAAGGGTTAAACATGAAATATCGCTATGCGCTCTCTCTCTCTGCACTCTCATTTCTTTCTGCATCTGCATTAGCCGTTGAGTATCCAGTTGGTCACCCTATTCTTAAAAATGGTATGGAAATTCAAGGGGTTTATCTCCAACCTATCACCATGGATACTGAAGAAGGTCATCATGCGATGAATCACTTAGCGGCTGATAAAGCAGATATCCATTTAGAAGCAGATATTCATGCCACAGAAGATAATCCGAATGGATTTGCTGAAGGCGATTGGATACCCTACCTCACCATTGAGTACACCGTAACAAAATCTGATGCACCTGCGAAAAAACAGCAAGGCACATTTATGGCAATGGTTGCCAATGATGGCCCTCACTATGGTGAAAACCTGAAGCTGGATGGAAATGGTCAATATAACGTGACCTATAAGATTTACCCGCCTTCATACAACAAAGATATCGCTTTTGGTCGCCATATTGATAAAGAAACTGGCGTTGCACCTTGGTTTGAACCCTTTGAAGTGTCGTGGGATTTCACCTATAGCGGTACAGGCCGTAAAGGTAGTTACTAATTAGCTTGAAAAAGGACAAATCCAATCATTTGGATTTGTCCTTTTTCTCTTTTTTAAGTGAAATGCTGATGATCAAAACTCTCTCTAAATACACATTATTACTACTGCTAATGGTGACATACTCTGTTTTTGCAACAGAGAAATACACTGTTGAATTAGAAATGAAAGATGGTGAACTTATCCCACAAGTACTTGAAGTTCCCGCCAAAAAACCGATAAGAATAAAAATTCGTAATACAGGCACTAGCCCTGTTGAATTTGAAAGTACACAGCTAAGAAAAGAAAAAGTATTAGCACCGGGCGCAAATTCTGTCGTTGTAATCGCACCACTAAAACCGGGTCGTTACACCTTCTTTGATGATTTTCACCTTTCTCACCCTCAAGGTGAAATTGTTGCAACTGAAAAGGCAGAGTAAATATGGGACAAGTTCTGTTTGTTGTTTGGCGAGAAAGTTTTGAAGCGCTATTAGTAATAGGTATTATTTATGCATGGATAAAACGTTCACCAACACCACAACAAGGTATGAAATACTTGTGGGGTGGCGTGATATTTGGGCTATTTCTTGCCGTTATTCTAGCGCTGAGTATTTATGGTGTATTTAGCTCGCTAGAAGACATGTGGCAATCTCTATTTATGCTCACAATGGAAATTCTCGCCTGTGTGCTTATTGTACAGATGGTTTATTGGATGAATGGACAAGGAAAATCATTAAAAGCAAATATAGAAAATGAACTCACCCAAAAAACACAGCAACAAAGTGCGTGGGGTATTTTATTGATTATAGCCATTGCGATTGCCAGAGAAGGCAGTGAAGTGGTGGTATTCCTTTCTAGCCATATAATGACCCTCAATACACAAACAGCACTGCCTTTCTTTATTGAAGTCTTTATTGGCTTAGTTGTCGCAGCATTCACACTGTGGTTATTTCTGCTGACTTCAAAAGTGATTTCATGGCGCTATTTCTTTACCGTAACCGGTTTTTTATTACTCTTTCTAGCTGTTTCTCTGTTATTAAAAGCAGTAGAAGAAATTGCAAATCTACTGATTGAGATGGATTTTGAATTACCTGATTTCTTTATTTATCCACTTTGGGATATTAGCCATATTCTTGATGATTCCAGTGTTTTTGGTAATTTTTTAGTTTCGTTTTTTGCTTATCGCTCTCAACCTATTGGCTTAAGCGTGGTGACATTTATTGCCTATTGGGCGGTTGTCGCACTGTTATTTAAGCGAGGTTCTCGCCATGCTAAATAATGCAAAATTGAAAAGTAAAAAGCTCACCGCTTTTCTATTTATCTTGTTATTTTCTTTTCCTGTTTATGCCGAAAAAATTATTCAGGGCATTATTCAAGATAGTGAAAACATCGTTATTGCCAAAGGGGATATCCCGACTCCTAAAAAGTTCGAAACTGATATTTTAAGTTATCGAGAAAAAGCCGTTGAGCAATTAACACTAGTTGAAAAATCGCTCGATAAATTAATCGAGAATAGTGAAAAAAATCAGCTTATTAATGCGCAAAATGCTTATCAACAAGCGCATTATTATTATGAGGTTATTCGCCCTATTATCGCTCTTTTTGGGTCAAGCGAACGTTTATTAAATAATCGGGCTGATTTCTTTCTTGAAAGAGAAAATTCACCTCGTTTTTCAGGATTTCATTTAGTTGAATATCAACTGTTTAAATTAAGAGATCCTCAAAAAGCGACAGAGTCGGCAAAAGCCCTTTTAAGAGACATTAGTGACTTAAAAAAACGTGTCGCAATTGAAGATATTCCTATTCCTAAATTGGTTCAATCTGCGGGTGATAACCTAGAGTTTATTTTGACTGACAAACTCGCTGGTATTGAAAATCAATATTCAAACAGCGATCTGGGTGATAGTTATGCCAATTTATCTGGATCGCGCCTAATCGTAGAGATCTTATCTCATCATATTCCAACGGCTGAATATCAATCGCTTATCAAACAATATGACGATATTGGTGCTCTACTTTTAAAATATCAGCGCGATGAAGGTCTATTCCAACCTTTAACGGCGCTTCCTGAAACAGAAAAAAGTTGGCTTTTTTCTCAAGTGACACAATTAGCAGAGCAAGTAGCGAACTTACGTAGCACGCTCAATATTGATGTTTACTATCACTATAAAGAAGCAAGTGATGAAAAATAAAACTCTCTTTAAATTGCTATCAAAAAATCCTGTTAATCTCAATAAACGTACAACGTTAAAGTGGCTAGGTGGAAGCTTATTACTCGCCAGTATGGGAGCTAAAGCAATAGAAAAACCAGAAACTTCATCTACCTCGCGTTATCAACGCGCTATTGCTTATTTAGGTCAACATCAAGCGGGCGTTATTACACCAGAACAAAAAAATGCCTCATTTATTGCACTTAATCTGACAGTAACAAGCACCGATGATGTGAAAAAAATATTCACAACACTGACGCAACGAATTGCATTTTTAACGCAACCTAGAGAACTTCAGCAAAGAGTGGATCCACACCTTCCTCCTGCTGAATCAGGTATTTTAGGAACACAGTTACACCCTGATGAATTAACCGTCACCGTCGCTTTAGGCGATAGTTTCTTTGATAGTCGTTTTGGTTTTCAAGCTAAGAAACCTAAGCGCTTAGAGCCAATGAAACCCTTTCCTAATGACCGACTCGATCCTAAATGGTGCGGTGGCGATCTATTACTGCAATTGTGTGCGAATAGCCAAGAAAGCGTGATTTATGCGTTAAGAGATATTTTAAAACACCTGTCCGGGAAGGTTTATGCTGTATGGAAAATCGATGGTTTTCTTCCTGCTCGTGATATCGATAATCGACAAACGCCGATTAATCTTTTTGGCTTTAAAGATGGCTCTGGTAACGCACCTTCTTCAGATAATAGTTTGATGGACTCTCTTGTATGGATCACTGAAAAACAAAAAGAGCCACAGTGGTGTCTAGGTGGAAGTTATCAAGCAGTTCGCCTTATTCGTTTTGCTTTGGAATTTTGGGATAGAACGCCTCTTGAAGATCAAGAAAATAACTTTGGACGCTATCGCTCAACCGGTGCGCCAATAGGTATGAAGCAGGAGATGGACGATCCCCAATTTGAAAAAGATCCTCACGGTGACAGAGTGCTATTTGATTCTCATATGCGACGAGCTGAACCAAGAAGTCCAGAACGCTATAGTGCCAAACTACGTCGACGTAGTTATAGCTACTCATTAGGATTAACACCTTCGGGTCAACTAGATATGGGGCTGATTTTTATCTCGTTTCAAAATAACCTTAAAAAAGGCTTTATTGATACGCAAAAACGTTTAGATGGTGAACCCTTAGAACGTTATATCAAACCTTTTGGTGGTGGATATTACTTCGTGTTACCCGGTATATCTCAAGAAGGTGATATTCTGGCGAAAGGGCTATTTGATTAATCAATGCACGATTTTAGGCACTTTGCTTTTTCTGCAAAAGTGCCTAAATAACGCCTTTAGCAAATTAGCGGGAGAAATGCGCCATTTTTGCTTTTAATGCATTGCCCAGTTCCATTTGCCCTTCAGGTTCAATAAATCCCATCGTCAATACTGCCGCTACCATTTCCCCTTTTTTATTAAGTACAGGGCATGAAATAGATTGTGCGCCTGGAATGCCTTCTGCCGGTTCATGACGAATAGCAAAACCTTGTTGGCGAATAGTATTTCGCTGCTTTTGTGATAAATCGGCTTCAATTTTTAAATCACTAAAAGTGGCAAAAACAGCACCCGCTGCACTAACTTTATGAGGAACAGGAGTATCTGGTAAAAAATCGATATCAACATGTTTAAAGCTACGGTTGTAACGAGTTAAAAACAGTTGATTACCTTGAGAAATCACCAGTCCTGTAGACATATTATGTTCATCTCTAAATTCACATAATAACTGATTAATCTCATCTACGAAGGATTGTGGCTTTGGCGTCGCCTGTGCTAAAAAAAGAATTTTACTGCCCAAACAATACTGGCTTCCTTCACTCTCTTGATACAGCATTTCAGAGCGACAAAGTGAAACTAAGTACTTATGTAAGCGACTTTTTGAAAGCGAACAGGCTTTTGCAATATCTGACGATCGGGCAATACCTCCATTCGAAGCAATAAATTCAAGAATGGTAATAGCGATATCAACCGAGTTAACTCCTTGAGAATTCTGCATTTATTTTTCCTACACCTATTCGTTATTTACTTTATTTTATGACGATATCCCATTATTCTTTTTTTGTCATTTTTACTAGTTTATTTCACTGAAACCTTATTTTAAATAGGGTTTTTTAATCATTTTCTATCGATTATTTTCTTTGTCTATTTTTAGATGATCTAACTCAAGGTTAACTATATATGAATTGAGTTTATATATAGTTAACTTTTCTTGTGCGTGAGAATGTCTATGTCTAAAAATCAAAAATGGGAATTAAATAGAAGAACATTGTTAAAAGGAATGGGCGCCATTGGCGTGGCAGCTCTTTCTCCTAACGCGTTCAGTCTAGTTAATGAAAATAAACCCATATTTAACCAGAAACCACGGATCAAATTATCCGAGTATAAAACCTTTCGTTCAACCTGTGCGATGGAATGTTTGCACTGTAACCTAACAGCTTTTACACATAAGGGGAAACTGATCAAAGTTGAAGCCTCTGATGGCTTTAATGTGAAATGCTGTTTGCGTGGAATGAGCCGAACTAAGTGGGTATATCATAAAGATCGTCTCACCACACCTTTATTACGTGTTGGCGAAAAAGGGAAAGCAGAATTTAAGCCAATTAGTTGGGATGAAGCGCTTGATCTTATTGAAAAAAATATCAGAGAAACCATTGATAAGTTTGGCAATGAGGGGATATTTATCTCTACTCATGCGGGCAATATGGACTCGATTAAAAATGATATGGGTAAAGCATTTTTCGATTACTTGGGAGGGTCAACAAAACAAGCAGGCTCTTTATGCTGCTCCGCCGTAACAGCAGCAATGATCCCAATGGTAGGTCTGCGCTATGCCGATACTCGTGATACTGTAAAAGATAGTCGTTATATTCTTTGCTGGGGCAATAACCCTGCTGTCACCATGCAAGCATATTTTAAAAACTACAATCAAGCTCGTCGAAACGGCGCCAGAATGGTAGTTATTGATCCTCGCTTTAATGAAACTGCTGCTAAAGCCGATGAATGGATCCCAATTGTACCCGGTACAGATACTGCTCTTGCATTAGGTATGATCAAAATTATCATTGAAGAAAATCTCACTGATAAACTTTTTTTACGTGCACATACGGGTGCTGTTTATCTTGTTAACGCACAGCAAAAACTATTACGCCAATCTGATGATGACCAAGATAGCTATCTGGTTTTTGATACCCTGAGCCAGCAACTTGTTCACCATGAAACACCCAATATTGTTCCTGCGTTAACTCATGATGAACTGCCAGCTAATGCTGATTACATGACTGTCTTTGAGCAAATTTATCAACAAGCACAGCCTTGGACGATCGAAAAAACGAGCCAAGAAACGGATATTCCAAAAGAAACGATTATTCGTTTAGCACGCGATTATGCCACCACCAAACCGGCAATGATTGTGCAAAATATGTCTGGTGCTCAACGAACGGAGTTCGGTGCTTATGTTGCTGCAAGCCAGTTTTATCTCGCTTTATTAACCGGCAATATCGGTAAAAAAGGCGCTGGAATTTGTGATGCGGGTGGAGCTCGTCAAATGGCGAAATTTAGCCCAATTATTCCACCAGCACCGAATGCAAAACCCATCAAACCTATCCCTGTTGCAAAAGTCGGTGATTGGATTGTCAATGAAAGACCACACCCAATTAACTTTTGGTGGATCATGACTATGGGTGTAATGACGCAACTTCCTAACACCAATATGGTGCGTAATGCACTGAAAAAAGTTCCTTTTGTTGTTGTCGCTGATAACTTGATGTCATCCACGGCACTTTATGCTGATCTCGTACTTCCTGTTACTACTATTTTTGAAGATACCAGCTTAATGGCAGGGGTTCGTAGCCAATATGTACAATTAATGGAAAAAGCTGTTGAGCCACCGGGAGAAGCAAAACCTGATTACTGGATCTTTGCTCGTCTTGCTGAACGTTTTGGCTTCGGTGAAGTCTTTAATCAGCCGATTGAACATTATATTGATGCTTGTCTCAAAGGTTCTGGCATTACTCGTGAAATGCTTGAAAAAGGCCCAGTACGCCCAGTTGAAGGTGATTGGGTCCCATTTAAAGATGGTATTTTCCGTACTTCAACGAAAAAAGCGCACTTCTTTATTGAAGAGTGGCAGGGCAAAAACTTCTCCCCTATTGTCACCTATTACCCAGTAAAAGAATCGACAAAAGGCTCACCTGAACTTGCCAAAAAGTATCCTCTGATGGCGGTACAACGCAAACTAGCCCGTAGTGTTCACTCCAGTCATGGTATGAATGAGTGGATCTTAGAAGTACAACGCAATCAGCCTAATATTCTTATCCATCCTAATGATGCCTTAGCTCGCGGTATTAAAGATGGTGAATGGGCTATCGCGTTTAATGATCGAGGTGAGCACCGCGCTATTGCCGTTGTGACCACTCATATTAAGCAAGGTGTTATCTCATTGGATAATGGATGGTGGGAGCAACAAGGCGGAAGTAGTAGCCATGTCACCAATGATCACGTAGAACCTTTAGGTAATGGTCATTGCTGTAATAGCACCTTAGTTAACGTAAGACGGGAGGCATGATCATGGCGAAGAAACAGTATGGTTTTCTGATAAATACCAAAGATTGCTACGGTTGCCGTACCTGCTCTATGGCATGTAAATCTGAAAACGTGACACCTCCCGGTGTGCTATGGCGTCGTGTTCGTGAGTTCAACGAAGAACAACCTAATGCACAAGCCTTTATTACTATGTCTTGTAATCATTGTGATGATCCACAGTGCCTAAAAGTCTGCCCTGCTGATACTTATACCAAACGAGAGGATGGTATTGTCGTGCAAGATCATGACAAATGTATTGGTTGCCAGATGTGTATTATGGCCTGTCCTTACAATGCGCCTGTTTATGATCCGGTTGAAGGCAAAACCAGTAAATGCAATATGTGTGCAGATAGACTGGATGAAGGTTTGAAACCACGTTGCGTTGAATCTTGCCCTACGGGTGCCATTGAATTTGGCGAAATTGAAGATTTACGTAAAAAACATACGACAAATTGGGCTTTATTAGAAAAACGCTATGGCGTTCCTGATCACACCATCAGCAACCCTAATATTGTCATTATTGGAATGGAGGATTAATCATGCATGATTATCAACTGCCGTTAGTCCTGTTTACGGTAATGAGTCAATGGGGCATTGGTGCGGTATTAGCGCTTTCACTGTATCAATGGCAAAACCAAACACAAAACGTTGCAATGCTAAGTACCAAAGCATTACGAACAACCATTGCACTGATTTGGCTAATTGAAGTTGTGGGCTCATCAATGTCAATGGGGCATTTAGGTGATCCACTTGGTGCTTATCGTTCTGTTTTAGGTATTGCTCACTCTTGGTTAAGCCGTGAAGCAATAGCCTTCGTTATGCTTAATGGATTGATTTCATTATGGGCATTAGCAAGTTGGGTACAGCCTAATGCTATTCGCCGTAATAGTTTGATTGGATTGTTTTGTGGTGTGATTGGTTTACCTATTATCTTGGTTACAGCACAAATCTATTACCAAATGCAGGCACACCCGTTATGGCATACACCTGCAACACAAATCAGCTTTATTGGTACAGCGTTGCTACTTGGTTTTGGCTCGATGATCCCTTGGTTACGTTTACAAGGTAAAGCCATTAGCAATTCATTAAAAATAGGAACGTTTATCGGCGCATTATTAGTACTTGTGGGATTAGTTATGAGAGCGCAAGTACCCGGAGCTGATGTAGCAAGCCTATTATTATGGTGGCAAGTCATTGCTAGTTTGATTGTGGGTATTTGTATTATTACGTTATCTCACCGTTCTTCATTTACCAAAACATCGCTCTCTGTTATCGCTATTTTGATGCTTTTTAGCGGTGAAATCACAGGAAGAATGCTGTTTTATGGCAATGTCATGGCGCAAGCACCTTGGTTCTAAATTTGTTATTTCTCTAGGCTAAATGGCTGGGTTAAATGGCTTAGTTTGTTTGCTTATTTAACCTAGTTTTCATCCCCGATGTTTCACTTGATAATTTTATTTACCTTAACATTACCTTTAATTTTGCCCCGAATTTATTCGGGGTATTTTTTTATCTCACCCAATATTATTGATTTTGCTTTATCGGTACTCTTTTTATCTTTGATGAAATAATCATCTAGCTATCTTTATCAATAATAGGCAAAATTAACTTTAATGATTTAATACAATTCCCTGTTTACTATTAGAAAAGAGAACGCTTCTCATGACTGGATTAATTATTACCATCGCGTTATTGGGTCTTATTTTTTATTATTACAACCGTATTATCTCTATGCGTGAAGCCGTTATCTCAAGTGAAACTGAAATCTCAGTACAATTAGATCGTCGTGGCAAAGTGTTCGACAGCTTATTGGCCACCGTAAAAAAATACCTCAACCATGAGTCTGAAGTCTTTACTAAAATCACTGAATTAAGAACACAATCCCAAAGCGCAAATACCAAAGAAGCCAAAGCGGCTGAAGATGAATTATCAAAAATTGTCTCAAGTGGTGCCATTAATGTTGCGGTTGAAAATTACCCTGAATTAAAATCCGACACCATCATGACAAATTTACAAGAAGAGATTGTTTCAACAGAAAATAAACTCTCTTTTGCTAAACGTGGCTACAACCGCACTTTAGAACAATATCGCGCTTTTATCGCTTCTATCCCTGCGGTATTTATCGTCAAGATTTTCCCAAGCCTTGTTATTGATAAAGAGTACTGGCGTCTTGATGAAGGAACCATTAAAACGGAAGAAGCGCGTCGCATTAATTTCGATTAATTTTATAGTAATAAGAGATAGTTATTACTTCTAGATTGATAAAAACAGCACTCAACGGTGCTGTTTGGAGTCACTAATGGATTTCAGAAATGTTCTACGAAAAAATGCTATTCGAACTCGTTTTGTTATAGCAACATATTTACTCTTAATGCTTATGATCGGTTTGCTGGTGGATACGGCTATTGGCGCAAATCCCTATTTAGATCTGACCGATAATATGTGGGCATTTCTGACGTTTCAATCTCTTCCCATTGCCACATTAATTATTCTCGCTGTTTCGATTTTATTGCTTATCTTTATTCATTTTAAAGGGCATAAAATCATGCTTACAGGGATGAACGCGCGATTAATTAGCCCTGATGACACCTTAAATGCACAAGAACGCCAATTGCTCAATATTGTTGAAGAACTTAGTTTAAGTGCAACTCTGGGCTACATTCCTAAACTCTATCTTCTTGATACACCTGAAGCTAATGCTTTCGCTGCTGGTTGGTCTGAGAAAAATGCCTTTATTGGTGTAACAACGGGTTTATTAAGCCGTCTTAATCGCCAAGAAGTACAGGCGGTATTAGCTCATGAAACAGGGCATATTATTCATGGTGATTCACGACTGACATTATATGTTGGCATATTAGCCAACGTTATTTTGACAGTAACAAATATCTTTGGCAGTCGCTTATATATTGCTTCAGGTAATCGAGGTGGTAAAAGCAATGACGCTGCAAGCAAAGCTCGACTAATTTTAATTATTCTCAACTTTGTTTTACCGATCATTACACAGGTCCTCTATTTCTATTTATCCCGAACTCGCGAATATATGGCAGACGCTGCGGCGGTTGATTTAACCCAAGACAATCAAGCGATGATTAATGCACTAAAGAAAATTTCAGCACAGCATGACACTGAAAATTTTGAAGATGGCTCGACGGGACGAGCTTATCGAAAAGCCGCTTTTATTTTTAACAAAGGTGACTCGTTTTTCTCAACGCACCCATCTATTGAAAATAGGATCGCAGTGCTAGAAGGTCGAAAGACGTTTTAATTCTTATTATACAAAGCAGTCAAAAGAAAAAAGCGTTTTCCCCTGTTTATCAATATGGTTCAAACGCTTTTTTAATTCTTATTTCTTAGCAACAATCCGATTAACGCTGTTTTTCACCGTGATGGAAAATAGCGGTACGTAAACGTTCTTGTTGCTCATAACGCAGTGGAAATTCAATCGTTTTATCTTTACCTAATTCAACTAAAAGTTCATTCATGGTTTGAATACTGGTTGTAGCAATAGCGTCATCAACCTGTTTCACCATTTCATCATAATGAGACATCGTGATCTCCTTTTCTCATAAAAATCTTAACTGCTATCATATTACAAGAAAGAGAAATTCTATATTTTTAGTCGCACAAAGCAGGATTAAATTGAGTTAAGTGGCATATTTTTTGTCTCTTGCCCCAATAACATCACCGCTAATATTCCAATCACAATTGAAAAACTGAAAATCAGAAATATTGAGCTTATTTCAAATTGATATTGAACCAAATATCCCACCATTAAAGGCCCTAATATTCCGCCAATACGTCCTATTGCTGTTGCAGTTCCAGCTCCTGTTGTCCGAATTCCATCGGGGTATTGTTCTGGCGTATAAGCGTATAAAGCCCCCCAAGCGCCCAAGTTAAAGAACGATAACAACATACCGAAAATAAGCAGTGTCGCAGTTGAATCAGCCACACTGAAATAATAAGCACTGATGGCCGTTCCGGCTAAATAAGCCACTAAAACAAACTTTCGCCCATAACGCTCAATTAACCAAGCCGCGGTAAAATAACCAGGTAACTGCGCTAATGTCATAATAAGCACATATTGAAAGCTCTTAATTAAGCTAAAGCCTTTTAACATGGCAACACTAGGTAACCACAAGAAAATACCGTAATAAGAGAAAACGACACAAAACCATAAGATCCACAACATTAGCGTTGAACGACGATATTGTGGTGACCAAATTAATGCCATTGATTGTCGAATCGATAGACGTGTTTTTTTCTGTGAAATATGCGATGAAGTAGGTTCAGGTAATTTGGAACGTAAATAGAGAGCATATACCGCAGGTAATGCACTTAATAGCATCGCCATACGCCAGCCATAATCAGGAATAATAAAGTAAGCAATCAACGCTGCAATTAACCAACCGACAGCCCAAAAACTCTCTAATAAAACAACAACTCTGCCTCGTTCATGGGTTTCAACACTTTCACTAACAAGCGTTGAGGCAACGGGTAATTCGCCACCTAATCCCATTCCAATAAAGAAACGTAAAACAAGTACCACCATCAAAGAGCTTGCTAATGCCGTTAACCCACAACCTAAGCTAAACAGTAACAAAGTAAAGATAAAGACGGGCTTACGCCCTTTTCTATCGGCCATAATGCCAAACACAAAAGCGCCAACAGCCATTCCAATTGAATTTACACTACCAATCCAACCCAATTGTGATGCCGTTAATCCCCAATCTTCTTTTAATGCCGTGAGTAAGAATGCGAGTAATCCCACATCCATTGCATCAAAAGTCCATCCCATACCTGCGATACATAAAAGCTTATTACGAGAGATTGCCTCAGGTGCTTTACCTGTTTGGCTTGCCGTTGTCATTACATTTCCTTTTTATCCCCTGCCAAAGTGTTTAGTATACTAAACAAGAAAAATCTCTTTGTTAATAGCAAAGTTATCATTTAAAGAAAAATTAACATTTATGCTGAAAAAATGGCTAAAAAAAATCGGTATCTCTAAATAAGATACCGATTTCAACTTTTATAACTTTCTATTTTGCTTTTTTGATTAGCTTCTTAAACCTCGGCCTTTTTCAATTAAATACCATGCAATAACGTAAAACACAGCAATGAAAAGACACAAAACACTAATCGTTACGGTTAAAGAGACATCCGTAATGCCCAGAAAACCGTAGCGGAAACCACTAATCATATAAACAATTGGGTTAAGCTTGGATACACCTTGCCAAAATTCAGGTAGTAGTGAAAGTGAATAGAATACACCACCTAAATAGGTTAATGGCGTTAAAACAAAGGTTGGGATAATACTAATATCATCAAAGGTTTTCGCAAAAATCGCATTTAATAATCCAGCGAGAGAAAACACAATTGAGGTCATCAGTAATGTCACTACAACCATTGTCCAAGAATGTATTTCTAAAGGCACAAAAAATAGTGAAATTAAGGTCACTAATATACCAACACAAACACCACGAGCCACACCACCACCAACAAAACCGGCAATAACAACATGCGTTGGTACTGGTGAAACTAATAATTCTTCAATGCTACGTTGAAATTTCGCACCAAAAAAAGAAGAAGAAACGTTCGCATAAGAGTTTGTTATTACTGCCATCATAATCAGGCCAGGAACAATAAACTGCATATAATCTACACCGCCCATATCGCCAATTCGTTTACCAATCAGGTTACCGAAAATAACGAAATAGAGAGACATGGTTATCACTGGTGGAATTAATGTTTGCACCCAAATACGACCAAAACGGGTGACTTCTTTAATCCAAATGGTTTTGAGGGCTACCCAATACAGCTGAATCATTCCCCCTCTCCTTCTACTGTATGCTCTTCATTAACTAAGTGAACAAATAATTCTTCAAGACGGTTGGCTTTATTTCTCATACTTAACACTTGAATACCTTGTGCATTAAGTTGAGCAAAAACACTATTTAGTCCTTGCTCTCTTTTAACATCAACTTCTAATGTTGATGTATCGACCAAGCGATATTGATAATTTTGTAATTCAGGTAATGGGCTTTTGGGCGCAAGATCTAAAATAAAGGTTTCAGACTCTAATTTACTTAATAGCCCTTTCATACTGGTATTCTCAACCAGTTCACCTCGTTGAATAATACCAATATTCCGACACAGCATTTCTGCTTCTTCCAAATAGTGTGTGGTTAGGATAATGGTAGTGCCTTCAGCATTTAATTGTTTTAAAAACGTCCACATTGAGCGGCGCAATTCAATATCAACACCCGCGGTGGGCTCATCAAGAATAAGTAATTTAGGTTGGTGCATTAATGCACGCGCAATCATTAAACGGCGCTTCATTCCCCCAGATAAAAAACGCGCTCTATCTTCGCGCTTTTCCCATAAATCCAACTGGGTTAAATAAATTTCGGCACGTTCTAATGCCAATTTACGAGGTACCCCATAATAACCGGCTTGATTGAGTACAATTTGTAATACGGTTTCAAAAGGGTTGAAATTGAATTCTTGTGGCACTAATCCTAATTGACGTTTTGCATTGACCATATCGGTATCGGTGTCATAACCAAATACTTTGACTTTACCGCTACTCTTATTAACTAAAGAGCTAATAATACCAATTGTGGTCGATTTGCCTGCGCCATTAGGGCCTAGTAAAGCATAAAAATCGCCAGCCTCAACGGTGAGATCAATTCCTTTTAGCGCTTTTACGCCATTGTGATAAGTTTTCGTTAACTCCGTTAACTCCAATGCATACGTCATATGTGGGAATTACCTTTTATCAACTGCATTATTCAGCATTAACTGAGCTGAAATCAGAAAATAAGCTTAGTTCAAAGAATAAAATGGAATAAGTTATTCTAGAGAATATTCGGTGGCAAATAAACCGTTTTAGGGCTTATGACACAAACGAATAAATAAATATTTTTTAACTATTACAATAATAAAGAATAAGAGATGGAGAGAAAGAAAATTAGCTATCAAGGCTCAGATTCTTTTATTTCTTACGAATATTCTGATGTTTTAATAAATTTATCCATTGATGCAATCATTTAGTCTAATTGATACCAATAAAATTATTGCTTTTGTTTCTCAAGTTTACTGATGAATATTATCCCTCCATTTACCACCTCAATCAATGATTGCTCTTTATTTTTATCATTTTTACTTTCAGTGCAAAAATAAAACCAATAACCATAATCATTAGATTTATTTATATAATATTTATAAGCATCTATTTTTGAATAATACAACAGCAGGTTTAACAAACAGTTATCTTTTTATACATTTGATTTACATCAAGGAATGTATTGATAAATTCATTAAACAAATGCTATAAAAAGATCTATCTTATTTGAAAGCGAAAAATTACAAGCAATTATCTGTCACTCGGCTTTAAAAAGCCCTCTGATTAATTCAAAAGTAATGGTATAAAAATACCCTTTCTAAATGGATCTCTTGCATCCAGCAATAACACAAGAGCTATTCGTGTTGGCGTACTGTCAGCGCAAATGGTGGGAAACCGAATTTACAGGCAGTCACGTCATGATGAGAAAAATTGAAGAGCTGTTAGCCAATAACAAGCAATGGTCAGAATCTGTTACTGAAGAAAATCCTCAGTTTTTTAAAGATCTCTGTAAAGGTCAAAAACCTCACTTTTTATGGATTGGTTGCTCTGACAGCCGCGTTCCAGCAGAAAAATTAATCAACGCAGCACCAGGTGACTTATTTGTTCACCGTAATGTGGCAAACTTAGTCATTCACACTGACTTAAACTGCCTTTCTGTGATCCAATATGCGGTTGATGTATTACAAGTTGAACACATTATTGTCTGTGGTCACTATGGTTGTGGTGGTATTGAAGCCGCTATTGAAGGCACCGAATTAGGACTTATCAATAACTGGTTACTGCATATCCGTGATATCTGGTACAAACACAGTTCTATGTTAGGCGAACTTGCACCACAAGATAGATTAAACCTACTTTGTGAGCTAAACGTTATTGAACAAGTGTACAATCTTGGTCACTCGACAATTATGCAAGCAGCATGGAAACGTGGACAAAAAGTGATGATCCACGGTTGGGTTTACGGCTTAAATAACGGTGAACTACACGATCTTGATGTCACCTCTGATAGCCGTGAGAAACTTGAACTTTCTTATCGCCAAGCAATGGCAAAATTGAGTCATCCACGCTAATAAGATATGTTCGATTAAATAACAAAAACCCGCTTAAAGCGGGTTTTTAACTGCTATTTTAAGTAAATAAATTACTCATCTAATAATGTTACATGCCCAATATAAGGTAGGTGACGATAACGCTGTGCGTAATCAATGCCGTAACCAATAACAAATTTATCTTCGATGGAATAACCAATCCACTCAACAGGAACATCTACTTCACGACGAGAGGGTTTATCCAATAAAGTACAGATAGAAATAGAAGCAGGCTCACGTAAGCTTAAAATCTCTTTAACACGATTTAAGGTGTTACCTGAGTCGATAATATCTTCAACAATCAGAACATCTTTACCACGAATATCTTCATCGAGATCTTTAATGATTTTAACGTCACGCGTTGACGTCATCCCATTACCGTAACTTGATACAGTCATAAAATCGACTTCATGGTCCACGTCAATTTCACGACATAAATCTGCCATAAAAATAAAAGAACCTTTTAACAAGCCGATTAAGACAAGAGCATGTTGATCTTGACGTGGGCGGTAATGTTCTGTGATTTCACGACCTAGCTCAGCAATACGCTGTTTGATCTCTTCTTCAGAGATCATGACATCAACAATATGTTTCATGATTAATTTCGATTGGGTTAACGGGGAAAGCAAACGATTGTACCAGAACTTCCTTCATCATGCGATGATCTGATTTAATGAAAATAAAGGCACAAAATATCAATTTCATGCCCTTTATTAATTTATCTTACTGATATTAATCATTTTTACAGTGATTGATTATTTGCTAACAGTAAAACCCGCCATCATTCCGGTATCTTCATGTTCTAATAAATGACAGTGTGCCATAAATGGATGTTCTTTTGTGGCCAAATGGTCGAACTTCACTAAAATTTCGCTAAATTGCCCTTCAACTTTCACGATATCTTTCCAACCTTGGCGATGCTTCTCTGGTTCTCTACCATTTTCAGATAAAATACGGAACTGTGTACCATGAACATGGAATGGATGTAACATCATGTCACCACGACCAGAAACAACCCAACGCTCATAAACGCCTTGTTTTACATCAAATGCAGGTTCAGTCATTGAGAATGGAATCCCATTGATACTATTGGCATTATAGATATCTAAATCACCATTGCCATGACCGCAATTCATTCCACCGCCCATCATGCCACTGCCGTTACCTTGACGCATATGACTCATTCCATGATGAATACCCGCTAGTGCTTTATCGCCGTAGCGCTCTGTTAATAGCATCATACCTTGCATATCTAAACGCATATCCATTCGTAGATGTAATGTGCGCGTTGAAAGATTGCTTAATGTTGGTAATGTAGGAATAAGCGCTAATTGCTCAGGTAAAAGACCTTGTCCTTTTTCTGCGGATGGTAGCAAGCGTAATACAGGCAATACATTATCAAATGGCGCTAAAACCATTCCTATTTGGCGTACAGGTAAAGTAACAATATCAAAATCACGTCCATCAGAGGTATCCACTAAAACTTCAAAGCGCTCCCCCATTAAAATCGGTAATTCAGTCACTTTTACAGGCTCTGCGAGTAATCCACCATCGCTGGCAATCACATACATTGGTCTGCCATCACTTGTCGCAAGATTTAAACTACGTGCATTACAGCCATTTAAGAAACGTAATCTAACCCAACCTTTTGGCACAATATGCTGTGGTTGAATAGTGCCATTGGTTAACATCATATCGCCAAACCAACCAATTGCAGCACTCATTACGTCAAGTTGATAATCGATTTGCCCATCACTATCTAAACGCTTGTCTTGTAAAATAACGGGTAAATCATCAACCCCCCAACGATTAGGCAGTTTACGGCTTGCGGTTTCATCATCTTCAATAATCACTAACCCACCTAATCCCATAGCGACCTGTTGTCCGGTAACACCATGAGTATGAGGATGGAACCAACACGTTGATTCAGCTTGATTTGGTGTAAAAGTGACAGTACGAGATTTTCCAGGTTCAATCATTGCTTGTAGGCCGCCGTCTTCTTCACCGCTGATTTCAAGCCCATGCCAGTGAACCGTTGTTGTTTCTGGTAATTGGTTATTGATATTAATTGTGACGGGTTGACCACGTTTAAGTTTCAATGCAGGGCCTAATAAACTACCGTTATAGCCCCATGTAGTGGTATTCGCGGTAGGTATAAATTTAGAAATACCTTGTTGAATATTCAGAACAATCTTTTGTTGGGCATCAGGGGTAATTTGAGGTGGAATAGCCAATGAAGGCGTGTTACTTTGGGCAAACGCAAAGCGACTCCAACTTGGTAATAATGTTACAGCACTTAATGTGGCGCCTAATTTTAAAAATTCGCGACGTTGCATAATATATTCCTTTGAATAAAAACAAATTATTTTGTATTTATCGAAATAAAATGAATAAAGAAGTTTTGTAAACTATTACCAATGCTAAAGTTTCCCCTTACTGGAAGGTCAATTTAAAACCCAACAAAACAGCGGGTCTTTGCAAAACTTTTAACTACATTAAGCCAAATAACAAAACTTGCTAAATCATCACACAAAGGAACAGCACACCTAATGAAAAAAATGTTCGCCTTGTTCTGCACATTAACGCTCTCTTTTACTCTGGTTTTTTCTTCGAGTGCAAAAGCGTTAACTTATACACAAGCAGAAGACTTGGCAGATTTAACCGCCATCTACCTTTTTTTAAATAAAGATTGTGGTTATGAGCAAATATCAAAATCTAAAATTGAAAGAGCCTTAATGGTCTTTTCTCGCTCACAACAATGGGATGTGAGTAATTACTCAACGTTACCGATGAGCACATTAAATGAAGATAGCTACAATGATCTAAAAGGTATTGAAGTATCACACAATAAGAAATGCCAATTGTTAGCTAATAAATCACTCAGTTTATTAAACTATTAATTCCACTATTAAGTCACAATTGTATTGATAGAATAAGATAACCTCTTGAAATAGCATGCTTGTTTTTCAACATAGGCAATTAAATAGAGGTTATCAAAAAAACAAAATTATCCCTTTTATATTTTATTCTTCTTTTTTGTTCTGATTATTTTTCTTCTGTTTATATTCATTCCAATACAAAGCCACTGATGGAATACTTTGAATAATCAACATTCTAAAAATATGATTCGACATAACAAAAGCCGCATCTACGTTCATCGTTATCGCAGCAAATGTCATGGCTTCCATACTCCCTGGCGCCCAAGCCAATATTAATGTAGCCCAAGGAACTCCCGTTAAATAAGCGGCACCATATGCAACAATCACTGTTAAAATCACATTAATCATAACTACTTGCACAGAAGAAAAAGCATTTTTAATTAGTGATGAAAGTGGGAAAACAACAAAGTGAGCACCAATATTCATCCCAATTAAAACCATACTCAATTCATTAAGTAACATGGGAAAAGCAATGGATTCGCTAGCAAATGATTGAACCAATATCGCACTACCTAATGAAGTCAACATAAAGGGTGCAGGGAATCGGATTTTCTGCAATAAAAGCCCTGAGCCTAATCCTAAAGCAACAATCAATAATAACCACAATAATGAAACAATGGTCATTTCAGGTATAGCAAATTCTGGCATATTGGCTTTATCAGCACCAACGATAAAACCCGCCATAATAATCAAAACCATTAAACGAATAGTATGAGAAATAACAATTTTTTGAGGGGGTGTTTTTGTATGATCAGTTAATGCTAAAATAGCGGCCATCGCACCGGGCACGGCTCCTAGCATTGACTCTTCTTTCGTCCAACCAATATGACGGTGAAACCAAAAGTAGCTCACAAGAAATTGAATTGCTAAACAAATAACAAGAGTGAGCAATAGAATAATTAAATTATCAGCACTACCTAAATGAACTTGGTTAAACATTAAACCAACCGAAGTTCCTAACGTCAGTTGAATAAAGGTTAACGTATGTTTAGGAACCGCAAGCTCCCATTTAAAACGATAAGCGATAATAACAACAAGAATTGGCCCAAACATCAGTGCCATGGGTAAACCTGAAAGAGTAAGAACACCACCTATTAATGCACAAAATAGAATACCGGGCAGAGTTTTTAAAAACGACATGTTGTGTTATCCAGTTTTTTTAATTATGGTTTTATCCTAGCATTTATATAAATATTTAATAAACAAATAGTGATAATGTGATTATTATTTTTCTTAATATTAAGAGCTGATTATGTCGTTAAAAATTACTACAAGTCCAACACCGAATGAGATCAATGAAATTTATGAAGGATTGTTAACTCACAATCTTCGTTATATTCAGATGGAACAATACTCACCACTGGCTGTTTTTAAAGAAGAGAACGATAAAAAAATAGGCGGGATCACGGGAGATATTTTAGGAAATTGGCTACGTATTCGCTATTTGTGGGTAGATAAAGCCTATCGTGGACAAAACATAGGTACAGAATTACTGCAAACAATGGAAAATACAGCAAAAGAAAAAGGAGCCAAATATGCTGAGGTCGATACCTTTAGCTTTCAAGCCCTGCCTTTTTACCAAAAGCAGGGATTTGAGATATTTGGCACCCTAGAAAACTATCCTGTGAGTGATAAAAAATATTATTTAAGGAAAGCACTATAGATTTTCATGTTCTAATTTCATGATACTTATTAACGAGAAATAGTTTACTCTATCTCTTACAGTTTATTAATTTCATTACTAAGATTTTCAATAAATCCATTAATTAAATTAGACACACTATCTAAAGATTCAACTTTTTTATCTAAATTAGAGATAGTTAGACTATTAATTGAATTGTGAATTACATTCATCATATTTATTTTTAACTGAGCCATAGCTCTTTCGTCAAAAATAGGTTTATCAATAAAATTAATTAAACCTTGAAGATTGCCAAGAACATTTTCAATAGCCGCTTGAAATTTTTCATCACTCTCTGTCTTCTTAGGTTCTTCAGATGAAATTTGAGATTCGACACTGAATAATTGGCTACAAGCTGTATTTAATTTAATTCTTATATTCTCAATACTCTCTTTATAGATAAGATCATTACTATTGCTGGAAGCAGAAAAACCTATTTCAGCGAGTGTGTTTACTTCAAATAAACTAGTTATAATATTTTGTATTGCTTCATAGATAGGATTTTCTTTTATTGCCTGAGATCCTATATTAAGTGATTCTTCGAGCTCTTTGGTTAAATTACTTAAATTGCGTGAACTCTGCTCATCTAAAATATCTTTTTTAGTTACTTTATATTTATCTTGTAGTTCCTCTAAATATATTAAATCACTATTACTATGCTCAATTATATCCTTAACATTATCTTGTAGTTCATCTAAATATATTAAATCACTATTACTATGCTCAATTATACCTTTAAAATTACCTTCTAACACACCAAAACTAGATATCCGATCGCTCTGAAGCTTTTGTTCCAATTCAGTATTATCAAAATCAGTTTCTTCATCTGAATTAATTGAGGTATCAAAATCACTTAAACTATCCAAATCCTCTAAATCTGTTGATGTTGATACATCTACTAATATTGGTGCCTCTGTTGATGTTGGTGCCTCTGTTGATGTTGGTGCCTCTGTTCGTTTACTTTCATAAAACTCATTCATGTATTTAGGTATCCATGCATCTTTAATTTGATGGAAAAAACTATCGACTTTATTTCCTTTGTTACCTTCACCAAGAATAATGCTCATGATATTGAGTAGATTATTTAGCATTACCTTATTAAAACAAGCATTCATTATTTTAGGATCATTCACTAATAATAAAACTAAAAAGTTAATTTTAGAAAGAAACTTTTCTCTATTTTCACTTGTAGAAAATTTAGATAAAATATTTCCTTTTTCTCTTTCATCTAAAAAAGCTGATTCAAATTGATAGGTCGAAATAATTTCATTATATATTTTTTTAATATCACTTCCTTTTACTCGTCCGAGTCTTTCTTTTAAAATATTTTCAAATACGTCTGCAATTTTTTTTTCAGTTTCATCATTGGACTTTCGACAAAAATATTCTGCTCGTTGTAATTCATTTAAATAATTAAAAAAACTATATCTATCTTTAAACTTACTATTTTCATTTTTAATAAGAGTAATAAATAAATCTATTTTTTCCCTTTCTTTCAGTAAACTATCACTCAGCTTAGTCATATCGATTAATTTTTGATTTAATTCATTCTTTTCTTCTTTTAAATCAGAATTTTGCTCTACTTCCAAATCATTTTTCAAAGCTATATTATTATTTTCTTTTTCTAAATTTAGATTATTTAAATCAATATTATTTTTATTTAATTTCTCCTGTAATAAACTGATAGTTTCTTGGCATTTTTCAACATTTTCCTTTCTATTTGAAATACCTATCCTACCGGTTTGACTTACAAATAATAATGTTGACAATCTTTTTATTCCACTAAATATTTTTTTAACTAAATTAAACTCAATTTCTGTATTTGAAATTTTTTTTATATTTTTCGTAATAGTTAAATTGTCGTTATTGAAAAAATCACGCTTAGTTGAAAACGAAACTTTCCTCTCAAAATTACTTATATTATTTAAATCGATCATATCTTATCTCCCATCTATTAAAATCAGCTATAACATATTTTATTCCTTTTATTTTTTTCGATTTATAAAAATCACACAATAATAATCAGCAAACTACTTTCAATAAAAATACGACATATTATAAGACTCAAAAAATAGAAATAAAAAAAGATATCAAGAAGTGATATCTTTTTTTTAAGTTTATTTATTTTTTAGCAATAGCTAATAATGAAAGATTACTACTCTTTTAAATCGTTATACACAGTCGCTCTTGAAACACCAAGATATTGTGCGGTAATTTCCATTGCCTTACGCAATGAAAGATAACCTTCATCCTGTAGACACAATAGCAATTCACGTCGTTGATGGGGTTTTAATGCTCTTGGTGTCACTGAATAAGTCGCAGAAAATTCATCGATACGTTTTTTCAGCGAGTCTTCAGTCACTGAACTAAAGGTTTCAATAATGTCATTACCTTCTTCAAGGGTTGCAAATTGGTTAAGTACCATTTGTAATCCTTTGATCATTGAAATATCAATATTTAAACATAACGCAGCAACGTAATTGCCTTGCTTATCCTTAATACCGATAGAGGTACTTTTTGCTGTCCTACCATCAGGGAACTGATTTGGGTAATTCGCCACTATTTGAGGGAAATTTGACGATTCAATACGCGCCATTCCCAACTCAGTTGCTCTATCCCCCACTTTTCTACCTGATAGGTTATTTTCAATGACCATAATGGTATTTTCACTATCGGTTAGATCATGAAGTACAACTTCACAAAAAGGCGATAATGTTTTACCAATGCCTTGTGCAATAAATTGTAGTTGTTCTACCAGCCACTCTTGGTCTTCTGTTTTGTGTGACATAACGATCCCTGCAATAGCTAAAACGTAAATGATTTATACAATTTTAACCGATTTATTCAAATAATTAATCGTTATCTGCGGGATAATCAGATTTTGCCTGATTTAGGATAGCTTTTGCCATCCATTGAGTCATATCAATGACCTGTTGATCATCCATTTTCCAGATATCTTTCATTACCAAAAAGACTTCTGACCCGTAAATCAAAGAGAACGATTTAATAACCTTATCCCACATTTCTTGGGGATAGTGTGATTTTAATGGTTCAATAACTTTGAGTAAAATTTCTTTACGGTGACCGCGAATAAATCGTTTTTCTGCATATTCACTTGATTGCCTCTCTTTTGCCCATTGCTGTAATGAGACTTGCAATGCACCACGCAATGCGCCTTCATGTTTAAACATTTGCGGATAGGCAAGATTGAGCAACTCAGTAATGCGTTGTTGCGTATTATCTTCGGGAGTGGGTGTCCATGCAATGATCGGTGCTAAACTTGCATCAACAGTAGCACTAATTAAATCACTTTGTGTGGGAAAATAACGATACGCGGTTGCTCTAGAAACACCGGCATGTGCTGCTAATTCCGACACTGTCGGTAACATTCCTTGCTCAAAAAGACCCAATGCTGTTGTCACCAATAATTGATAGGTTCTTTTTCGTGTACCGGACATTGCATCCGTTTCATCACTGTAACTCATAGAAGATCCTTCGTTATTTCTACACTTTTATATGTCTGGCTTATCTTAAGCTAAATATTCACAATACTTGACGTTTACTTTAGGTGATCAATCGAACCTTATCGACCTTTTATATACAAAAAATAAAAATAATGAGACAAGAGTCTCAAAACGATGCTATGATAAATGAAACTCAAGTCTCATTATGATTATAATCTATTCGTCGATAATCATAAAAGGTATGGGAAGGCTTATGAAACAGTATTCTGGTTCTATTTATATTGCCACAACGCTTGATACTAAAAGTGCTGAAATTTTTTATGTCAGTGATTTAATTAAAAAAGCAGGCCTTCCTGTTAAAACCGTTGACTTGACAACCAAACCCACCGCATTAGCTCGAGAAGCTGATGTCTCCGCAACAGAAGTTGCACGCTTTCACCCAAATGGCGAAGAAGCTGTATTTTGTGGCGATAGAGGGAAAGCAATAGAAGCGATGTCTATCGCATTTGAACACTATTTAACCCACTGTGATGATGTCTTAGCCATTCTTGGGCTAGGCGGATCAGGGGGAACGGCACTGATTACACCAGCAATGCAATCTCTGCCAATTGGTGTACCTAAATTGATGGTATCGACGATGGCGTCTGGTGATATTTCAGGCTATATCGGTGCAAGTGATATCTCAATGATGTACTCCGTCACAGATGTATCCGGCTTAAATCGAATCTCTCGCAAAGTATTAAGAAATGCAGCGAATCAAATAGCTGGCGCTGTTTATTTTTACCAAGAAGAGCATGTTGTTGATAAGCCCGCGGTAGCACTGACTATGTTTGGTGTCACCACACCTTGTGTACAACAACTCACACAAAAACTTGAAAATAATTATGACTGCCTTGTTTTTCATGCAACAGGAAGTGGCGGTAAAGCCATGGAAAAACTGGCAGACAGTCACTTACTTCATAGCGTGCTCGATCTAACAACAACAGAAGTGTGTGATTACTTGTTTGACGGTGTGCTTGCTTGTGATGAAGACCGTTTTGGCGCAATCGCCCGTACCAAAACTCCTTATATAGGTTCTTGTGGTGCATTAGATATGGTGAACTTCGGTCGCCCATCAAGTGTTCCTGAGAAATATAAAGGACGTCAATTTTATCATCACAATGCACAAGTCACCTTAATGCGCACAACACCAGAGGAAAACCGCCAATTAGGTGTCTGGATCGCTGAGAAACTCAATCAGTGTGAAGGTCCATTGCGGTTTGTATTACCACAGGGCGGTTTTTCAGCTCTGGATATTGAAGGGGGTCCTTTTTGGGATCCAAAAGCAAATCAAGCATTTTTTGATGCATTTATAACAACATTTAAAGAGACAGAGACTCGTCAGTTAGTCATCAGTCCTTATCACATAAACTCCGCTGAGTTTACTCAGCAAATTTATGATTTACACCAGGAACTTATTTGTTAACCACGGAGAAAGAAGAATGACTCATTCACGTGAAACGTTACTAAAAAAATTCAATGAAATGATTGCACGCCATGAACCCATTATTGGAGGTGGTGCAGGTACAGGACTTTCAGCTAAGTGTGAAGAAGCCGGTGGTATTGACCTTATTGTTATTTATAACTCTGGTCGTTATCGTATGGCTGGTCGCGGCTCTTTAGCGGGTTTATTAGCTTATGGTAACGCTAATGAAATCGTTATGGATATGGCAAAAGAAGTATTACCCGTTGTTAAACATACACCTGTGCTTGCTGGTGTTAACGGTACAGATCCTTTCTGCAACTTTGATAAATTTTTAGATGAAGTTAAAGCAACAGGGTTTGCTGGCGTACAAAATTTCCCAACAGTAGGTCTAATTGATGGTAATTTCCGCGCTAACTTAGAAGAAACAGGTATGGGTTATGGACTTGAAGTGGATATGATCCGCAAAGCCCATGAAAAAGGTTTATTAACCACACCTTATGTCTTTAGCCGTGAAGATGCGATTGCAATGACTGAGGCTGGCGCAGATATTATTGTCCCTCATATGGGGTTAACAACGGGTGGTAATATTGGTGCTGAAACAGCATTAACATTAGCGGACTGTGTTCCTTTAATTAATGACTGGGCAAAAGCCGCTAAAGCTGTGCGTTCTGATGTTATTGTGCTTTGTCATGGTGGCCCAATTGCAACGCCAGAAGATGCCCAATATATCTTAGATAATTGCCCTGACTGCCATGGTTTCTATGGTGCAAGTTCAATGGAACGCTTACCAACAGAAGTGGCATTAACCGCAACAACTAAAAAATTTAAAAGTATTAAACGCTAATTCAAAATCATCAAGTTTGCCTAAGCGTTAATCCATATTGCCCACTTTATGTGGGCAATATTTTATGCAGAAGCTCCTAATTAAAATTAGACCAATTTTGCAATTAATGTATTTAAATCACCAGCTAAGAAATCAACGGGTGGAATTTCAATAACGGTATAAGCACCTGCACGTTGTTTCATACTTGCTCTTGCGGCAGAGACCATAAATTGAGAGGTCAATGCAGGGTTGTTAATACGCATTGAATATTCAAATAATTGATTATGAGTTTTACCTGATACCCCTTTATGGATCATATGAACGCCATGCCCAACATCTTTTAAACTATCGACACAATCAACTTGCTTAATATGGGTTTCATCAGAAGAGAAATAGCTATCAGCTTTAATAGCCTGCTCTACTTGATTAAAATTCACCCCTGCTTCCAATTCCACGTAAACCATACGACGATGAACCCCCGTACCTAATGGAATAGTCATTGAAAGTGCATCTTTTACCCCCTCAATGGCCTTAGCCGCAACGCTGTGCCCCATACTCATTCCTGGCCCAAAGTTAGTATAAGTTATCCCTTTTGGCGCCATCGCTAACATTAAAGTACGAATAATAGAATCTGAGCCTGGATCCCATCCCGCAGAAATTACCGCTACACGGTCATGCTTTTTCGCAACTTCATCTAATTCTGTTTTTAATGACACAATTTCACTATGAACATCAAAACTATCTACTGTATTAATGCCTAAGCTTAAAATAGATTTTGCTAACTCTTTAATCGCGCGTGTCGGTGAACATAAGAGCGCAACATCAACATTACCTAATGTTTTGATATCGTTAGTCACGGTAATATTATGCAGTTCTTCTGGAATATTATTGATATCACGACGAACAACACCTATTAATTCAAAATCTTGAGCAGCTTGAACAGCCTCTAATGCAAATCGACCAATATTGCCATAACCTACAATGGCCACTTTTATTTTAGTATTCATTAATTCCCCTGACTTTAACGTTAATCATCTCTTAATGATAATAGTGATTAGTTATCAACGAATAAACCATATAAATATCTTTTTTGCCAGATAAACATTATTTGCTCTATTACCTTATAAATAAACCTTGTAGAATTCCCTATCTTCCTACGCGTTATATTAATAATATCGATTTCACACTGTTTTTAAGAAGGTTTTCAATGCATCAGTCTGATGTAGCGGATCGCTCGCTTTTTTCCCTTAGTTGGCCAATATTTATAGATATATTCCTACATCTAGCCACTCTTTTAATTAATACCTATATGGTAAGCCACGTTTCTACCGCTTACTTGGCAGCAATGGGTGTAGGTAACCAAGTCTTTGACCTTTTTATCACTATCTTTAGCTTTATTAGTGTGGGCTGTAGTGTTGTTATTGCACAATATTTAGGTGCAGGTAAAAGAGAAAAAGCCAGCCAAGCGATTCATATTTCTATCGCTTTTAACTCTTTGCTGGGTATTAGTAGCGCTTTGATCATTCTTTTCTTTGGCTACAATATTTTGCATCTTATGAATACGCCTGAGCATTTAGTGCAAGATGGCTACAATTATCTACATATTATTGGCATTTGCCTTATTCCTGAGGCAATTTCAATTATTCTTGCAGCTTGTCTGAGAGTTTATGGCAAATCTAAAGCGGCTATGTATGTCACCTTGATTGCCAATATTGTTACCGTTATTGGTAATATGATTGTGCTTTACGGTTTCTTTGGTTTACCGCAATACGGATTAGTCGGTGTTGCTTGGTCTACAGTTGTCGGTCGTATTATTGCCGTTATTTTACTGTGTGGATTACTGTTCTACGGTTTACGTATTAAATTCGAAGCCAAACAACTCGTGGTGTGGTCTAAAAATATGTTAGGGAAAATCCTACATATTGGTTTGCCAGCAGCAGGAGAAAACTTGGTTTGGATTTTACATTATATGACTGCGTCCGCCTTTATTGGATTAATGGGTGAAGTCCCTCTTGCAGCACAAACTCTCTATTTCCAACTGTCATTATTTTTAATGCTCTTTGGCATTGCGATTAGCATTGGTAATGAAATATTAGTGGGTCACTTAGTCGGTGCAAAACGCTTTGATGATGCTTTTGCTAGAGGCTGGAAAAGCTTAAAGACAGGCGTGATATTTACGGTTGGAGTTGTTATTGTTTATTGGTTTATGCGTGATCCTATTCTGTATTCCATTACAGAAGATCAACGCATTATTGACCAATTGATCCCGCTGTTTATTTTATCGGTCTTTTTAGAACCAGGTCGTACTTTTAATATCGTAATGGTAAATGCCTTACGTGCGGCAGGTGATGCTAAATTCCCACTGATGACAGCAATTTGTTTTATGTGGGGTGTGGCTATTCCGATTGGTTATTTCCTCGGTATTAAGATGGAAATGGGCTTAATTGGTATCTGGATTGGCTTCCTTTGTGATGAGTGGCTACGTGGCTTAACTAACGCATGGCGTTGGCGCTCTCGCAGATGGCAAACTAAGCGATTGGATATTTAAATAATAATACAATAAGCCCTGCAATATAGATAAAGTGCAGGGCTACAAAATATATACCTTTATTTAATTATAAATCTATGTCTTGGTAAATAGATTGTAATTGATAATCAATCTTATTATATAAATCAACCTTATCATGTTTTTTTATCATATTATTTATCTCTAAAGAATAAATAAGATATTCAATAATGCACTTTGTAAATTTTCTATTTTCATTAATAACAAACAATTCAATCGGTATATCATTTAGTCTATCAGATAAGAAATTAAATATATTTTTTTTCAATTGACTTTTATCAACTATTATTTCAGATAATTGCTCACAAAATTTCTTTGAATCAACTTCTTTAGATTTTAATATTTCTTGCAAGATTTTAAACATACTCTAATCTGACAACTCAATTTTATTAAATATATTTTCTTTATTTATTTTTTTAATACTTCCCTCAATGGTATTCTTTATAGAATTATATTTACTTTCTTTTTCTTGAATATTTTCACCTTTACCACTACGTATTAAACCTCTTAAAAAGTTTAAATATTTCATTAATTCACTTCTTTCTAAAATAGTGCTCAAAAAACAAATTATTTCATCCTTATCAATAATATCATCACACAAAACCTCTATTATATCGACATATAATTTATCTTTTTGAAATTCATTTAATTTTTCAACTTTAGAAAAATCCTCAATAAAGAATTCATCTTGATTATTCGCAGAATATTTATTAAAAATATAAGAATATAAAAAAAGATAACTTATAATACAATCTTTTAAAATTTCATTTCCTTTAATATCCTTATAGTGTAATGTTGAAATTTCATTTATACACTGAAGCATAAAATATTTAAAAATCTGACTGTTTATATTTTTTTCTAAAAATAAATTCGGATTTTTATTTAAAATAATCAGCAAGTTATCTTTTGATACTTTCAGTTTACTCTCAGTAAAAATACATACCAAATGCTCAGCAAGCTCTAATTTAATTTTCTCTAGTGAAATTTTTTCTCTATCTATATTTATAGGTGGTAGACTTGATTTTTCTTTATTCTTGTTACTTTTTATTTTTGATTTTTGTTCAATTTCCAACTCATAATGATTATCTAATTCAATATAATCATTATAATCATCTTCTATATTATTATTTTTCTTCATATCTTGACAGATGTTTTTTTTATTCATATTAAGATAAATAGACTCTGGCTCTATTTGTATACTTATAGATTTGTTATTTAAACTTTCAGTGACAATAAGCTCATTTGACGTATTTTTTATTAAAGATATTTTATTAAGATCTTTATTTGATGTATTATCTTTTGAAATTTCAGCGATTGTTTCCGCCCCTATTCTTATACTGCTAGCAAACATAATTATCATCCTATTAGTTTAACATAGGAACTATTCTATATTTTGTTTTCTCTTCTTCTTTCATTTATCCACCATCTATATAATTGATTAATTTTGCGAATACATTAAACTAATTCTTATAAAGAATATTTTCAACAGTATTATTAATACTTTCTTTTAAAAAGAATTTATAGCTATCAATAGTTCCAAAATTAGATTTTATTTTATCGTCTGAATTTAATAGGCTATCTGCTATTGATTCTAAAAAATTATTTTTAGAATTCTCTAAAGATATTTTATTACCAGAAAATAAAATCCATTTAGAATGAAATTCTAATTCTTTCTTAAACTCTGTAATTTTTTCTTTCTCTAATTCAGGTATTTCCTTCAAGAAGGAGATAATATCATTAATAATGCTTGCTTTTATTTCATCACTTTTTATTTTTCTTTGGGCTTCGGATAATTGTTTATCAAAAACTTCCTCGTTTTCTTTTTTATCTGTTTTTTCCTTGTTATCTAATTTTACAGGAGTGCTTTCACCCTGATTGTTCTTATTTTCAACATTAGAAATATTTTTTCTCAATCCTAAAAAATCATTTTTTATGTTAATGGTTGGTTTTATAAAACTGATAATTGTATTATAACAACTTAATATTATTCCATTTAAAATATTTTTAATTTCTCTGCTTTTATTTTCAACATTTTTTATTGCTGAAAATGTGTTTCTAACCATATTATTTATATACATATATCCTCCTAATCGTTTTAGGAGAATTAAAACGTATATCATAATTAGCTTCTATCAATAAGTTATGTTTTTTTAATCATTATTTGCTAAAAGATTCATAAAAAAAGTCAATAAAATATAATTATTTAATAAAATAAAACATTAAAATAAGTAATGATTATTTTTATATTTTTAAAATATTTAATGTTTACAGTGCTTTTTCCATGATTAAGATCACAGAAAAACGTTTCTATAAGTTAAATACAATAACCTCACCCACAAAAAACACTATTTTTTAATAAATAAAAAACCAAAAATTAAACAATAATTAACATTAAAAATTTATTGTAAAAATAATAATTTTTCTATAATTCCCTATTGTTTTTTTTATGATACAAGTAAGTGTTAGTCTTTTCTAATAAATGAAATAAGTAAGTATTAATACAGAGAATACAATTAAAAACATAATGGAGTATTGTTATGAATCTCGTTGAACGGTTTATTTCTTATACAAAAGTTAACACCACCACAAATAGGGAAAATGGCGCAGCTGGTATTATGCCTTCTTCTGAAGGTCAGCGAGTCCTCGCTCTACAATTAGTCGAAGAGTTAAAAGTGTTAGGTGTTGAAGATATCAAAATTCGTGATACTGCGATTGTTACCGCAACACTGCCTTCTAATCTTGATTATGAAGTTCCAACAGTTGCTTTCTTTGGCCATTTAGATACCAGTGCTGAACAAACTAATGATACTAAAGCGCAAATCCTACCTTATAAAGGTGGCGATCTTTGCTTAAATAAAGAATTTGAGATCTTTTTACGTCAAAGCGAGTTTCCTGAATTAGAAAACTATATTGGTGACGATATTATCGTAACCGATGGTACTAGCTTATTAGGCGCTGACGATAAAGCAGCTATCGCCTCAATTATGGATATGTTGCAGTACTTTAAACAACATCCTGAAGTTAAACACGGTACGGTTAAAATTGGTTTTGTACCCGATGAAGAACAAGGTTTACGTGGTGCAAAAGTCTTTGATACTAAAGAATTCGGTGCTGATTTTGCCTATACCTTAGATTGCTGTGGTATTGGTGAATTAGTGTATGAAAACTGGAATGCGGGTGATGTTGAAATCACCTTTACAGGTGCATCTGCTCACCCAATGTCAGCAAAAGGTAAATTAAAAAATTCACTGTTAATGGCGCACAAATTTGTTGCCATGTTACCGGGTGGTGAAGCACCTGAATATACCGAAGGCCGTGAAGGTTATTATTGGGTCAAACAATTAGCAGGTAATAGTGCCCGTACTGTATTAAAAATGGATGTGCGTGATTTCACCGAAAAAGGTTATGCACAACGCATGGCATTTTTAAAACAACTTTCCGATTATTGTGAAGGTTTATGGGGTGAAGGCTCTGTAGCTTGTAAACTTGCTGACCGTTATGCCAACGTCTTTAATAGCCTGCAAGGTGATAATCGTTATCCTATCGATATTGCTGTGGCTGCTTATGAAGCGAATGGTATTACACCTCGCCCAATTCCAATGCGTGGTGGTTATGATGGCGCAGCACTCTCTCAAAATGGACTACCTTGCCCTAATATCTTTACTGGAGCTCATAACTTCCACTCTATTTATGAATATCTACCCGTTAAATCGCTTTACGCTGCCAGTGATGTCTTAAAATCTGTCGTTAAGATCACGGCTGAGCGCTTTGCACCTAGAGCTAAAGCATAATCCAAATTCTTGCGGTCTTAATTGTCGTTGTTATTGTCGCTAGAATGATCTTGAAAGGATATAAAGCAGAACCTATTTTGTTAGTTGCGGGTTTAGCATAAAAAAGCACCCTTTAATTCGGACTAAAAGAGTCCAACTTTTGGGGTGCGGTTCACTGTCGGGCGAGGCTTCCCACTTCTCAGGCCACAACCGTCTGTGTGACGGATTTACGCGGGCCTCCATGGGCAGAAACGGCGAGTCCCGCCACTTGTAATTTCAGTATGCCCTTGCGTTCGTTGAACTTATTCCACAAATTGCCCATAGCATGGGTGTAAACCCAATTGCCATGATTTTACCAATGCAACAAGCATCACATATGGGACGAGGTATGTCTCCAGTGGCAGGTGTTATCATTGCAGTATCTAGTGGCGCGAAATTACAACCATTTGATGTTGTAAAAAGGACTGCAATACCGCTTATGGTAGGTTTTGTATTCCACAGTGCTATTATTGATAAATATAGTTGAAGCAATATCTGTTGCTTCAGGTTATTTTCAAATAATAAACATATTAAAAATAGGCAAAGATATTTTATTGTTATTTTCATAAATAAAAACTAATTATCTATTTTTATAAACATATATTTAATTACTTATTTTAAAAAAAACATTAAATATATCATTATGAAAATATTAACAAAAGAATAAAGCATTATTCTTATACACTGAAAAAAAATGAGCCTATTATCTGCTTTGTTAAAATAAAAATGTGATATTGAAAATATTCATTCATTATTTTTATTTTAACGATTCCGAGTTAGCCCACATTAAGTATGATGATTATACTAGCAATAGAATTGTGTATTCGTTCTATTGCCTTTTTATTTAATTTTATCGTCAATTTTAAATTATCTTATTTATCTTCATTTTTTATCTTCCTTAATATATACATTAGATACAAAACCTCCCTTCTTTAGCACTCATAAATTACATTAAAGAGTCAAAACGTTTGCCTTTATTTTATGTGGAAAAAATTACCAATACAGAAGCTATAAAGGGTAATATTTTCTCAAAATTTGTACAATGTTAGTAAATTCAGAAAAAACTTTCTCCAATAAATTCAGTATGATGAGGGTATTAAAAATAGAATAACCCTTTGAATTCTCATACTGTTTATTGGATACATGCAATGAAAGAACAATTATCTTCTCGTTGGAAAATATTGATAGCAGCAGTTAAGCAACAAGTTAAACCCGCTTTAGGTTGTACAGAACCTATCTCGCTTGCATTAGCGGCTGCAACAGCAGCAAGTTACTTACAACACGCTATTACCCGCATTAATGCAGAAGTTTCTCCCAATTTAATGAAAAATGGTATGGGCGTAACTGTACCGGGTACGGGCATGGTGGGATTATCCATCGCCGCAAGCTTGGGTGCTGTTGGGGGTGATTGTAAAGCAGGTCTTGAAGTATTAAAGAATGCAACGCCAGCTCACATTGAACAAAGTAAAGCACTATTAACTGCTGGTATTGTGAATGTTTCAATTAAAAAAGCGTGCCAAGAAGTTCTATATAGTGAAGTGACTGTTGAAGATGGTGAAAATAGCGCAACAGTAATTATTGCCGGTAATCACACTAATATCGTCAAAATTATTCATAACGGTCATGTTGTTCTTGATAACACTTGCAATGGTGCAGAACAATCTGCATCACCTTGTGAAATTAAAGAAACGTTAACCCAAACTAATACCCAAGAAATTTACCAGTTTGTAACTCAAACTCCAGTAGAAGAAATTTCTTTTATCCTTGAGTCAGCACACTTAAATGATGCGTTATCAAAAGAAGGTTTGAACAATACTTATGGTTTACATATTGGGCAAACTTTACAACGCCAGCAACAGCGTGGCTTATTAGCAAAAGATTTATTATCAGAAATCATGATCCGTACTTCTGCAGCATCTGATGCACGTATGGGTGGTGCCGTTTTACCCGCAATGAGTAACTCAGGCTCAGGTAACCAAGGTATTGCCGCAACGATGCCTGTTGTGGTAGTTGCTGAATATTTACAAGTTGGCGAAGAAAAAATGGCAAGAGCACTAATGCTTTCCCATTTACTGGCAATCTATATTCACCATAAGTTTCCGGCTCTATCTGCGTTATGCGCAGCAACAACTGCATCAATGGGCGCTGCTGGCGCAATTGCATGGCTAATGGATGAACGTTACGAATCTATGGCTATGGCAATTAGTAGCATGATTGGTGATATCAGCGGTGTGATTTGTGATGGCGCTTCTAATAGCTGTGCGATGAAAGTCTCAACTGGAGCGAGTGCGGCTTATAAAGCTGTATTGATGGCTCTAGATAACACTTATGTGACAGGTAATGACGGTATTGTCGCTCATGACGTTGATTCTACAATTGAAAACCTATGTGCATTAGCAAGCCGTGCCATGCAACATACCGATGTTCAAATTATTGAGATTATGGAATATAAAGCCGTTGCCAATGGCTAATTTGAGCGTTTAAAAAAACACCCCATAATGTTGGTTATTATGGGGTGAAACATAAGATCCTAGGAACAGGATCCTCCTCAAGTCAGGAGCTTATCAATATTCGTTACTGCTATTTACGGCAACTACGGTTCAATTACTACGGTTACTGCTCTACTTCTTACTACTTTCTAACACTCACTACAGGGTATTCGGTTAATGAGCCTTTTCTTCTGTGCTAGGCATCAATGCATCAAAACTGGCTCTTATCTCTTGTTCTGGTAATTGAATACCAATAAAAACCAATGTACTTTGACGAGTTTCATCTTCATGCCACGGTCTATCCCAATCAGCACTATAAAGACGTTGTACACCTTGGAATAACAAACGATTAGGGTGGTCTTTAATATTTAATATCCCTTTATAACGCAAAAGATTATCAGCGAAACTTAATAGTAATTTTTCCATTACGTCTGAAACTTCTTGTAACTCAACGGGATAATCAAATTTTAGTACAATCGAATTGATATCATCTTGCTTATTAGCCTGATAACGGAATAGAGGCTGTTTTACATCGAGATTATCGTTCAACATAAAACCTTTTACGTTAAACAGTAATCTTAAATCAATTTGTCCATGAATAACGGTATGCACAGGTGCTCTGGCATTAATACGTCTTAGTCGTGCCATTAGTTCAGGAGAGGCTGGTGCAACATCTGTTTTCGTTAATAAGATGCGATCTGCATAACCAATTTGTGATTGCGCAATCGTAAATTGATCCAGTTGTTGCTGAGCGTGAACATTATCAACAAGCGTGATAATGCCATCTAATAAGTAACGCTGGCAGATAATTTCATGAGAAAAGAATGTTTGGCTAATAGGACCGGGATCAGCCATGCCTGTACATTCAATCACTAATCTATCAAACTCGATTTCACCGCGATCCAAACTGTCACATAAGTCTAATAGTGTGTCTTCTAATTCATTTGATTTGCTACAACAAATACAACCATTGGTCAGTGTTTTTATTTGGGTGGCTCTATCACCAATGATTTCATCATCAATCGGTACTTCACCAAATTCATTTTCAATAACAGCAATTTTATAGCCATGCTCTTCATTAAGCATATGACGTAAAAGTGTTGTTTTTCCTGATCCTAAAAAACCGGTCAGTATTGTCACTGCAATAGGTTCCATCATTTATCTCCTTTACGGATCATTAGCAACAGCGAAAACCGCCTTTACCATCACCACCGCCATAACGGGCTTCCTGACGCTCACGGAAAAACTCGTTATAGGTCATAACAGGCTTATCTGGATGGTTATCTTTCATGTGTTGCACATAATTATCGTAATCAGGAATACCTATTAGCATACGTGCTGCTTGTCCTAGATATTTTCCAGCTTGTCCTAAATTACCAAACATAAGTTTCTCCTAAGCCCCGCACTGGCAAGCCAGCACGGGGGTTAACCTAACTACCTAAAATTAGTGACCTGAGGACACTTTTACATCTTTTGGCATAGGAACATATGGTGTTTCTTGTGCTGTTTCTTCTGGGTTTTTACGCGCTTTCATTGCGGTACGGAATCCGTAGAAAATGATGCTGTAAACAACCACTAAGAACAGAATACTTAAGCCCGCATTCGTGTAGTTGTTAATTACAATATGATTCATATTGGTAATTTCAGCCGCAGTTAAGTCGGCACCACCCGCTAAGATCTTCGCTTTGTACTCATTTGCTAAGTAGAAGAAACCTTCCATTTGTGGGTCATCACTGAGAAGTTTCAGACCTAATGCCCATGTTGTACAAATTAATAACCATACTGCTGGAATAACCGTTACCCAGATATATTTAGTACGTTTCATCTTAATTAAGATAACAGTACCTAATACCAGAGCAACCGCCGCTAACATTTGGTTTGAAATACCAAACAGTGGCCACAAGCTCTTAACACCGCCTAATGGGTCAACAACACCTTGATATAACAGATATCCCCATAAACCTACGCAACCCGCTGTACCAATAACACCTGGAATGAACGAGTTTGTTTTCTTCAGGTAAGGGATAAAGTTACCTAACAAATCTTGGAACATAAAGCGGCCAGAACGAGTACCTGCATCTAACGCTGTTAAAATAAAGAGCGCTTCAAACAGGATACCAAAGTGATACCAGAAGCCCATATCCGCAGCAGGAATGATTTTATGGAATACCATTGCAATACCAACTGCTAAGGTAGGCGCACCACCAGCACGGTTTAATACAGAAGGCTCACCAATATCTTTCGCCGTTTGTAGAATCTCTTCTGGCGAAATAACAAAGCCCCATGAACTAACCGTTGCAGCAGTATGTACAGTAACTTCTCTCAACTGTTCCATAATAACTGCTGTATTTTCACCACCTAATTCATGAAGGTTTGGCATAGTAATACCTAAACCTGCTGGCGGTGTATTCATTGCAAAATACAGACCTGGTTCAATAATAGAAGCCGCAACTAACGCCATGATTGCAACGAATGATTCCATTAACATTGCACCATAACCAATGAAACGTGCATCCATTTCATTTGCGATAAGCTTAGGTGTTGTACCTGAAGCAATCAGGGCATGGAAACCAGAAACAGCACCACAAGCGATAGTGATAAATAAGAATGGGAATAAAGCTCCTTTCCATAATGGACCTGTACCATCGATATATTGAGTAACCGCTGGCATTTTCAGTTCAGGGTTTAGGATAACAATACCAATTGCTAAACCAACGATAACCCCAATTTTCAGGAACGTCGCTAAGTAGTCTCGAGGTGCAAGGATCAACCAAACCGGTAGTAACGCAGAAACGAAAGCATAACCGATAAGACCAAAGGTGATAGTTGTATCTTTAAAGGTTAGTGCTGGTCCCCAGAATGGGTCGTGAGCAATAACACCACCAAACCAAATCGCAGCAATCAGTAATACAATACCGATAACAGAGACTTCACCGACACGGCCTGGGCGGATATAGCGCATGTAAATACCCATAAACAGGGCAATTGGTACTGTTGAACAAACAGTGAACACACCCCATGGGCTTTCTGCTAATGCTTTAACAACGATAAGTGCAAGCACTGCAAGAATGATGATCATGATAAGGAAACAGCCGAATAAAGCGATAGTACCCGGAATAGGACCCATCTCTTTCTTTATCATCTCACCAAGTGAATTACCATTACGGCGTGTTGAAATAAACAACACCATAAAGTCTTGTACTGCACCAGCAAGCACAACTCCAGCTAATAACCAAAGTGTACCTGGCAAATATCCCATCTGTGCAGCAAGTACTGGCCCCACTAGAGGACCTGCACCCGCGATAGCAGCAAAGTGGTGACCAAATAAAACATAACGGTTAGTCGGAACATAGTTCAAACCGTCATTGTTAACAACTGAAGGTGTTGCTCTAGTTGGATCAAGTTTCATCACTTTTTGAGCAATGTAAAGACTGTAATAACGATAAGCAACTAAATAAACGGCAACAGAAGCAACAACTATCCATAGTGCACTGACGTGTTCACCACGGCGAAGTGCAACCACTGAAAGACAAAAAGCACCAATAATCCCGAGGATCACCCAAGGTACGTGCTTTAAAAATGCATTTTTGTTCATGAGACACCTTTTTTTCAGGCAAGACCGAACAGCCAAAGAGTAATGCGGGACAGCAGAGAATGATTTGAGCGAATCTGAGAAATAACTGCCCGCAGATACATAATAAGAATTCTTACACAGGAATGGTGTGACTAAATCTCTTAGCGGTTATATAACGAATTAAGCGGTCTGTTTTCTCAGTTAAGTGGTTCTGTTATTTTTAAATGGTGATTTTTTTGTGATCTAGATAACAATTTTATGACTTTCAATAAGTTAGAAAATTTCCAAATAGAAGAAAACCTCCTTTTCTCTAACAAAAAAGGAGGTTTTTTATAACATTATTTAATTGAATGGTAATTATTGGCTAAATTGAACTGATATCAAAAGTACATTACCTTTTCGAGTAGGTGAACCATTAAAACGCCATTGATATGCTGCATCAATAACAGCATTATCTATGCTCATATCTCCACTACTAGATTTCAATAACACCACGGTAGGAACACCTTGAGGATCAACATCAAGTTGTAAGATCATATCTCCTGTTTTAGGTGCGGGATCAGGTGCATTCACTTTTGGTAGTGGCTGATTACTGCCTTTGATATTCGCTGATGAGAAATCAATACTAAATGTCCGATTTGATTGCTCAATTTTATCGGTATTCAAAGATGAACGAACAACTTTGCTATTCGGATCTGATGCCGGTATTGCACGTTGAGCTAACTGAATTTGAGTTAAGTCATCACTGAGATAATCATCAGAAGGCTTAACTTCAACACCTTCAGGTAAATAACGCATATCCATTCTTGCTCGTAAGGTTTGATAGCGCTCTAAACGAGCCCCCTCAAGTGTATTTATCACCATTCTCATTTCTAGCATTTGCATTAAAGAACTAATACTCTCTTTCGATTTTTGCTGTGCAGCTTTCGCAAATGCACCTGCGGCAATTTCTGGATCTTCATCAAGCCATGTTATTCCCCAACCTAACCAAATATCTTCACGCTCAGGATCTAATGCAATAGCTTGTTCAAAATGAGTACGCGCTTTCAATAATAAAGTTTGCCAATATTCTTTATCTTGCGGATAAATATTAGGTGATCTAGCTAAGTTGTTAGTTCCCACGTTGTAATACTGCAACTCAAAACGCGCAACCATTCTAACAACATCATCATTATCTTGATTCATAACGAGTTTTTCATTTAAAAAGCGAATACTGTTATCCCAATTTTCATGATTATTCTCGCCATTAGGCAATGTCTGCAACTCTTTTAAGATTGCTTGTAACGTTGCACGCTTTTCTTGCTGTTTTTGCGATAATCTAGGGTAATAAGAAGCATAAGGATCATAGCTAGAGCGAGTTACTTCTCTTTCATCGTTTAATTCTGGCGCTTGTTTTTTCAATTCTGAATAATCATTTTCGGTAAGTATTATCCCTTTAGCTTCTTGTCTTGCGTAAGCTTTAACCAGTTTTATCAATGTTGATTGCAGCTTAACAGCATACTCTTTCCAACCAAGGCGAGTGCTTTCAAAACGCACTGTTACACGTTGGCGATATCCGTCTTTATTTGGCATAAAACGCCAATGACGAGCAGCACTCACAGCTTGATCATCGAAAGCATCAACACCACTACTGTTTTGCACCCAAAGCCCTGAAATACGCCCTTGAGGATCAACATCAACGGATAAAATAACTTCTGCGCTAGGGATATATCTTCTGATGGTTGGATAACGGATCTCAGTTAAGTTTTTCACTTCATTAGGTGATTCAACAATCACTTCTCCGGGATACTCTTTTCCCATCATTGATTGCATTTCAAGATAAGTGGTTAAATCATTATTAATTGCATTACTCACTGGTAATCGCTGATTAGCAAGCTTAGTGACTTCTTCTGGTGGTGTACTGTTTTGTCGATAAAAACGATCTTCGATAACACGCGCTTGCAATATTTGATAAATCTGGCGCTGATTTTCAGTAAGCTCTGAAATTGCTTTTTTCAACAATTGTTGTACTGAAATATCATTATGCCCTTGCTTAGCCTGTTTCAACGTATCAGCCACCATTAAAGCTAACATCGCTTTTTCAATCTGAGCATCGGGAGAGCGATGAGCAATATAAGTCAATGCTAAAACTTGCCATGCCTCAGGTGATAAGGGGGCAACAGCAATAACATTAATACCTGATTGCGTTAATTGAGCATCATGACTATTTGAAAGGGAAGCTAATGCCTGAGCAACCATAATCTCAGGTTGATTTAATAGCCAGTCGCCATAAAAATTGAGTGTTTTTAAAGCGTCCGCACGTTCTGGTGTTCCTTTTGTATGAATTAAATAAGCTTCTTTCGCTTTTGTCGCAGCAGCCACATCATCACTAAAATAATCTAATCCCGGTAAAGCTATTCGTGCTTTTTCAATAGCGTTAATAGATGCCAATGCTTTAGCTTGATTAGACCGAATAATTTTACGAATATCATCTTCACTATTAACAACAAAATAATGAAAATTTTGCCATTCAGATTGTTCGATATTTTGTAAAACAAAACGACGACGATCTTCTAATTCATTCTTTGGGATCACCGAAAATGACACACCTAGCGCCATTAAAAGCACTAGCCCTCCGCCAAATAAATAGTAAATATTTTTAGCTCTCCACGATTGCAATAACATAACAATCGTCATAATGAGAGAGCCTAGCCATAATCCCAGTAAGAAATTACGCTCATCAAAGCGAACTGATGCGGGGAGAATTTTACTATTAAAACCATCAATCAAGCTAAAGGTTGAAACTAGGAAGGCTGGCAACCAAAAAGGGAACAGTAACGTTATAACGCCAATAATAATGAGGATCAGCTTTATTCTTTTTTTCATATTATTTTCCCTAAACTATGGCTTTCTTTTCAAAATATGCATTGAAGGGAAAACAAAAATAACTAACAAGATAATGGCTGAAACCATTAAAAACACCACACTCAACATTGTTATTAGTATTTGTTCAATATAATCCGCTTTGATTAAATCCGATACCCAATTGGAGCCTAACCCACTACTTATACCCTGCGGAATAAAACTCATCAGCAATAATCCAAATATCACAGGAACCAACATGGCAATTGCGGTATGTAAAATAACCCTAGGAACTTTGCTTATTGCTTGTTTTATAGCAATAAAAATCGCAGGAGGCTGTCGCGGTTTAGGCGGAGCTGTGCGTCTTGTCGCTTGTCTAACAGTAGCATTTTGTACTCTGGTTTGACCTACCTGCTCTCGTTGCGTTTCATTTTGTTTTTGAGTCGTTGCAACTTGTTGTAATTGAGCTTGTCTTGCACATGCAGCACAGGCTTTACCCGCAAAATGCTGGTGGTTTTTATCTTTCTGACAAACCAACATTTGCTGCTTTTCAGGTTGTGCATATTCATAAAGCGCCGTAGCCCATGTTTTGGCGCTTGGTCTTAATGAAGGCGCACCAGAAAACGCTTTATCAAAGAGTGTTCTTAATGTATCGGGTAATTGTTTATGTCCACTCGCCACACTAGGTGTAATTAAATTATGCGCTTTTACACCATAACCGTAAAAACGCCCAGCAATACGCCTTGGAATATCCGTAGGTACAGTGTCGTTTTTAGGGCGACCACTAAAAGGATGAATACCAAAATTAAGCAATTGGAAAATAATTACCGCTAAGGCAAATCGGTCTTGCCACTCTTCCTCTGCTTCAGGAATAGTTTGCTTGGCTTGAAATTCTGGCGCTAAATATTCGACGGTAAATTGTCCTGCGGGATAACGTGTATTCTCACCTTGAATACTAAATCCATCACAATCTAGAAGAGACATATACAAACTTGATTTATAAAACCGCAAATTCAGCGGTTTCATATCAATAATGCGATGCCCTTGTTGGTGTAAAGCATCAATCAATGAACAAAGGTTATATGCGAGACTAACTTTCGCCCCCATTCCCGTAGGTAACCCATGAGCTTTGGCTTGGCGTTCTTGAAGAATGTATTCCAACTCAATAGTATTTTTGACATCAAGTTCAGGCATAACAAAGCCAACAAATTGCTTTTGGCTATTGTATAAACGAGCTTGGGGCCATGCGAGTTGGATAATAGGAGTATCGTTAACAGAGACCGGCTTTAATGCAGGTTCTAATTTCTGCATCGCCGTGATCTTTTTCAGATAATAGGCTTTATCAATTTTGTCATGATAAACTTTTGAAACTTGGAAAGGCGCGTTATTAATATGGCTAACGCTACCTGCACCACCGCTTTTTATCAAATTACCTATTTGATAAATCTTGCCGTTTTCATCTTGTAGTTGCGTAGATACTGGCTGAGCTATCCCTTTTTTTCTCGCTTTTACCACAACTCTTCATCCCTGATGCAAATAACTAAGGTTTTATCATCACCTGTGATTGAATGTGTTCGAGGATCAGCTAAAGTCCCTGCTAACGCCTCACTTCCGCTATCTTCTGAAACTGTTTTTAAATAACGGATCACGGGGGTAATAAACGGTTCATAAAGGGCATCACACGCTTTATTCATAGCAAAAGGCTGTACACCATCAGACATCAGAATAACTTGTTTTACTGGTTTATTTAGGGGAATAACGCGCAAGTGTGCTTCCCAATTTTCTGATGTCACAAACCAAGTTTGATTCGCATATTCTCCGTTTTCTGGCTGTGATACATAACTTGTATCATCGCAGTATTCCACCACAGCAATACCATCACCCAAATGGAACAAATAGCCACTATCATCACCAACCCAACATGCAACCAGTGTTGATGCATATTCATTAAGCGCACACTGTTTTATTTCTGCATATTCGGCGAGCTGGAGGCGAATATCTTCAATAAGTTGCTTAGCCCCTTGTGTTATCTGTTTTTCGGTTAACAAATCAATATTTGGCCACTCTGTAATTCGTAGCGTAAATAACCGAGCAACAAGCTGAGCACCTTGTTCACTATAGCGAGAAGAGCCAGCTCCATCACAAACCGCAGCAATAAGATATTCACCTTTGCGACGAATAAAATAAGCATCCTGACAGGGAATTTGACGTTCTTGATGGGCTATGCCTGTCGCAGATGCCCCATAAGCTAACCAATCATTCATCAAACAGGTACACTCGCCCAAGAATCAGTTGAAGGTAATTGTGCAGTGCCACCCGGTGTAGATTGAGAAACCACCTGCATACTGGCACTTAGCCATAAGAACAATTCTTTAAATTGCAGTCCTTTAAGCATTTTCACACCATTAACACCATTACGGCTAAAGCTCCCCATGACTTCCGCTGATGCACCATCAACCATTATAGGAAATACCGCTGTTTTTTGACTTTCTTCGGCTTGGCGACAAAGCTGTGCAGCCTGTTCCCATTGATCTGTAGGAATACCATCAGACATTAAAAACAACCAAGGACGAGTATAAGCAACACCTGCTTGTTTAAAGCGCTGTTTTTCAGCTTCAATCTCTTCAAGCGCTAGCGTAATGGCTTGCCCCATAGGCGTTGTACCATTTGCTTCTAAAACAGGTGCCGTAAAGTCCATTGCATCTTTCCAATCACCATGAACTGTACATTGGTCATATCCACCATATTCAATCACTAAAATACGCACACGTTTTGCCGCAATAACGTCATTTTTTAGTTCTTGTTCTAGTAGCTTAAGGCCTTCATTTAGTTGTTGAATAGGCTGTCCATACATACTACCAGAGCTATCTAATACTAAGATCAGTGGGGTTCTTTGTTCACTATTATCAACCAAGGCTACGTCAGGGATCATAAGATGCTCCATCATTCAGTTATTATTTTTCATGATAATGATTAATGTAACATAAAGACAAGAAATTCATCAGAAAGAAAAAAGCAATGAATTGAAGATAAAGATATATCTAATAAAAATCTTGCCTTAAAGCTCATTAAGCTAGTTTTTGGCTAAATCTGAGATACTTTTCGAGCTTTTAGATGAAAAAAAAACACCTCATTACATAAAGTAAAAAGGTGCTTTTTAATAAATTATTTATGATGTTAATAGTGGATTTTTTGGCGTCCAGCGATAGAGTGCGAAAGCGTTGTACCATCGACCATTTCAAGCTCACCGCCCACGGGTACTCCATGAGCAATTCGGCTAGCCGCAATATCATACTGAGCACAAATTTCAGCAATGTAATTGGCTGTAGCTTCACCTTCAACGGTCGGGTTTGTAGCCAAGATCACTTCTGAAATAGTCTCTTGGCTTAAGCGTTCTTCAAGTCTATCTAAACCAATATCCATAGGCCCAATACCATCTAAAGGGGATAAATGCCCCATTAAAACAAAGTATCGACCCGCAAACTGCCCTGTCTGCTCGATAGCATGAATATCCGCAGGACTTTCGACAACACAAATTTGCCCATTTTGCTGACGACGAACATTGGCACAGATGGTGCAACGCTCTTCTTCAGTAAAGGTTCGGCAATCACAACAATGACCAATTTCAGACATTGCACGCGTGAGTGCTTGTGCAAGTCGCATACCACCGCTTCTATCACGTTGAAGCAGTTGGAATGCCATTCGTTGCGCTGATTTAGGCCCGACACCGGGTAAACAACGCAACGCTTCCATTAATGATTCAAGAAGTGGGCTGGTTTGCATTAGAATGGCATCTTAAAGCCTGGTGGTAATTGCATACCATTAGAAACAGAGGCCATTCTCTCTTTTTGTGTTTCATCAATACGACGCGCAGCATCATTAAAGGCAGCAGCAATTAGATCTTCCAGCATCTCTTTGTCATCTTCTAGCAGGCTAGGATCGATTTCAACGCGACGGCAATTATGAGCACCATTGATAGTGATCTTAACTAAGCCAGCGCCAGATTCACCGGTCACTTCTAAGTTTGCGATCTCTTCTTGCATTTGTTGCATTTTTTCTTGCATTTGTTGGGCTTGCTTCATCAGATTACCCAAACCACCTTTTCCGAACATAATTGTCTCTCTTTGTAAAAGCCACACAGTATGAAGTCATACAACATGTTGCGATTAAACAGGTCGGATACTCTCTTCATCCAGTTCAGCATCAAAATATTGCTGTAATGTTTGAATCGTTTTATCCGTAATAATCGATTGACGCGATAACGCCAATTTTTCATCATAAATGGCTTGTCGCCACTCCAACGGTGTTTTTACCGCAGGATCATCATCTTCTATAATTGTGAGTGAAATTGCTTTTCCATGCAATTCACTTAACGCATTAGTGAGCGTGCGTAACGCATTTGCTGAATTTAAATGTTTCTGTTTAGTTCGTAAATGCAAAATAACGTTTTCTTCACTTACTGTCTCTTTATACGCATTTAATGCCAGTTGTTGTACTAATTTAGGTAACGGCATTTTGTCAATTTCAGCGGCCCAAACATCTCTTTCTTGCGACTCTTTAGCAATTTTTGCTGCTAATTCAGGCGTTTTTTCATATTCGAGAACTTCTTTGATCTCTTTTGGTGAAGAAACAACCTCTTGCGTTGACATTAATTCAGGGTTTTGTGGACGCCACTGGTACTCTTCTTTTTTCTTCTTTTCAGGCGCATTAGTCTGACGCTTAGCAACTTGCTGGCGTTTTTCACTCACGGCTGCTAGCCGCTCTAATGCACTAGCAGCCGGCTTAGCCCGATTAGGCGTAGCCGGTTCAGACTTTTTTGGCGGAGTTTGTTGTTCAGTCCCCTTTATTGCCTGCCTTGCTCTTAAAAGTTGTGCTGCGGGACTATTGCCTAATGAAGCACTATTTTCTATTGGTGAAGAAGGTTGGTGAGCCATTTGAGACGAATGCGTTTGCGCCGCTTGTGGAGCATAATGTTCAGACATTCTATTCACAGGCAGTGATGCCGAAGGTAACGTTTGTGCTAATGGCGCAGAAGGTATTTCGTCAATCACTGTTTTAGGATGAAAAGCAAGCGCACGTAGCAGCGTCATTTCAACGCCCATACGTCTATCTGGTGCATAAGCTAGCTCTTTTCGCCCTACTAATAAGGTTTGATAATAGAGTTGTAAATCTTGTGGAGAAACAGATTTAGCCAATAAACGTAAGCGTTCTTGAGTAAATTGCTCTTGAGGATTTTCTTCACTAGGCAATAATTGCAACATTGCAATTTGATGCAGTAATGAGAGTGTTTCAACCAAGAAATTTTCCCAGTCAGTACCTCTTGAAGCAACTTCATTAACCAGCGACATAACCTGTTGGCCATCGGCTTTTACCAGCGCTTCAATCAATGCTAAAGGCTGAGTATCATCAATCGTGCCGAGCATTTGACTAACCACTTCCGCACTGACAACACCTTCGCCACTTGCAATAGCTTGGTCTGTTAAGCTTAATGCATCTCGCATACTGCCATCAGCGGCACGCGCAATAAGTTGACGCGCTCTTACATCATTTTCAATATGCTCGGCTGCAAGCACTTTTTCGAGTTGTGTCGCAATCTGGTCAATATCTAATGCACGCAGATGAAATTGTAAGCAACGCGATAAAATCGTGACAGGTAATTTTTGTGGATCGGTCGTCGCCAATAAGAATTTAACGTGCTCTGGCGGTTCTTCTAATGTTTTTAATAGCGCATTAAAACTGTGACGAGAAAGCATGTGAACTTCGTCGATTAGGTAGACCTTAAAACGTCCACGAGCAGGCGCATATTGCACATTATCAAGCAATTCACGGGTGTCTTCTACCTTAGTACGAGATGCGGCATCGATTTCAATTAAATCGACAAAACGCCCTTGTTCTATTTCAAGACAATTTGCACATTGACCACAAGGTTTACTCGTAATGCCAGTTTCACAATTAAGCCCTTTGGCAAATAATCGGGCAATAGTGGTTTTTCCAACACCTCTTGTGCCAGAAAAAAGATAGGCGTGATGAAGTCGCTGATGATCAAGACCATTAGCTAAAGCCGTCAACACATGACGTTGACCAACAACATCGTTAAAAGTTTGTGGGCGCCACTTACGGGCTAGTACCTGATAGCTCATTGATTCCGCTAAATTTGAACAAGATTTATCTCTATGCTAACACAGGGACGACCTATTGAGCGAGATTTGTAAGAAACAAATGAGATATTGATGAAAGAACCAGCAGAAATTGAAGATAAAATAAAAAGTAACAATTGTGCGGGCAATATACATTTATAAAAATAGAAAAACTTATAAACGATATATAAACACCCGCACTTTTACTTGTGTTTACGATAAGAGCTCATAAGCCCTTCTCTAAACAGTGAAGATATTAATGTCCTGGAAAATCAACCAGTGTAAAGCTGTGAACACCTTGTTTTTCTAAGCGTTCGATACCGCCTAAATCAGGTAAGCAGATAATGAAAGCGGCTTCTGTCACAGTACCACCTAAACGGCGGATAAGACGAGCAGTTGCTTCAATAGTGCCCCCCGTTGCCAGTAAATCATCAACCATTAACACTTTGTCTTGATCCGTAATGCTATCTTTGTGGATCTCTAAAGTATCTGTGCCGTATTCCAGATCATAAGTTTCACTGAGCGTTTCGCGAGGCAATTTACCTTTTTTACGAACAGGAACAAAACCAACACCTAGGCGTAAGGCAACAGGAGCACCAAATAAGAAGCCACGCGCTTCGGTACCCACAACTTTAGTGATACCCTGACCTTGATAGTGCTCTACCAATAAATCAATGGTTGCCTGATATGCAGCAGGATTATCCAATAACGTAGTGATATCACGGAATAATATCCCTTCTTTTGGATAATCAGGAATGGTTTCAATACTGTCTTTAATAAATTGCAGTTGTTGCGCGTTAGCAGTCATAATCAGTGCCATAATAAAAAACGAAACGATAGAATCTATGCAATATGCCGTTAAAATGCAACAGAAAGCCAGTTAACAACTCTTTTTTGTTGCTTTAAGTCAATTCATGTTTTTATCAAAACAGGGACAAGAACCAGATGAATAAACCCGATCCTTTAAGCTTGTTTAAAAAACAGATAGACAATCTTGCCGAAACAGTGGCGCCTATTGCAAACAAAAAAATTGCAGCACCTTGCTTCGACACAGCACTGTTCCACCGCCGAAGTGATTCCCTTGGTGGCTATATGCAACAGATCCGCGATAATTTTACCCAGTTAATCGCTTGTGTTGAGGCACAACGAAGCCAGCAGGTTAAATTTCTGGCCACACAAATCCTACAACAAATTGAAGCATTAACTCGTGAATTATCGACACAAACACTAAGAAAGCAAGAGAACCAGCTTACTCAACGAAAAAAAAGTGTCGATTTATACCAAAAGCTTGCCCAACATCAGGATTATGAACGTCGATTACAATCCATGATCCAAGATAGAGAACTTTCATTAACGCAAGCACAAAGCTTTATAAAGCAACAAGAGTTACAAAAAGAGATTGCTGCGCTTGAAAATCGCCTTGCGCGTTGCAAAAACGCCCTGTTTTCTATCGAAAAGAGCATTGAGAAACAAGAAGATAAATTTTAAAAGGAGTGACAATGAGTTTAAAAGAAGCACCTGAGTCTGTTCAATTGGCAGTCGATCTTATCTATTTACTTGAAAGCCACCATATTGATCCTAAAACAGCACTAGAAGCGCTTGAGATTGTGCGCCAAGATTATGAAAAAAAATTGGCGACACAATCTACCCGTTCATCTCTTTAATTAAGCGAAAGGCGTATTGGCTTCAGGTGTTGAGCCATCCAGAGGACGTTTTATCTCTTGTACTTCATCACCTTGTTTATTATGCAAGTAGACATCAAGTTGGTTAAACGCGATATTGATATTATTTTCATTACATAGCTTATCAATAGCACGGTTAACCTCATCTATTGCAATACTTCTATCACCTAATGTTCTGACATAAAAACGCAAATCATGATTTAGGGTACTTGCTCCAAATTCAGTAAATAGCACCACTGGTTCTGGTTCAGTCATCACTCTGACATTATCTTTAGCGGCTTTCATTAAGATCTCTTTGACCTTATCAAGGTCAGATCCATAAGCAACGCCCACTTGAATAATAATACGAGTCACCGTATCAGATAATGTCCAGTTAATAAGCCGTTCGGTTACAAACGCTTTATTTGGAATAATCACTTCTTTGCGATCAAAGTCAGTCACTGTGGTTGCCCTAATACGAATTCGGCTAACTGTACCGGAATAAGTACCAATAGTAACGGTATCACCAATTCTGACAGGTCTTTCGAACAAGATAATTAAGCCAGACACAAAGTTTGCAAATATCTCTTGTAAACCAAACCCTAAACCAACCGTTAAAGCTGCGGCTAACCATTGCAATTTTTCCCATGCTACGCCTAATATTCCCAGTGATACGATGGTTCCGATAGCAATAATAATGTAGGTCAAAATAGTTGTGATTGCGTAAGAAGCACCTTGTTGCAGTTTTATACGAGATAAAATTAATACTTCTAATAGCCCCGGTAAGTTTCTCGTCATAAACCAAGAAATTGCCATAATAGAAACAGACAATAATAGATCAGCAACAGTAACTGCCTTAACAACATTACCTAATTCTGTTGGTAAATTGTAACTCCAGAGCGTTATTCCATCTAAATAGGTAAATACAGTAATAAAATCAGACCAAATTCCATAGAAACTAAAAGCAAAGATGATAAATAAGATCATCGTTGTTAGTCTTAATGATTGCTGATTGATTTGATCCATATCCATTGGTGGCTCTTGAATAGGTTCAAGGCTGTTATCTTCACCTTCTTTTTTCTCTTTTAACATAGCTTGTCTACGTTCAAGAGCTCGGCGATAAGCAAGCCTTCTAGCGGCAACGGTTAATCCGCGTAAACTGGCGTGGTAAGCAATAAACCACAACATAAGCAGATATAAACTATCGATCCAACGATTTGCCAAACGTAACGCCGTATAGTAATAACCAAAAATAACCAGCCCCATTAAAATTAAAGGAGAAAACGTTAATAAGGTAATTACTACGGTTCTAACAACATGATTGCCTTTCTCTTGCCACATTTCACGGCAAAATGGCAGTGCGCATAAGCTAATACCAAATAGTGAAATAATTGCAATCAACTGCCCAATAACATCGCCCACCAGCAATAATGGATTATTAATCCCATAAGCAGAAAGCAAAATAATAGGCAACATAGGAAGAGAGAGTCGCAATAAACGTTTACGGTTTTGTTGGACTCGTTCCATTGGAATTTTAAAATGTTTTACAGCAACACCATCGTCAGACATTAAGCGATAAGACCACTCAAACATCAGCCAAAATACTGCAAATTGCCAAGTGAAAGACCAGATAAATTCTTGTTGCACATTAAAGCTATTGATTAGCCAATATCCTATTGCTAAGACGAAACAAGATAGAGGTAGTGTTTTTAGAAAGACAATTCCCAGTGCGAGAGGGGTATGTAACTGGGAATCTTTATTGAGTTTATTAATATCCCCATTGAGTTTTTCAAACTGGATATCAAGTTTCTTACGTTGCCAAATCAGTATTAAGCCGAACAAAACGAGCACAATAAGAACAGGAAGTGATTTCTTAGCCCCGATCAGCAGATTTTCATTTGACCAATTAAGTTTAAAACCTTGAAACTCAGCAACCGCCTGAGCAGGAAATGTTGAGAACCAATTGAGATTAATTGGCTTATTACTGCTTACCCAGAAAATTTGCTGAGCCAATGTATTTTCAAGTGAACTCACCACACTGCGTAATTGCTGTTGATCCATTTGTAGGTTAATCGAACCCGAGATTTGATTACCCAATTGATTATTGAGCTTATCAAGTAATTCACGTCGAGCATCAACAAGTAATTCTAATGCGCTACGTAGCTCTTTTTGTGCATTGGGATCTGTCACTTCAGGATAAGCAACTTGATATTCATGCATCAACTGATCAATATAAATACTTGGCTGTATTATCTGATCGCGTTGTTTGTTTATTTCAAACTGCTCTAAACGTAAGTCTGCAATTTTATCCGGCAGATTATTAATGAAAATACCATCAGGTAAATCGACCTGCTCTTCAAATAAAATACGAGAAAGCAATAAGCTTCCTTTAAGCACATCAATTTGTTCTTTTAAATTTCGCTCAGATTGAATAGCTCTGTCTAAACGATTTTTGACCATTAGGCTATGGCGGTTTAACTCATTATTATTTTGAGTTGTAACAATCAACTTATCACTAAGATGTTTATTGATTTCTGTTTGTGCCAAATAGAAAGGATTATTATTAATGACCTGATTTTCAAGCCCTGCACTTTGTGCCTCTTTCGCTGTTTCTTCTGAACTATCTAAACGTTTATCACTGATCTCTTCTTGAATGAGTTGAGCATATTCTTGAGAAAGATCGATGTAAGCAGAGCTATAATCACGCTGAAGTTGTAATAAACTTTGCAACTGCACATTAGATTGTAAAGTACGTTTTTGATAATTATTCTGTTGTTGAAGGTAATATTGCTCTAATTGTAATAATTGTACTGCTGAAGGTCGCATTTGCGCTTTATCTGCACTGCTTTTATTCAATAATGTTCTTATTTGTTGCAGTCTTTCTGAATTATTAAATAAAACAGATTGCGCCCTTTCTGGTTGTGTTTGTAACACAATAAGTTCATTGCTGTAATTTGCTAAATCGTCTTGCGCTTTTTGTAATGATTGTAAGACAGTCTCTAATTGTGACTCTAATGTTGCTAATGGTAATGCTTTTAGTGACTTTTGATAGTCTTCTGCTTCTTTATTAGCGGCTTTCTGTTTTAACTGATTAAGTTGATTTTGTGCATTACGCAGTTTTTCAGGTAATTGCTCTACAGTTTTGTCATAACTTGCTAATTTTTTTTCTAACTGTTGAATGTTATCAAGTAATAAGAGCGATTGTTCAAAGTCAGCAATCGTTAATTTATCTTCTGCACTTAACTCACTACGTTTGTTTAATAAATTAAGCTGGTTTTGGATGCTTTCTTGAGTAGGTAAATTACTAGGTACCGCAGCTAAAACTGAGGTGATGGAGAAACTCCAAAAAATAAACATAATAACCGTGACGAATATAGTCGTCATTATTCGATTATTAAACTGAGAAAAAAAAGTTTGAGTACGCATAGTTAAGCAACTTGTTCAATTAATATTGAAAAACTGTTTATTATTATAATCCAATTGCTTTAAATTGGCATTGTAAACAGCACAAGTTGCTTGGCTTGTTTCTCGCCTGAGAAAACGAAATAGTGATCAGAAAGTCAGTACTTTATCAGCGTCTAATGTCCACTGAGCTAAATCTACTAATGTGCCTAATTCTGCGCCATCAACAAGCGGTAAATCACTAATACCACGGGTATCTGTGCATGTTTTACAGAGTTTAACTGGAACGTTCTGTGCTGTTAGAATTTCCAACATTTGCTGTAAGTTATAACCTTCCTTAGGTTGTTGGCGAGCTAAAGCCCCTGTTACCGCATCTGACATTAAAAAAATATTTAATTCAGTTTCTGGATGCTGTTCTTTTAATGTTATTGATAAACGCAGTGCGTTAAATAATGATTCATTACCATAAGCGGCACCATTAGCAATAACTAATACCTTACTCATAAACATCTTCCTCAAGTTTAATAATAAATTAAGATGGCGCTGATATTCTCATATTTGCGCTGTACTTTATCATATCAATAAAGCTATCAACCAAATATTGACATTCATCTTTGATAGAAAAACTTTCTGGTGAAAATAACCAGTTTTCGGCAAGACCTGTCATCATTGCTCTTAACATGATGGCTGATCTTCTTAAATTAAGGTCGGCAGGAAGTTGTTTTTTTTCAATACAACGAGATAAAGACTGTTCTATTCTGGAGTGATCTGCTGCACACAATTCTCTGCGAATTTCAACAATTGGTGTCATTTCACCGACAAATTCGCATTTATGGAAATATATTTCTAAAAGTGCATTATGTTTGGGATCATCGACAATTGATGTCAATATGTAAATAAGCAATTCTCTTAATACAAATAGTGGATCATCTGGGTATTTTGTTTGATACTCTATTTCTAAAGATTCTATTTTTAAGTCGGTGAGTTCGCACGCTTCAGTAAATAAATCCACTTTATTTTTAAAGTGCCAATATATTGCGCCACGGGTAACACCTGCCGCGGATGCAATATCTGAAAGTGATGTGGCAGAAACGCCTTGCACAGTAAACAGCCTAAGTGCAGCATCAATAATCTGCTGTTTTGTTTCTTGTGCCTGCCGTTTAGTTTTTCGTGCCATTAATCCTCGATTTTGACTGAAGTTAATTTACATACATTCATGTATGTTTGTACTATACATCGCAACCAATCATCAACTTAATTATTTTTATCCCGGGAAACAACGTTTGAATAGAGGTTTTCTTATGCGAAAAAACAGAGGGGTTTTGCCTCTGGCTCTGTTAGTGCTATCAGGCAGCTTGGTTCTTGCTGGATGTGACGACAAAGCTAAACAGTCCGCTGGGGGCCCACCTCCTGCACCGGCTGTGGGTGTTGTGACTTTAGGAGCACAAGCTCTGACAATCACCACTGATTTACCTGGTCGTACATCAGCCTTCCGTATTGCTGAAGTTCGTCCTCAAGTTGGCGGCATTATTTTAAAACGCAATTACACCGAAGGTAGCTATGTAGAAGCAGGTACATCTTTGTACCAAATCGACCCAGCCATGTTTGAAGCAACTTTAAATAGTGCACAAGCTGAACTGGCGAAAGCTAAAGCTAATGCTGAAATAGCTCGTCTCACTGTAGAGCGTTATAAGCCTCTGCTGGGTACAAACTATGTCAGTAAACAAGATTTTGACTCTGCAACTTCTCAGTACGCACAGGCTGTTGCCGCTGTTAGAGCAGGCGAAGCTGCTGTAACAACAGCAAAAATTAATCTTGGATATACCAAAGTAACATCACCAATTTCAGGTCGTTCAGGTAAGTCAAGTGTCACCGAAGGTGCGCTTGTAGCTCCAGGGCAACAAGTTGCACTGACAACTGTTCAGCAAATCGATCCGATTTACGTCAATGTGACGCAGTCGAGTGAAGATTACCTGAAGCTCAAAAATGAAATTGAAAGTGGCGTTATTCGCCAAGAGCAAGGCAAACCTGTTGTTCATTTAACACTGACTAATGGGCAAGCTTACGCACAGAAAGGCCATTTAGAATTTTCTGATGTGACTGTTGATGAGACAACAGGCTCAATTACTATGCGTGCTATCGTACCTAACCCTAATGGGGAATTATTACCAGGTATGTTTGTTCGCACTAAGTTAGAAAATGGTATTCGCCAAAATGCAGTTTTGATCCCACAACAAGCTGTTATTCGTACAGCGCGTGGTGATGCAACAGCAATGATTGTTAATAAAGACAACGTTGTTGAAGTTCGTACCATCGAAGTGTCACAAGCTGTTGGTAATAAATGGCTCGTTAATAGTGGTGTTCAGGCTGGTGATCGCGTTATCGTTTCTGGATTGCAAAAAGCAAAACCAAAAATGACAGTAACGCCTCAAGAAGAGAATTTAGATACGAAGCCATCACCTGAACAAACTGAGCCAGCTAAGAATCCTCAATAAGGAGTCGGTGATCCATGCCTAAGTTTTTTATAGATAGACCGATATTTGCGTGGGTAATTGCGATAATTACCATGCTCGCAGGTCTTCTGGCACTCATCAAACTGCCTGTTGCCCAGTATCCAACGATTGCGCCGCCAGCGATTTCTATCTCTGCGGTTTATCCTGGTGCTGACGCTACCACTGTGCAGAACACCGTTACCCAAGTTATCGAACAGAATATGAATGGTATCGATAACATGGTGTATATGTCTGCGACCAGTGACTCAGCCGGTATGATGAATATCACTCTGACCTTTGAAGCAGGTACTGATCCTGATATCGCGCAAGTACAGGTGCAAAATAAATTGCAACTTGCTATGCCGTTATTACCTCAGGAAGTGCAACAACAAGGGATTAGTGTTGATAAATCCTCAAGTTCATTCTTGATGGTTGCAGGTTTCATCTCAAATGACGGTTCAATGTCACAAGATGATATCGCAGACTATGTGGGTGCAACGATTAAAGACCCATTAAGCCGTGTAACCGGTGTGGGTGAAACCCAGTTATTTGGTACCCAATACGCAATGCGTATTTGGTTAGATCCAGATAAATTGGTGAAATATAACATGACAACACTTGACGTTATTGGCGCAATTAAAGCGCAAAATAACCAAGTGGCAGCAGGTCAATTAGGGGGAACACCTCCTGTTCCTGGCCAGCGTTTAAACGTATCAATTATTGCTCAAACTCGACTCAATACCGCGGAACAATTTGCTGACATCCTGATGAAAGTCAATACTGACGGCTCACAGGTTAAGCTAAAAGATCTTGGTGTAGTTGAAATGGGTGCTGAAAGCTATAGTACCATTGCTCGCTTTAATGGCTTACCTGCTTCCGGTATCGGTATTAAATTAGCAACAGGTGCTAACGCATTAGATACAGCCACTGCTGTGCGTGCTGCATTAGCTGAAATGGAGCCGTTCTTCCCGGCAGGATTAGAGGTCGTTTATCCTTATGATACAACACCATTCGTTAAGATCTCTATTTTCGAAGTGGTAAAAACGCTTATTGAAGCTATCATGCTGGTATTCGTAGTTATGTATCTGTTCTTACAGAACTTCCGTGCTACGTTAATCCCAACAATTGCAGTACCTGTTGTATTGTTAGGTACCTTCGCCATACTTTCAGCGTTTGGTTATTCGATAAATACCTTGACGATGTTTGCGATGGTGCTTGCCATCGGGCTTCTGGTGGATGACGCCATCGTTGTGGTAGAAAACGTCGAACGTGTTATGCAAGAAGAAGGTTTATCACCTAAAGAAGCAACACGTAAATCTATGGGACAAATCCAAAGTGCATTGGTCGGTATCGCTCTTGTGCTTTCTGCGGTATTTATTCCAATGGCATTCTTTGGTGGTTCAACAGGTGCGATTTATCGCCAGTTCTCTATCACCATCGTATCAGCAATGGTTCTGTCTGTTTTCGTTGCATTGATTTTAACACCCGCACTTTGTGCGACTATGTTAAAACCAATACCGAAAGGCAGTCATGGTGTGCAAACTGGTTTCTTTGGTTGGTTTAACCGTACCTTTGAAAAGAGTAGCCATCACTATACTGACAGCGTATCCCGTACACTTCGTGGTACTGGTCGTTACTTATTGATTTACGTTTTATTAGTGGCGGGTATGGCGTTAATGTTTGTTCGCTTACCTGCATCGTTCTTGCCAGAAGAAGACCAAGGGGTATTACTGACAATGGTTCAGTTACCTGCTGGAGCAACACAAGAACAAACTCAAAGCGTATTAGAAAGAGTAAATGACTACTTCAATACCGATGAAAAAGAACTCGTTAAATCTGTCTTTACCGTTAGTGGCTTCGGCTTCGGTGGTCAAGGTCAAAATATGGGTCTGGTTTTCGTTGTATTGAACGATTGGGATGAACGTAAAGCAGATGAAGACAAAGTTCCGGCAATTGTAGGTCGTGCCAATATGGCATTATCCCAAATTAAGGAAGCCTTTGTTTACTCATTTAATATTCCAGCAATTGTTGAGTTAGGCTCTGCGGGTGGTTTCGAATTTGAGTTAGTAGATAAAGCTAACCTCGGTCACGAAAAACTCATGGAGGCCCGAAATCAATTACTTGGAATGGCAGCGCAACAGCCTCAAATGTTAATGGGTGTGCGCCCTAATGGTCAGGAAGATACTTCACAGTATCGTCTGTATATTGACCTAGAAAAAGCACAAGCTCAAGGCGTTGCAGTTAGCGATATCTATTCAACATTAGGTACGATGTTTGGTGGTAGCTACGTTAACGACTTTATCGACCGTGGTCGTGTTAAGAAAGTTTACGTTCAAGCTGGCTCACAATTCCGTATGTTGCCACAAGATATCGGTAATCTTTATGTTCGTAACAATGTCGGTCAGATGGTTCCATTCTCATCCTTCATTGATACAAGTAAAGATCCTTGGTTATACGGCTCTCCTCGTTTAGAGCGTTATAACGGTTTACCAGCAGTTCAAATTCAAGGTAGTGCAACACCAGGTCAAAGTAGTGGTGACGCAATGCTGATGATGGAAGATCTCGCAAGTAAATTACCAAGCGGTATCGGTTATGAATGGACAGGAATGTCATATCAAGAACGTTTATCGGGTAACCAAGCGCCTGCGCTGTATACCATTTCCTTGATAGTCGTATTCCTTTGCCTTGCTGCTCTTTATGAAAGCTGGTCAGTACCGTTCTCAGTTATGTTAGTCGTTCCACTGGGTGTTATTGGTGCACTTGCACTAACATCAATAAGGGGCCTTGAGAACGACGTTTACTTTAAGGTTGGGCTCTTAACAACCATTGGGTTATCGGCGAAAAACGCAATCTTAATTGTTGAATTCGCCAAAGACTTAATGGAGAAAGAAGGTAAAGGACTCATAGAAGCAACGTTAGACTCTGTTAGAATGCGTCTACGTCCAATTCTAATGACTTCACTGGCCTTTATGTTAGGGGTTATTCCTCTAGTATTAAGTAACGGTGCAGGTTCTGGTGCTCAGAACTCAGTAGGTACAGGTGTATTTGGTGGTATGATTGCCGCAACCTCCCTTGCTATTTACTTTGTTCCTATTTTCTTCGTCGTGATCCGTAGACGATTCGCGAAGAAAAATGAAGATTTAGAACATCCAAATCATTCACACTAATTTGAGTGAGAATACCAAAAAGGTCGCGCAAGCGACCTTTTTCTTTATCTATTGATGTATTGTTTTAAATGAAAACTTATCTCATTATATTATTTTTAAGAAATATCTCTTTAATCAATAAACTCATTTTATTTTTTTTCTTATATGTGACTTTTTGTCAAAATTAAACAGTTCTGTTATTTATAAATAACAGCGATAATTATGCCTCAATTGCACGCTTAAACATTCAAATCATAATAAAAACAAAGATAATCATTACGTTAAGAAAAACACTCTTTAATTGAGATTTGTTGATTTTTACGAAAATAGACAAAATTCTGTTGTTCAGATAGTGACTTATGCAATAATAGTGCTATATTAAGCAAAGAAATGCTTATTGTATAAATTTCAAACTCATTTGTGTGCAATTGAGTGCTTAGTATTATCTTTTGATATGCTATTAATTTGTTAGAAATAATAAATATAACTATTAAACTCTTTTAGCATACGAGTAAATATAAACACCCATTTTCAAGTTTATGTTTTTTATTAATCCATTAATGAATTATGTGATGTCTCTCGTTAATAAGTTCAATTTTAAGCATTTATCATTATTAATGAATATTTTCTATTAATTCAATTACGATATATTATGGACGAATATTCACCAGAAAAAGTAGATTTAGCTGAATTGTCATTTTTATGTGAAGAGCTATTGCAGCAAGCTTTAGGCTCATTAGATAAAGGTAGCACAGTTTGGCACAATGATCTGAGTAGCACAAAAAGCGTTGACCTTAATGTCCTAATTGAACACATTATGGACTTTAGTTGGAAATTTAAGATTAAATACCCAGATAAACATGTCATTAATACGCTTATAGAAGAGTACCTTGAAGAGACTTATCGTTTATTTGGTAATGCATCAATTTCTTACTCAGATATCAATAATTGGAAAGAGTTAAACTTGTCACTTTTAACTCTCATTGCCAAAAACCCAAAAAGTTATATTAAGTAAATTTAATTATCTTTAGTTTTATTTTAATAATAGAGAAAAGACAACATGACTAAGACAGACTATCTAATGCGTTTAAGAAAATGTACTTCAATCGAAACATTAGAACGTGTGATTGAAAAAAACAAATATGAACTCTCTGATGATGAACTGGAGCTGTTTTATTCAGCCGCAGACCACCGTTTAGCAGAACTCACAATGAATAAGCTATATGATAAAATCCCAGCATCTGTTTGGAAATTTGTAAGATAATCTAGTTCTATTTAATTGCCTTAGTTTTATTTTTGCTATTTTTATTTTTTATAGTAGTAGGGTTATTATTTCTTAATTTAGATATCGTTTTATTCACGTTCTCTTATCAGTAGAATGATTACACACCATCATGCCGTTGACTTATTACGGCATGACTGCACTGCTTTACCCAAATATTCCTTCCATTTATAAACACTACTGTAAATTTTCCAATAATAAATTGATACATTAAGCATACTATTTTCTATTCAATAATATTGACTCTCAAATCTAAAGAAAACAGCACTCAAAAACACGTATAGAGAGTTAAAATATAAAGGAAGATAAATAATCTTAGGAAATAATAATTATGAGAGATTAGAAATTATGAAGGGCTAGAAATTGGGTGGGGCCTTGCCAGCGACATCCCGGCACACGCGACACCTGCCATGGCTGCTTCCTTCCGGACCTGACCGAGTTAACAAGTTAGCGTTGCGGGAGAACCAACAAGACCCCATAGATTGTCTTATTGCTAAGACGACACGCATTATGTTTTAAACTGACTTAAATAGCAAGGAAAGCGAGCCTAAGTGATGATTAATTATCCAAATATACGCTCACTGATTATTCAATTGCCTTTAACGCTCTTTTTTTCTCTCATAAACTCATCAAAGAGTATTCAATAAGCTGATAAATAATAATCTCCATCAACTCTGTGCATTTATCATTAGGTTGCGATCCAAGAGAAAAAAGGGAGATTATTTTTTTATCTTCTTAGGATTGTATATAATCAACTTTATAAAAAATAACCAGATCTAATGATACAGGTACACTATGAGTCAAGCATTGAAAGATCTCATCAATTTGATGGCACTTGAAAAAATAGAAGAAGGTCTATTTAGAGGTCAAAGCGAAGATTTAGGATTACCTCAAGTTTTTGGTGGGCAAGTAGTAGGACAAGCACTATACGCGGCAAAACAGACAATTGCTGATAACCGTTATATCAACTCATTTCATAGCTACTTTTTACGTCCTGGTGATAGCCATAAGCCTATCGTTTATGATGTGGAATTTATCCGTGATGGTGGTTCATTTAGCACTCGTAGAGTCAGTGCGATCCAGCATGGTAAGCCTATTTTCTATATGACGGTGTCTTTTCAAGAATTTGAAGAAGGTTTTGAACATCAAGATGCAATGCCTGATGTTCCTTTTCCAAATGAACTTATTTCACAACATGAGATTTTAAAGAAATTAGCGCCTAAATTACCTGAGCCGATTAAATCTTTAGCACTACGAGAAACGCCTTTTGAGGCACGTCCAGTGCAATATTTTAGCCCTTTTGGCTACTCTAAAGCGCCTGCTGAACGCTATGTTTGGTATCGTAGTCGTGGTGAAATGCCATCTGATCCTTTCTTGCATCAATACTTGCTTGGCTATGTCTCTGATTTTGACTTTTTACCAACTGCTCTCCAACCTTATGGTTTAGGCTTTATGGATACAAGCCTGCAAGTTGCTACAATTGACCATTCGATGTGGTTTCATCGTCCATTCCGTGTGGATGATTGGTTGCTTTATGTGATTGAAAGCCCTTCAGCATCAGGCGGTAGAGGATTTGTGAGAGGTAAATTCTTTAATACAAACGGTCAGTTAGTGGCGTCTTCTGTTCAAGAAGGGGTAATTCGCCAAAAACGTACTAAACATTCAAAATAATACCTTGGTATATTCCCCCCTCAAAAGAGGGGGAATAGACAATTACTGCTGATAAGCTCTTTCACCATGAGTTGTTAAATCTAATCCATCATGCTCTTCCTCTTCAGAAACGCGTAACCCCACCAACTTATCTGCGATTTTAAAACTGATATAAGCAACAGCACCAGACCAAATTACCGTGATCACAACACTCATTAATTGAATTAAAACCTGTTTACTCAGTGTCATACCATCGCTATACCCTACGCCACCTAAAAATGAAGCCGTAAATATCCCTGTTAATAGACAACCCGCAATACCGCAAGTACCATGAATACCAAAAACATCACAAACATCATCGGCTTTTAACCAGCGCTTTAAAACAACAACCCCCCAAAGCCCAATAATCCCTCCCATTACACCAATAAATAAAGCGCCCATCACGCCAACTGTGCCAGCAGCAGGCGTAATCGCCACTAACCCTGCAATACAACCTGAACAACCACCTAACATAGAGGGCTTACCTCTGGTTATCCATTCTGATGCAGTCCAAGAAAGTACGGCTCCCGCAGTTGCAACTACCGTATTTAAAAACGCTAAAGCCGCAATCGCATTTGCACTGCCAGCAGAGCCTGCATTAAAACCGAACCAACCGATATAAAGTACAGCCGTACCAGTAAAAACCATAGGCAAATTATGAGGTTTAAGCGCTGTATGCTGACTATCACGTCGTTTACCAAGTAAGTAAGCACCAACAAGAGCCGCAATAGCAGCATTAATATGTACGACGGTTCCCCCAGCAAAATCTAATGCACCATCATCGATTAACCAGCCACCTTCTCCCCATACCATATGAGCAATAGGGATATAAGAAAAAGTGAACCAAATAATCGTAAAAATAAGCAATGCAGAAAAACGAATACGCTCTCCTAATGCCCCAACAATTAATGCAACAGTGATAACCGCAAACGATCCTTGAAAAGCAACATGCACATACTGATTAATTGAACCAGAGAGTGAATCCAGTGATACGTTATTCAAAAAAGTAAGTGACCACCCACCCCAGACTTTATTGCCCACAGTAAAAGCCAAACTGTAGCCAAAAGTTATCCAAAGAATGACCACAACACTAAAGGTCATCATCACTTGTGTGATCAAAGAAAGTACATTTTTACTTCTTAATAATCCTCCATAAAACAAGGCGATACCAGGTATAGTCATAAAGAAAACCAAAGCAGTACATATCAACATAAAACCATTATCGGCTTTATCAACAGTCACTGTTTCAGTCGCAAATACAGATGAAGAAAAGTGTGTAAGCACTAACATTAATAGCAAAGAAAGTAAGCGTTTCATCGAATATCTCCTTTAAAGTGCTTCATCACCAGATTCACCGGTACGAATACGGACTGCCTGCAATAATTCCAAAACAAAAATTTTTCCATCTCCTACTTTTCCTGTATCTGTCGCTTGCATAATCACTTGCATAACAGGCTCAAGTTGTTCATCACAAATAGCGAGTTCTATTTTTACTTTGGGAAGAAAATTAACTTCGTATTCAGCTCCTCTATATAACTCTGCATGTCCTTTCTGTCGCCCATATCCCTTTACTTCACTGATTGTCATTCCTTTTATGCCTAACTCAGAGAGTGACTCTCGTACTTCTTCTAATTTAAATGGCTTAATAATGGCGATGATATATTTCATATAAACCTCGTCGATATTTGAAAGAGCAAAGTCTATATAGCAAAGCAAAAGATATGCCACTATTTAATTGATTGATATTTATAAGAAAATAAATATTTAAAACTATTAAAGTGAAAAGGTTCACCGAATTGGTGCAAAAATATGACGGCTATTTTGCTCAAAGCAAGATAATCGGGAAATAAAAAAGGGCACATACATAAAAATGATGTGCCCTTTAAAATTATATTTTTTATTTAAGGTTATTATTCTACTTCAATAGGATCTTGTTCTTGTAAAGACTCTCTGACTTGCTGTAATTGATACATATTATAGTATCTGCCTTTTTGTGAGAGTAACTTAGCATGATCGCCCTGCTCGACAATTGCACCACGATGAAGCACCACAATTTCATTGGCTTCAATAATAGTGGAGAGTCGGTGAGCAATAATAATCAGTGTCGTTTTTTCCCTAACCACTTTTAATGCTTTCTGTATGGCTTGTTCTGTTCCTGAGTCAATATTTGCTGTTGCCTCATCCAGAATAAGAATACGAGGAGGTATTAATAGTACACGAGCCAATGCAAGTAACTGCTTTTGCCCAGCAGATAAGCGACTACCTTGCTCACCAAGTTCTGTTTGTAGCCCTTCAGGTAATGCTTTAACCCACTGATCAAGTTGTACTGTCTCTAGAACATGCCATAAATGTGACTCATCACATTCACGCCCTAATGTAATATTGTCATGCAGTGAGCCAGACAATAAAACAGGATCTTGCTGCACCATCGCAATACCACTGCGTAATGCGGCGTGAGAGTATGCTTCTAACGGTTGATTATCTAAAAAGATACTCCCTTTTTGCCAAGGGTAATTTCCCATTAATAAACTAGCTAAAGTACTCTTGCCACTTCCTGTGTGCCCAACAAATGCGACAAAATGACGAGCAGGAATAGTTAAATTGATATCTTTTAATACCCATTGCTCATCACGATACGCAAACCAAAGAGAGTTAACATCAATATTACCTTGGGTGATAGTGTGTGATGATGAACCGTAGCGCTGCAAAGGAGCATCCATTAGTTCAAAAACACGTTCACCAGAGACAACTGCCTGTTGTAAAATCGACTGCTGAGATGTCAGGGTGATCAAGGGTTCATTTAATCGACCTAAATAACTAATAAATGCATAAATAACCCCAACACCAATAACAGCACTGCCTTGATACCCAAACAACATTAATAAACCACACAGAACCAACGCAGAGAGCATACTTAGTAAAGGACGTAATAACAGGCCATCAAGTTTTAACGCTTTCATACGTGCTTGGTAATGTTGCCAGCTGTCATCTGACATTCTTTCACCAAATCGAGCTTGTTGCCTAAATTGCTGAATAACTGACATGCCATTGATGACTTCATGGAAACCATCATTTATATTGGCGAGAAAATGACGCACATTACGAACTATCGGCGTACTAAGTCGCTGATAAAGCATCATTACACCAATAACTACTGGGAAGATTGTCATCGCGATTAATGCCATTTGCCATTCTAATAAGAACATGGCGATCAGCATTACAACCACTAAAGCAATCGCTCGGAATAATGTTGGTAACACGTTCACAAACAAATCTTTAATCGTCTCAGTGTCATTTGTTACACGAGAAATTAATTGCCCTACAGGCTGATTATCAAAAGCACTTAATGGCTGTTTTAGTGCTGCACTCATTACATCAGTGCGTAATTGTTGTACAACCCCAACAGCCGCATGATTAAACACAATAGCTTGATAATAGTGAAGTGTGGCAGCGATCACCTGTAAAAGGATGAAAGCTAACGCCAGGCCTAATGATGACATTAATTCCACATTATTTGTGGCAACTTTTGCATCAATAAAATAACCAACAATTAATGGGCCCCCCACTTCTGCAATGGCAGCTACCCACAGCATAATGACACCCCATGTCATAGGCTTGCGATAGTTTTTACCATAAGTCAAAAGACGCTTTAATGCAGGTAATAGCGCTTTAACGGATTTATTTTTATTCATCGTCATCCAGCGCGGCCTCTAATTGCTGATAATGGTACATATCTTGATACCAACCCGGTATTGAAATTAATTGCTGATGTGTACCTTGCTCTATAATCTCACCCTGTTTTAAAACTAAAATATTCGTAGCATCAACTAATGCAGATAAGCGATGAGCACTAATAATTAACGTTCTGTCTTTTCGCCATTGCGACAAGTTTTGTAAAATTTGATATTCAGTTTGTCCATCAACAGCGGATAGAGCGTCATCTAATAATAAGATTTCAGCATCCAATAATAGTGCTCGAGCGATAGAAATACGCTGTTTTTGTCCGCCAGATAGCATTACGCCCTTTTCACCGACTTGTGTTTGATACCCTTCCGGTAAGCGTAAAATATCCTCATGAATATTTGCCAGTTTCGCAACAGACTCTATTTCTTCTTTTGTCGCATCAGGACGCCCTAAGGCAATATTTCCCGCGATGGTATCTGAAAATAGGAAAGGTGTTTGATTAACAACGGCCAATCGTGCTCGCCATTCATCAAGTTTCAATTGATAAATAGGTATAGATTGAAAACAAATCTCACCTTCAGTTACATCATAAAGTCGTTGAATAACGGTAAGTAATGTACTTTTTCCACTCCCAGTCATTCCACAAACACCCAACATTTCACCAGGTGATAATGTGAAATGAACATTTTTCAGTGTTTCTGTTGTTTGTTCGGGATATTGGAAACGTTTGATATCAACAGATAACACACCCCGACCTTGCTTTGGTGATAATTCACCATCAACCATATCGAGTTTTTCATCCAATAAGCTATTAATTCGGCTATAAGCAGCACTACCACGCTCAACAATATTGAACATCCATGCTAATGCCAGCATTGGCCAGATCATTTGTCCCAAATACATCACAAAGCTGGTTAGTTCACCCAATGTCATTTTGCCATTAATAACAAAATAGCTACCTCCGGCCACAGCGAGTAAATTAGCAAAACCAATAGCGATGAAAATAGTAGGATCAAATAGCGCATCAATTCGTGCAACACGCATATTTTGGCGTCCAGTTTCTTTTGCAACATCATCAAAACGAGAGGCATGCTGTTGCTCTAGCCCGAATGATTTGATCATGCGAATACTACTCAGGCTTTCTTGTGCTTGATTATTGAGTGAAGAGAAAAGTGCCTGTGCGGTTTTAAAGCGACTGTGTAGTTTATCGCCATATCGCTTAATCAAAATTGCCATGATTGGCATAGGTAATAATGAAATTAGTGTTAGTTCCCAACTTAACTGAATACTCATCATGACAAGCACAGCAAGCCCCATAACCATAGAATCCACTAAGGTCAGTACACCTTCGCCCGCTGCAAAAACGACTTTATCAACATCATTGGTGGTACGTGCAATTAAATCACCAGTGCGATAGCGGTGATAAAATGAAGAGGATTGCTGGTTAAGTTGTTGGTAAATTTGCATCCGTAGTTTTACTGCGAGTTGATAAGATGCACCGAATAACCAAAGACGCCAAAAATAACGTAAAAGATAAACTGCGAGGGCAATTAATACCATCACACCAATCCAATTCATCACTTGGCTAAATGTCAGACTATGGTTATCGACACCATCCACAATGATCCCAACAATCTTCGGGGGGATCACCTGTAATACTGCGATAACCATCAATAAGAAAATGGCACCTACATAACGACGCCATTCACTGAGAAAATACCAACTGAGCTGTGAAAATAGAGCCACGCCTTAAATCCTAAGGTTATACAAAAAATAAAAGTGCCAGTTGGTAAAGATGAACCTTATTCAGGTATCGGCATTGCCGTTGTGTATTTAATTTTTTCCATTGCGAAGTTAGAAGTCACATCAATAAGACCCGGTACGCCATTAACCATACGCTTATAAAATAGGTCGTAACTTTTCATGTCTACTACTTCAACATGCATTAGATAATCACACTCACCCGCCATTCGATAGAATGTCAGTACTTCTGGCATTTGCTTAACAAATGAAACAAACTGTTCGTACCATTCGCTATTATGTTGCTGTGTTCTAATCATAACAATAACTGTTAGACCTAGCCCGATTTTTTCACTATCAAGTAGCGCAACACGCTTACGAATATACCCTTCATCCTCTAGTCTTTTCAATCGTTTCCAGCAAGGTGTTGAGGTTAGGTTAACAGCCTCAGCCAAAGTATTCAGTGAGAGGCTTGAATCTTCCTGTAACAGCGCTAATAGTTTACGGTCAATCTTATCTAACATAGATACTCCTTCAAAATATGCCCCTACAAAAAATAATGATAACCTGCCCCTTACTATAAGAGTAATCATCTAATGATAAATCGGTAATAAATTGCCATAATATATGTACTTTTATGCGTACTAATCCTTATAGAAATTCAATATTCAGGAGTATTCTGATGAAAAAAACGGTCGTTGTCTTTAGTGGTGGACAAGATTCGACAACCTGCCTTATTCAAGCATTGGAAAAGTACGATGAAGTACATTGTATTACGTTTAATTATGGGCAACGCCATAAAGAAGAAATTGAGGTAGCACAAAAAGTTAGTCAATTACTGGGAGCAACCGCGCATAAAGTTTTAGATGTAAGTTTACTCAATGAACTCGCTATCAGTAGCCTAACTCGCGACAATATTCCTGTTCCTGATTTCAAAGAAAGTGAAGAAAGTGATATTCCAAGTACCTTCGTACCGGGTAGAAATATCCTTTTCCTTACTTTAGCGGCAATTTACGCTTATCAAATTGGTGCAGAGAGTGTCATCACCGGTGTTTGTGAGACAGATTTCTCTGGTTACCCTGATTGTCGTGATGAATTTGTAAAAGCACTGAATCATGCAGTCAGCTTAGGTATTGCACGTGATATTAAATTTATCACACCATTAATGTGGTTAGATAAAGCTGAAACTTGGGCCCTTGCTGATTACTATAAGAAGTTAGATTTCGTTCGTCATGAAACTTTAACTTGCTATAACGGTATTCAAGGTGATGGCTGTGGTGAATGTGCAGCCTGCCATTTAAGACAACGCGGATTAAGCACTTACTTAGCCGATAAAACACCAATTATGCAGGCAATGAAACAGAAAGTGGGCCTTAAATAATCATCATAATTACTTTGCTTATTATCATGACTCCCCACCGTTCTATTTGCTTATGCAGTGATAATTCATAAAACATTACCACTGCATTAAATCATATTTGATTAGGCCAATAGCATTGACTGAGAGATCTCTAATACTCTCTTTGTGTATTAGGATGATTGACGTACATACTCAAGCTTCTCTCTTAACTGATCTGTTAATGTCAGGGCTTTTTTGGTGTTAATGTCTACAAGAACAAACGTGATTAATGCATCAGAAATAAGTGCGCCATCTTTTTTTCTCACGATCTTCTGAGAAAGTACGCCACTCTTAATCCCCACTTCAGCAACATCACAATCAATCAGTAGCTCATCACCTAAGCTTGCAGGTAAGCGATAATTAATATTGATATTAGCAACCACTAACGCCAAGCCATTGCGCTTAAACCAATCAAAATCTAAATGTTGCTCAATCCAATCCCATCGGGCTTGCTCTAAAAACTCAAGATAACGTGCATTATTCACATGTTCAAAAACATCTAAATGGAAGCCATAAACTTTAATTAATGTACTCATATCAATTTATTACCTCTTGATTATTCTAATAAATTTTTTTATAAAGTTTTTTGCGATACCATAAATATAGCCAAGAAAATAAATTTAGTAACTTCTGATATAGGTTTATTTTGTTTTCTTTCAGAACAGAAAACGTGTTTCTCTTATCAAAAAAATCAAAGAGAAACACGGGGAATTTCAATCAATATTCACGTTTCTGCTGTCACTTATACTCAACATCGTATAAGAATGAATACCTTAATTAATAACGATAAAATCACGATTTTGATCAACTAACTTCATACCAATTCCAAAAACTTTTTCAAGTTCATCGATAGTGGTAAAACGCCCTAACTGCTCACGATAATCAATAATGGCTTGTGCTTTCGCTTTTCCTATTCCTTTTAATCCCATTAGCTCATCTACTGTTGCCGTATTTAAATTAACTTTACCTTCTGTGTTAGCTTTATTTTCTTTAGCATCACGATCAACTGAGGTGTGAGTTTCGATAGAAACCGTTGGTGTTGAAGCTGGGGCTTCTTCTGCATAAGAGAGAGGAGAAAGGCCTAATCCCAAAGCAAGGCAAATAGAGGCCATAAAACCTGACAACATTTTTTTATCCATTTTCATAATCATAATTTCCTTTTATTCAATAAGTTCAAATTCGATGGCATACAGAGATTTCTGAATGCAGAAGAAGAATGCCAATATATTGATAAACCAGCAATTACATAAAAATAAAACCATGAGAAGGCACGAAAAATAAAAATGAACAAAAAAAAGCATTACAAAAAATTCTCGGGCTTGCTCTCAAACATGAGTTTTTCGAGAGGCGGAGTTATTATTTAAATTATCAAGGATAGCTGCCATAAAAAAACCCAGCTTTATGCTGGGTTTTCAATGTAATAACTCAAAATTGATTATTGATAATCTTTATCAAAAATTTCAATTTTAGCGTTATCTTTTAGATCACGTAACATGAGTTGTAACGCTTCTTCGCCCATCTGCGCACGATAGAGATTAGTCATAAACTCTAGTTGTTCAGATGTTGGTTTGCCATCTGTTACGCTGTCCAATTGAATGAGGACGACTTTGGTACCAGGTACATTAGTCATACCATACTCTTTTTTACCTTCAGCAGGTTTTGGCATAGAGAAAATAGCGGTTTGTACTACATCTGTTGCAGATGAGTGAACAATGCTTTCTTCACTACCAAACGAAATATTAGCAGCTTTCAGTGCTTCTTCGCCTTTACCTTCTTTCAATGCAGCTAAAAGTTTTTGAGCCTGTGCATTCATTGCTTGTGATGCTTTTTGCTGTTTAACCAGCATAACAACTTGATCACGTACTTTATCTAATGGTTGGCTTGCTGAAGGCTTATAACCTTCTACACGCACGATAAATGCACTGTCATTACCTAACGTCACCATATCTGAATTCATGCCTGTTGGGCCATTTTCATCCACTAATGAACCACCAAAAATTAACTGGGTGAGTTTTTCATTATTTAATGGTGCAGGAACTGTGTTTTCATCAAACCAATCAGTATTAACAACAGCTACATTGCCCGCTTTAGCGGCAGGCGCTAATGTGTCGTTGTCGTTAGACGCAGCTTGGCTCACTTTTTGTTGTAATGCGAAGAAATCATCAATTGCTTTATTTTCACGCATTTTTGCTAGTAAATCTGTTTTCACTTCATCAAATGGTTTTACAACAGATTGTTTAACATCATCAAGGCGGAAAATTGCGTAACCATTGCTGATTTTAACAGGCTCAGAAATTTGGCCTTTTTCTGTCAAACTTGCATTAGCCAGCTCGGGTAATTCTTGTCCGATAGTTATCCAACCTAAAGAACCATTTTGTTTTTTAGAGAAACTATCAATAGATTTTTCTTTCACCAACGAAACAAAATCAGCGCCTTTTTTCAGCTCTTCTTCTGCCGCTTTAGCTGCCGCTTCGTCTGCTAATACTAAGATGCTGTATTGTTTTTGTCCTGCAGCTGTGAATTCATCAATATTACTATCATAGTAAGCCTTCGCTTCTTCATCAGTAATGTTGATGTTATTAAAATCTTTTTGAGCATTTAATTGGATATAGCTAATTTTAAATTGCTCTGGCGCGATGAACATTTGGTTATTTTGCTCATAGAACGCTTTCACTTCTTCATCAGATGCCGTTTCTTTTTCAAGGAATGGCTGAATGTCTAATGATGCTAAACGTACATTACGACTTTGTAGCATTAAGCCTGCAAATTCTTTAACTTCGCTATCTAAGGCAAAATCTGTACCTTGAATAGAAAATTTTAATTGCTGATTGATAAGGTTTTGACGAATACCTTCTGCAAAGGCATCAGCATCAATATTATTACCTTTCAATAAATCAACATATTTTTTATTGTCAAATTTGCCATCAGTTTGAAAGTAAGGAAGCGCAAAAATAGCATCTCTAATTTGCTGATCACCAGCTGAAATACCCAGATTTTGTGCAAATTGATCAAGTAATGCTTGGTTGATCAGCATATCAAGCGCTTGTTGGCGAATAAGTTTCTGACCTTCTTCCGATGAAGCAAGAGCAGCAAAATTTTCACCCATATCTTGTTGTAATTGAGCACGACGTTGCTGATAAGTTTGCTCTAATTGAGAACGGCTAATTTTATATCCGTTAACTTCAGCAGCATCATTAACGCCTGAACTAAAGAGATATCCGCCCACACCGGTTAGGACGAAGGAGAGGATGATCACAGCTAATAATATCTTTATAAATGGATTATTAGCAGTGGAACGAATGTTGTCCATCATAACGAGACGAGGCTCCGTTTGGTGAAATAAAAATTATTTTTATGGGTGTTACACGACTATTTTGAGCACAGCGAAAAGATAATATGCCCATGCTGGCTTGATATCAAAATGTCGCGACACGCGACAATCATTAAAAACAGCCAGTCCCGTATTAATGCGCAGTCTTAACACGCACTTTCTATAACTAAGAAAAAACTAAACAGCATTATTTGATTCATTGATTACGATAACCATTTAACTCATCACTGAATCATTCATTGTTGTCTATTTCAGTTATAGAACAACGCGTCATTCTATCAAATGACTACTTCAGTTTCACGTCTTATCGCCAGAGAATACAAGGTTTAATCGTGATTTATAACCTAAAAAAAGAAAAGCGCATCTCAAAAAGATGCGCTTCATTTTTTAATTGAGTCGTTTTCTGTTTATCCATAACGTTAAGCTAATAACAAATTGGCAGAAAATAAGTTCAACTATTATTGATTAACTGCGTCTTTTAAGCCTTTACCTGCACGGAATGCAGGAACTTTTGCAGCTTCAATTTGGATTTCTTTACCTGTTTGTGGGTTACGGCCTGTACGAGCTGCACGATCACGTACAGTGAAAGTACCGAAACCTACTAATGCTACATCATCACCTTTTTGTAAAGATTCAGTAATAGAAGCAACCAGAGCATCTACAACACGACCTGCTGCCGCTTTTGAGATATCTGCATTTGCAGCAATTTTGTCGATCAGTTGAGTTTTATTCACGCTTTCATCCCCATAATTTTATGCGTTATTTTTCACCATTAATGGCAAATTTTGCAAACGTCGTTATATCAAGCCTTTTTAGATATAGCAAGACCGATAAAACAGCATTTTTAATTAAAATCCCAATTAAATTAGCGACACAAAAAAAGGCTGGCAAGCTTTTATTACTTATCCAGCCTTTTTTTTAGCTATAATTTATGACTAACATCACTCTTTAGTGTGATTTATCAGTCACAACTTCCATGCCAAACGGCGAGTTTTGCAGGGCTAGCGATAAAACTTCCTCAATTGTTTTCACTGGGTGAATATCCAGATCAGCAACAATATTTTCAGGAATTTCTTCTAAATCACGTTTATTTTCATCTGGGATAAGAACTGTCTTAATTCCACCACGATGTGCAGCAAGTAACTTTTCTTTCAGTCCGCCAATTGGCAATACTTGTCCGCGTAACGTAATTTCACCCGTCATTGCAACATCCGAACGTACAGGGTTACCTGTTAGGCTTGATACCAATGCAGTACACATTGCGATACCTGCACTTGGACCATCTTTTGGTGTTGCACCTTCAGGAACGTGTACGTGCATATCACGTTTTTCATAGAAATCGCCATTAATACCAAGTTTATCAGCACGAGCACGAACTACTGTCATTGCCGCTTGAATAGACTCTTGCATCACTTCACCTAAAGAGCCAGTGAATGTTAGCTTGCCTTTACCCGGTACACTTGCTGTTTCAATAGTTAGTAGATCACCACCAACTTCTGTCCATGCAAGTCCTGTTACCATACCTACTCGGTTTTCAGTATCAGCTCGACCATAGTCAACTTTACGAACACCTAAGTAGTCTTTGAGATTATCTTCGTTAATCTCAATATGTTTGATTGTGCTATCCATTAACAGTTGTTTTACTGCTTTACGGCATAATTTAGAAATTTCACGTTCTAAACTACGTACACCTGCTTCACGCGTGTAATAACGAATAATGCCCATAATTGCGCTGTCATGGATTGTCAGCTCACTTGGTTTTAGCGCATTACGTTCAATCTGTTTTGGTAACAAATGTTGCTTAGCAATATTCAGTTTTTCGTCTTCGGTATAACCAGATAAACGAATAACTTCCATACGATCTAACAATGGTGCTGGTATATTCATGGAGTTAGATGTCGCCACGAACATAACATCAGACAGATCGTAATCAACTTCCAGATAATGGTCGTTAAATGCGATGTTTTGTTCTGGATCTAACACCTCTAACAGTGCAGAAGCCGGATCACCTCGCATATCTGATGACATCTTATCAATTTCATCTAACAGGAAAAGTGGGTTTTTGACGCCAATTTTCGCCATTTTCTGAATTAATTTACCCGGCATAGAACCAATGTAAGTACGACGGTGACCACGGATTTCAGCTTCATCACGTACACCACCTAACGCCATACGAACATATTTACGGCCTGTTGCTTTAGCAATAGATTGACCCAGTGAGGTTTTACCTACACCTGGAGGCCCTACCAAGCACAGGATTGGTCCTTTAATTTTGCTAACGCGAGATTGTACCGCGAGATATTCAAGGATACGCTCTTTAACGCGCTCTAAGCCATAATGGTCAGTATCAAGAACTTCTTGTGCTTTCACTAAGTCTTTTTTAACTTTGCTACGGCTATTCCAAGGAACTTGAACCATCCAATCAATATAACTACGTACAACCGTGGCTTCTGCTGACATTGGCGACATCATTTTTAATTTCTGAAGTTCCGCTTCTGTCTTCTCTTTTGCCTCTTTTGGCATTTTTGCAGCGTCGATTTTACGTTTCAGCGATTCCATTTCATCAGGTGCATCATCCATCTCACCTAATTCTTTTTGAATCGCTTTCATTTGCTCGTTGAGATAATACTCACGCTGACTCTTTTCCATCTGCTTTTTAACGCGGTTACGAATGCGTTTTTCAACTTGTAGCAGATCGATTTCTGATTCCATCATCGCCATTAAATATTCAAGGCGTTCTGTAACATCAGACATTTCAAGTACAGCTTGCTTATCTTTTAATTTCAGCGGCATATGAGAAGCAATGGTGTCTGCTAATTTCGCTGATTCTTCGATAGCATGTAATGAGGTTAATACCTCTGGCGGAATTTTTTTATTCAGTTTGATATAACCTTCAAACTGATTAATCGTTGTACGATTTAAGACTTCCTGTTCGCGCTCATCAACTGCTGGCGTTTCAAGGTATTCTGCTTTTGCCTGAAAGTATTCACCATTATCAGATAACGTCGTAATTTTGGCACGACGAATACCTTCGACAAGTACTTTCACTGTTCCATCAGGCAGTTTTAGCATCTGTAAAACAGAGGCAACTGTACCAACAGAAAAAAGATCATTAACACCTGGTTCGTCAGTAGATGCATCTTTCTGCGCAACCAGCATAATTTGTTTGTTGTCGTTCATCGCAGCTTCTAAGCAATGAATGGATTTTTCACGACCAACGAACAACGGGATCACCATATGCGGATATACAACGACATCACGTAATGGCAATACAGGTATTTCAATACGTTCTGGACGCTCAGGATTCATAGAGCTCTCTCTTCGTTTTTAGCTTAACGCTTTTACAGGTAATTTTATTCGCATGTCACCAAATAAAATTAATTCCACGGATTGTCAAAATATATAAGGGCACTTTTCTGACATTCAATAGCATTACCCATTAAAAAAACAAAATGAGGGAAAATTCCCTCATTTTTATTGCGTTGGCGCGCTTTATCTTAAATTTCTCTCTTATTTTGAGAAAAAACTAGATAATGTCAGACAAGAGACATTGCCAAATTACGATGCATTATTCACCTGAAGCCTGATTTTCTGGTTGGCTATAAATAACCAGTGGCTCAGATTTTCCATTAATAACGCCTTCATCAATGACCACTTTTTCTGCATTTTCAAATGAAGGAAGGTCATACATCGTATCAAGTAATGCTGCTTCAACAATCGAACGTAAACCACGCGCACCTGTTTTACGTACCATAGCTTTTTTCGCAATTGCAGTCAGCGCTTCCTTACGGAATTCTAAATCCACACCTTCTAATTTAAATAACGCCTGATATTGCTTAGTCAGTGCATTCTTAGGTTCTTGTAAGATTTGGATTAATGCTTCTTCGTTTAATTCGCCTAGCGTTGCAACAACAGGTAAACGACCAATAAATTCAGGGATAAGACCAAATTTAATCAGATCTTCTGGCTCAACTTGGGCTAATAATTCACCTTCGCTAGCTTTCTCTTTTTGGCTTTTAACTTCTGCGCCAAAACCAATACCTGAATGTGTATTTAAACGCTGTGCAACAACTTTATCGAGCCCTGCAAATGCACCACCACAGATAAAGAGGATCTTAGAAGTATCTACTTGTAAAAACTCTTGTTGTGGGTGCTTACGTCCACCTTGAGGAGGAACTGAAGCCACAGTGCCTTCAACTAATTTCAATAATGCTTGCTGTACACCTTCACCAGACACATCACGAGTGATTGATGGGTTTTCAGATTTACGAGTGATCTTGTCAATTTCATCAATATAAACAATACCACGTTGTGCTTTTTGCACATCGTAATCGCATTTTTGTAGCAGTTTTTGAATGATGTTTTCAACATCTTCACCCACATAACCCGCTTCTGTCAGCGTTGTGGCATCTGCCATAGTAAAAGGAACATCAAGGTAGCGAGCTAATGTCTCTGCTAATAACGTTTTACCGCTACCAGTAGGGCCAATCAGCAAAATATTACTTTTTCCTAGCTCAACACCATTGGCTTTATCGCCATTACGCAGACGTTTATAGTGGTTATAAACGGCAACAGCCAAAACTTTTTTAGCCAATTCCTGACCGATAACATAGTCATCAAGGTGCTTACGGATTTCATGTGGCGTTGGCAATTCACTGCGTTCATGATGAGGTGCTAGTTCTTTTATTTCCTCACGAATGATATCAACACAAAGATCGACACATTCATCACAGATATAAACCGACGGACCAGCGATCAATTTTTTTACTTCATGCTGGCTTTTACCGCAGAAAGAGCAATACAGAAGCTTCCCTGAGCTATCTTTGCGCTTATCTGTCATCAGTCAACCTCACTTAGTTATTCCTCTTATCATTTATAAGAAGAAGAAAGTCTTTTTACATAAATATTGATAGCTGTTTCCTTTGCGTTATTGACCAACAAAGGAAACGTATTAATTCAGTTGCTATTACAACGTGTAATGATTAGCTACGTTGAGTATAGACTTTATCCACTAATCCGTATTCTAACGCTTCATTAGCGGATAAGAAACGATCACGCTCAGTGTCTCTTTCTATTTCTTCAATAGATTTACCTGTATGTTGAGCCATTAGCTCATTCATACGGGATTTTACTTTCAAAATCTCTTGAGCATGAATTTGAATATCTGTTGCTTGACCTTGGTAACCACCTAGCGGTTGGTGGATCATCACACGAGAGTTAGGTAAGCAAATACGTTTACCTTTCGCACCAGCAGATAGTAAGAAAGCGCCCATTGAACACGCTTGCCCCATACAAATTGTACTAACATCTGCTTTGATATACTGCATGGTGTCATAGATGGACATACCCGCAGTAATTACGCCACCTGGTGAGTTGATATACAGGTTGATGTCTTTCTCTGGGTTTTCTGCTTCTAAAAATAGCATTTGAGCAACGATAAGATTAGCCATGTGATCTTCAACTTGGCCAGTCAGGAAAATAATACGTTCTTTTAATAAACGTGAGTAAATGTCGTAAGAACGCTCTCCTCGCGAAGTTTGCTCTATAACCATCGGCACCAGAGCCATATTAGGTGCGAATTGTTCCTGTGTGTCGTTAAATGACATGTCTGTCTCCTATTGCATTCTTATTGGTGCCAATGACAACAATTTTACTTGAGATAATTGATCATGACCATTTCTAATGATCTAATCTCTCACAAGACATTCAAGGCGCCTCGCGAGGAGTGATAAAGAGAATATAGAATTATCTGGAGATAATCGCTCAAATTTCAAGGCAAAATTTGATAAATATATACAAACTGAAAAAAACCCGTGGTAAAAACCACGGGTTTTTGCTTAAAACCGATATTCGCGGTTAAGAATTAACCCATTTGAACTTCGTTCATCAGTTCAGTGAAGTTAGTTTCTTTTTCAGTTACTTTAGCATTTGCTAAGATTTTTTCTACCGCTTGCTCTTCTAACGCAAGATTACGGATGTTGTTCATCAGTTGTTCGTTCTTGTTGTAGAACTCAACAACTTCTGATGGATCTTCGTAAGCTGAAGCCATTTCGTCGATCAGTGCATTAACACGGTCGTCTTCTGCTTTCAGTTCATTACTATTGATCACTTCACCTAACAGTAATCCAACGATTACACGACGTTTAGCTTGTTCTTCGAACAGTTCACGTGGTAATTGCAGAGCTTGTTTCTCGTCGCCACCAAAACGTTGAGCGGCTTGACGTTGTAGCACTTCGATTTCGCTGTCAACAGCAGCTGCTGGTACGTCAACTTCGTTTGCTTTAACTAAGCCATCAATAACTTGTGATTTAACACGAGTACGGATTGCATTTTTCAGTTCACGTTCCATGTTTTTACGTACTTCAGCACGTAAACCATCAACAGAACCATCAGCAATACCAAAACGCTTGATAAACTCTTCAGTTAATTCTGGCAGTTCACGCTCTTCAACTTTTTTCAGGTTGATAGCGAATTGTGCTTTTTTACCTTTCAGGTTCTCAGCGTGGTAATCTTCTGGGAAAGTCACATCAATTGTGAATTCTTCGCCAGCTTTATGGCCGATAACGCCTTCTTCGAAACCTGGGATCATACGACCTTGACCCATTGCCAGTACGAAATCTTCAGCTTTTCCGCCTTCAAATTCTTCACCGTCAATAGAACCGTTGAAATCAACAGTTACGCGATCTTCTGCTGCAACTTCGCCGTCTTTATCTTTCCACTCTGCTTGTTGCTTACGCAGTGTTTCTAACATGTTATCAACGTCTTCGTCTTTAACAGTAACAACGGGTTTTACAACTTCAATGCTTTCCAGATCTTTCAGTTCGATTTCTGGGAAAACTTCGAATTCTACAGAGTAAACAAAGTCTTCACCTTCTTTGTATTGCTCTGGTTTGTAGTCAGGTGCGCCAACTGGGTTTACTTTGTTTTCGATGATAGCGTTAATGAAATTACGCTGCATCAGGTCACCCAGAACATCATTCAGTACTGACATACCATAACGCTGTTTAACCATTGACATTGGAACGTGACCTTTACGGAAACCATCAATGCGAACAGTTTTAGCAGCTTTTTTCAGTTCACTGTCTACAGCAGTTTGGATATCAGCGGCTGGTACGGTGATTGTGACACGACGCCCTAGGCCTTGAGTCGTTTCAACAGAAACTTGCATCTTGTTACCTCAAAATAAGTTTTAGTGCTCGGTCTACTTTAAAGGAAACTAACATGGTATTGACATGTTTAGGTTTATTTTCCTTTCAGAACCGGGGCCGCCACATTTAAAAAAACGAGGATCCCTGATATCAGAAGCATCCCGAAACCTTACTGAAAATTAGACGCGACATTATAACGATCTAGAGGGGTTGAGTCGAGAAAGAGCCGTTTTATTCCTCAATTTTTTCATAAAATCGAGCAACTCGCCCCTTTTTTCCTCTATAAAGAACAAAAAATACGCATCTTAGGATCTATTTACTCATGATTAACGATAAGGTTGTTAATCTTCTTGGCTTCCGCCACGACACCCAGGAGAGCGTAATGCTTTATCCTGTTGTTCATTCCATTCATTCAAAGTAAAGGTGTGCAATGCTAATGCATGAACACCATTTTCCATTTCATGAGCTAATGTTTGGTACACATCACGATGGCGCGAAACACTACGTTTTTCATTAAAATCATCACTAACGATAATGACTTTAAAGTGGCTTTCAGAGCCTTCGGGCACATTATGGCGATAGCTTTCGTTTATTACTTGTAAAAAATGCGGTGAAAAGCGTGAAATCAGCTTATTCTCAATATCATCACGGATCATCTCTGCCCCTAATACTCTAGCCTTTATACCATGGCGAATAAAAAATAAGTCAACCAGACTATATTGATTTAGTCTTTATCAATACGAAATGATGAGCTTATTCTTTTTAATTTTGCTGATGATAATCGCTTATTTTTCATCTTGAGTAAAACCATTGACCGAATATTGTCAAATACATGAGTAAAAATGAGGGTAATTTGAAATAAAATCAATTGATAAAATCAGATAATTTCGTTCGTTAAGGGGATATTAGCAACCTATCAGCAGTGGTATGATAGGCTAAAGTTTGAAGCCTATTCTACTTGTTAACACAACAGACATATTTAACCGAGATTACCTCATGATTAAAAATTTACTCTGTGCTGTTTTTGCATTAACTCTGCTTTCAGGTTGTGCAACTCCTAGTAACAAATTATCTATTGAGCCTGTGATGTCAGTTCCTGCGGCAGATCCAACAATGCGCCCTATTTCACTGAACATTTCAAGCCAAGACAAACGTGCATCAAAAAACTTAGCGGAAATCAACCGCAACGGTAAATTAGATGTCCTTGTTCCAACTCGTGATATTGCATTTTTAATGCAAGAAGTTTTACAAAAACAAATGACAGCCCGTGGTTTTATGATAGGTTCTCCGGCTTCTGCTGATGTGATTATTGCTATCAATAAACTCAATGCAGATGTTGGTGAAGGAAGCGTTCGTCATAATATCAGTGCAAAAGCGGATATTTCAATTATCGTCACTTTGCCGAATGGCAGTTCTAATACCAAAACATTCCGTACTAGCTACAATGTTCAAGGTCCATTTGGTGCAACTAATGAGAAAATTGCCGCTGCGATTAACAATGTCTTAAGTGAACTCGTTAACGATATGGCAAAAGACGCTTCAGTCAGTCAATTTATCAAATCTAACGCCCGTTAATTTTATTAGAATAAACGACCTGTTACTTCAAACAGGTCGTTTAAAGGAATTTTTGCATGGTTCAGCCCGCCTTCAAACAAACCACTTGGTATAAATCATTTATTCTTCTATTACTTGGCTTTACTTCTGGATTACCTCTGGCGTTAACCGCAGGTACATTACAAGCATGGATGACGGTAGAAGATATCGATTTAAAAACCATTGGTTTTTTCTCATTAGTGGGACAAGCCTATGTTTTTAAATTCCTTTGGTCGCCTTTTATGGATCGCTATACCCCTTCTTTTCTTGGCCGTCGCCGAGGATGGATGTTGCTCACTCAAATAGGGTTAGTGATTGGTATTGCAGGAATGGGATTTCTAAATCCTAATGATCATTTATGGTGGCTTGCCTCTTTAGCTGTCATCGTTGCCTTTTGTTCTGCTTCACAAGATATTGTTTTTGATGCCTATAAAACAGATATTTTAAAAGCAGATGAGCGTGGTACAGGTGCTGCGGTTTCTGTATTAGGCTATCGCATAGCTATGCTTGTTTCAGGAGGAATGGCGCTTTGGTTAGCCGATAAATATATTGGCTGGCAAAACATGTACTGGTTAATGGCTGCCTTAATGGGAATTGGTATTATTGCCACATTACTCGCTCAAGAGCCAGAAACCGCCGTAAAGCCACCACGTACACTCTATGAAGCTGTTATTGAGCCTTTATATGAATTCTTCTCTCGCAATAATGCTTGGCTAATTTTACTGCTTATTGTGCTGTATAAAATGGGTGATGCCTTTGCCCTAAGTTTAAGTACCACCTTTCTTATTCGCGGTGCTGGATTTGATGCCGGTGAAGTCGGATTAGTAAATAAAACTCTTGGACTTGCAGCCACTATTATTGGGGCATTACTAGGTGGCTTATTAATGCGCCGTTGGAGTTTATTTAAAGCGCTGATGATTTTTGGTATTTTGCAAGGTGGTTCAAATATTGGTTATTGGTATTTAGCTGTTTCTGAGCAAAGTATTTATAGCATGGGTGCGGTAGTTGCATTTGAAAATATTTGTGGAGGGATGGGAACAGCTGCATTTGTTGCCCTCTTAATGACACTTTGTCATCTCTCCTTTTCAGCAACACAATTTGCGTTACTCTCAGCTCTCTCTGCTATTGGTCGTGTTTATGTTGGCCCCGTTGCAGGCTGGTATGTTGAAAGCCACGGTTGGGAAGCATTTTATCTTTTTTCTATTATTGCTGCTGTACCTGGCCTTATCTTGTTATTAATTTCGAAAAACACACTTATTTATACGCAAAAAACAGGTGAATTCCTTAGAAGAACTTTATTTATTAAACAGTACCGTTTTGCTATTTATGGTTTGATGCTGACTGTTTTCTTCTTTATTTGTAGTTTAATTCTTGTTATTACAAATTCACTACCGACTTTAGAAATATTCCAATCTGTTGATTTTATTCAGTCAATAGATACTAATAGATTAAGTTCTTGGGCTTCAACACTCTTTTTATACGGTGTTATTATTGGTGCGATAAGCCTTGTCTTTGGCACAATCTTAGATTATTTAGCCCTTAAGAAAACAACATATTAATTTTATTACTCTCTCAAAATATGCACCATAAAAAAGGACAGCTTAAGCTGTCCTTTTGCATTCTTAGCAAAATCTGCCGTAAACCCTCGCCCAATACGGGCGGGGAGCAGTCACTAAAGAGAACTTATCTAAACAATCTTACTTTTACTGCTTTACCTTTGATTTTACCTTGTTGCAGCTGTTTCCAAACTTGTTTGGCGATAGATTGTTTTACGGCAACGTAAGCATGTGTTGGGTTAATCATAATTTTACCAATGTCGGCACCATTGAAACCCATATCGCCCGTTAATGCGCCTAAAATATCACCCGGACGCATTTTGGCTTTTTTACCACCATCAATACATAATGTTGCCATTGTTGCTTCAAGAGGCGTAATTTGTAGCCCAGTTGGTACTGGTAACCAATTTATCTTCATATGAAGCATCTCTTCTAGCGCATTAGCTCGCTGAATTTCTTCTGGTGCGCAAAAGCTAATAGCCAATCCACTTTCGCCCGCTCTAGCTGTACGACCGATCCGGTGAACATGCACTTCAGGATCCCACGATAATTCGTAGTTAATCACCATTTCTAACGCTTTAATATCTAGTCCTCGAGCCGCAACATCTGTTGCTACTAATACACGACAACTCCCATTAGCAAATCGAATAAGCGTTTGGTCACGCTCTCTTTGTTCCATATCGCCGTGTAAAGCAAGTACACTTTGGTTGCTTTCTGTCAGTGTTTCATACACATCTTGGCAATCTCGTTTCGTGTTACAAAACACCACACAAGAAGCTGGTTGCTCACGACTTAAAAGTTTTTGCAGTAATCCTATTTTTCCATGACGAGATATTTCATAAAACTGCTGTTCAACCGCCGGAAGTTCATCAACAGAGTTTATCTCAATAGTGACTGGATTTTTCTGGATTTTACGGCTAATTGCTGCGATCTCATTTGGCCAAGTTGCAGAAAAGAGCAATGTTTGACGTGCGGTTGGTATACGAGAAATAATGTCGTTGATATCATCAAAAAATCCCATATCCAACATTCTGTCTGCTTCATCCAATACCAATGTTTTCACATCATCTAAAGTAACAGTCTCTTTTCTTATGTGATCAAGTAATCTACCCGGCGTTGCAACAATAATATGTGCAGCATGAATTAATGAATCACGCTGGATGCTAAATGGAACACCACCACACAGTGTCAATACTTTGATATTGGGAAGATAACGAGCAAGGCGACGTAATTCATTTGCAACTTGATCAGCAAGTTCTCGCGTTGGGCATAAAATAAGTGATTGGGTATTAAATTGTTTTGCATCAATATGTTGCAAAACACCCAAACCAAAAGCAGCTGTTTTACCACTACCTGTTTTTGCTTGAGCTCGAACGTCTTTTCCTTCAAGAATGGCGGGCAAAGCAGCTTCTTGAACTGGAGTCATAGTGAGATAACCCAATTCATTAAGGTTAGCGAGTTGTTCAGTAGGAAGTGCGTTAAGTTCAGCAAATGAGGTCACAATGAAAATTCCAAGTAAGATAAAAACGAATATGGGTTAATGATACTATCCCTTTATTCCCGTGTCGTGAGGTATTTTTACGCTGTTCATATTACTTTTTCATCTAAGAGCCATTTTCTATCATTATCTCCTTAAATTTCCTCTTCTTATCAAAAACTCCTTTTTTATTTTTGCTATTAATTCAAAAAATAAAATAAAAAAATACAAAATTTCTCATTTTTTAAACTAATATCAAAATTCTAGAAATAGATCTTATTTTAAACTCAAATTTCTATAAAAAGGATTTTTATAGTTTATTATTCTAATAAAAAAGAAAAACTGAACATTCACCGCAACCATAATTGGCCATAAGCCATCGGGATAATTTATGATCAAAAAATCATTTTTATTTGTCATCGCAACAACATTCTCTTTACCTTCTCAGGCAAGCTATTTAGGAGGATTTGCAAGCGCTAGTATTAACTACTTGGATTGGACAACACATACAACACACAAAACAGGGCAATCTTCTCATAAAGATGATTTTGCCTATTTAGAACTTGAAGGTGGCGCTAACTTTTCATGGGGTGAGTTTTACGGCTTTTTTGATCTTGAAAATCCATTTAATCCTCGAAAAGCGCAACCGGGTGATAATCAACGTTATACCGTTAAAGCAACAAGCCGCATTTATTTAGGTGAAAGTCATTTCAATCTATACGGACATGTTTACGGTACATGGTCACTCCCTGGTAAAAAATATGGTGGTAACTTCCATGAAGTAAATACACTTTACGGCTTTGGCTATAACACACAAATTGCTAATTTATGGTTTAAACCTTTTATTGCCCTTCATTATGTCGATCAATCTAAATATTCAGGTAACAACGGTTATGTGGCTGGTTGGGTTGCTGGATATGATTTTAATATAAAAAATCAAAAATTTAGCCTAACAAACTGGCATGAAATGGAATTCCAACGACACAAACGTTATGGCAATGGAGGTAAAAATGGCATTAATGGCGCTTTAGCCATTTGGTGGCATCCAACGACCTCTATCACTACTGGAATTCAGTATCGTTATGCTTATAAAAAGCTAGGAGAGAGTTTTCTGCAAGATGGCATTGTATATAGCTTGAAATATAACTTCTGATAGGAAATTGTTAATTTTTATTACAGCGGATCGATTTTTATCCGCTGTAACCTCTTTTTATCACTTAATGAAAAACTTTCTCATTGGATATAAACATTCATCAAATCACTAATTATCCATATTAAAAATCATACAAGCATCAAATATGGATATTAAACATCAATATAAAAAGGATTTTCCCCATCAACTCTCCTCCGACCTCTAATTTGTTACTTTTTTAATCAGAATACGTTTTCTTACACTTTTTATTGCATTTTTATTTGTAAAAATATGTATTTATTTTAAAAACATGATACTTTATGAAATTATAGTTAATACGCAATAATTAAATTAACATTTATTTAATATTTTAATTACTTGTGATCACATTAACACAAAAGACTAACCAACCACTTACTTACCATTACAATTGTTTACACTGTCGCAACCTTACCGTAAAATGTCCTTACTGATACTGATGAAACAACAATAGAACCTTTGTCATTTGGGTCGTTGGATGAGACTTATGAAATACATAAAAAGTATTGGGACACTCTCGCTATTAGCAGCAGCTCTTCTATTGAGTGGCTGTGATATGGCGTTAATGAATCCCAAAGGCGCTATCGGCGCTGAGCAAAAAACATTAATCCTCATTGCGCTTGGTTTAATGTTAATTGTTGTGATACCGGTAATACTGATGGTGATTGTTTTCGCTTTTCGCTACCGTGAATCCAATACTAAAGCCACCTATCGCCCAAACTGGGCTCACTCAAATAAAATTGAACTCGTCGTTTGGACTGTGCCAATTATCATTATTGTGATTTTGGCAAGCATCACATGGAAAACAACCCATGAACTTGATCCTTACAAACCATTAGAGTCCACAGAAAAACCTGTCACCATTGAAGTTGTTTCAATGGATTGGAAATGGTTATTTATCTATCCTGAACAAGGTATTGCAACAGTAAATGAACTGGCTTTCCCTACTAATGTTCCTGTTAATTTCAAAATCACTTCTGACTCAGTCATGAACTCATTCTTTATCCCTCGCTTAGGTGGACAAATCTATGCGATGGCAGGAATGCAAACTAAACTGCACTTAATTGCTAATGAGCCTGGTGAATATCCAGGAATGTCAGCAAGTTATAGTGGACACGGTTTCTCTGATATGAAATTTACAGCGATTGCGACACCTGATCGTGCCGGTTTCGATGCGTGGGTTGAAAAAGTCAAACAATCGTCAGATACGTTAAATACGACCGCTGCATTTAATGAACTTGCTAAACCAAGCCAGAAAAATCCAGTGACCTACTATTCAAGCGTGAAGCCAATGTTATTCCAAGAGACCATTTCTAAATTTGGTCACACAGGTCATGGCGCTCACACCAGTGGCAACCAGACAGCACATGCTGATGCAACAATGAATATGAACATGAGCCATGCGGCGCATGCAGGAGCAGAGGAATAAAGGCATGTTCGGAAAATTAACTCTTGATGCAATCCCGCTACATGAACCAATTATCGTAGTTACTTTACTCGGTATTGTTCTTGGTGGGCTTGCTGTTGTTGGCGCACTAACTTATTTTCGTAAATGGAAATGGTTGTGGACCGAATGGTTAACCAGCGTTGACCATAAAAAAATTGGTATTATGTATATCCTCGTTGCAATGGTCATGATGTTCCGTGGCTTTGCCGATGCGATTATGATGAGAAGCCAACAAGCTCTCGCCTCTGCTGGTGAAGCCGGTTTCTTACCACCTCATCACTATGATCAGATTTTTACCGCACACGGCGTTATCATGATTTTCTTCATGGCAACACCTTTTGTTGTGGGCCTGATGAACCTCGTTGTGCCTTTACAAATTGGTGCTCGTGATGTGGCATTCCCATTCCTAAATTCCCTGAGCTTCTGGTTCTTTGTTGTAGGTGTGTTATTAATCAACATCTCTTTGGGTATCGGTGAATTTGCTCAAACAGGTTGGTTAGCTTATCCGCCACTTTCTGGTCTGGAATATAACCCTGGAGTCGGGGTCGATTATTGGATATGGAGTTTACAGATATCCGGTATTGGTACACTTCTAACAGGGGTTAACTTCTTTGCAACTATCCTGCGTATGCGTGCGCCGGGTATGAGCATGATGAAAATGCCAGTATTCTCTTGGGCTGCTTTATGTACTAACGTCCTGATTATCGCTGCATTCCCAATTTTAACAGTCACTATTACGTTATTAACTTTAGACCGCTATCTTGGTACGCACTTCTTTACCAATGATATGGGCGGTAACATGATGATGTACATCAACCTTGTATGGGCTTGGGGTCATCCAGAAGTTTATATCCTTGTTCTGCCTGTATTTGGTGTGTTCTCTGAAGTTACAGCAACATTCTCTAAAAAACGGTTATTCGGTTATACCTCATTAGTTGGTGCAACTGTCGTTATTACCGTGTTGTCATTTATCGTTTGGTTACACCACTTCTTTACTATGGGCTCTGGCGCCAACGTCAATGCCTTCTTCGGTATCGCCACGATGATCATCGCTATACCAACAGGGGTTAAAATCTTTAACTGGCTGTTTACGATGTATCAAGGCCGTATCGAATATAAAAGCCCAATGTTGTGGACTATCGGTTTCCTTATCACCTTCTCTGTTGGGGGGATGACTGGGGTTCTGTTAGCCGTTCCGGGTGCAAACTTCGTTCTACATAACAGCTTATTCTTAATTGCTCACTTCCATAACGTTATTATCGGTGGTGTGGTATTCGGCTGTTTCGCTGGTATGACTTACTGGTTCCCTAAAGCATTTGGTTTCACACTGAATGAAAAATGGGGTATCCGTGCATTCTGGTTCTGGTTTATCGGCTTCTTTATGGCCTTTATGCCACTGTACATTCTTGGCTTTATGGGTATGACTCGTCGTATCAGCCAAAACATCAACCCAGAGTTCCATCCAATGCTGATGGTTGCTGCGGGTGGTGCTGCACTAATTGCTATCGGTATCGCTTGCCAAGTTGTCCAGATTTACGTCAGTATCCGTGACCGTGATCAAAACCGTGATTTAACGGGAGATCCGTGGGGAGGACGTACTCTGGAATGGTCAATTTCTTCACCTGCTCCTTTCTATAACTTTGCCGTTGAACCTAATGTTCAAACGCGTGATGAATGGTGGGATCAAAAAGAAAAAGGCACCGCTTATCAGCGTCCAACTAAATACGAACCAATCCATATGCCTAAAAATACAGGCGCTGGTGTGATTATTTCAGCATTCAGCTTAGTACTTGGTTTTGCCATGATCTGGCATATCTGGTGGTTAGCTATCGTTGGTTTCGCTGGCATGATTGTCACTTGGATCGTGAAAAGCTTTGATACAGATGTGGATTACTATGTCCAAGTACCTGAAATTGAAGCTCTCGAGAATAAGCATTATGAAGAACTGAAAAAAGCAGGTGTGAAATAATGTCTACTCAAACTGTAAATAACACAAACGCCCATGAGCATCATGGGCACCACGATGCAGGAGCGACGAAAGTTTTCGGCTTCTGGATCTACCTAATGAGCGACCTTATCCTGTTTGCCAGCTTATTCGCCACTTATGCGGTGCTTGTTAACGGGATTGCGGATGGCCCTTCAGGTAAAGAAATTTTTAGCTTACCGTTTGTTTTAGTTGAAACCTTCTTACTGCTATTTAGTAGTATCACTTTTGGTTTCGCTATGCTGAGCATGAACAAAGGTAGCGTTAGCCAAGTTAATCTGTGGTTATTTGTTACTTTCTTATTCGGCCTAGGTTTCGTCATCATGGAAGTTTACGAATTCCATGAGCTAATCGCAGAAGGTTATGGCCCAGATCGCAGTGCATTCTTATCTGCATTCTTTGCATTAGTTTCAACGCACGGTCTTCACGTAACGGCTGGCTTAATTTGGATTGTTATTATGATGATCCAAGTATCACGCCGTGGTTTAACTGAAGTTAACCGTACTCGTTTAAGCTGTTTAAGTCTGTTCTGGCACTTCCTTGACGTTGTCTGGATCTGTGTGTTCACCGTAGTTTATCTGATGGGAGCGATGTAATGAGTCATCCAAATACTTCTCCTTCAGGCGCAAGCCACGGCAGCATGAAGTCTTATCTGATTGGCTTTATTCTGTCTGTTATCCTCACCGTTATTCCATTTTGGATGGTGATGGAAGGAACAGCGACACCAGCAACAATTCTATGGACTGTTGTCGGTATGGCAGTTGTGCAAATTGTGGTTCACTTAGTCTACTTCTTGCATATGAATACGTCATCAGAAGAACGCTGGAACGTCGTCGCATTCCTGTTCACACTGCTTATTATCGGCATTGTTGTCGTAGGCTCGTTGTGGATTATGTACAACCTGAACATCAATATGATGATGGATTAAGAGTTGTCGCTATGATTAAGCAATACCTACAAGTCACCAAACCAGGAATTATTTTCGGAAATTTAATTTCTGTAATAGGTGGTTTTCTGCTCGCTTCTAAAGGTGAGATTGATTACTCCCTATTTTTTGCGACTCTACTTGGGGTGTCTCTGGTCGTTGCTTCTGGTTGTGTTTTTAACAACTATATTGACCGTGATATTGACCGTATCATGGAAAGAACGAAGAATCGCCCATTAGTTAAAGGATTAATTGACCCTCGAATTAGCCTGATTTATGCCTCAGTATTAGGTATTGCAGGTGTTGTGCTGCTCTATGTAGCAGCCAACCCACTTGCAATGTTTATCGCTGTATTCGGTTTTATTATTTATGTTGGGGTTTATAGCCTCTACATGAAGCGTAAATCTGTTTATGGCACGCTGATTGGAAGTTTATCTGGCTCTGCACCTCCTGTTATCGGTTATTGTGCCGTTAGCGGTGAATTTGATGCAGGCGCGGCAATCCTATTACTTATCTTTAGTTTGTGGCAAATGCCTCACTCTTATGCCATTGCTATTTTCCGTTTTAAAGACTACCAAGCTGCAAATATCCCTGTATTACCTGTAATTAAAGGGATCTCAGTCGCTAAACGTCATATCATTCTCTATATTCTGGCGTTTATGATCGCAACCTTAATGCTGACATTAGTCGGTTATGCAGGCTATAAATACCTGATTGTGGCTTCAGCCGTCAGTATTTGGTGGTTAGGCATGGCTTTATCAGGTTATAAAGCAACCAATGATATTGTGTGGGCACGAAAATTATTTATTTTCTCTATTGTCGCAATCACTTCATTAAGCGTAATGATGTCTGTTGATCCAACAAGCTCAACAGAAGCGGTTCTTGCGTATCTAAGATAATGTATTTATTAAAGTAACCTAAATACCAGTCAGCCTTCTGACTGGTATTTTTTTATCGCTTTTACGACTTCGCATGATATCAGTACAGTTTTGTCTTTTTTGTATCCCATTTATTGATTAACCTCACTAGAAAATGTCATTACAATGGGGGTATCAGTAATACGAGGTAATCCATGAATGATAATAAAATGACCCCATTAGAGCGCAAAGCAACATGGGGACTAGGTACTGTTTTTTCTCTTCGCATGCTTGGCATGTTTATGGTACTCCCAGTTTTAACCACCTACGGGATTCAACTACAACACGCAACAGAATCTCTCATTGGATTAGCCATCGGTATTTATGGATTAACACAAGCTATATTCCAAATTCCTTTTGGTATTTTCTCTGATAAATTTGGTCGAAAACCTATGATTGTTTTTGGCTTAATTATTTTTATTATTGGTAGTCTGATTGCGGCTCTCAGTGACAATATCTACGGCATTATTATTGGTAGAGCATTGCAAGGAGCGGGAGCTATCTCAGCTGCAGTAATGGCTTTATTATCAGATTTAACAAGAGAGCAAAATAGAACAAAAGCAATGGCCTTTATTGGTATTAGTTTTGGGATAACATTCGCTTTAGCCTTAGTTTTAGGACCTATTTTAACGCATATTTTTGGTTTACATGGCCTATTTTGGGGAATTGCCCTACTCGCATTTGGTGGCATTATTATTACACTTTTTACTGTGCCGAATAGCGAACACCATATTCTTAATCGAGAGTCAGGTTTTGTTCGTGGTAGCGTAAAAAAGGTTTTATTTGATGCACAACTTCTTAAATTGAATACAGGTATTTTTTCACTACATACTTTATTAATGGCGGCATTTGTTGCACTTCCTCTGGTTATGAATAGCGCCGGCTTAGCGAAAGAGAAACATTGGATTGTTTATCTAGTCACCATGCTTATCGCCTTTATTACTGTACTTCCTTTTATTATCTATGCAGAAAAAAAACGAAAAATGAAACAAGTTTTCTTATTCTGTATTTCCTTACTTATTATTGCTCAAGTTATTTTGATTATTTCAGGCTCTAGCTTGTGGTTAATTATTGCGGGCATTCAAGTTTTCTTTATTGGATTTAATATTATGGAAGCACTTCTTCCTTCATTAATCAGTAAAGAAGCACCAGCAGGTTATAAAGGCACAGCAATGGGAATTTATTCCACTAGCCAATTTTTAGGTGTGGCATTAGGTGGAATTTTAGGAGGATGGCTTTACCAGCATTATAGTGCACAGACTGTATTTTTAGGCTGTTTAGTGATTGGTTTTATTTGGTTTTTTATTAGCCTAACATTACGCCAACCTTCTTATGTCAGTAACTTACGTGTTGAATTACCTGAAAGTTTATCTTCGAGCCAACAACAGCAACTACAGCAATTATTTAAGCAACAACCTGGTGTTAATGAAGTTGTGATTATGGCGGATGAACAAAGTGCCTATATCAAGGTTGATACTAAAAAGACGCCAAGAGCAACATTAGAGGCTCTGATCTCTTTAGTTTGAAGTCCAATAAATTTATTGGATGAAATAAAAATGCGCTGGTTCAACAGCGCATTTTTGTATGACTAAATAGATGAACAATTAGTCACGGAAATTGTTAAATTGGAATGGTTGCCCTAACTCGCCTTCTCTTACTAATTTCATCACGGCTTGTAAATCGTCGCGTGATTTACCTGTAACACGAACTTGCTCACCTTGAATTTGAGCCTGAACTTTCAACTTACTGTCTTTGATCAGCTTGACAATTTTTTTCGCTAAAGCTGTATCAATACCTTGTTTTAAGGTGGCTTCTACGCTGTACATTTTTCCGCTGTGAGTCATCTCTTCAGGGATATTTAATACTGCACCATCAATCCCTCTTTTTGCCATTTTCTCACGCAGAATATCTAGTAATTGTTGAACCTGAAATTCAGATACACTGGTCGTTTTCACTGACTCTGCTTTTTCGTTTAACTCAAAGCTTGCTTCAACGTTACGAAAATCCCAGCGAGTAGTCAGTTCACGTTGTGCGTTTTCTACCGCATTTCGCACTTCATGTAAGTCAACTTCAGATACGATATCAAAAGATGGCATTCTTTCTTCCTCAATAAATAAATACAACCCGAATAATAGCTTCTTTTAGGGTTGCAAAAAAGCATTGTACATTCAATAACAAATTTATGGGGTCACTTCACATTGGACGAGGATTTACAAGGCAACTGTTAATTTCCTCTTACAGTAAAGCGCAAACATACTTTAAACAGAGTAGTGTAATCAATGTTATAATTTTAGCTAAATAGTCTAATGACCGTCAGTAGCCACCTTACGCTATTACGATTTGCAAAAAGAGGCACAATGAAAATTACCGTTTTAGGGTGTGGTTCGATTGGTAAACTTTGGGTTGCAGCTTTAACACTTCAATCTCATGAAGTACAAGGTTGGCTTAGAGTGCCTCAGCCTTTTTTGGACGTGAGTGTTGATAACATTAATGGCAAGCCTTTTTATCAACGTATTACCGCAAATCAACTTGAATGGTTAAAACAAAGCGAATTATTAATTGTCTGCTTAAAATCTTGGCAAGTCTCAGATGCAGTTAATGCACTATTACCTAATCTTTCTGCACAGTGCCCTATTTTACTAATTCATAATGGTATGGGTACTGCTGATGAATTAACCGCAACAAAACACTCAGTTATCAGGCCTATTTTACAAGGCATTATTACTCATGGTGCTTACCAACAAGGCCAAGATGTTATTCATACAGCAACTGGAATAACACATATAGGCCCATTAAATCATGCAGCTCAACAATACAGTTATTTAGCCGAAATCTTGCATCATGCCTTACCCGATGTCGCTTGGCATAATGATATCCACACGATTAGTTGGCTAAAACTTGCGGTTAATTGTGTTATCAACCCTCTTACCGTTTATTATCAATGCCGTAATGGAGATTTATTGCGTTATCCTGAACATATTCAAAAAATATGTGATGAAGTTTATCAAGTTATGGAGCGCGAAGGGGTTGTACCAACATCTCAAGCCCATCTTCATGGTTATATTATTGATACGATAGAACAAACAGCAAATAATTATTCGTCTATGTATCAAGATGTGAAATATCAGCGCCATACAGAGATTGACTATATTACTGGTTATTTATTACGTCGGGCTTCAGAACAAGGGCTTGTGTTACCAGAAAATAACCGCCTTTTTCAATTTATTAAACAACAGGAAGGCAATTATGACCATATCAGCGCTCATCTGCCTAGCTAATGGAAGTGAAGAAACCGAAGTCGTTACCACCGCAGATTTACTGGTAAGAGCCGGTATTAATGTTGTACTTGCAAGTGCAGAAGATGATGTTGATGATCTTGTTATCACTTGTTCTCGTGGTATTAAAATTGTAGCTGATGCGCCTTTAGTTCGTGTCGTTGATCATCATTACGACGTTATTATTCTACCCGGTGGGTTACAAGGTACTGAAACCTTAAGAGACAGCCCTTTAGTGGTTGAGAAAGTGCGCCGTATGCACAGTGAGAATAGACTTGTCGCAGCCATTTGTGCAGCACCTGCAATTATTCTTGAATCTCACAATATTTTTCCCATCGGCAACATGACGGGCTTTCCTACATTAAAAGATAAAATATCACCGAAAAAATGGGTTGATTATCGAGTCTATTTTGATGAAAGAGTTAACTTAATTACTAGCCAAGCACCTGCAACATCTATCGATTTTGCACTAAAAATTATCGAGCGCTTAAAAGGCAAAGAAGTCGCTGCCGATGTTGCCAAACAACTTGTATTACCACCCGGCATTTATAATTACCAAGATGAATTTACAGGCTTTGGGGATAGGTAATTAACTTACATACTAGAAAACGTCCCCATTTAATAAAATCACATTATTAATATATTATTTATTAGTTGGGGATTAATTTTTAAGACTTATTTCAGCTGTTATTTCTTCTTATCATATTTAAAAATAATTATTGAGAGGCTAAGATAGAGCCAATTTCTAAAGGATGTGGCAAAATGAAAACTCTGCAATATCATAAAAAATTACCTAGGCTTGTTACTTTAATTTCTATGGGATTAGCCACTGTCCCAGCAGAAAGTTTTAAACATAAACAATCATCGTTAATCTCCAATGTTCAATACTCTTTTGCATCTCCGGTATCTAATCAACTTGTTGCTATTCCAATTAATGATGCCACTGAAAAAATGAACAAATTAGCTGAGTTACTCAATAGTGACTTAAACAGATTAAAAGAAGAGTGGGAAAAACATGAAAGTTTATTTATTAGCCAACACATCTATGAACAAATAAATAAAAATATAAAAGGTATAGATACCTCTTTAGCTGATATAAAAAATGTCCTTATTTCATTTTCAAATAATGATATCTCAAAAAAACAGAGTATTCTTTTATTTGGCCGCTCATTAGCAATATATAGAAGTGCATTAGCTGAGGTTGTTTCATTTATAGAACAAACTCATCAGCCATTAAAAACAACGAATAAAAAACCCAATATAACAGATGCTGAGATGAGAAAACTAATACAATCTGAGCATACTAAATTAGGGCTTGATACACCTAAATTTGATAGCAATTAATGTGTTATGATTCAAATATCAATACATCCTGATATTGAATATAAAGCTATCGCTGATGAGTATGCTCTCTTATTAAAGCTCTGGAAAAAAGAGAAAATATTATCTAATTATTTAGGTGCTGATGGTCGATGGGAAAGTAATGCTAAATTATGTCAATCTCTAATTTCTAAAATACATATTAGAATGCCAATTGAGCCTGAATGGAATAAAAGAACACCACAAATACAAAGAAAATCCAATCATTACTTAGTTTACTGCCAGCATTGGCTCAACCCTGACAGATATCAAATTATTGCTATTATGTCACCAAATGCCCATGAAATAGCAAAAACATCATTTTTGGCTGTACTAGAAAAAAGAGCTGAAGAATTTCAAAATCTCTTTTAATAAATCATTATCAACAACCAATTAAAAAGCCACTCCATAGTGGCTTTTTTATCAACAATATAAACGTTATATATTATTTTTTACGATAGACTTTAACGTTCTCAAAACCTTGCTCACGTAAATAAAGCGCCTGTAAACGGCTCATCATTCCACGATCACAATAGAGTAAATAGGTTTTTGCGTTATCTAAATCACCAAACTGAGTGCTTAGTTTATAGAAAGGTAGCTCTTTAACATCAACACCTTCTATCTTTAATGGTGAAGTCTCTTGCTCTTCTGGTGAGCGAATATCCAGAATAACGTCGTTAGCGCCAAATTCAGAGACCATTTCAACTTCAGTAACTTGCTGTACGGTTTCTTCTGCAATACGACGAATATCCATATTCTTAGCATTTTCAACAACGCTATCAAGAATAGAAAAATCAAACTTCTCTTCTTCTGCTTCGATCTTCGCTTTTACCGCTTTCACTGTTGGGCTTTTTGAAATCACACCACAGAATTCAGGCATTGTGCGAGCGAAATCTTCTGTACCAATTTGACGTGCGATATTGATAATGTTCTCTTTATCATGAGTGATAAGAGGACGTAAAATTAACGTATCTGTCGCATTATCAATTAAACGTAAATTAGTTAAGGTTTGGCTAGAAACCTGCCCTAATGCTTCGCCAGTAACAATTGCTTGAACACCATAACGTTCTGCCACTCTTGATGCTGCACGTACCATCATACGTTTTAATACAACACCCATTTGACCATCATCGACTTTTTCTAAGATTTCTGCGACAACAGGCTCAAAATCAACAGCAACGAAATGCACTTTATGTGAACGACCAAAACGGTTCCATAAATAATGCGCAACTTGTTTAACGCCAATTTCATGAGCAGAGCCACCTAAGTTAAAGAAACAATAGTGAACTCGGCTACCACGACGCATTAACATATAGCTCGATACACCTGAGTCATAACCACCAGAGATCAGTGATAAAACATCTTCTTGTGTACCAATTGGGAAACCACCAATACCTTCATAACGCGCATTTACCAGAATCAGTTTGTCATCTTCAATTTCCAAATTAATGGTGACATCTGGACGGGTTAATTTCACTTTAGCACTTTCAACGTGTTGGTTAAAACCACCACCAACATAGCGCTCAACTTCATTTGAAGTAAAACTGTGTTTACCACGACGTTTGGCACGAACACAAAATGTTTTGTTTTCAACTAAATGCTTAAATGCTGCAAAAGTTTGCTCAAAAATATTGTGTAGATCAGTATACGGATGCTCTTCTACTTGTAGAAAGTGATGAATACCAGGAATACGTGTTAATGCATCACATACCGCCTCACTTTTGCTTTCATCCTTGCTGACAACAACAATGTTATCCCAATTACGGACAACCGTGATTTCATCACCTAATGTATTAAGTACATTACGAATATTGCTAGTGAGGATCTTGATAAAACGTATACGAACTGATTGGCTTTTGATCGTAATTTCGGGGAATAATTTAATAATAAACTTCATAGTCAATGGTCATAGGTTATTAAGTAGAAACATAAACTACAGTGATGTAAATTGACTGGAGTTTATAAAAGTCACAAAGTATATCACCAATATTTAGGGCTCACCCGCAAAAATCATCGACTGAATAAGAAATTTTCTTCTCAATTGTAGTAAGATGATCGCTATTATTCAGCGCTAACATGCTTTATTATCAAAAATATTATGGCTAAGAAAACAACACCAATTAACGAAGACATCGCACAAGCACCAAGTTTCGAAGCATCTATGCAAGAACTTGAGCAAATCGTAAACCGTTTAGAATCCGGTGAACTCCCTTTAGAAGAAGCGCTTAATGAATTTGAACATGGCGTTCGTCTAGCCCGTGTTGGACAAAAAACATTACAAGACGCAGAACAGCGTGTTCGCATTCTTCTTAAAGAAGATGATAATGCAACTCCTGATGATTTTATCCAAGAGGCAGAATAATTGAGTAACGCAACTTCAAGTACGGATGCGTTCCGTCATAAATTAGATTCCGCCCACCAGCGTGTTGACGATGCATTAAACCAAGCGCTATCCGCTTTACCATTTACTGACATGCCTCTAGGTAAAGCCATGCATTATGGTGCCCTTTTAGGTGGAAAGCGCTTACGTCCTTTCCTTGTTTATGCAGTAGGTGAAATGTTTAAAATCCCTGCTCTTAACCTTGATGCACCAGCCGCCGCAGTAGAATGTATTCACGCTTATTCTCTTATTCATGATGATCTGCCTGCAATGGATGATGATGATTTACGTCGTGGTAAACCAACATGTCATATTGAGTTTGGTGAAGCCAACGCAATTTTAGCAGGCGATGCATTACAAACACTCGCCTTTGAGATCTTAGCGAAAAATCCAATGCCTGATGTTGCAATGAGTGATCGTGTTGCAATGATTGCTGAATTAGCAACAGCCAGCGGGCTCGCTGGTATGTGCGGCGGTCAAGCACTTGATCTTGAAGCCGAAGATAAATCGATTGATCTCGCATCTCTTGAAAAAATCCATTTACACAAGACAGGTGCATTAATTCGTGCAGCTGTTCGCTTAGGCGCATTTAGTGCTGGCTCAAAAGGCCATGATGTATTACCCGCACTAGATAAATATGCCCACTCTATTGGCCTTGCATTTCAGGTACAAGATGACATTTTAGATGTCATTGGCAGCACTGAAGAAACAGGAAAACGTCAAGGCAGCGACCAAGAATCAGGGAAAAGCACATATCCTGCACTTCTTGGGTTAGAGCAAGCTCAAAAGAAAGCACAGGAATTGTATAACGAAGCACTGGATGCCTTAGCGTTTCTTGAGCAATACGAGTACGATACGACCACGCTTAAACAATTAGCGAGTTTTATCGTCGAACGGAAAAACTAATAAAAAATAAAGAGAGCAGCTTACCTGTTCTTTCCCTATTACAAGTGATTAATTAATAGGCATCACATGAGCATTGATATCGAAAAATATCCCACATTGGCGTTGGTTGAAACACCAGAAGATTTGCGCCTATTACCAAAAGAGAGTTTACCTAAACTCTGTGATGAGCTAAGGCTATTTCTTCTTAACAGTGTCAGCCGCTCAAGTGGTCACTTCGCCTCAGGTTTAGGTGCTATTGAGTTAACGGTTGCTCTTCATTACGTCTATAAAACCCCTTTTGATAATCTTATTTGGGATGTTGGTCATCAAGCCTATCCCCATAAGATCTTAACAGGTCGCCGTGACCGCATTGATACTATCCGTCAAAAAAATGGATTACATCCCTTCCCTTGGCGAGAAGAGAGTGAATACGACAAACTTTGTGTCGGTCACTCATCAACCTCTATCAGTGCAGGTTTAGGTATGGCTGTTGCAGCAGAACAAGAAAAGCTGAACAGAAAAACAGTTTGTGTGATTGGTGATGGTGCAATTACTGCGGGTATGGCTTTTGAAGCAATGAACCACGCAGGTGACATTGAGCCAGATATGCTCGTTGTACTTAATGACAACGAGATGTCAATCTCCGAAAACGTTGGTGCATTGAATAATCATCTTGCTCAATTGCTATCAGGCAAACTGTATACTACCTTACGTGAAGGTGGAAAAAAGGTCTTTTCTGGTATTCCACCAATTAAAGAATTACTGAAAAAGACAGAAGAACATATTAAAGGCATGGTTGTTCCCGGCACCATGTTTGAAGAGTTAGGCTTTAATTATATCGGCCCAGTTGATGGTCATGATGTTATTGCGTTAGTGCAAACACTCGCCAATATGCGTGATCTAAAAGGTCCTCAGCTTCTGCATATTATGACTAAGAAAGGTCGTGGGTATGCACCTGCTGAACGTGATCCTATTAGCTGGCACGCTGTACCTAAGTTTGATCCACAAGCAGGTACATTACCTAAAAGCCCTAATGCACGACCTACATTTTCTAAAATTTTTGGTGACTGGTTATGTGAAGAAGCCTCAACCGATCCGAAACTCATGGCAATTACCCCTGCTATGCGTGAAGGCTCTGGTATGGTGCGTTTCTCAAAAGAATACCCATCACAATACTTTGATGTTGCGATCGCAGAACAACACGCTGTTACCTTTGCTGCGGGTTTAGCAATTGGTGGTTATAAGCCTATCGTTGCTATCTACTCAACATTCTTACAACGCGCTTATGACCAAGTGATCCACGATATTGCCATTCAAAAACTGCCTGTTTTATTTGCTATTGATCGTGGTGGTATTGTGGGAGCAGATGGTCAAACTCACCAAGGTGCTTTTGATCTCTCATTCTTACGCTGTATTCCTAATATGATCATTATGGCACCAAGTGATGAAAATGAGTGTCGCCAAATGCTTCACACCGGTTATCACTATCAAGATGGCCCTGTTGCAGTACGTTACCCAAGGGGCTCGAGTGTTGGTGCGCAATTACAACCACTCAGTCCACTGCCTATGGGTAAAGGTATTATTCGTCGCCAAGGTAAAGACATTGCTATTCTAAACTTTGGTACATTACTACCCGAAGCATTAGAAGTAGCTGAAAAACTTGATGCAACTGTGGCTGATATGCGTTTTATCAAACCTCTTGATAAATCCCTTATCCTTTCTCTGGCAGAACAACATGATATGTTGGTAACACTAGAAGAGAATGCCATTATGGGTGGCGCAGGCAGTGGTGTTAATGAGTTATTAATGCAAGAGCGTTGCTTAGTACCTGTCTTAAACTTAGGTATACCTGATCTATTTGTACCACAAGGTGGACAAGAAGAAATCAGAACTGACTTAGGATTAGATGCTGAAGGCATTGAAAAATCAATTAAAGCCTATCAAGCTAACTGATTGAATTTAAATAATTAAAAAACCTCTCCTAATTAACTATAGGGGAGGTTAATGTATTTTCCAGACTGAAGTTTACCTACTTTTATATACTGGTTTACACTTTCAAACCTCATATTTTCCTCTTCCATTATAATTTTGTCTTTCATCACATTTTTATGAAATTCTCTGAAAACAATCATTTCCCTCATTGAATCCATTCAGCGTTAATTTATTCAATCAGTTAGATTTTTCTTTCTTTTTGCTTGCCAACGAAACGTTTCGATCATGCTCACAATATGAATAAATCAAACTTGTTTTCCCACTTTTCTTTTCTACTATGTAAACAGCGAAACGTTTCGCTGAGGAGAAAATATGAAAAAAGGTGTATTACTTAATAGTCCTATTTCGAGTGTAATTTCACGTTTAGGACACACTGACAAAATCACTATTGCAGATGCCGGATTACCTATTCCCTCCTCTGTTGAACGTATTGATCTTGCTCTCACTCAGGGTATTCCGGACTTTATGTCCGTGTTGCAAACAATCACTCATGAGATGCAAGTTGAAGCCGTGATGCTGGCAGAAGAAATTAAAACCATCAATCCCTCTCTTTTTAATGAAATCCTCTCTTATCTCTATTTATTAGAGCAAGAGCAGAAGAAGTCTATTCAAATAATGTATGTTTCACATGAAGCATTCAAAAAACAACTTACTGAAAATAAAGCTGTTATTAGAACCGGTGAATGTACGCCTTATGCCAATATTGTGTTGTTTTCTGGTGTGACTTTTTGAGGACAATATGGAACCTTTACTTGAACTTAAAGATATTGATAAGTCATTCCCCGGTGTAAAAGCACTATCAGGTGCGACGTTACGAATTTACCCTAGTCGAGTGATGGCTTTAGTCGGTGAAAACGGCGCAGGAAAATCAACACTCATGAAAGTACTCACAGGGATCTATAAAAAAGATGCCGGCGAAGTGATTTATCAAGGTGAAAGTTGTGCTTTTAATGGTCCCAAATCTTCTCAAGAAGCAGGGATAGGTATTATCCACCAAGAGCTTAACCTTATTCCTGAATTAACCATCGCAGAGAATATTTTCTTAGGTCGTGAGTTTACCCGTGCTTTTGGCGCTATCGATTGGAAGAAAATGTATGCAGAGGCCGATAAGTTATTAGCTCGATTAAATCTTGCTTACAGCAGTCACCGTTTAGTGTCTGAATTATCGATTGGTGATCAGCAAATGGTAGAAATTGCCAAGGTGCTTAGTTTTGGTTCCAAAGTAATTATTATGGATGAACCAACAGATGCATTAACTGACACTGAAACTGAGTCGCTATTTAGTGTTATTCGTGAACTAAGAGATCAAGGTTGCGGCATTGTTTATATCTCACATCGTTTAAAAGAGATCTTTGAGATTTGCGATGACGTGACTGTACTGCGAGACGGTCAGTTTATTGGTGAAAAACCTGTCGCCTCATTAAAAGAAGACACTCTAATTGAAATGATGGTTGGTCGTAAGTTAGAAGACCAATACCCTCGTATTAATATCCCTCAAGGTAAAACCAAACTCAACGTCATAAACCTCAGTGGCGAAGATGTTCATGATGTCAGTTTCTCATTACATGAAAGCGAAATTCTTGGTATTTCAGGCTTAATGGGTGCTGGTCGTACAGAATTAATGAAAATTATCTACGGCGCATTACCCAAAACCAATGGCACTGTTGAGTTAGATGGTAAGCCCTGCCAAATCAAAAAACCCGCTGAAGGTTTAGAACAAGGCATTGTTTACATCTCTGAAGATAGAAAGCGTGATGGTTTAGTGCTCGGTATGTCAGTAAAAGAAAATATGTCTTTGACTGCGCTACGTTATTTTAGCCGCGGTATGGGTGTGCTTAATCATAAAGAAGAGCAACTCACTGTTGGCGATTTTATTAAATTATTCAATATAAAAACCCCTTCAATGGATCAAACCATTGGTTTCTTATCAGGGGGAAATCAACAAAAAGTGGCTATCGCAAGAGGCCTAATGACTCGCCCTAAAGTACTTATTCTTGATGAACCCACTCGAGGCGTTGATGTGGGCGCTAAAAAAGAAATTTATCAGCTAATTAATAAATTTAAACAAGAAGGATTAAGCATCATCTTAATTTCTTCTGAAATGCCTGAGGTAATGGGAATGAGTGACCGTATTTTGGTTATGCATGAAGGTCGTATTAGTGGTGAGTTCTCCGCTCACAATGTCACACAAGAAATGCTAATGGCTGCGGCTGTTGGTAAACAATATGACGCTAAAGTAGGAGTTTGATATGAGCACAAATTCAATTCCAGCGTCAAAACGTTGGTTCTCAAAAGCTTGGTTATTAGAGCAAAAATCACTGATTGCTCTGCTTATTCTGATTGTCGCCGTTTCCACACTCAGTCCTAATTTTTTTACCTTAAATAATATTTTCAATATTCTCCAACAAACATCGGTTAATGCCATTATGGCCGTTGGAATGACTCTGGTTATTTTGACATCCGGTATCGACTTATCTGTTGGTTCATTGCTTGCACTAACAGGTGCTGTTGCTGCTTCTATGGTAGGTGCTGATGTTAATGCACTTGTTGCTGTTGTTGGAGCATTGGCATTAGGTGCAGCTATTGGTGGTGTAACAGGAATTATTGTTGCTAAAGGTAAAGTTCAAGCCTTTATTGCTACGCTAGTCATGATGTTATTACTGCGCGGCGTTACCCGTGTCTATACCGACGGGAGCCCAATTAACACCGGCTTTAGCGATAATGCCGATCTGTTTAGCTGGTTTGGTATTGGTCGCCCATTTGGTATTCCAACCCCAATCTGGCTCATGATGATCGTCTTTTTGAGCGCATGGTATTTATTACATCATACCCGTTTAGGCCGTTATATTTATGCGCTTGGGGGGAATGAATCAGCAACACGTTTATCGGGTATTAGCGTCGATAAAATCAAAGTCATTGTTTATGCACTGTGTGGTTTATTAGCCGCCCTTGCCAGTATCATTGAAGTTGCTCGCCTTTCATCAGCACAACCAATGGCAGGTAATGGTTATGAGCTAGATGCTATTGCTGCTGTTGTTTTGGGTGGTACCAGTCTTGCTGGTGGTAAAGGTCGTATTATTGGTACATTAATTGGTGCACTTATTCTAGGCTTCTTAAATAATGCACTGAATTTACTAGGAATATCATCAAACTATCAAATGATAGTAAAAGCGGTAGTCATCTTACTTGCTGTTTTGGTAGATAACAAAAAATAACTCTCTATTCTCTTAATCCGAATCCCGACAGGAACTTATATTATGAAACTCAAAAAAATGGCGACACTTCTTTCTGTTGTTGCATTAAGCGCCACAATCAGCGCCAACGCATTTGCAAAAGAGTCGATCGCACTAGTTATATCAACACTTAACAATCCTTTCTTTGTCACCATGAAAGACAGTGCGCAGAAAGAAGCTAATCGATTAGGTTACGATTTAGTTGTGCTTGATTCGATGGACAATCCAGCTAAAGAGCTTGCTAACGTGCAAGATCTGACAGTAAAAGGCACACGCTTAATGCTCATTAACCCGACAGACTCTGATGCTGTAGGTAACGCTGTTATTTTAGCCAATAAAGCCAAAATCCCCGTTATTACTTTAGACCGCGTTGCAAACAAAGGTGAAGTCGTCAGCCACGTCGCTTCAGATAACCGTCTTGGTGGTAAAATGGCAGGTGATTATATTGCAGAAAAAGTGGCTAGTGATGCCAAAGTTATCCAACTAGAAGGGATCACAGGAACCTCTGCATCTCGTGAACGTGGTGAAGGCTTTAAACAAGCGGTTGATGCTCATAAACTAAATGTACTTGCCAGCCAACCAGCTGATTTTGACCGAACAAAAGGTCTTAACGTAATGCAAAATCTATTAACTGCTTATCCTGCAGTTCAAGCTGTTTTTGCACAGAATGATGAAATGGCATTAGGTGCATTACGTGCATTACAAACTGCCGGTCGTACCGATGTATTAGTGATTGGTTTCGACGGTACAGATGATGGGATCAAAGCAGTAAACCGTGGCATGTTAGGCGCAACCATTGCTCAACGTCCAGACCAAATTGGTATTATCGGCATTCAAACCGCAGATAAAATTCTCAAAGGCGAAAAAGTGGATGCAACAATCCCTGTCGAACTTGAGTTAGTTATTAAAAAATAACAACAATAAATACCACGGGGTAATATTGCTCCGTGGTAGCTTTAATCATTAAAACACGTTTTCACAAGGATAAAGGCTATGACAACACCTCGCCTTGCTGTTCTAGGTAGCATTAACGTTGACCACATTATGAATATTTCACAATTTCCCAAACCGGGTGAAACCATTATTGGTCATCAATACAAAATAGCCTTTGGTGGTAAAGGTGCAAATCAGGCCGTTGCTTGTGGTCGCAGTGGCGCCGATATTACCTTTATTGCTTGTGTCGGTGATGATGCGATTGGTAGTGAGATAATTTCACAGCTTAAAACAGATAATATTCATATCGATGCAATTAGTATTATTCCGCAAACACCAACAGGTGTTGCGATGATCCTTGTTAATGAACAAGGTGAAAACGTAATTAGTATTGTTGCAGGTGCTAATGGCGCACTAACACCTACACATTTTCAGCAATATCATCATGTTGTTGAGCATGCTGATGCCTTGCTGATGCAATTAGAATCACCGTTAGATACTGTTTTTGAAGCCGCAAAACTGGCAAAATCACACCAAACTAAAGTCATTTTAAACCCAGCACCAGCGCAACCTTTATCTGATGAATTTCTGAGTTTTATTGATGTTATCACTCCAAATGAGACGGAAGCCGAAATATTAACAGGCATTTCTGTGCATGATGAAGCGGGTGCGGCAAAAGCTGCCGAAATTTTACATCAAAAAGGTATCAAACAAGTGCTTATCACTTTGGGTAGCCGTGGTGTATGGTTTAGTGAACAAGGAAAAGGCATGATAATTCCTGGATTTCGTGTCGATGCTGTTGATACCATTGCCGCAGGTGATACATTTAACGGTGCATTTGTCACTGCAATATTAGAAGGGAAACCTTCCGTTGAGGCTATCCGTTTTGCTCACGCAGCAGCTGCCATTGCAGTTACACGTCATGGTGCGCAATCATCTGTTCCTTGGCGTCATGAAATCGAATCATTTTTAGCAGAGCGAGCATAGTACTTTGGCAACAATGAAAGATGTCGCCCGTTTGGCGGGCGTTTCGACATCAACTGTTTCTCACGTTATCAATAACAATCGTTATGTGAGCGAAGGCATTCGTAAAAAGGTTAACGATGCTATCGAAACCTTAAATTACGCGCCTTCAGCTTTAGCACGCAGTTTAAAAATGAACTGTACTCACACTATTGGTATGTTAGTGACAGCTAGTAGCAACCCTTTCTATGCAGAAGTTGTGCGTGGTGTTGAACGCAGCTGCTACGAAAAAGGCTATAGCCTAATTTTATGTAATACCGAAGGAGATTACGAGCGTATGGATAGTAGCCTTGAAACGCTGCTACAAAAACGTGTCGATGGCTTATTATTGATGTCAACAGAAGCCCGAGCGCCCTCTCATGAAGTGCTAAATCGTTATCCTCGTTTACCTATGGTCATGATGGATTGGTCTCCGTTTGAATACGGCGGAGATATTATTCAAGATAACTCCCTACTTGGGGGAGAAATCGCCACCAATTATCTGATTGAAAAAGGCTTTACTGAAATTGCCTGTATTGCCGGTCCACAAGATAAACTCCCAGCAAAACATCGTTTGCAAGGCTATTACAATGCGATGCAAAAAGCAGGACTCACTATTCGAGAAGAGTTTGTGTTAACCAGTGATTTTGAATTTGCAGGCGGGTTTAGCGCAATGCAAAAATTACTCTCACATTCTGTCTTACCACAAGCGGTTTTCACCTGTAATGACGCAATGGCTGTTGGTGCTTATCAAGCTATTTATCAAAAAGGTTTGCGTGTACCTGATGATATTTCAGTCATGGGTTATGACGATATCGACCTAGCTTCTTATATGATCCCTCCTCTTTCTACCATTCACCAACCTAAAGATGAATTGGGTAAACTTGCTGTCAGCCAATTATTACATCGTATGGAAAATATCGATGCTGATGACAATGTTTTGGTGCTTACACCCAAACTTATAGAGCGTGGTTCGGTGAGCCATTTTATAAAACCATAATAAGAAGATTAACACTATTATTGATGATGCTCTCTTTTAAGATGAGAGCATTTATTTTTAGTTATATTTATAAAATTATCACTTTAATATCATTAACTTATTAAACATTTAAAACCAATTTTATATATCTTTATTTTCTATTTAACACTCTATATTTAGCCTACTTTCCCTCACTCTTTACGTCATAGCCTGTGAAAGATGCAAATTTACATCAAATCCATTATACTATTGCCCTTTCGCATTATCAGAGGCAGGACTATTTAGGGGATTGCTTAGAACTTTCACTCTTAAATGATAATGTGTCCTTTAATTTATGGGGCAAGTGTTATCCTCATTGTGACGATTAATCACTTCCCATTTTGATAAAATTTGAGAGTATTATTATGTCATTACCTTCTTGTCCTAAGTGCAATTCTGAATACACCTATGAAGATGGTGCAATGTATGTTTGCCCTGAATGTGCACACGAGTGGAACGATGCAGAACCAACTGTTGATAGCGATGAGTTAGTAGTTAAAGATGCTAATGGTAATTTATTAGCTGATGGCGATTCAGTGACTGTGATTAAAGATCTCAAAGTCAAAGGTAGCTCAACCATGCTAAAAATCGGTACTAAAGTAAAAGGTATCCGTTTAGTGGAAGGCGATCATAATATCGATTGTAAAATTGATGGCTTTGGACCAATGAAATTGAAGTCTGAATTTGTGAAAAAGAACTAAGATAATAGATTATTAATAATCTCTTTAAATATAGATTTAGATATTATCAAGATCATTAAAGGCGCTAATAAAGCGCCTTTAAATTAAAGTAAGGTTACTCGTTAGACTCACTAAAATGATCAAATCCCTTGAGATTAGGGTAAACATCTTTGCCATCACGTAAGTAACGAATACCTTCAGCAATCGGCATAATTTGCCCTATACAATGAAAATCTGCCCCAGTATGTGCTAATGCAATCTCTAAGGCGCCACGATTGATTTCAGGCACTGTGAAGCATAACTCATAATCTTCACCACCACTTAATGCCCAAATCTCCGCTTGTTCTTTACTCACTTCCGCTTTCATCGCTGGCGAGTAAGGCAATGCATCTAAATTTAAGCGAGCCCCACAACCACTTGCTGTGAGAATATGGTTCAAGTCTGAAATAAGTCCATCAGAAATATCAATCGCAGATGTCGCTAAATGACGTAATGCTTGACCTTGTAGTAAACGAGGCTGAGGGCGCAAATGCCTTGCGATAAAATAATCGCTATGTTCTTTTTCTGTCGGCTGTAATCTATTTTGTAATACAGCAAGTCCTGCTGCGCTATCGCCTAAGAACCCCGTAACATAGATCCAATCACCAATTTTAGCACCAGAGCGAAGTAATGCAGTTCCTTGTGGAACAAGCCCTTGTATTGTGATTGTTAAACTTAAAGGACCGCGAGTAGTATCACCACCGATTAACTGGATTGCATAATAATCAGCTAACGCAAAGAAAGAACGACTAAATGCCTCAAGCCATTCACTGTTTGTATCTGGTAGCGTTAAAGCTAATGAAGCCCAAGAAGGATCTGCACCAACGGCAGCTAAGTCACTAATATTTACAGCAAGTGCTTTATAGGCTAAATCTTCAGGTGAGATAGAAGGAAGGAAGTGAATACCACTCACTAAAGTGTCGGTACTAATAGCGACTTGTTGCTTTTCAGGTACCGTCAATATTGCGCAGTCATCCCCAATTCCTGTACTCACATCTTTTCGTTTTACAGGTTGTGAAGTGAAATATTGCTTAATAAGGGAGAATTCACCACAAGGCATTATCTATTTCCTATTGAGCTATGCATACTAGACTAGCTTTATTAAACAAAAGGCCGGAAATACCGGCCTTGAATTATTTACCATAGAGGAAACGTGAAAAACGTTATTTTTTACGTACAGTTGGTGCAGCTTTATCAAGCACGCCATTAACAAATTTATGGCTATCGTCAGCACCAAATACCTTAGCCAGTTCAATCGCTTCGTTAATCGCAACTTTGTAAGGAACATCTTCACGGAAGCTAAGTTCAAACATTGCTAAACGTAAAATTGCTTTTTCAACTTGACCTAATTCTTCAAGTTGGCGGGATAAATAAGGTTCCATTGCCTTATCTAAACGTGTTGCATTAATGGCAACACCCACTAAAAGCTCACGAAAATAAGCAATATCTACACCTTGGGTATCCTGCTCGGATAAAAACTCCAATTCCACATCCGCGATGTCATTTCCGGATAATTGCCATGAGTAGATAGCTTGAACAGCACACTCACGAGCACGACGACGAGCAGCAGGTTTCACAAAATTCCCCTTAAGTTAAAACAGATGATTAGCCTTTTATGGCTTTAAGTACATTGATCATTTCAAGTGCTGTCATTGCCGCTTCAGCACCTTTGTTGCCCGCTTTAGTTCCAGCACGTTCAATGGCCTGTTCAATGCTTTCAGTTGTTAATACACCAAAAGTCACAGGGATCTCACTTTGCATTGCAACTTGAGATAGGCCAGAACTACATTCGCCAGCAACGTATTCAAAATGTGCGGTTCCACCACGGATAACAGTGCCTAATGCGATAACTGCATCATATTTGTCGCTTTCTGCTAATGCTTTAACAGTTAATGGCAACTCATAAGCGCCTGGAACCCAAACGACGGTAATATTTTCAGAGGAAACTTGTCCAATACGTTCTAATGCATCAACCGCACCTTCTAATAAGCTGTCGTTGATGAAATTATTAAAACGGGCAATTGCAATTGCTACGCGTGCGTTTGGCGCCGCGACAACACCTTTGATTACGTTCATAGGTTACCTTTTTCTCCTATCCGCGGGGCGCGGATTTTATCATATTCTTTCCTTTACTGCGCTCTGTTTTATTATTACACAGCAAAGGAGCCAAAAACCCTTGATAAATCAAGGCATTTAGTTGGCTGATAACGATGTCGTAACGACAGGAAATAACACACACGGCGCTATTTTACTACAAATAGCGCCGTAGACACACTTATTTGCGTCTATTAATAACGAGGTTTTAAACAAACTCTGATATCAGAGCCAATTTGTTGGAGAGAATCTACTGTAAATTCAGGTGCTTCGGATAATGATGAAAGTGGAGAAAGTGTAAATAATCCTCGAGCATCATTCCCTAAAATTTTAGGCGCTATATAAATAATAAGCTCATCAACAAGCCCAGCCTCTAATAATGCGCCAGCAAAATGAGCACCACTCTCAACCCATACGGTATTGATATTGCGTTTACCCAATTGCATCATTAATAAAACTAAATCTACACCACTGCTTTTGCCATTTGTTGGTAATAGGATTTCTGATACATTACCTTGCCAGTCACTTGACTGTGATTTTGTACGCGCCAACCAGCATTCGCCTTCAATTTGAGTAATTTTATGATTTTCACTCACTCTATTTTGGCTATCAGTAACAATACGAATAGGTTGACGTAGCGTTTCTTCAGGATAGATAGCTTTGATTTCATCTGAAAGCTCATCCCAACGAACATTCATAGAAGGATTGTCAGCAATTACTGTTGCACTAGTCGTTAAAATAGCGCTAGCTTGAGCCCGAAAATTTTGCACATCTCGACGAGATGCTTTAGAGGTTATCCATTGGCTTTCACCTGATGCTAATGCCGTTTTACCATCTAAAGATGCACCTAATTTTAGCTGGATATAAGGGAAGCCTGTTCTCATTCGTTTAAAAAACCCAACGTTAAGTTTTTCAGCTTCTTGCATTAAAACGCCGTGTGAAACATCAATCCCCGCTGATAATAATTTGTGCAAACCACGGCCTGCAACTTGAGGATTAGGATCTTGCATCGCAGCAACAACTCGTTTTACACCTGCATTAATCAAGGCATCAGCGCAAGGTGGTGTTTTACCAAAGTGACTACAAGGTTCAAGTGTGACATAAGCCGTCGCCCCCTTTGCTTTATCCCCAGCCATTTTTAATGCATTAACTTCAGCATGAGGGCCACCTGCGTGATGGTGATAACCTTCACCGATAATCTCACCCTCTTTTACGATCACACATCCCACATTAGGGTTAGGTGATGTTGTAAAGCGACCTAATGCTGCAAGCTCAATAGCTCGACGCATATAGTGTTCATCATGCAGGCTTTCATTTTCACTTGGATTGTTACTGTTGTTATTTGTCATAATAATTACATATAATTTTATTATTTATCGTTATTTGTCAAATCATTAAATAAATTACAGTATTAGCGCATTAATCCTGTAATTTTGCGATTTCTTCACCAAAATCACGGATATCTTCAAAACTACGATAAACCGAAGCAAAGCGAATATAAGCCACTTTATCGAGTTTCTTTAGTTGTTCCATAACAAAATTGCCAATTTCTTTTGAAGGTATTTCTCTTTCACCCGTCGCTCTTAGTTGTGATTTGATATGGCTTATCGCAGCTTCAACATCATCTGAACTCACTGGACGTTTTTCTAATGCTTTAAGCATACCTCGACGAAGTTTCTCTTCATCAAAAGGCTCACGTATTTCATCACTTTTCACAACACGAGGCATCACTAGCTCTGCTACTTCAAAGGTAGTAAAACGTTCATGACAAACAAGACATTGGCGACGACGGCGCACTTGTGAACCATCACCAACAAGTCTGGAATCAATTACCTTGGTATCTACGGCTCCACAAAATGGGCAATGCATAGTTATTCCTACTTTTGACAATACTCATAAACAGTGTACCTGTTCAGTGAACAAAAAACACCCTGTCAGTATACACTGGCAGGGTGTTTGCAATGTTTTATCAGAAAAACGCTCTATTATGGTAAGAGTGTTGTCTGATCGGCACCCTCTTTTTCCACTTTTTGTACAATCAAGTGTTCACGTTTCATTCCCATTTTCAGTGCTAATGCAGAAGCCACATAAATAGAAGAAATAGTACCGATTGAAACACCGATTAACATAACTAAAGAGAAGCCTTGAAGCATTGAACCACCAAAGATATACAGCATTAATACAACAAGTAATGTTGTTGCTGATGTCATGATGGTACGGCTTAATGTCTGTGTAAGAGAAACGTTCATAATTTCATATGATGTTCCTCGACGAATTTTACGGAAATTCTCACGAATACGGTCTGATACAACAATACTATCGTTCAGTGAGTAACCGATAACAGACATCAATGACGCCACAATGGTTAAGTCAACTTCTATGTGGAATAGTGAAAGTACACCCAGCGTAATAATCACGTCATGCGCAAGTGCGATAACAGCACCTAACGCCAAACGCCATTCAAAACGGAATCCAACATAGATAAGAATACAGATAAGTGCAGATAATAACGCCATTGCACCTGTTTGAGCCAATTCACTACCCACACTTGGCCCAACAAATTCAATACGTTTTACCACAGCATCGTTATCAACTTTAGCATTGATAACATCGATAACTTTCTTACCTAATTCTTGACCAGCCTGTCCTTCAACAGGAGGCATACGCACCATAATATCGCGGCTGCTACCAAAGTTTTGTAACAGAGGATCTTTAAAGCCCGCAGCATCTAGGCTATCACGCATTTTATCAAGGTCGGCTGGTTGACTGAGATTGATCTCAATTACTGTACCACCTGTAAAATCCAGTCCCCAGTTAAATCCTTTCACGGAAATGATAGCAATTGAAGCTATCAAAAGCAGAAACGAAATACTAAAGGCGACGTTGTCCCAACGCATAAAGTCAATGACTCTACGACCATGGTTTAATTGTTCAACAGTATAATCCTGTGCCACAACGTGCTCCTTAAATAGACAGTTTCTTAACGCGTTTACCACCATACAACAGGTTTACAATCGCACGAGTACCGACGATAGCGGTAAACATGGATGTTGCAACCCCGATTGCAGTTGTGATAGCAAAGCCTTTGATTGAGCCGGTACCGACTGCATAAAGGATCACAGCTGTAATTAATGTGGTTAAGTTCGCATCAATAATACTGGAGAAGGCACCTTTATAACCTTCATGAATTGCTTGTTGTACTGATCGACCATTACGTAACTCTTCTTTGATACGTTCGTTTATCAGTACGTTGGCATCGACGGCGACGGCAAGTGTTAATACGATACCCGCAATACCCGGCATGGTCAGTGTTGCGCCCGGTAATAGTGACATTACCCCAACGATTAACACTAAGTTTGCCATTAATGCAGTACTCGCAATCACACCAAATTTACGATAATAAATTATCATAAAGGCAACTGACGCAATCAGACCCCATAAACACGCTTCTAAACCTTGGGTAATATTTTGCAGACCCAAAGTTGGACCAATCGTTCTTTCTTCAACGATTTGAATAGGTGCAATCAACGCACCGGCACGTAATAACAGAGATAATTGACGTGCTTCATTCGCATTTGAAATACCCGTAATACGGAAGCTATTTCCTAAACGACTCTGAATATTCGCAACGTTGATAACTTCTTCGCTTTTAACCAATACAGCACGGTCGTTCTCATCGCGTTTACCGCTGTCTTTATACTCGACGAACAGTGTTGCCATCGGTTTACCGACGTTGTCTTTCGTAAAGTTAGACATGATAGAACCACCAGCGCTATCAAGTGAAATATTCACTTGAGGTTGACCATATTCATCAGCCTGGGAGGTTGAGTCAGTAATGTGGTCACCCGTTAAAATAACGCGTTTATAAAGAATAGTTGGTCTACCTTCACGGGTATATTTCACTTCTGAGTCGCCCGGAATACGACCTGTTTCTAAAGCAGAAGGATCAACGGTAGTATTGACTAAACGGAATTCTAATGTTGCTGTCGCACCTAAGATTTCTTTAGCACGAGCGGTATCTTGGATACCTGGTAATTCAACAACAATTCGGTCAGCGCCTTGGCGTTGAACTAATGGCTCTGCAACACCTAACTGGTTAACACGATTACGTAAGATAGTGATATTTTGCTGTACCGCATAAGTACGAGCATCACGTAAACGTTCGTCAGTAAAAATAGCTCTTAATGAGTTATTTGCACCATCTCTAAAAATGAGGTCTTGATTACGACGAGTTAGGTAATCTGAAGCTTTAGAGCGATCATCCGAATTACGGAAACGGATTTCAACACCATAGTTATCCGTTTTACGAATAGAGGAATACGGAATGCCTTCGTCACGTAATAATGTACGCAGACTTTCAACATTTTGTTCCTGAAGTTTACCTAACGCAGTTTCCATATCAACTTCCATCAGGAAGTGAACACCACCACGTAAGTCTAACCCCAGTTTCATCGGCTCACCACCAATGGCTTCTAACCATTTTGGTGTTGCTGGTGCAAGGTTAAGTGCAACAATGAACTGGTCGCCTAATGCAGGTAACAACACTTCACGGGCACGTAACTGAATATCAGGGTTACCGAAACGAGCCAAAATCGCACCATTTTCAAGTGCAATAGATTTCGCTTCAATTTTTTCTTTATCTAATAAAGATCGAACTTGATCCAGTGTTTGCTCATTGGCGGCGGTTCCCCGCGCGCCAGTGATTTGAACAGCCGGATCCTCACCATATAGGTTAGGAAGTGCGTAAAGCAGACCGATGAGGATAGCGGCTATCAACATCAGGTACTTCCACAAAGGATAACGGTTTAGCACGGCAGTTCCCTTTTCCCTTTGGGGAAATGTTATTAAATAGCTTTCATTGTGCCTTTAGGTAATACAGCGGCAACAAAGTCACGTTTGATAGTTACTTCAGTTGTTTCATTCAGAGCAACAACGATATAGCCGTTATCTGAAACCTTAACAACACGACCAATTAAACCACCAGTCGTTAAAACTTCATCACCTTTACCGATAGAATCCATCAGTTTACGATGTTCTTTAGTACGTTTTTGCTGTGGACGTAGGATCATGAAATAGAAAATCAGAATAAAGATCACTAACATCGGTAAAATAGACATAAAGCTAGCTTCAGGTGCTGCTTGTCCAGCAGAAGCTACAGCATCAGAAATGAAAAAACTCATTCACTTTTCCTCATTGTTGTCGATATCGACGATATTCAAGTTATAAGCCCAATATCATACACAGAATTGGGCTTTCTCGTATACATTATTCACACTTAGTCGCACTGCCATTTAGCTGTGGGACAGGTTTTCCGATACGTTCGTAGAATTCGTGTACAAACTCTTCAAAACGTGAATCTTCAATAGACTGACGAATCTCAGCCATCAAACGTTGATAATAACGTAAGTTGTGAATAGTGTTCAGCCTTGCACCTAAAATTTCGTTACAACGATCAAGATGATGTAAATAAGCACGGCTATAATTTTTACAGGTATAGCAGTCACAATGTTCATCAAGTGTTGATGTATCAGAGCGATGTTTCGCATTACGAATTTTAATGACACCATCGGTTACAAACAGATGGCCATTTCGTGCATTTCGTGTTGGCATGACACAGTCAAACATATCAATACCACGACGAACACCTTCAACTAAATCTTCTGGTTTACCAACACCCATTAAATAACGCGGTTTATTCGCAGGAATTTGAGGGCAGACATGCTCTAAAATACGATGCATATCTTCTTTAGGCTCACCGACCGCAAGGCCGCCGACAGCGTAACCGTCAAAACCAATTTCGACTAGCCCTTTTACAGAGATATCACGTAAATCTTCGTAAACACCGCCTTGAATAATACCGAATAATGAATTTTTGTTATTAAGTTCATCAAAGCGCGCACGACTACGTTTAGCCCAACGTAATGACATCTCCATTGAGTTTTTTGCATAATCCCAATCTGAAGGATATGGCGTACACTCATCAAAAATCATCACAATGTCAGAACCCAAATCGTATTGGATTTCCATTGATTTTTCTGGGCTTAAGAAAATCTTTTCGCCATTAATAGGGTTACGGAAGTGAACACCCTCTTCTTTAATTTTACGCATTGCGCCTAAACTAAAGACTTGGAAACCACCTGAATCCGTTAAAATAGGGCCTTGCCATTGCATAAAATCATGTAAATCACCATGTAATTTCATGATTTCTTGACCAGGACGTAACCATAAGTGGAAGGTGTTACCTAAAAGAATTTGTGCACCTGTTGCTTTTACTTCTTCAGGTGTCATTCCTTTTACTGTGCCGTAAGTACCCACTGGCATAAATGCAGGTGTTTCAACAACACCACGTTCAAAAATAAGGCGACCGCGACGAGCATTACCGTCGGTTTTGTCTAATTCGTATTTCACTCATCCTCCAAGCATCAGAAAAACAGTCCAATGCGCAATAAAAAACAGCACATTCTAATCATTTGTTAGACGGCTGTATATGTTACTTCAACAAAAACCCGTGCTTAGCCAAAGGGATTAAGCAATAAAGTTGAAATAACAATTCATAAAACGAAGAAAAACGTTAAAAAGAATAATAAATCTTTATTCTTGTCCTATTTTTTCATTAATAGCTAAAGGATTACGAGTAATAAACATCGCATCACCATAACTGAAAAAACGATACTCTTGCTCAACAGCTTCTTTATATGCATTCATGGTATTTTTATACCCTGCAAAAGCAGAAACCAGCATGATTAAAGTTGATTCAGGCAAATGGAAATTCGTAATCAATGCATCAATAATTTGATATTGGTAACCCGGATAAATAAAGATTTGGGTATCATCAAAGAAAGGCGCGATTAACGCGTCTTTTGTTGCTTTCGCAGCACTTTCTAAAGAACGAACAGAAGTTGTACCCACCGCAATCACTCGATTTCCACGCGCTTTACATGCTAATACAGCATCAACCACGTCTTGTGGTACTTCTGCGTATTCAGAATGCATTGTGTGTTCTTCGATGTTATCAACACGCACTGGTTGGAAAGTACCTGCACCAACATGCAGTGTAACAAATGCCATCTCCACACCTTTTTCTTTTAAGGCTTGCAGTAATGGTTCATCAAAGTGTAATCCCGCTGTCGGTGCGGCAACAGCGCCAGGACGCTCATTATAGACCGTTTGATAAAGCTCTTTATCAGATTCTTCATCTGGGCGATCAATATAAGGAGGTAAAGGCATATGCCCAATGCTATTTAGGATGGTGAGAACATCTCTTTCATCATCAAAGCAAATTTCAAAAAGTGTATCGTGACGCGCAACCATAGTTGCTTGTACACTTTCATCTTCACCTAGTACAAGCGCAGCGCCTTCTTTTGGGGATTTAGAGGCTCTAACATGGGCAAGCACACGATGTTCATCAAGCATACGCTCAACTAATACTTCGATTTTACCGCCTGACGCTTTACGGCCATAAATACGCGCAGGGATCACGCGAGTATTATTAAAAACCAGTAGATCACCGGCATTTATTTTATCTAACACATCGGTAAAAACACCGTGTGATAAAGCACCAGTCTCACCTTCTAAAGAGAGCAAACGACAACCACTGCGTTGAGGTTGAGGATAGTGAGCAATCAAGGCTTCTGGCAATTCAAATGTAAAGTCTGATACACGCATAATTAAACGACTACTTTCATAAAAAACAGGCGGACTAGTCTAGTGCTGCCAGCTTATCAGTGCAACAAAGAAGCCCTTTTTTATTCAAAAAGCGCTATGATGATGAGATGAATTATCTTGCTCACTTACATCTGGCCTTTAGGGCAAAAAGCTCTCTATTAGGCAATATGATGGCAGATTACGTCAAAGGCGCACCTAGCTCTGATTACAGCCAAGCTGTTATTGAGGGTATTCGTATGCATAGACGTATTGATGTACTCACTGATACTCACCCATTAGTCAAACAAGCTCGCCTTTTATTTCCTGATGAATATCGCCGAGTTTCACCGATTACCTTAGATGTTTTTTGGGATCACTTTCTTTCTTTAAACTGGTCAAAGTTTGAACCGCATATACCATTGACTGAATTTGTCACCAAGACTCGAAATATTATTGAACCAGATTTATGGCAAACACCTGAAAAATTCCAAGAGCTCAACGAATATCTATGGTCACAATCTTGGTTAATTCGTTATGCTGACAAGGCATATATTGCTCAAACGTTGAAAGGAATGGCGAGAAGAAGACCACGATTAAGCGCACTTGCGGGCTCTTATATCGTACTCGAAACACATTACGATGAATTAAGCGAGATTTTTTGGCAGTTTTATCCACAATTACTAGAAAGAGCGCAACAACACCAACTTGATGACTGATACATTTAACTGCCATTTTGAGTTTCATCTTTTTGTCATATAGTCGAATTACATTTGATATATCAAAGAGATGCTAATTCAATTTATCATATTATTCGTAACCATTTGTTAACAAGCATAGTATTCATTTCCAAAGTTGATTAGAATGAATCGTTATACAAGGAGTCATAAATAATCCTACTTTATTGTATTAAACTGATAGTTATAATCTATCAAATAGATTGTTCTGTTTGACTTTATCAATAGCGATTGATTATTTATGCTGTATGCATCATTTAAAAACGGGGTATACACCCTGAATTTGCTCTAAATAGTTCAAGATGTGTAGCTAGGCGACAAGTGAATGAGTCGCTAGGAGCAGACAAAAGTATGTGACTAGTGCGAATGAGCGCAGTCAACAACGCTACAACTTGAATATGACGAGACTCTTACTCTAAATAGTTCGAGGTGTAGCTAGGCGACAAGTGAATGAGTCGCTGGGAGCATACAAAAGTATGTGACTAGTGCGAATGAGCGCAGTCAACAACGCTAC
>NZ_QPMG01000007.1:0-205799 GCF_003336825.1 Proteus sp. CA142267 | reverse complement strand
CGTCTCTGCGAGTGCCCACACAGATTGTCTGATAATTTGTTAAAGAGCAGTGCAACAATCGCTGCCGTTTCCGGTCTTCTGCGTTGTTGCGAGGAGGTGCATTCTACATCTTCCTCATTTTGTGTCAAGCGTTTATTTTCAAGGCTTTTCACTTTTTTCTTTGTTCTCTCAGCTAACTCACTTAGCGTGGTTTGCCGTGACAACGAGGGCGCATTATAGGGAGTTTTGTGAAGCTGGCAACACTTTTTTTGAGTTTTTTTACTGACCGTTGAATTTTCAATCAAATTGCACTTAAAGCGCCAGTTTTCTGAGCGATTCGAAGCCAAAACTCGCCAAAACAGGTTTTAGTAATTCGCTATTCTCATCTTCTTTTAAGCAATAAGCGAAGCTAATTTCATTTGAACCTCTTATTTTCGCTTGATTTACGACCAACCACGCAGTTCTTCGTGCAATTGCAGCACCAGAATCGATAATTCGTGTGCCATCAGGTAAAACAGAAAGAAGTTCATCCGCTAATAAAGGGAAATGAGTACAGCCTAATACCACTGTATCGGGTGGCTCTTTCATTTTTAACCAAGGTGTAAGAATTTTGCGAAGCTCATCTAAAGGAACCTCTTCACCATGAAGTTTCCTTTCTGCTAGTTCCACCAGCTCAGCCGAACCTAAAGAGTGAACTTTGCAATCAGTTGCAAAGCGTTCAATAAGTTCGTGAGTATAAGGACGTTTAACTGTTGCTCTGGTCGCTAATAATCCAACCACGCCGTTACACGTTAATTTAGCCGCTGGCTTAATAGCTGGAACAACACCCACAATAGGGATCTCTGTAAACTTCGCGCGTAAAGCAGGAAGGCTTACTGTACTTGCTGTATTACAAGCAATAACAATTGTGGCGAGATCATGTTTTTCAGCAACAGCGCTAACTATTCGAACAACACGGTCAATAATAAACTCTTGTGATTTTTCACCGTAGGGGAACGCTTCATTATCGAAAACATAGATATAGTGAGCCTCCGGTAGTTTTTCACGGATCTCACGATAAACAGATAAACCGCCAACCCCTGAATCAAAAACTAATACAGTAGGGTTAGCGGTAGATAGTGCATCAGAAGTTGTAACTTCCTGTGAGGAAGTATTCTCGTCCTGGCGTGCGATAGCCATAAGCTGTCTCATAATCTTTATCAAACAGGTTGGCTATTCTACCACGAATTGAGAGATGTGATGTAATAGGATATGAAGCAGTTAGATCCCAAATACTCACACCGCCTAAAGAAATAGGTTTAGCTGGGCTTGTACCGAAATCTTTGTCTGTACGCTGACCGATATATTGGTAAGTCACCCCCATATCGAGTTTCTCAACTTGCCAATCAAGTTGATATTTCAGCTGTTGACGAGCACGACGATCAAGACGTTGATGTGTTTCTTTATTTCTTGCATCTATATATTGCAGGTTAAAGGTGTGATGAAAAATCCAAGTATCCATTTCACCTGTAAATTCCACACCTTTAATTAAAGCTTTACCAACATTGTAATTACGATATGGATAGTTCGATTCACCTTGGATCAAAGAGTTCACATCATTACGATACGCCGTTAATCGCCACTCTAAAGGTCCAGTAAGTCCTTCAAAGCCTCCTTCCCACTGTTTACTCTTTTCAGGTTGTAAGTCTGGGTTACTTCCCCATTCACTATAAAGTTGCATCAGTGTCGGAGCTTTAAATGCCGTACCATAACCACCAACCACACGATAACCATCGACAAACTCCCAACCTAGGTTAGTTTGCCAAGTAGTATGCCAGCCATACTCTGAATGCTTATCAGAACGCACAGAAGCTTCAGCTATAATTTCGCCTAATTTCTGCTGTCCTGTTAGATATAAACCGGTATTATCGAAATGCTCTTTATTAGGAAACCCGTTAGAACCTGCTTTAATAGATTGACGTTGCCAATCAACACCACCACCAATACTGCCATTCCCTAATAAAAGGTGGTTTCCCCACTGCACATTATATTGTTCAGAGTTGGTAAAACGGCTTCCTTTACCATAGCGACCATAACGAGGATCATAGTCATAATCTTTGGTGTAGTTATAGCTAGTATTTAAAGAAGAAGAATAGTTATCGTGATGAAATTTCACGCCACCATCATAGGTGCGGCTAAACAGTGCTCTTGTATCCGTTAAGGTTTTATTATAACTGTCATAATAAGCATCATAAGCGGTGCGATTATCAAAACCATAAGCACGTGCATATAAAGAAATATCATCGTTAATATCGTGATTAACCCCTAACCACAGTGACTTATTCATAAAGCCATCGCGATCAGGTTGCAGATATCCACCGGTATTTCCATTCGCCTCTACATCATAACCTTTAGTATAGAGATAACTACCTGCTGCCGTTAATGTCGTTCTATCCCCAACTTTCTGTTTTACAGAGCCATCATATTCTTGATAACCATGAGAACCCATTGTGGCATTAAGCGTTCCTCCTTCTGTTTTTCTTTCCGTGAGGATATTAATCACACCACCAATTGCATCAGAACCATAAACAGAAGAACGAGGCCCTCTTATATATTCAATACGTTGAACAAGAGAAAGAGGAATTTGGCTAATATCTGAACTACCAGATACATTAGCCTGATTTAAACGCACACCATCCACTAAAATAAGAACATGACGAGATTCAGCCCCACGTACATAAATAGAGCTCATCTGCCCTATCCCGCCGTTTTGCCCCACATCAATACCCGGCATTCTGCGTAATACATCAATAACACTATTACTCTGCCAGCGATCGATCTGTTCACGTTCAACAACAGTGATAGGCGCTAGAATAGAAGAGTTAGGTTCTTGAAAGCGATTCGCGGTCACACTTAATGTATCGCTGTTATTCGCAAGCGCACTAAAACTGCTCACCATGACACTCAAAGCCACACTCGAAGCTATACTTGAAATAAAGAAAACTTTTTTATTATTCATGAAAATCTGCATCCAACAGAATAAGTAGCAGGATGCCGCCAAAATTAAATAAAGCGCGTATTTAATTTAAGATGCGACAAGTCTTCGGCAGGTCTTCGGACTCTAGGTTAAATAAACAATTTGTGTATTTAAGATAATGACTTCCCACTGCACTTATTAAGGTGCTTTGTAGTGTCTTTTATTATCCTTGATCCTATTACCGCTGCGCGTCAGTTCTGGCTTTGCACCAGATTCCCTTTTCACTCCTATAGGAGACCGAATAACTATGCTACGATTTCAAATCCACTGAGTCCAGAAATTGAACATGAAGAATACTGGACATCTTCATGAGGATCTCTACAATTTCGCTCGCTTAACTTTATTACTGCCAAAAAAAAGGCGAGATACCATGCAGAATTCATTACCAACGCAAACATATCAGTCTCAACTGAATGAAAAAACACAACGTCTACAAACGATGATGGCTCCTTTTAATGCGCCTGAAGCAGAGGTTTTTTCATCACCAGAACAACATTATCGTATGCGTGCGGAATTCCGTATCTGGCATGAAGAAGATTCTCTTTATCATATTATGTTTGACCAAGAGACTAAGCAGCGTATTCGTGTTGATCAATTTCCGATTGCCAGCCAACTTATTAATAAAATGATGGTTGCCCTGTTAGCAGAAATAAAAGATAAACCGACACTCAGAAAGAAACTGTTTCAGATTGATTATCTTTCTACGTTGAGTAATAAAATTATTGTCTCACTGCTTTATCACAAGAAAATTGATGAAACTTGGCAACAAGAAGCAATGGCATTACGCCAATCATTAATTGCTCAAGGATTTGATGTGCAATTAATCGGTCGTGCATATAAAACAAAAATTATGCTCGATAACGATTTTATTGATGAAGTATTACCTATCGCCGGTAAAGAGATGATTTATCGCCAAGTTGAAAATAGCTTCACGCAACCTAATGCACAGGTCAATATTAAGATGTTGGAATGGGCATTACAGGCAACGGAAAATGCAAAAGGCGATCTGCTTGAGCTGTATTGCGGTAATGGTAACTTTTCATTAGCGCTCGCGCGTAATTTTGATCGTGTACTAGCAACAGAAATTGCCAAGCCTTCTGTTTATGCCGCGCAATATAATATTGCAATGAACCATATTGATAATGTGAAGATTATTCGCATGTCTGCAGAAGATTTTACTCAAGCAATGAATGGAGTAAGAGAATTTAAACGCCTAGAAGGGATTGATTTAAAAGATTACCAGTGCGAAACCATTTTTGTTGACCCACCTCGTAGTGGTTTAGACGAGAAAACTGTAGAGTTGGTTAAAAGTTACCCTAGCATTTTATACATTTCTTGTAACCCAGAAACACTGTGTCATAATTTGGAAACGCTAATTAAAACACACAAAATCAGTAAATTAGCTTTATTCGATCAGTTCCCATATACCCATCATATGGAATGTGGCGTGTTATTAGAAAAAAGATAACTGCTTATTTCACTCGTTATAGATAAAAAATCTGCAATAGCACGAATAAAAACAAAAACACCAGCAAGGTAACTTGCTGGTGTCAAAATTTCGCTGTGTTTACAACAAAGAGATAAGTACAGGCTAGTACTGTTCTGCTTGTGATGCTCTTTCAGCTTCTTCTGCCTGTATACGTAGGCGTTGACGCTGTTTGAACTGGCGATAAATCCACAACGCAACGATAACAATACACACTGAAGAGAAGAAATTTGAACCCCATTCAGGGTTAACGGTTCTGGTGTAAGCGTTATAACCGAATAGACCTAATAAAAAGAATGAAAAAATCAGCTTAGGCATACCATCGGTCATGGGTTGATTTAAATAGCGCTGATATAAACAGTAAACTGCCAAGATTAAACTGATGAGTGGGAAAACCGACCACGTCTCAATAAATGAATTAAAAAAACTCGAATAAGTACCATGTAAAGCGACACCAATGACTGTGGCAAGTAATAGCGTGCTTTTTTCACAGCGATTTTGTTCCATCATTTGTCTCCTTTCTGATGCGTTTTTTTCTTTATCTCTGGGTTATCTTGTAGAGGTGTTTGCGTTTCTTGCTCACGTCGATACCAATAATAGGCACCTTTAGCAATCATTCGCAGTTGTATAACTAATCTTTCTTCTAATTGTTGACGCTTTTCAATATCGATATCCAGTGCTTCTGCGCCTGCACTAAATACAATAGTGACCATTGCTTCAGATTGCATTTCTGTAAAATAACGTGGCATATGGCTTTCTTGCTCAAGATAGTCTGCCAGTTCTGCAATAAAATGTTGGATCTCTCGTGCGACTGCGGCACGAAATTCCGCCGAAGTCCCAGAACGCTCACGTAATAATAATCGAAACGCATTAGGATTATTGCCAATGAATTCCATAAAAGTAGCTACTGATGTTCTAATAACACTGCCACCTTTCGCAATACGTTGACGTGCTTGGCGCATTAATTGACGTAACATCAATCCACTTTCATCAACCATCGTGAGTCCTAGTTCATCAACATCTTTAAAATGACGATAAAATGAAGTAGGTGCAATACCAGCTTCTCTAGCCACTTCTCGTAAACTTAGGCTTGTAAAGCTACGCTCAGCACTGAGTTGGCTAAAAGCAGCTTCAATTAAAGAGCGACGGGTTTTTTCTTTTTGTTTAGCTCTGATGCCAATATTATTACTCACGGAAATCCTGATAATCCTAATTTGGTTTATACTCAATATATCAAACTTTGTTAAAAAAGCAGTGCGTACAATCATCTCTCAAGACACATTCTCATAAAAACTCAACAAAGTGTGACTAATGCCCTTAATGTCAATTGGGCTATTATTCATTCTAATGTTAATATAGCGTTGTCGGTTTGTATAAAACAGGTCTCTTCCTATGCAACATTCTCATTTCGATGCAATTGTGATCGGTTCAGGTCCTGGTGGTGAAGGCGCGGCCATGGGGCTTGTTAAACAAGGAAAGCGCGTCGCAGTTATAGAACGTTATAACAAAGTCGGTGGCGGCTGTACTCACTGGGGAACTATTCCTTCAAAAGCCCTACGTCACGCAGTAAGTCGTATTATCGAATTTAATCAAAACCCGCTTTACAGTGACCAATCTCGTCTGATTAACTCCTCTTTCTCTCAAATACTTCGCCAAGCCAGTACAGTAATTAGTCAGCAGACTAAAATGCGTCAAGGTTTCTACGAGCGTAATAATTGTACAATGTATTCGGGCGAAGCGGCGTTTATTGATGAGCACAGGATCAGCGTGCGTTATCCTGATGGTACTTGCGATATTCTTTCAGCAGATAACTTTATTATTGCAACAGGCTCGCGTCCTTATTGCCCGCCAGATGTCGATTTCTCTCATTCTCGTATTTATAACAGTGACACTATTCTCGATTTAGAGCATGAACCTCACCATGTCATTATTTATGGTGCTGGTGTCATTGGTTGTGAATATGCCTCTATTTTTAGAGGATTAAGAGTAAAAGTAGACTTAATTAATACTCGTGATCACCTATTGTCTTTCCTTGATCAAGAGATGTCTGATGCACTTTCTTATCACTTCTGGAATAACGGCATTGTTATTCGTCATAATGAAGAATATGAAAGTATTGAAGGTGTCGATGATGGTGTAATTGTTCACTTAAAATCAGGTAAAAAAGTCAAAGCAGATTGCCTACTTTATGCGAATGGTCGAACAGGAAATACAGACACACTTGGCTTAGAAAACGTGGGTATTAAAACAGATAGTCGTGGACAAGTTTCTGTTAATGCACATTACCAAACCAGTTGTGAACACATTTATGCAGTCGGTGATGTCATCGGTTACCCAAGTCTAGCTTCAGCCGCTTATGATCAAGGTCGAATTGCAGCTTTGGCGATCACAACCGGAAAATCAGAAACGCATTTAATTGAAGATATTCCGACGGGGATCTACACCATTCCTGAAATTAGTTCTGTTGGTAAAACAGAGCAACAACTCACTGCAATGAAAATTCCTTATGAAGTGGGCCGCTCTCAATTTAAACATCTGGCAAGAGCGCAAATTGCAGGTATGAATGTGGGGAGTTTGAAAATTCTCTTCCACCGTGAAACTAAGCAAATTTTAGGTATTCACTGCTTCGGTGAGCGTGCGGCTGAAATTATTCATATCGGCCAAGCGATTATGGAGCAAAAAGGTGAAGGCAATACTATCGAGTATTTCGTTAATACTACCTTCAACTATCCAACAATGGCAGAAGCCTACCGTGTTGCTGCACTTAATGGTTTAAATCGCTTATTTTAATGCGTTTTGTTTTTCTGCATAAAATGCGGTCATATGTTCACGGATTGTCTCTGCTAACTGTTCATAACGATTACGCAAAGGCGATCCGGGACGATAAACCAAAATAATAGAACGTGATGGATTGGGATCAGTGCATTCTAGATAACAAACCCCATCACGTTTTTGTTCTTGGGGCACCGATAAATCAGGTAATAACGTTATTCCACTACCAGCAGCGACCATATTACGCAAAGTCTCTAAACTCGTTGCTCTAAAATGCGTATCTTCTTTCGCCCCCGCTTGGAAGCAAAAACCTAACGCTTGATCGCGTAAACAGTGCCCATCTTCTAACATTAATAAACGCTGACCTGCTAAGTCGCCCATCGGTACAGACTCGCGTTCATGCCAAGGATGTCCTTCATAAATCGCTAACTTCATTGGCTCTTCAAATAGAGGCACTTCAATAAATGGCGCACTCTCTTTTACCATTGCTAAAATTGCACAATCGAGTTTTCCGCTATCTAACTGAGCTAATAAGCTATGAGTTTGTGCTTCATGAAGATACATCTCTAACTTAGGGTAGTTTTTATGTAATTCAGGAATAATATGAGGCAATAAATAAGGGCCAACAGTAGGAATAAGCCCAATATGTAAAGGCCCAGCCATACTTTCGCCTTGCAATGAAGCCATTTCTTGTAGCACTTTGACTTCACGTAAAACGGTTTTCGCTTGATCCACCAGCAACAAGCCTTGTTGAGTAAACAGAACCTTACGGCTAGTTCTTTCAAGCAACATCACACCAAGTTCATCTTCAAGTTTACGAATTTGACCACTTAATGTTGGCTGACTCACATGGCAAGAATCTGCCGCACGACGAAAATGTTTATGCTCAGCTAGAGCCACCAGATATTCCAAGTCACGGATATTCATTGCAGATCCCACATTTATTGCTGATAGTTAATGTCTATAGATAATATAGTAACTGATAAATTTTTCTATCAGTCGAATGTTATTCTGTCTCTCTTTTTCAATATTTTTTGAATAAACAACTCAAATAAAACTAATTACTTCATACTCTAAAGAATTCAAGATGAATATAGATATTATCGGCAATTTAAAATAAAAGAACAGAGTGATATTCACTCTGTTCTTTTTTAATAACAATAAGTTGTCTCAGATAAACTCTTTTCTTACTTATCCATATCTAAAATTTCTTTGGCTTTTGTTATCGCATAAGCAACCTGTTTTTGAGAAACACCACCTTTTGCAAGACGTTTATCTAAGCAAGATTGAAGCGATAAAATATCGTACACATCAATCATGATTTTACTGTTAAACATCTGTAATTCAGAAAGAGGGAGTTCTTCAATCGCTTTACCTTGCTCAATAGCGCAAACAACCACTTCACCCACAATATGGTGAGCTTCACGAAATGGCACACCTTTAGCAACAAGATAATCTGCCAGTTCAGTGGCATTCGCATAACCTTGTTTAGCCGCTTCTTCACAACGAGAGCGACGGATTTGTATCCCATCAAGAACAAGAGTTGCCATATGCAAACAATCAGACCATGTATCGATGGCGTCAAATAGCCCTTCTTTATCTTCTTGCATATCTTTATTGTAAGCGAGAGGCAAACCTTTTAAGGTCATCATCATGCCAGTTAATGCGCCTTGTACTCGTCCACATTTCCCACGGATAAGCTCCAATGCATCTGGGTTTTTCTTTTGTGGCATTAATGATGAGCCAGAAGTCACTTTGTCTGATAATTCAATAAAGCCCGCTTCACCACTATTAAAGAAAATAAGATCTTCTGCAAAACGAGATAAATGCACCATACCAATAGCCGCAGAGGATAATAGCTCTAAGACATGATCACGATCGGATACGCTATCTAAGCTATTATTGGTTGCACTCGCAAAACCTAACCATCCCGCTAATTGTTCACGATCGATATCATAAGCCGTTCCGGCTAAAGCGCCACAACCTAATGGGCTGACATCTAAACGTTTTAATGCATCAGCTAAACGGCTTTCATCTCTGGCTAGCATTTCATTGTATGCTAAACACCAATGTGCAAAAGTGACTGGCTGAGCGCGCTGTAGATGAGTATAACCCGGCATCACGGCATTTTGATTTTGTTCTGCAGTGATAACTAAGGCTTTTTGTAGATCAACAATCGCTTGGCGAAGATGAATGACTTCTTCTTTACACCATAGTTTTAAGTCTGTTGCGACCTGATCATTACGGCTGCGGCCTGTATGTAATTTTTTACCTAAGTCACCCACTTTGGCGATAAGCTTACTTTCAACCCAGCTATGAATGTCTTCAGCATCACTTTGCAAGATAGACTGCGGGTTTGCCGTTACTTCTTCTGATAATTCATTTAACGCTTGCTCAAGTTGAGCTTGTTCATCTTGCGACAATACGCCAACTGTGACTAACGCTTTAGACCAAGCTACTGAGCCAAAGATATCCTGTTGTGCCAGTCGAAAATCAAACCGCAGTGAATCATTGAATTGTTTAAACCGTTGATCAGCTTCCTGACTAAAACGTCCACCCCAGAGTGCCATAATCGCTTCCTGTATTTATTTTGTGTAATAAAAAAGAGTGAGAGTGATGCTTGTTAGCACCACTCTATTGCTTTGCGTTATTTCTTGCTCAGTGCACGAATACGTGATGGCAGAGAATATAAACGGATAAAGCCTTCAGCATGACTGTGATCGTAAACTTCATCTTCACCAAAGGTTGCAAACTCTTCAGAGTACAGGCTGTTGTCTGATTTCTTCTGAATAGCATTCACATGACCTTTATAGAGCTCTAAAACCACTTCGCCATTCACATCTTTTGCCAGTGATTCAGCAGCAGCCTGTAGTGAAGCGCGAATTGGCGTAAACCAGCGACCATCATAAGCCACATAAGACATCTCTAAGCCTAGTTGCTGACGCCATTTAAATGCATCTCTATCAAGAACAAGTTGCTCAACACCACGCAGAGCCGCCATCATGATAGTGCCCCCAGGGGTTTCGTAACAGCCACGAGATTTCATTCCCACTAAACGGTTTTCAACAATATCAATACGTCCGATACCGTGCTTAACACCTAATGTATTTAATGTATCTAAACATTCAAAAGGTGATTGTGTTTTACCGTTTACTGCGACAACTTCACCCGCTTTAACTGTAACTGTGACTAATTCTGGCGTTTCTGGTGCTTTCTTAGGATCAACGGTCCATGCCCAGCAATCTTCATTTGACGCATTCCATGGGCTCTCTAATACGCCACCTTCTGTTGAAATATGCCATGCGTTTTCATCGCGGCTATAAATTTTCTCAAGAGTTGCTGTTGTTGGGATATTACGAACTTTTAGATAATCCAGCAGCGCTTCACGAGAACGTAAATCCCACTCTCTCCAAGGAGCAACCACTTTAAGTTGTGGAGCAAGTGCCGCATAAGTACTTTCAAAACGAACTTGGTCGTTACCTTTACCCGTTGCACCATGAGCAACAGCATCTGCACCTAATTTTAATGCGAGTTCAACTTGTGCTTTAGCGATAACAGGACGTGCCATTGAAGTACCTAATAAATAGCTACCTTCATATAAAGCACCTGTTTTTAATACAGGATAGACATAATCTTTGATAAACTCTTCACGTAAATCAACGACATAACACTCTGAAGCACCTGAAGCTAATGCTTTTTGTTCTACACCCACTAAATCATCACGGCTTTGACCAACATCAGCAACAAAAGCGACAACCTCACAGTTATCATAATGTTCTTTTAGCCAAGGAATGATTGCCGATGTATCCAATCCGCCAGAGTATGCCAATACGATTTTCTTAATACCTTTAGTCATAGTGATAACCTTCAATTCCCAATTTGTTTAAATTCTGCCAACTACCAAATAGCGATAAGATTTCTAGAGTGATTTTTAAGCTAAAATTCGGGTTCCTACTGCAACACCATTAAATAATGTCGTCAGTTTTTCAGCATGGCGCCAGCTTGCAATTTCAACAGGTCGTCCTAACGTTTTAGCTGCTTCCAATGCCGCATTTACTTTCACTATCATGCCGTCAGTGATAATGCCCTGATCGATTAACATCTGTGCTTTTTCAGCTGACATCTCAGCAATCTTCTGACCTTTACCATCTAAAATGCCACTGACATCAGAAAGCAGGACTAAATCAGCACCTAATGTTTCAGCAATAGCAGTTGCCGCTTGATCAGCATTCACATTCATCAGCTCACCTTTTTCAGTCATCCCGATAGAACTGATAATAGGTAGATAGCCAGCACCCAATAATAAATTGAGTAAATCAGGAGAGCCGGGAGTTGCATTTCCTACATGGCCTAACTCTTCATTGATTTGAGTGACTTTAGCTAATTGCCCATCACCCAAAGAAAGCCCCACACCATTAAGCCCAAACTTGGTTGCCCACGATAACAAAGTTTTATTGGCACTTCCGGCAAGCGCTCCTGTAATAATGTCTATCTGATCTGTCGGTGTGACACGAAGACCTTGCTTTTTCACCACAGGCAATTGCAATTTACCCATTAGTTCATCCACCAAACAGCCACCACCATGTACGATGACTAAAGGACGAGAATGTGTTGAGCGATATTGTTGTAATGCAGTGAAAAACCGCGTTAACGCTTCTTCATTATCAAGGAGTACGCCACCCAGTTTGATAATTAATGGTTCCATGAAACTTCCCTACTCATTATTTAAATAAGTGATTCGGTTTCAGCGAAACCAAACCGAATGTTCATACATTGCACTGCTTGTGCAGCAGCTCCTTTCAGCAAGTTATCTTCAACACCTACCACAATCAGATGTTCACCTTGCTGAGCAAATCCGATATCACAAAATGCGGTTCCTACAACGGCTTTTAATGCAGGCAATCCTTTTTCATAAACACGCACTAATGGTTTATCTTGATAAGCATCTTCAAAGACTTGTCTTACATCCTCTTGTGTCACTCCTGCTTTTAACTTACAGGTGATAGTGGCTAAGATCCCTCTCGCAAAATTGCCTAAATGGGGTGTAAAAATCACATCAATACCCAGATGTGTTGCAATTTCAGGTTGATGACGATGAGTAAACACGCCGTAAGGTTGCAAACTCACTTCACAAAAACTGCTGGTTAAGGAAGCTTTTCTACCTGCACCACTCACACCACTAGTCGCATTAATAACAGGCCACTGTGCTGCATCTAAAAGTCCCGCTTCCACTAAAGGTTTTAGTGACAGCTGAGAGACGGTTGGATAACAACCGGGCACAGCAATTAATTGCGCCTGACTAATAATGTCAGCATTCCATTCAGCTAATCCATAAACTGCCTGTGATAACCAATCAGTATTCTTATGCTCGAATCCATAGTATTGTTGATAAAAATGCTTGTTTTGTACTCGATAGGCGCCGGACAAATCAAATACCACACAGCCTAGCTCTAAAAAGACTGGGGCAATGTCATGGCTGACTTCATGAGCAGTTGCGAGAAAAACGATATCAATATTTTCAGCAGCTTTAGCGACATCAACCATCGGCTCAAGTGGCAGATCCACTAAACCACGATATTGTGGATGAAGTTCAGAAAAGCACTTTCCTGCATCTGCACTTTGAGCTGATACCATCAGTCTGCTCAAATTCACATGAGGATGCTGCTGAAGATAGGCGGCTAATTCAGCGCCAGTGTAACCACTTGCTCCTACAATCAGAGTATTTAACATGTCATTCTTACCTTGTACTATGAACACAAACCGATTAATGTATTTTTATTCAAAAAAAGTGCATGAATATTGATACTATTATGAAGAAAGGCTGTCAACAGTGAATATTAAATTACCTACATTTATTGAGATTTATCGTCAATTAATTGCAACACCCTCTATCAGTGCTACAGACGCTAAAAACGATCAAAGTAATGAAGCACTGATTAACTTGCTTGCTAATTGGTTGGAAACATTAGGTTTTTCAATTGAAATTCAACCTGTACCTGAAACACGAGGCAAATTTAACCTTCTTGCAACATTAGGAACCGGAAAAGGTGGATTATTGCTCTGTGGTCACACTGACACAGTACCGTTTGATGAAGGTCGTTGGACGCAAGATCCTTTTACACTGACAGAAAAAGAAAATAAGTTATATGGCTTAGGCACTGCTGATATGAAGGGCTTTTTTGCCTTTATTCTCGATGCATTGCGAGATATAGATACTAAGACGCTAACTCACCCTCTTTATATTCTCGCCACCGCTGATGAAGAAACCTCTATGGCAGGGGCACGTTATTTTGCTGCTAATACGGCAATCCGCCCTGATTTTGCCATTATTGGCGAACCCACATCACTAAAACCTATTCGTGCGCATAAAGGGCATTTATCAAATGCGATACGTATTACTGGGCAATCGGGACACTCTAGTGATCCAGAAAAAGGTGTAAATGCGATAGAGTTGATGCATGAATCTATTACTCACCTTAGTACACTGCGTGATACGTTAAAAACTCGCTATAACAACCCTGCATTTGTTATCCCTTATCCTACGATGAACTTTGGCTATATTAATGGCGGTGATGCAGCAAATAGAATTTGTGCTTGCTGTGAATTGCATATGGATATTCGCCCATTGCCGGGATTAACGCTGCAAGATTTGGATGATTTACTTCACGAAACATTAGCGCCAGTCAAAGCACGCTGGCCGGGGCGTTTAAGTGTTGAGGCGTTACACGATCCTATTCCGGGTTATGAGTGCCCAACCGATCACAAAATGGTCGCAGTGATCGAAAAACTATTAGGTGAGAAAGCGCAAACCGTGAATTACTGTACTGAAGCGCCGTTTATTCAAGATCTCTGCCCTACCTTAGTTTTAGGTCCAGGTTCTATTGAACAAGCACATCAACCTGATGAATTTATTGATATGGCATTTATTGAGCCAACGCGTGAATTAATGGGGCAATTAATTGAAAGTTTCTGTTTAACAGAGAAAGCGCAATAATGAAAAAACCCTATCAACTTATGTTGATAGGGTCTGGTTTATTTACGTATACTCTAAATAATTCGAGTTACCGATAGGCGATTAGCGTAACCAATTAGTCTTAGCAAGTTGAACAATTTCATCTCCTCGACCATTAATAATCGCTTTCATCATATACAGGCTAAAACCTTTTGCTTGTTCAAACTTCACTTCAGGAGGCATTGAAAGCTCTTGTTTTGCGGTGACTACATCGACAATCACAGGGCCATTATGTTCAAAGGCTTCTTGAAGTGCATGATCCAGATCTTCGCCTTTTTCTACTCGAATACCTTTAATACCAGACGCATTGGCAATAGCAGCAAAATCCGGGTTATGTAAATCTGTACCATCAGTTAAATAGCCACCGGCTTTCATCTCCATCGCGACAAAACCTAATACACTGTTATTAAAAATAATCACTTTAACAGGCAAATTCATTTGAGCTAATGAGATAAAATCCCCCATTAACATGGTAAATCCGCCATCACCACACATTGCTACAACTTGACGCTTTCTATCTAACGCTTGCACACCAATAGCTTGAGCCATCGCATTTGCCATAGAGCCATGATTAAACGATCCTAGTAAACGACGTTTTCCATTCATTCCAACATAACGAGCCGCCCACACTGTTGGCGTTCCGACATCACAGGTAAAAATGGCATCATCATTTGCTAGTTCACTTAATCGACGTGCCAAATATTGTGGGTGAATAAGTTCACGCTCACTGGGTTGTGCAAGTGCATCTAGATCTTGTCGTGCTTTGGCATAGTGTTTTAATGAAGCATCAAGGTGAGTGGTATCTGTTTTCTCTTTTAAACGAGGCTGTATCGCATTTAGTGTTGCTTTAATATCGCCAACCATCGCCATATCCACATGGCAATGTGAACCAAGACTGCTTGGATTAATATCAATTTGAATAATATTGGCTTTTGATGGATAAAATGCCCGATAAGGGAACTGCGTACCTAATAACACCAAAGTGTCGGCATTTTCCATCGCATGATAACCCGATGAAAAACCAATTAGCCCTGTCATTCCTACACTGTAGGGATTTTTCCATTCAATGTACTCTTTCCCCCGCAATGCGTGTACAACAGGGGCTTTTAAGGTTTGAGCCAACTTAATCACTTCATCACGAGCTTGAGCACACCCTGCACCGCACATTAAGGTGATGTTTTTTGCATTATTCAGTACATCGGATAGTTTTTCGATTTCGAAACGATTAGGCATGATGAGTGGAAATTGTAACGGATACCAATTTTCATGCGCATCTTCTGGGGCTGGTTTTAGTGCAACATCTCCCGGCAATACAACAACCGCAACCCCTTTTTTCAAAATAGCGGTTCGCATCGCAATGGCTAGCACTTGAGGGATCTGCTCTGGATTTGAGACTAACTCACAGTAATGACTGCATTCGCGAAAAAGTTCTTGAGGATGTGTTTCTTGAAAGTAATTGCTACCAATTTCAGCAGAAGGAATATGCGCAGCAATGGCTAACACAGGAACATGATTACGATGGCAATCAAAAAGCCCATTGATAAGATGTAAATTTCCCGGTCCACAAGAGCCAGCGCAAACCGCTAATTGGCCATTAACTGCCGCTTCTGCCCCTGCGGCAAACGCCGCAACTTCTTCATGGCGGGTTCCCATCCACTCAATTGTTCCCATCTTTCGCAAGCTATCACTTAATCCATTGAGAGAATCGCCTGTCACGCCCCAAATACGTTTTACACCTGCATTATGGAGTACTTTAGCAATATAAGTTGCAACGGTTTGCTTACTCATGGTGATATTTTTCCTCAGTTTTGGGTAAATTGCGCCTCTGCGAGCTACACTTATCTCCTTTCCATATTCTGTTTCTCTTCCTCATCAGCTTGCAGAGAAAATTATCTTACTAACTCAAATATAAAGAATAACACCAATCACTGTAATGTCACTGTCGTGATAAAGAGAGTACTGATAAAAATGTAAAAATAAAATATCACTTCCAAATACATTCATTAAACTTATAATAACCGCACCAAATAAGAATATATCTCATTAATAACGTATTATTATTTACTAAATGATAGACAAAATTAATTTATAGGATTATTTTAATAATTAAAATAATTTTTAATTATGATTTTTCCCTTCACATCTTTATTAACAATTAAGCTGACTCATTTCAGCCTTACTCACTGTCTTTATTAAAAAATTTAACTTTCTTCTATTTGTTAATAATTTTATCACCATTGTATTATTTCATGATCCATGAAAAAGAGGTATGAAATAAACATGACATTGGTCACGCTACCTTTTGCTTTTTGTCCTCTAGAATAAAGCCTGATTATTTTTCAACGGAGATTAACGGATGGACAAAAGTAGAAGTCCGATAAAGGTTTTCTTTATTAGTATTCTGGCAGTCCTTTTCTTAATTTTTATTTCACAATATGTCATTGGTAAAAAAGAAATTAAGATTGGCATTGCGGTAATACCTATTTTACCAATGCTATTTGCTGTAATTATTGGTATGTGTATATCTGCTGGATTTACCCGTAAAAAAATTAAAGTATGGGGTAAATTATTCACAGAAAAAGAAGAAGGCTTCTGCGGTAAAATGGTAGGTTTCAGCCTGCTTATTTTAGGTACACAATATGCAGGAATGATTGTTCCTAATATTAAAATGATTTTAAGTGTCGGTATTCCATTATTTGTTCAGGAACTCGGCAACTTATTACCAGTATTAATTGCGGTTCCATTAGCCATTAAATTTGGATTTGGTCGTCGTGCAATTGGTGCTTGTTCATCTATTAGCCGTGAACCTTCTATCGCTGTTATTCAAGGTAAATTTGGTACAGGCTCTCAGGAATATATTGGTGTATTAGCCATTTATTTATGTGGTTCTGTTATCGGTACTTTATGGTTTAGCGTATTAGGCAGTATTGCTCCATTAACTGGATTACATCCACTTGCTCTTGCGGCAGGCTCAGGCGTGGGTTCGGGTTCAATGTTAAGTGCGGCATCAGGTGCATTAATCAATGGTCTTGATGAAGCATTAGCACAGCAAGTATTAAGTGTTGCCGCTGCATCTAACTTATTATCTTCAGCACTAGGCGCACTATCATTAACCTATTTAGGTTTACCTCTTTCAGAAAAAATTTATAAAATTTTCACCAGAGGCAAAACTGCATGAAAAATATAATTATTGATATGAAATTTGTATTCGTTGCTATTTTACTGGCAATGTTTACTCAGACGTTAACATCAGGGATCGCTCTTTATGCAATGTGGGATAGCTTTATTGCTATGTCATTAGTGGTATTTATTTCACTCGTTGCAAAACATTATTTACCTTCATCTTTACCAACATTTGCTTATGCAACAATTATCGGGATACTTATTTGTTTACCCGAAACTCCGGTAAGAGATTTCTTTATTAGTTCTATTGGTAAAGTTTCTTTCTTATCTTGTTGTGTTCCTTTATTAGCATTTGCTGGTTTATCTGTTGGTGGTCAATTAGAAGAACTTAAGAAAATGTCATGGAAAGTTATTCTTATTTTCATGATTGTTTCAACTTGTTGTTTCTTTGGAGCATCAATCGTCGCGCAAATTGGATTTACTATCCAGGGAGTTATCTAATGAATAATATTTATAATGTCAGTGAAAAACTCTTTCAATTAAATGACTTTAGTAAAAAAACACGACAAGACCTACACAAAATACCTGAGCTATCAGGTGAAGAATATAAAACATCTAAATACTGTCGTGAATTAATGGAAAGTTTTGGTTATCAAATTAAAACTTTTGATGGATATACTGGCTTCACAGCAGACTTAATTGTTAATTCTGAATTTCCATTAATTGCTATCCGTGCTGATATGGACGGATTAGAAATGCCAGACTTAACGAATAATGAACATAGTTCAGTTCACCAAGGTTGTGCACACAACTGTGGTCACGATACTCATATGACTATGGCATTAACCAGTGCTAAATATCTTGCCGAAAATAGAGAAGAGATGAGCGCGAACGTTCGCTTTATTTTCCAAATGGCTGAAGAAGATATGCGTGTACCTGGCGCTGAAAAAATGGTTGAACTCGGTTGCATGGAAGGCGTTGATGAAACTTACGCACTTCATAATGATGCCGCGATTGAAACAGGTTGTGTTCGCTTTAATGATGGTGTGATGTCATCTTATGGCTCTGCATGGACATTAGATGTTTATGGTGTTTCTGCACATGGTTCAACACCACACAAAGGTTTAGATGCCATTCGTGAAGCAACGCGCTTAATTGATTATATGGATTATGTTGTTGCGAAGAAAACAGATCCATTTAGCCCTGCTGTCTTTGGTTGTGGCATGATCAATGGGGGAACAATCCCTAATGCATTAGCTGATCACGTACAGGCTCGCGGTACTATCCGCTCTATGGATGAAAATACCGACCAAGTACTGAAAGCAAGTTTTGATGAAATCGTTGCACGCAGTACAGCTGGCGGATTTAAAACCACATTAAGCTATAGTGGATACCCTGCTGTTGTGAATCACCCAACAGCACATCAGCGTTTATTAGATGCGATGCGTAAATTCTTACCAGAAGAGAATATTGAATCGAACGGTAAGCCAATGACAGGTAGTGAAGACTTTAGCTATATGGTTAACGCCACAAAAGGAAAAGTCGGTGCAATGTTCTTCTTAGGAAGTGGTAATCAAGCGAAAGGGATTAATAATTACCTTCACGCAAATCCTTATTTTGTCGATGATGATTGTTTATTAGTCGGTGCTCAGATTTTTGTTAATATTCTGACTCGCTAATCTCGATTATTCTGCCCTAAGCCCGTTATTGTCCCCGCAACAACGGGCTTTTTTTATTTTGATGTCTATTCTGCAACGCTATTATTCACATTCACTGAACGTAAATCAGGTAATCCTTGGTATACCTCTTTACTGTGCCATTGGGCTTCCCATTGATCTGGCATCTGAATAATATTTCTATCAATATGCGGCGCATAGAGAGAAATAAACTCATGCATATAATCTTTCATATGGGTATGTTTACTAACACAGATATGGGTATAACTCGGTTGCACTAAATGATCGATATTAATACATTTTAATGCGCCACCATCTTCCATCTCATCATAAGAGGCCGCCGCAATAACACCGATGCCTAAATGGCGCTTAACATAGTATTTAATAATCTCAGTATCCGTCGCTGTTAACGCCACCTTAGGCTTAAGATTATTTTTATAAAATACCTTGTCTAATTTAGATCCCCTTGTAAAACCAAAAACATAAGTAATCAGTGGATACTCTGCCATTTGCTCGATAGTAACCTGCTCATCATCTTTCAATAAAGCAAGAGGATGGTCATAAGGGACTAATAAACTACGAGTCCAACGATAACAAGGCAGTGTAATGAGATCTTCATAAAGGTGCATAGATTCTGTTGCGATAGCAAAATCCACATCGCCATTTTTAACCATCTCTGCTAGTTGAGCAGGTGCACCCTGATGAAAATGTAGAGAAATATTAGGGTAGTAGCGGCGAAAGTGATCAATCACATTAGGTAATGAATAACGTATCTGAGTATGTGTTGTTGCAATATGTAAATCGACTTTTTTATTACGATCTTCTTCAGCCACAATACTTTTGATTCGGTCAACCTGCCCAAGAATATCGCAAGCAATTTTATGAACTTCTTTACCCATCGGGCTTAAGGCTAATAAGTTATTATTTTTACGCACAAACAGTGACACACTTAATTCATCTTCTAATATTTTTAGTTGCTTACTGATTGTCGGTTGTGAGGTATAGAGTTTTTCAGCCGCATTAGTAATGTTGAAATTATTTTTCACGACTTCAACAAAGCTTTTCAGTTGATTAATGTTCATAGAGGTACCTGGGTTAATCTGCACAAATGCGCGGTTAATTATTAAATTTATAATTTGTTATTCTAAATATAGGTAACACTTAGCTACTTTTAATATCTCTGTAGTAATATCCCATAACTACCTTGATATAATCTTATAATAAGAATAGCGAGATCTATTCTATTATCCACATTTCTATCTTAATTATTCTCTCAAATAATTAAGTAAAATAAGGTGTTATTATTTGCTATTTATCTATCAGACTTGGCATTATGCACAATGCTCATACAAATACGTTAGCCTATATCAAAAAGAAACAAGTAACAGACATAACATATTGTTATTAAAATAAAAAATTGATTTAGTTTTTTATTTTCTCGCTTAGTATTTCCAGTTAACTTAACGCAAATTAACAATCACTAATGCCATAGATTTTACACAAAAGCAGAATTACGTTATGATATTGATCACATTTTAATACATAGAGGCTCTGTTTTGTTATATCAAAACAACAAAGAAAATTTCCTAATATCTTATTCAATCTTATCTATACTTAATAAATATTCTCTTATCTATTAGCTTAATACCACTATTACAATTTGGTAGAAGTAAGCTGTTTTTTAGTGAATTTTTATCACTCACTCTTCTCGCTAACAAATAGTCACTTCATTTCTTTTAATTAATTGATAAACAAAAAAATCACAAATACCTTAATAAAGGTCACTTAATATGAAAATGAAGAAAAAAAGAAACAAACCACTACAAATCAATGATATAACTATTATTGATGATAGTAAGCTCAAGAAGGCCATTACCGCTGCGGCATTAGGTAATGCCATGGAATGGTTTGACTTTGGTGTTTATGGCTTCCTTGCATATGTCTTAGGTCAAGTCTTCTTCCCGGGTGCATCTCCGGGAGTACAGATGATTGCAGCCCTCGCGACATTCTCAGTTCCCTTCCTGGTAAGGCCTTTAGGGGGAGTTGTATTTGGGATGTTAGGGGATAAATTTGGTCGTCAGAAAGTTTTATCTGTCACCATCATTATTATGGCACTCAGTACGTTTGCCATCGGTCTTATCCCTGCGTATGAAACCATCGGTATTTGGGCTCCAATTTTATTATTACTCGCTAAATTAGCACAAGGTTTCTCCATTGGTGGTGAATATTCAGGAGCGGCGATTTTCGTTGCTGAATACTCACCAGACCGTAAACGTGGATTTATGGGAAGCTGGTTAGACTTTGGTTCTATTGCTGGTTTTGTTATGGGTGCAGGTGTTGTTGTGCTTATCTCTACTATCCTTGGAGAAACAGCATTTCATGAATGGGGATGGCGTATCCCGTTCTTCTTAGCATTACCATTAGGTCTTATCGGCTTATATTTACGTCATGCTCTAGAAGAAACTCCAGCATTCCAACAACACGTTGATGAAATGAATAGCGACGACCGTAAATCTATCCAAGATCCACCTCGTGTGTCATTACGTGAAATTGCATCAAAATATTGGAAAAGCTTAACCGTCTGTGTAGGTTTGGTGATTGCCACTAACGTGACCTACTATATGTTATTAACTTATATGCCGAGTTATTTATCTCACAACCTAAATTATTCGGCAGATCACGGTGTACTGATCATCATCGCGATTATGATAGGTATGTTGTTTGTACAGCCGGTTATTGGGTTACTGAGTGATAAAATTGGTCGTAAACCGTTTGTTATCGGTGGTAGCATTGGGTTATTTATCCTTGCTTACCCTGCATTTATGATGATTAACAGTGATGAAATCGGCTTAATTTTCTTAGGGCTATTAATTCTTGCCGTTCTACTCAACTGTTTTACTGGGGTTATGGCATCAATTTTACCGGCTATTTTCCCAACCCATATTCGTTATAGTGCATTAGCGATTGCTTTTAATATTTCGGTACTAATTGCAGGGGCAACACCAACAGCGGCAGCTTGGTTAGTTGAAGCAACCGGTGATTTATACATGCCTGCTTATTACCTGATGATTGTCGCTGTTGTCGGCTTGATAACAGGTATCAAGATGATCGAAACCGCAAATAAACCTTTACGAGGTGCAACACCTGCGGCATCGGATAAATCAGAAGCTAAAGAAATTCTGTCTGAGCATTATGATAATATCGAACAACGTGTTGAAGATATTGAAGCAGAAATAGAAGCATTACAGAAAAAACGCCAAGCCCTAATCGATCAACATCCTAAGTTAGACTAAGAGAGGTTACATGCACCCGTCTTCTGTTCATTTAGTCTGGTTTCGTAATGATTTAAGAGTGACGGATAACAAGGCACTCTTTAACGCTTGCCAAGATAAACAAGCACAGGTGCATGCTCTTTTCACCGTAACGCCTGAACAATGGAAAGTTCACAATATGGCTTTGTCATGTCAGGCGTTTATTCATGATGCTTTACTTGATCTTTCAATATCGCTGGCAAAACTTAATATTCCACTGACAGTAGTGATTAGTGATACTTATTCAAATGCAGCTGATAAAGTGGCTGAATATTGCCAACAACATCGAGTTACCGCGCTTTTTTTCAATCACCAATATGCCCTTAATGAACAACGCCGTGATAAAAAAGTCACTGAGTTACTAGAAAATAAAACAACCATTTATGCTTATCATGACAATGTGTTTATTCCACCGGGTAATGTAGTCACACAACAAGGGGAGATGTATAAGGTTTTTACTCCCTTTAGAAATGCATTTTTACGACTCTTTTTTTCACAAGATAACGCTTCGTTACCTATCCCAGAAATAAGAGCACATCAAGAAACAGTATCTCCTTTAAAAGCGTCGCTTTTTTCACTTGAAAATACAAACGCATCTTCTTTTGTCGGCAAGGAAGAAGAAGCACTTAAACGCTTAAAACAGTTCTGCTATGAAAGTGTTCCACATTATGCAAAATGGCGAGATATTCCGGCAGTTGATGGCACAAGCCGATTATCGCCCTACCTTTCTGTCGGTCTGTTATCTATTCGCCAATGTTTTAATCGCCTTTACCAAACTGAACCTGATTTCTTAGAAAACAGTGCATCAGGCGCATTTGTTTGGTTTAACGAGCTTATTTGGCGAGAGTTTTACCAACACTTAATTGTGGCAAATCCCAATTTATGCAAACACATTGCTTTTCAGCTTTGGACAGAAAAAATTAATTGGCGTAATGAACAAGATGAATTTAACGCTTGGACTCAAGGCTTAACAGGCTTTCCGATTATTGATGCAGCAATGCGACAGCTTAACCAAACAGGTTGGATGCATAACCGCCTGCGTATGCTCACGGCGAGCTTTCTTATCAAAGATTTGTTAATTGATTGGCGTTGGGGTGAGCGTTATTTTATGTCACAACTTATTGATGGTGATTTCGCATCAAATAATGGGGGTTGGCAATGGGCTGCATCAACAGGAACAGATGCCGTACCTTATTTTCGAATTTTTAATCCGACCACCCAAGGACGAAAATTCGATCCTGATGGTGAATTTATCCGCCATTGGCTTCCAGAACTCGCCAATGTGCCTAATCGATATATTCATACCCCTCACGAATGGTCAGCAAAAACTAATAATTCTCTCGATTATCCATTACCCATTGTTGATCACGCAAAAGCACGAATAAGAGCCATTGAATCTTATGAAGAAGCAAAAAAATAAAGCCGATAACCGAGATAAAAATAAGAGATAAAACATAAAAAACAGCGCTGTTATTAAGCGCTGTTTTTATTTCTAAATATTGATGACTCTAGCCTGTATTACGCATACCTGCGGCAATACCCGCAATAGTGACCATAAGTGCCTGTTCAATACGAGGTTCCGACTCGCTATGAGTACGAGAGCGCTGCAATAACTCAGCTTGAAGTACGTTTAATGGATCTGTATACACATTACGTAGTGCAATAGATTCCGCAACCCATGGTAAATCTGCCATTAAGTGCTCATCTTTTGAAATGGCTAAGACACTCTTAATATCATCGGAAAGCTGTTGACGTAATTTAGATCCTAATGGCCATAAACGCTCTTCAACTAAACGTTGATCGTAATATTCCGCCAACCATAAATCCGCTTTAGCGTACACCATTTCCAACATCGCAATACGTGTATTAAAGAACGGCCAATTCTCACACATATCGTCTAATACCGCTTGTTTTCCGCTATCAATTTCATGTTGTAATGCAGCGCCAGCACCCAACCAAGCAGGTAGCATTAAGCGGTTTTGAGTCCATGCGAAGATCCACGGAATAGCGCGCAAAGTTTCAACACCACCAGTAGGGCGACGTTTTGCAGGACGTGATCCTAATGGTAGTTTACCCAACTCGCCTTCTGGCGTTGCCGCTCTAAAGTAAGGAACAAAGTCTTCTTGTCCTCGTACATAGTCACGATACATTGCACAAGAAACGTCAGACAAGGAATCCATTACCTCAATCCAAGGCGCTTTTGGCTCTGGTGGTGGTAATAAATTCGCTTCTAAGATTGCACCTGCATAGTGAGCAAGGCTACTAATGGTGACTTGTGGTAATCCGAACTTAAAGCGGATCATTTCACCTTGTTCTGTCACACGCAGGCCACCTTTTAAACTTCCTGGTGGTTGAGAAAGTAATGCTGCATGTGCTGGCGCGCCACCACGACCAATCGTACCGCCACGTCCGTGGAATAGTGTTAATGTCACACCTGATTTTTCACAGAGCTTAATTAATGCGTCTTGAGCACGATATTGTGCCCATGATGCTGCCATCACACCCGCATCTTTTGCTGAGTCTGAATAGCCAATCATCACCATTTGTTTGTCATCAATTAAATCTCGATACCAAGGAATATCAAACAAACGGGTCATTACGCTTTCAGCATTATTTAAGTCATCAAGCGTTTCAAATAAAGGGGCAACAGGTAATCGAATATTCGCGCCAGCTTCTTTCAGTAATAGTTTTACAGCTAATACATCAGAAGGCACTTTTGCCATTGAAATCACATAAGAGGCGATAGAATCTTTAGGTGATTCAGCAATCACACGGCAAGTCTCAAATACTTCTTGAGTTGCTGCACTTGGTTGCCAATTAGTTGGGATCAGTGGGCGCTTAGAACTTAATTCTTCAAGTAAGAATGTCTGTTTTTGCTCTTCAGACCAACTCGCGTAATCACCAAGCTCTAAATACTGTGTCAATTCAGAGAGTGCTTCAGTGTGATTGGTACTTTCTTGGCGAATATCGAGCTTAACTAGCTGTAAGCCAAAACAACGGATACGACGTAATGTATCTAACAGTTGCCCATTAGCGATAATACGCATACCGCACTGAGTCAGTGATTGATAGCAAGCGTATAACGGTTCCCAAAGTTGGGCATTATCAATTAACAGCCCTTCAGGAGGTAGAGATTGCTGTCCTTTAATGCGTTGTTCTAAATAATCACGAGTGACTTGTAAGCGAGTACGTAATTGTTTAGCAATTTCACGATATGGCTCTGCAACTTCAGCACCACCTGCTAACTCGCGCAGCTCAGGTGTACTTTCTGTCATTGAAAGCTCAGAAACAAGAACTTGAATATCATTTAAGAATAAATCAGCAGCTTTCCAACGGCTTAATAGTAAAGCATGGCGTGTAATTTCAGCCGTCACATTTGGGTTACCATCACGATCTCCCCCCATCCATGAGGTAAAACGAATAGGAGAAGCTTCTACAGGTAAGTTGTAATCTATGGATTCTTTAAGCTGCTCATTAAATTCACGTAAAAAAGCAGGAACACCTTCCCATAAGCTATTTTCAACAACCGCAAATCCCCATTTCGCTTCATCAATAGGTGTTGGGCGAATTTTTCTAATTTCATCAGTGTGCCATGATTGGGCAACTAACTGACGCAGACGGCGCATAATATTAGTACGCTCATAATCTGCTAGATCATCGTGGTCGAGTTGAGATAAACAGGTATTTACCTCAACTAGCTTATGAATAAGTGTACGACGTGCGATTTCGGTTGGGTGCGCCGTTAATACCAGCTCAATAGAAATTTGCTCTACCGCTTCTTTTAATTGCTCGTCGGTAAAATTCTTATCTTTTAGTCTGGTGATCAGTTTTGCCAATGCCACAGGATTACTCGCTGCTTCACCGTGAGGTGAAATGCTATGGTATTGTTCTGCCACGTTCGTCAGGTTTAAGAATTGATTGAATGCTCTAGCAACAGGTAATAATTCATCATTAGAGAGATTCTGTAACGTCAGCAACAGTTTTTGTCGCTGAACTTCATTACCCGCTCGTGATGATTTAGATAATTTTCGAATAGATTCAACTTTATCTAAAATTTCTTCACCGAGCGCTTCTTTTATCGTATCTCCAAGTAGCTTGCCAAGCATACTGACATTGCTACGCATAGCAGAATATTGTTGATTCATAAGACTCCTGACCTTGTCTTTGTGGCGGTAACAACATGCTTCTTCCTATTAGAAAAGTCATGTCCTCCCAGTTGTGTAATTAACTTTCATTTCTGATGTGACTTTATTTTGATTTTTGTGATAAGCCACACTGCTTTTTTTACTTAGCCTACTATTCATATCAGAAAATAATCGTTTTGGGGGATTTTTCTGAAATTTAATTACGGCTTTAGTCTTATAAGAATGTCTAATATTCATACTGTTCTAGCTCAATTTTAGCAAGAATAAGGACTTTTTTTCGTTTCTTATCTACTACGAAGAGTTTTTTACTAGAAAGGGAGTGATACGTGAAAATTTATCTGGCGAAAAATTTAGATGATTTTTTTTAATATTGATAAATTGTCTGGTCTATTTTTTTGATTTGTAGCTAATTTCGCTGGTGGGGCTATAACAACTCGTGTTTCTATTTCATCGCTTATTTTTATTCTTTTTTACATTTTTACTAGATCACGATTTCCGATTAAGATTCTCATAAGATAAAAACGAATAAAGCGCTGAATATCAGCGCTTTAAGTTAAGAATAACGAATTGTCTTTCAGTAAATTAAGTTGTCTGTTGTAAATAATGTGGTTAATCGAATTGTACTCTTAATAACGTTCAAACACGTTGTAACCGTACTTCAACTTCCACTCAAGACGCTTAAATTTCACATCATGAGCTACTGACAAAAGTTCTCTTTAGCTTGATGGTTCACCTCCGTCATTTCATTTCTTAGTGGGACAATCTGTCTTACTACTTTTGACATCAATCGCTCCTTTGTGACTAGAGATAATTCAAGTATAGCCAAAAAATTTAAAAAAATTGGGTGATATGACACAAAAATGACAAAAGATTATCAGCAAAAAATAACCTGCTGATAATCTTTATAAAAGAGAAAAAATTAAATTACAGTAACTGAGAAAGACGGTTTAAATCTGACTGAATTGCGCCTGCGGTCACGTCTCTGCCAGCTCCCGGCCCTCTGATCACAAGAGGGTTATCACGATACCAACGGCTTTCAATCGCAAATAAATTATCCCCCGGTAATAGCGAGGCAAGAGGGTGATCTTTTCTCACAGCTTCAACACCGACTTTTGCTTTACCATTAGCATCAAAACGGGCGATATAACGTAATACCATATCCATTTCATTTGCGGCAGCTAATCGTTGTGCCATTTGTTCATTGATCAATGCACTGTTATCAAAAAACTCTTCTAGCGATCCCGTTTCAGCTTGTACAGGCACTAAAGATTCAACTCGGACTTGTTCTGGCTCGATGTCATAACCGGCTTCACGAGCAAGAATAACCAGTTTACGCATCACATCTTGCCCTGATAAATCAATTCGTGGGTCAGGCTCGGTTAATCCTTGTTGCCAAGCTTGTTCCACAAGCTCACTGAAAGGCACTGTGCCATCAAATTGCAAGAATAACCAAGAGAGCGTGCCAGAGAAAATACCGCTAATTGATAAAATAGTGTCACCACTTTCACGCAAATCACGCACCGTATGATTAATCGGTAAACCCGCACCGACTGTTGCGTTATATAACCAATGGCGACCTGTTTTAGAAAAGGCATCTCGTGTGGCACGATAACGTAAACTTGAAGCCGAGCCAGCAATCTTATTTGCACTGATAACATGAAAACCGTAGCTAGCAAAATCTTCATAAGAGGTAGCAAGAGACTCATTAGCTGTAATATCAACAACCACTAAATCATCATAAGGATGAGCTCTCATCCAAAGATACAGTGACTCTTCATTATGCTCTGTCGCTTCCTCATCAAAGAAAGCCAATGCACGGCTTGGATTAATACCTTGATAATCAAGTAAACTACGACGGCTATCAACGACACCCGCAAGAATAAATTCAAAATCACTACGTGCTGACAAAGGCTCTTGTTCGCGAGCAAACAATTCTAACCAACGTGAACCAATATTCCCTTTACCAAACAGCACTAAGCCAATCTGTTTTTCAGCTCTAAATAGCGTTTGATGTAAACCTTGCAGTAGATGCTCGGTATAATTACGTAACACTGCAACTAAGCTGATGTTATCTTCAGCATGCCAAATAAATTCAACAGGTTGGTCTTTAAGTTGTTGATAAAAACGATGACAATGAAGTGGATTTTTACAGACACCCGCACCCACTAAAGCCACTAGAGAGAAGCCTTCTCGTAGATGTAACTTTCCTGGTAGAACCGCATCTTGTAATACATCTAATGCACTATTAGCGACTTCACTGGTATAGCAAAGCTGTAAAAGTTGGCTGTCTTTATCAACACCAGTAGCTAAAGGACGGATTTGTGCACGTTTAAGTAATTCATCAACCTCTTTCGCCACTTGTTCAAAGTTTTGATGAGATGGAAGTTGGAGTTCAATCAAACAAACATCATCATGGCTAGTAACGATTTTAGCGCCCGTTCCTGATGCCAAAACACGTTCTATACGAGTTGAACCCTGTTCTGGTTGATAGCTACAACGAAGTTGCAAATCAATATTACTGCCTGAAACAGGTTGAAGTGTACGTGTATGTAAAACGGGGGCAGCTAATCGAGCCAATTCGCTCGCTTCATCTAAACGCAGCAATGGTAATAAACAAGCATCTTTAACTTTACGAGGATCAGCACTATAAACACCCGCAACATCACTCCAAATTGTTACTTTACCGACATCCGCTAAAGCCCCAACTTGTGTTGCAGAGTAGTCACTACCGTTACGACCTAATAAGACCGTTTCACCTAGTTGGTTGCGACTAATAAAACCGGTTACGACAAAACGGCTTTCGGGATGTTTAGCTAATAGTGATTGTAATAATGGACGAGATAAAGTTTCGTTCACTTGAGGCTGAGCAGCTCTCTCAGCACATAAAAATTCACGCGCATCTAACCACACACTAGGCAAACCTTGCTCTGTAAGCAATTTCGCCATTAATCTTGCAGACCAAATTTCACCGTGACCGACAACTTCTGCATAAGTCGCGTCTGTAATCGGTTTATCCAACAAATAGCTTAAGCGTTCAAGATCAGCAATAAAGGCTTGAGAGAGTAATTCTGCATTCTCTTTTGAAAGTAGCCCTTCAATTAAAGATAACTGGTAACGACGCAAAGTTTGCTGAACTTGATGGGCAGAAATACGATCACTTTGGCTAAGTTTCAGCCAGCTAATCAACTGATTCGTCGTCGAGCCCGCCGCAGAAACCACCATTAGGTCATTAGGTTGGCTATAGTTTGTCATGATATTCACGACACGTTGATAACATTTTATGTCCGCAAGACTGCTACCACCGAATTTATGTAACTGACGGCAAATCGGCTCCGCCTGTTGTTTAATCGCCACTACGCTCATGATCCATGGTTACCTTTTAGTTGCTGCATCAAACGCACTTTGCAAATCGTTGATTAAATCCTGACTATCTTCAATACCCACCGAGATACGAAGTAATGAGGGGCTGATCCCTGCTATTTTTTTTGCTTCTTCTGACATACCTGCATGTGTCATGGTGGCAGGGTGACAAATTAAGGTCTCTACCCCACCTAAAGATTCTGCCAGTGTAAAGAGTGTTAATTGAGATAAAAAGAGTTTAATCACATCCAATCCCCCTTTTAACTCAAAACTTAACATCGCACCGAAACCTTGTTGCTGTTTTTTTGCTATTTGATGACCAACATGATCCTCCAGTGCGGGGTAATACATTTTTTCGACTAAAGGCTGTGTTTGTAAAAACGCCACTAATGCCTGTGCATTTTCTTGTTGAAGTCGAATTCGAGGCACTAATGTTCTTATACCTCTTAATAATAAATAGCTATCAAATGCACCAGAAGTGACGCCAATATTATTCGCCCACCAGCTTAGCTCCTCAAGCAGTTTCTGACACTGACAGATAACAACACCTGCGACAATATCTGAGTGTCCATTGAGATATTTTGTACATGAATGCACAACAATATCTGCTCCTAATGCTAATGGCTTTTGCAAAACAGGGCTCATAAAGGTGTTGTCAGCAACCACTAAAGCACCTTGCTGATGAGCAAGTTCACTGATTTTTTGAATATCCGTTATTCTTAAAAGAGGATTACTTGGTGTTTCGATAAAAACAATTTTGGGTTGATGCGCTAAAGCCTGCTTAAGTGCGACATCATCATTTTGATCAACAAAAATCACACGGTAGGCACCACGCGCTTGTTGACTGTTAAAAAGGCGATAACTTCCCCCATAACAATCATGAGGTGCAACAATCACATCGCCAGGTTTTAGAAAAACGGTGCAAATTAAATGAATTGCAGACATTCCACTGCTAGTGACAACAGCCCCTACTCCACCTTCTAGCTCTGCTAATGCCTTTTGCACCATATCGCGAGTTGGATTACCTCGACGAGAATAATCATGATCGCGAGGCTGATTAAATTCTAAAAAGTTATAGGTACTAGAAAGATAGATAGGCGGTACGACACAACCAAATTGAGTGTCTTCATTTAGCCCATTATGGATAGCAATTGTTGCTGTTTTCTTCGTCATACAGGCACCTTGTCACAGCGATAAGTGGAGAAATCGACAACAGCATATCCAATTAGACACCAAGACGTCAATACATCTAGCCATCTAAACTCCTTTACGGATAGATTAAGTAATGGAATAATACATAAATTAAGAATATCGCCAGTGCTATTACTTTTTCTCTCACCTTCAGCCAGAAGAGTCGGTGGTTTTAGAAAAGTCATGATAAACTGGTATTGCCCATCAGAATGTGGGTTAACCCTATTCTGACTTCAACTAAATGATATTAATTAAGGTAATCCATGGCTGAATGGAACGGTGAATATATCAGCCCTTACGCTGAGCATGGCAAAAAGAGTGAGCAAGTTAAAAAAATTACAGTTTCAATTCCATTGAAAGTGTTGAAAATTTTGACTGATGAACGCACTCGCCGTCAGGTTAATAACCTAAAACATGCAACCAATAGTGAATTATTGTGTGAAGCATTTTTGCACGCATTTACCGGACAGCCTCTCCCAAATGATGAAGACTTACGTAAAGAACGTAACGATGAAATCCCTGAAGAGGCAAAAGAAATAATGCGCCAGCGCGGGGTTGATCCCGATACTTGGGAGTATTAATCAGCGTCAATTTTTGATTTATTGCTTGATTAACACGAACAAAAAAGCCCAAAGCAAAAACTTTGGGCTTTTTTTCAATTCCGAACTGTCTGCAAGATGCCAGACTAGGCTGACATCTTGTGACAACAAATATCTTATTTGCTGCCTGGAATTTTGAAGCGTTTGTTGAACAGATCAACACGACCACCAGTTGCAACATCACGTTGTTTACCAGTATAGAATGGGTGGCATTTGTCACAAACGTCCAGATTCAGGTTATGACCTGCAGTGGAGTTGATTTTCATAACGTTACCGCAAGAACAAGATGCAGTAATTTCTTCGTATTTAGGATGGATATCTTTTTGCATGGAAAACCTCTACTAAGGCCGTGTCGCCATTCAGCCCACAGCCGAACACCACACGTCGTGTTGATTGAAATTAAGTGTTTGGTAATTTATCTACCAAAGGGGGCGGATCATACAGAATATCCACTAAACGCGCAATGAAATCCGCACACTTTTTGTGATATTCTTAAGGTCATCTTTTCGCTAAAACTCTCGGAAACCCTGATATGACTATAGTTCAGGTAATTTTGCCTGTACCACTGTTCTCCTCTTTTGATTATCTGTTACCGGAAGGGATCGACGCGCCAGTTGTAGGTAGTCGGGTGATCGTGCCTTTTGGTAATAAACGCCGCTCTCTTGGTATTGTCAAAGGACTCAGTACACACAGTGAATTTCCTATCGAAAAGCTAAAGCCTATTGATGAAGTCCTCGATAGCAACACACTCTTTCCGGGTGTTTTATGGGATATGCTAAATTGGGCATCGGCTTATTATCACTATCCTTTAGGGGAAGTGCTTTTTCATGCTATGCCGATTTTATTACGACAAGGAAAACCCGCAGAATTCACACCATTATGGCAATGGTACGCCACAGAAGAAGGGGTTAATCTCGACCTCAACAGTTTAAAAGGTGCGAAAAAACAGCAACAAGCATTAGCGGTCCTTCGACGTACACCTTTATATCGCCATCAACTTGATGAATTTGAGATCACAACAGCAACACTCAATAACTTAAAAAAGAAAGAGTTTGTGGATCTCCGTCCTATTCAACCAGCTCCGATACACTGGCACAATAGTCTTGCTGTTCAAGGTGAACGCTTTAAATTAAACACAGAACAAGCGGTTGCAGTAGGTGCAATCACAGCGCAAGCAGATCAATTCTCGCCTTTTTTATTATTGGGTATTACAGGTTCAGGCAAAACTGAAGTTTATTTGAGCGTATTAGAAAAAATTCTCGCACAAGGTAAACAAGCGCTGGTACTAGTGCCTGAAATTGGTTTAACACCTCAAACAATTCGTCGTTTTAAAGCTCGCTTTAATGCCCCAGTGGATGTACTTCATTCAGGATTAAATGATACTGAACGCTTAGCTGTTTGGTTACGAGCAAAACGAGGTGATAATGCCATTATTATTGGCACACGTTCGGCACTTCTAACCCCTTTTCAGCATCTTGGCATTATCATTATCGATGAAGAGCATGATGGCTCTTATAAGCAACAAGATGGTTGGCGTTACCATGCCCGTGATCTCGCCGTTTTCCGCGCAAAACAAGAAAATATACCTATCGTAATGGGAACCGCAACTCCATCAATTGAAACCAGTTTTAATGTTGAGCAAAAGAAATATCAACAACTCACGCTGACTCAACGTGCAGGTAATGCAAAACCAGCAACAGAGCATTTAATAGATTTAAAAGGGCAACCACTGACAACGGGATTATCTCCAATCCTTATTAAAGCGATAAAAGAGCACCTTAATGCAGGTAACCAAGTGATGCTCTTTTTAAATCGCCGTGGATTTTCGCCTGCATTGTTATGTCATGAATGTGGTTGGATAGCAGAATGTCCTCGCTGTGATCATTATTATACGATCCATCAAAAACATGGCATGTTACGTTGCCATCAATGTGATAGTCAGCGACGAATTCCTGCACAATGTCCACAATGTGGCTCAACTAATTTAATGCCAGTAGGATTAGGAACAGAACAACTTGAACAAGGGATTGGTGAATTATTTCCTGATACGCCAGTGACACGAATTGATAAAGATACAACAAGTCGCAAAGGCGCTTTAGAGCAACAACTTGAAGATATTTACCAAGGTGGCTCACGTATTCTTATCGGTACGCAGATGTTAGCCAAAGGGCATCACTTTCCCGATGTCACCTTAGTGGCTTTACTTGATGTGGATGGCGCTCTGTTCTCCAGTGATTTTCGTGCAGCCGAACGCTTTGCTCAGCTTTATATACAAGTATCAGGTCGTGCTGGCCGTGCAGGTAAACAAGGCGCGGTATATTTACAAACTCACCAACCCGATCACCCTCTTTTGCTGACACTATTAGAAAAAGGTTATGATGCTTTTACTAAAGAAGCTTTACAGGAGCGACAAGCAACTTTTTTACCACCTTATTCTAGCCATATCATGATCCGCTCTGAAGATCACAATAATCAACGTGCGCCTCAGTTCTTGCGACAACTCAAACAGTTTTTTGAACAACACCCAATGCGAGACGCTAGTTTGTGGGTAATGGGGCCCGTTCCTGCAATTCAAGCTAAACGAGGTGGAAATTATCGTTGGCAATTATTGCTCCAGCATCCTTCACGGGGTTATTTACAAAAATTAATGTCTATCACTTACCCTCAAATTGTCGCCTTGCCTGAGAGTAAAAAAGTGAAATGGAATATTGATGTCGACCCAACAGATTGTTAAGTGTCGTTTTCAACTAAGTTGAATGTATTTTAGCCAGACTTATGTTGAGGGTACAACTTCGCTCGAATACTCGTTGCCATCCAAGACTATTTGTCAATTTTGCGAACTACCTCATAAAAACGATTGGTATCACACTTTTTATGCAAACTAGGTAACAGAATCTATTTAAAAAGCGGGTAGAATAACAATTTAGAATATTTCTTGAATTAAAAACCGTCGATAAAATCCTTTTTTGAATATTGGCGGTTTTTTTGCAATAAAAAAGCAATCGTTTAACTAAACCATCCAAAAGGGAGGTATGGGGTTTGCAACAGAATAATAAAGATAATACGCAAGCAACAATGAAAGATGTTGCCCTTGCAGCCGGCGTGTCCACAGCAACTGTGTCACGTACTTTAATGAATCCGGAAAAAGTATCCTCACAAACCCGTCAGAAAGTTGAACAGGCTGTTCTTGATGTGGGCTATTACCCACATAACCTGTCAAAGAACCTTAAGCGTAACGAGTCAAAAACGATCCTTGTGATCGTACCTAACATCAGCGATCCATTTTTTACTGATGTTGTGTGTGGCATCGAAGAAACCGCTGCACAACATGGTTATCTTGTGTTAATTGGTGATTGTAAACATCAGCAAAAACATGAAAATGCCTTTATTAATCTTATTATTACCAAACAAATTGACGGTATGTTACTTCTTGGCTCACACATCCCTTTTGATGTTTCCAAAGAAGAACAGAAAAATTTACCACCGATGATCATGGCAAATGAATTTGCACCTGAACTCGAATTACCTACCGTCCATATTGATAATCTCACTGCATCTTTTAGAGCAACACACTATTTACAGCAAATGGGGCATAAGCGTATTGCCTGTATTACAGGCCCTGAAGATATGCCTTTATGCCGTTATCGCTTACAAGGCTATATTCAAGCCATGCGTAGAACAGGCGTACCTTTGCGCGAAGATTATATTATTCGTGGTGATTTTACCCATGAAAGCGGTGCAGAAAGTCTGAAAAAGCTGATTTCTTTACCTGAGCCACCGACAGCAGTCTTCTGTCATAGTGATATTATGGCAATTGGCGTTATGTGGCAGGCAAAAAAATTAGGGTTAGAGCTTCCTAAAGATCTCTCTGTGATTGGTTTTGATAATCTTGATATTACACGTTATAGCGAGCCTGCTCTGACAACGATGGAACAACCTCGTTATCAAATTGGTCGTGAATCTATGTTGTTATTACTTGACCAATTACAAGGTAGACCTGTCGCACCCGGATCTCGCTTATTAGATTGCGAGCTAATTATAAGAGATAGTGTCTGTCGGCTTAAAAGCTAGGCAAAACACACTATGTTAAGTAACATATCGTTTGTGATACCTATTCCTTTAATTATCAGCGAATCGAACTGTGGCACAACGAGACTATGTGGGACGAGGGCAGACATCTGCTCGTCGTAAAAAGACAACGAAAAGTAAAAGCAAAAAGGCTGCTAAAGGGCTGCCTTTAACAACGCTTATCGCGGCAATCGCTATTGTGGCGCTGTTTATCGGCGGCCTCTATTTTATTACACATAATAAAAAAGAAGCCGTAGAAACAACGCCGACTGTCACTGGACAACATCCAGCGAATAGCCTACCGCCAAAACCTCAAGAGCGTTGGCAATATATTAAAGAATTGGAAAATCGTCAGGTAGGTACGCCTTTACAACCTGAATATCCTTCATCGGGTAGCCAGATTAATCCGAAAGCAACACTTTCACCTGAGCAGTTGCGTTTTTTACAACAAATTGAAGCGGATAAGCGCCAACCTGCCGTTCAACTGCCAGAAGTGCCTTACAATGGTGAAGTACCTCGCTCACAAGTGGTTGTAACACCACCTGCAATAACAACACCTTCTGTTGCACAACAGCCTGTACAAACTCAACAACCGCAAGCGCCTGCACCTGCGATTGTTACACCGACTAAACCTGCTGTCACTGAAGCAAACTTTTTAGTGCAATGCGGTTCATTTAAAAATACCGAACAAGCTGAATCAGTAAGAGCAACACTGGCTTTTTCTGGTGTTGAAAGCCGAGTAACAAAAGGCAATGATGGTTGGATCCGCGTTTTATCAGGCCCTTACAATAAAGAACAAGCCAACTCTGTGAGTAGACAAGCAGCTGGAGCTGGCGTATCAGGTTGTATTCTTCGCTCTTCTGGGGGTTGAAAAATAAATTTTCTCCCCCACCTATAATTCTAATTCACACAACGGGCCGTGCTTTATCTTAAATAAAGGCACTTCCCGTCTCACTTTTTTATTGATTAAACCAGGGGCTGACTCATGACTACAATCGTAAGTGTTCGCCGTAAGGGCCAAGTTGTAATCGGTGGTGATGGACAGGCGACGATGGGTAATACCGTCATGAAGGGCAATGTTCGCAAAGTACGCCGTCTTTATAACGACAAAGTCATTGCGGGATTTGCTGGCGGCACTGCTGATGCTTTTACTCTTTTTGAACTGTTTGAGCGCAAATTAGAACTTCACCAAGGGCATTTAACAAAAGCTGCGGTAGAACTTGCTAAAGATTGGCGCACAGACAGAATGCTACGCAAATTAGAAGCGTTGCTTGCTGTTGCAGATGAAAATACATCTCTTATCATCACGGGTAATGGTGATGTGGTTCAACCAGAAAACGATTTAATTGCTATCGGTTCTGGTGGCCCTTATGCACAAGCAGCGGCTAGAGCTATGCTAGAAAATACCGAACTCTCTGCACGAGAAATTGCTGAAAAAGCACTTAGCATCGCTGGAGATATCTGTATTTACACTAACCATAATGTCAACTTTGAAGAACTCTCTTCAAAAGAGTAAGGATTAGAGAGCATGTCTGAAATGACTCCTCGCGAGATTGCCAGCGAACTCGATAGATTTATTATTGGTCAAGATAAAGCGAAACGTGCTGTGGCGATTGCCCTACGTAACCGCTGGCGTCGTATGCAGCTTGATGAAGCGCTGCGTCATGAAGTAACACCTAAAAATATTCTGATGATTGGACCTACTGGTGTAGGTAAAACTGAAATTGCACGCCGTTTAGCAAAATTGGCGAACGCACCTTTCATCAAAGTTGAAGCGACTAAATTCACCGAAGTGGGTTATGTGGGTAAAGAAGTTGATTCTATTATCCGTGATTTAACCGACTCTGCGGTTAAAATGGTACGTAGCCAAGCTATCGATAAAAATCGTTTCCGTGCTGAGGAAATGGCTGAAGAGCGTATCCTTGATGTACTTATTCCACCAGCAAAAAATAACTGGGGTGTAGCAGAGCAAGCATCAGAACCCTCAGCTGCACGTCAATCTTTCCGTAAAAAATTACGTGAAGGCCAATTAGACGATAAAGAGATTGAAATTGAGTTATCTGCAACACCAATGGGTGTTGAAATTATGGCTCCTCCAGGAATGGAAGAGATGACTAACCAATTACAATCTATGTTCCAAAATTTAGCAGGTCAAAAACAAAAAGCGCGCAAGATGAAAATCAAGGATGCGTTTAAGCTTATTGTTGAAGAAGAAGCCGCTAAATTAGTTAACCCTGAAGAGCTTAAACAGCAAGCTATTGATGCGGTAGAACAACACGGTATCGTCTTTATTGATGAAGTAGACAAAATCTGTAAACGTGGCGGACAAAGTTCTGGCCCTGACGTTTCTCGTGAAGGTGTACAACGTGACCTCTTACCACTGGTTGAAGGTTGTACAGTTTCAACAAAACACGGTATGGTAAAAACAGACCATATTCTGTTTATTGCATCAGGCGCTTTCCAAGTTTCAAGTCCTTCTGATTTAATTCCTGAATTACAAGGACGTCTGCCAATTCGCGTTGAACTTCAAGCGCTGACAGCAGAAGATTTTGAGCGTATTCTAACTGAACCTAATGCATCATTAACAAAACAGTATGAAGCATTAATGGCTACCGAAGGTGTGTCCATTAGCTTCACTGAAGACGGTATTCGCAAAATTGCTGAATCAGCATGGCGCGTAAACGAAACCACTGAAAATATTGGTGCTCGTCGTTTACATACTGTTTTAGAGCGTTTGATGGAAGAAATTTCCTATGATGCAAGTGAACGTCAAGGTCAATCAGTATTGATTGATGCAGAATATGTGAAACAGCATCTGGATGAGCTTGTAGCAGATGAAGATCTGAGTCGATTTATTTTATAATCAACTTGTGCGATCCTTATCAGCAATATTTACGTGGGAGGCTTGCCTCCCATTCTTATTTTTATAATAACAACGAACATGAGTATCGAATTTCAGCATGAGCTCTCTAAATTCCACTAGCCGGACTCAAGCCTGGCTTGAAAGTTTACGACCCAAAACACTCCCTTTGGGATTAATTGCCATTGTGACGGGTTCAGCATTAGCGTATTGGATGGGTCATTTTGAGCTACCTATTGCACTGCTTGCTATATTGACGGCGGGAACGTTACAAATCCTATCAAACCTTGCCAATGACTATGGTGACGCCGTAAAAGGAACGGATACTGAAGAGCGTTTAGGGCCACTTCGTGGAATGCAAAAAGGCATGATAACAGCAGCCCAAATGAAAAAAGCGCTGATCCTAAATGTTATTATTTCTTGTATTTGTGGTATTGCACTGATTATTGTCGCCTGTAAAAAGCCAGAAGACGCTATTGGCTTCTTAGTGATGGGTTTACTCGCTATTGTTGCCGCAATTACTTATACCGTGGGTAAACGGCCTTATGGATATATGGGACTGGGTGATATTTCTGTTTTAATTTTCTTTGGCTGGTTAAGCGTCATCGGAACTTATTACTTGCAATCCAATACCTTTGATATTGTTACTCTACTTCCAGCCACAGCCTGTGGTTTACTTTCTGTCGCTGTTCTAAATATTAATAATATGCGCGATTTAGAAAGTGATATTCAGGCAGGTAAAAATACATTAGCTGTTCGCTTAGGCCCTGCTGGCTCACGCACTTACCATACGTGTGTTATTTTTCTCTCTATTGCTTGCTTAATTATCTTTACCCTACTTTATATGCACCGCTGGACAGCGTGGTTATTTTTACTCGCTACCCCAATGCTTTTACTGCATATCAAGCGTGTGAATGCCGATCACTCCGGTGAGGCGATGCGTCCTCTACTCGAACACATGGTAAAAGTAGCACTACTAACTAACGTTCTTTTCTCTTTAGGTTTAGTTTTAGAATAATTTCACTCGATTGTTGATTTGACTCACTGAATTTTCAGTGAGTCTTTTGCCAACCGCCCCTGTTAAGGGATATACTGAGATTTCCTGTGGCAACCTGACGTAATCTCCTATGAAATATGATACTTCTGAACTCTGTGATATCTATCAAGAAGATATCAATGTCGTAGAACCGCTTTTCTCAAACTTTGGTGGTCAAAGTGCCTTTAACGGGCAAATTATCACCGTTAAATGTTTTGAAGATAATGGCCTGCTTTATGACTTACTCGAAGAAAATGGCAAAGGCCGTATTCTTTTGGTCGATGGCGGTGGCTCTGTTCGTAAAGCCTTAGTTGATGCTGAACTAGCGCAACTCGCTGTTTCTAATGAATGGGAAGGCATTGTCGTTTACGGTGCAGTACGTCAAGTTGATGCATTATCAGAGCTTGATTTAGGTATTCAAGCGATGGCAGCTATCCCAGCAGGTTGCCCAAGTGAAGGCATTGGTGAAAGTGATATCCGTGTTAACTTCGGGGGCGTTACCTTCTTCTCTGGTGATTATCTTTATGCTGATAACACAGGGATCATCTTATCTGAAGAGCCATTAGGCTTAGATGAAGATTTGATTGAAGAGTAATTGTTACTTTTTATCTGCATTCTTACGATTTCAATACTCAAAAGCCACCTAAAGGTGGCTTTTGTTTTCTTAGGCTTTAAGCAAACAAAGACAATTATTGCACGTCTTCCATTTTGCCTAACAGCGCGCGTAAACGCTCTTGCCAGCTTGATTGCTCTTGTTTCAGCTCTTCATTTTCACGAACAAGAGCTTCGCGCGATCCTTTCGCTTCTTGAACTTCTTGGTTCAGCGCATCATTTTTTTCTTTTAGCTCTTCGATTTCCATCTGTAATAACGTGATGGTATCAATTGCTTGTTGTACTTTTGATTCTAACTTCTCGAAAACTTCAAATGACATACTGTAATCCCCCATATAATCGATACTTCCGATTGTAAGTAGCCTATCAACAACTGTCTAGCATCTTCCGAGGAATTACATTCTTTTTTCAATTTATCAAAAACACTGGTCAGATCACATTACAAATGTCGATCAAGTCACTAATTAAGAGCGTTTTCACTCATTTTCTTGATGAGACACACAAATTTCAATTTCGCTTATTCTCGTTTACGCTCATTAACGATAAATTCACAGTTATCTTTTCAATTCGAAAAGAATACTAACAATAAATAACCCTCTTTCAGGATAGAATATATGAGCCAGACGAAAACCTCTCTTATGGGTCAATGCATTTCTGAATTTATCGGAACTGCGTTGCTAGTCTTCTTTGGTCTTGGTTGTGTTGCTGCAGTACGTATTGCAGGTGCTCAACTGGGATTATGGGAGATAAGTATTATCTGGGGGCTGGGTGTTGCCTTAGCCGTTTATCTTACCGCCGGCACCTCTGGTGCACACCTGAACCCTGCTGTTACCGTTGCGTTTTGGCTATTTGCTTGCTTTGAACGCAGAAAAGTTGTTCCTTATATTATTGCACAAATGTTAGGTGGCTTCTTTGCCGCAGCCATTGTGTACTTTATGTACTACAATGTTTTTATCGACTATGAACAAGTTAATGGCATTGTCAGGGGCTCACAAGAAAGTCTCTTCACTGCCGGTGTATTCTCTACTTATCCCGCAGCTCAAATTTCCGTTGCACATGCCTTTGTTGTCGAAGTTATCATTGCCGTTATCCTTGTTGGCTTAATTTTAGCCTTAACTGATGATGGTAACGGTGTACCTAAAGGCCCATTAGCACCTTTATTAATTGGTATCTTAATTGCCGTAATCGGTGGTGCATTTGGTCCACTAACCGGATTCGCCTTAAACCCAGCTCGTGACTTTGGTCCAAAACTGGTTGCGTACTTTGCTGGCTGGGGTGATATTGCGCTGACTGGTGGACGTGATATCCCTTATTTCTTAGTTCCAATGATTGCTCCATTTATCGGTGGTATCTTAGGTGCATTGGCTTACCGTAAATTAATTGGCCGTCACTTACCTTGCGATACCTGCAAAATCGAAGACGATAAATAAAATTAAGGGCAATATTGTTGATTATCAGAACAGGTTACTAACATGACAACAGAAACAAATACATCGAATACCGAGAAAAAATACATTGTTGCGCTGGATCAGGGTACAACCAGTTCACGCGCCGTAGTCATCGACCACGATGCAAATATCGTCAGTATCTCACAGCGTGAATTCACCCAAATCTATCCTAAGCCAGGCTGGGTTGAACACGATCCAATGGAAATTTGGGCAACACAAAGTGCAACCTTAGTTGAAGTATTAGCAAAAGCAGATATTCCATCCGACCACGTTGCTGGTATTGGTATCACAAACCAACGTGAAACCACTATTGTATGGGATAAAGAAACTGGTAAACCTGTTTATAACGCGATTGTATGGCAATGCCGTCGTACTGCGGATTTCTGTACTCGCTTAAAAGATAAAGAAGGTGTTGAAGAATATATTCGTCAAAATACGGGTTTGATGGTTGACCCTTATTTCTCTGGTACAAAATTAAAATGGATCCTCGACAACGTCGAAGGCGCTCGTGAAAAAGCCGAAAAAGGTGAATTGTTATTCGGTACTGTCGATACTTGGTTAGTTTGGAAAATGACACAAGGCCGCGTTCACGTTACTGACTTTACTAATGCCTCACGTACCATGTTATTTAATATCCACTCTTTAGATTGGGATCAAAAAATCCTCGATCTGCTGGATATTCCTCGCAATATGCTACCAAAAGTGGTGGCATCTTCTGAAGTTTATGGCCAAACAAACATTGGTGGTAAAGGTGGTACACGTATTCCTATCGCAGGTATGGCAGGTGACCAACAAGCTGCACTCTATGGCCAACTTTGCGTACAAAGCGGTATGGCGAAAAATACCTATGGTACAGGTTGCTTCTTACTGATGAACACAGGTAAAGAAGCCGTTCGCTCTAATCATGGCTTGTTAACAACAATCTGTTGTGGCCCTCGTGGTGAAGTAAACTATGCTCTAGAAGGTGCGGTATTCGTTGGTGGTGCTTCTATTCAATGGCTACGTGATGAGCTAAAACTGATTGATGAGGCCACTGACTCTGAATACTTCGCAACGAAAGTTAACGATACTAATGGCGTCTATGTTGTTCCTGCATTTACAGGTTTAGGCGCACCATATTGGGACCCGTATGCGCGTGGTGCTATTTTTGGTTTAACCCGTGGTGCTAACCGTAATCACATTATTCGTGCAACTTTAGAATCTATTGCTTATCAAACACGCGATGTGCTTGATGCAATGCAAGCCGATTCAGGTGCGCGTTTACAATCACTGCGAGTTGATGGTGGCGCTGTTGCTAACAACTTCTTAATGCAGTTCCAATCCGATATTTTAGGTACTCGTGTAGAGCGCCCTGTTGTCCGCGAAAGTACCGCATTAGGTGCAGCATTCCTTGCGGGTCTTGCTATCGGTTTCTGGAATGATTTAGAAGAAGTGAAAAACAAAGCGGCGATTGATAAAGAATTCCGCCCTGGCATCGAAACTACTGAGCGTAACTATCGCTATAACGGCTGGAAAAAAGCAGTTGCTCGCGCTCAAGAGTGGGAAGATCGCGCTTAATTGCAGTAAAACAGTTTGAGAGAGAAGTAGCCTAGGCTACAAAACCAAAATGCCGAGATTTTTTATCTCGGCATTTTTTATTTAACTTACTGTATCAGTCAATTAAATCGTATGCTCTTCATGGCTAAAACGATGAGCCAAAGGAAGCCAACAAAGTATAATAGCTACCGACATACCAAACATAATCATGCCTAAGCTAAATTGGTTATGTTGTGGCAATAAAGCTGAAAACCATGTTGCTACACCTGAACCCACATTTTGTAAACCACCCACCAGCGCACCTGCAGAGCCCGCTAAATAAGGGAATGGCTCCATCGCACCGGTTGTTGCTAATGGGAATAACATACCTGCACCAAAGAAAAACAGCGCCGCTGGCACCAGTAATGTCCAGATATTAATAATATTTAGCCAACCAGGTATCCACATTAAAATACCCGCAGATAAACAACAAAAAACAGAGTGCCACATCAGTTGTACAAAGGTTTTACCTTCACGACCAGCATACCAAGCCCCAAAAAATGCCGCAGGGATCGGTAAAATAAATAATATACTGATAGTAATACTATTTAATCCTAATACTCCCCCCATTAATACACCGCTTGATGCCTCAAAAACAGCAATACCAGATAATGCGCAAATCAACATAATCAAAAATGCACTGAAGGTACTATTTGAAAGCAGTAAGTAAAATGATGACAGCATCTTACGTTTTTCAACTTGTACTGGGCGCGTTTCTGGCATCCAACGATACATACAGAAAAGAACACTACTTCCCAATAATAATAAGAAGATATAACACGCATGCCAGCCAAAGAAGTGAGCAACAACACCACCAATCATCGGCGCTAATAGTGGGCTAACTAAGACGCCCATATTTAATAAGCTATTGGCGTAACGCAATGCAGTTCCTGTATATAAATCACGAGGTTGAGTACGTGTCATGACACCGGCAACACCTGTTCCCATCCCTTGTAAGGTACTTGCAATAACCAGTGTGGTTAAATTTTGCGAGAAAATTGCCACCAGCGTTGATAAGCAAAAGATCGTCATTCCGACTAAAATAACAGGACGGCGCCCTACTTTGTCGGAAATAGGTCCATAAATTAGCTGTGAAAAACCATAAGAAAAAAGATAGGCACCCATTACTTGCTGTACCGCCCCAGTGGGTTCACCAAAGTAAACCGCCATATCAGCAATAACAGGAACATAAATAGTTTGAGTCATTTGACCCACAGCAACCAGTGCAATTATCAATAATAATAAATTTGCATGTTCTAACTTTCTCATTTCTTTTCTTTGCTCAAGAATTTCAGATAAATAAATTAACGGACAGGCGCACACCACAGAGAATTTATAAAAATAAACTCCGCAAAATACATGCCTTTTCAGAATGAGACTAAGTTAACAAATTTGGAGAAATTTGCGAGATAGCCAGCAATTTTTGTATAAAGATTAATGTCAGAGAAATACACCATAGTTGTCAATATAAATGTACATATTGTGTCATTTATTGACAGATCCTTAGATTAATCACATCACCACACCATCTTGATAAATAAAAAGCCACTTCCTATTTAGAATAAATAAGCAACATAAGCATGTTTATCAAAAGGAGATAATCTCTATGGCTAATTGGGTGAATGGAAAAGTTACTCAAGTTCATCACTGGACTGATGCGTTAATGAGTCTCGTCGTCAATGCTCCTATTGATAAGTTTACAGCCGGGCAATTTGCAAAATTAGCGCTAGATATCGATGGCGAGCGAGTACAACGAGCCTACTCTTATGTAAACGCACCAGATGATCCCAATTTAGAGTTCTATCTAGTAACTGTTCCTGATGGAAAATTAAGCTCTAAACTAAGTGCTCTAGAAGTCGGTGATGAAGTACTGGTAACTGAGCAAGCCAGCGGTTTTTTTGTATTAGAAGAGGTTCCCACAGTAAATACGCTTTGGATGCTTTCGACGGGAACAGCCATTGGACCTTTTTTATCTATTTTGCAATTAGGACACGATCTTGAGCGATTTGAAAATATCGTTCTTGTTCATGCTGTTCGATATGCTCATGACTTAAGCTATTTATCTTTGATGGAAAAACTGGTTGAACGTTATCAAGGTAAATTACGCATTCAAACCGTTGTCAGCCGTGAAAATCATATTAGCTCATTGACAGGACGTATCCCTGCACTCATTGAAAGTGGCGCTTTAGAAAAAACGGTTGGCTTAACTATCAGCCCAGAAGAGAGCCATATTATGTTGTGTGGTAATCCTCAAATGGTCAGAGACACTCAACAATTATTAAAAGAACAACGGGAAATGCGTAAGCACTTACGACGCAAACCCGGACATATCACCAGTGAGCAATATTGGTAATAATACAAAAAATAAGGGTGAGTCTATTTATCTCACCCTTATTCATCTGATTTTAATAATATGAATTAACGCCAACGACGATAGTTCACTTGCTCTGCCTGTTTACCAAAGTAATTTTCACCGTCGTTACCAACGAATACACCGCAATCAAGCAACATGATCATCCCAATAAAAGAAGGAAGAAAGCGTCCCATTGCCCATTGCCAAAATGGCTCTAAACTACTGGTATCGGCTAATCCTAACATCACGGCAAGTAGGAGTAATAAAAGCCATATTCCTCTTTTATTTCTATCATGAAGTCTTTTTGTAAAAATTGCACATAGCGGATAAAGAATAGAAAGGAATACTATCCATATTACAGTGGTAGGTAATGGATAAATCACATCATTGATAATAAAGAGGCCTAAAAACAGCGCAAAGCAAGCACCCAAACCAGCCCAAAAGTCACGACGCCCAATTCGTCCTTTGAATGAAAATGCCCAATGTTGTAAGGTCATAAATTCTCAATAATTTACTTAATTTGTGAATTACACTGTCCATTTAGTATCAAATAATACAGACTAGCCAATAACAGCACAGACAAGCGGAGGACAGATGATAAAAGCAAACACACTTTCTACGTTATACCTGATAATCATAAGCATTGCTCTTTGTTTGCCAACTTCTGTTTTTGCAACAGAGATGTCTGTCGCACAAAAACAGCCTGCAAAGGATGATATTGCTTATCTTAAACAAGATGCACCTGTTTTTGAGATAACTATTCCGGAGCTAAGAGCAAAATTTAATCAACAAAATCCGTTGTTATCGCTTAATGAATATAAGATTATCACCAATCACGATATTGCGATCCCTCTTGTCAGAGCAGCAACACGGATCACGCCTTATCTCTATTCATCTGCAATACTAGAGCGCGGTAGCGAAAAAATAAAAAGTTTACAACTAACGCTGCTCCACACCCCTGATTCACCTGAGCTAGAAAAGATAAATCGTGAGATCACGACACAATACATTATTACTTTAGTCACTCAATTTGACTCATCAATAACCTCAGAGCAAATTCAAGAGGCTCTCAATTTATTTGCATTTAAAAATCAAACTTCTGATTACATTAGCCATGATGTGGGTGCAATTCGCTATATTATTGTCCATGAAAATGACCAATTAACAACCTTCGCCATTGAACCGATTAAGCTTTCTTTAAACAGCAAGATCGTTTCAGCTATTCCGTGATAAAAAACAAAGCTATTCTATTCATTGTTCTCTATACTGTTGTGCATCAACAGAATTCGTGTTTATTAGCAAACTAAATTTAAACCACTCGGTTGGAGGAAAAGTTATGCGCCATCCATTAGTCATGGGTAACTGGAAACTCAACGGCAGCATTCATATGGTTCATGAATTAATTGCTGCATTACGTAAAGAAGTTAGCGGTGTTGCAGGTTGTGATGTTGCTATCGCACCACCAGCAGTTTACCTATGCCAAGCACGCCATGAAATTGGTGGAAGCCGTATTGCATTAGGTGCTCAAGATACAGGTGTTAACTTATCAGGTGCTTTCACTGGTGAAACTTCAGCAGAGATGCTGAAAAACGTTGATGTTAAATACGTTATCATTGGTCACTCTGAACGTCGCACTTATCATAAAGAATCTGACGAGTTTATCGCTCAAAAATTCGGCGTGTTAAAAGAGTTAGGTTTAACACCAGTATTATGTATTGGTGAAACTGAAGCAGAAAACGAAGCTGGCAAAACTCAAGAAGTATGTGCTCGCCAAATCGATGCTGTGTTAAATGCACACGGTGCAGCAGCATTTAAAGATGCCGTTATCGCTTATGAGCCAATCTGGGCTATCGGTACAGGTAAATCAGCAACTCCAGCACAAGCTCAAGCTGTTCATAAATTTATTCGTGATCATATCGCGAAGAAAGATGCCGCTATCGCTGAACAAGTTATCATTCAATATGGTGGCTCTGTTAACGATAAAAATGCAGCAGAACTGTTTGGTCAACCAGACATCGATGGCGCATTAGTAGGTGGCGCTTCACTGAAAGCTGACGCATTTGCCGTTATCGTTAAAGCAGCAGCACAAGCTAAAGCGAAAAAATAATTTTTATCTTTCTGGCTGATGCCGTTAATTGATAAAAAATAGAGAAAATCACCTTACTGGATATAAAACAGAAGGTGATTTTTTTGTTTCTCTCACCTTTGATTATCAACGACGACTGATCTCATCAAATATGCCCCCTGTCGCAAAATGTATTTTCTGCGCGGATTGCCAATCACCAAAAACTTCATTAAGTGTAAATAGTTCTAGTTTTGGAAAACTGTCTTGGTATTTCTCTGCGATTACTTTATCTCTAGGACGATAATAATTTTTTGCCGCGATCTCTTGTCCTTCTGGTGAATAAAGATATTCTAAATACGCTGTGGCAATTTCTCGTGTTCCTCGTTTATCAACAACTTTATCGACTACCGACACAGTAGGCTCTGCAAGAATAGATATTGATGGTGTGACTATCTCAAACTTATCTGTGCCTAATTCATTAATCGCTAATAACGCCTCGTTTTCCCATGCAATTAATACATCACCAATACCTCGCTCAACAAATGTATTTGTTGCTCCTCTCGCACCTGAATCTAATACTTCAACTTGCTGATAAAGTGCTTTAACGAAGGCTTTGGCTTTTTCACTATCTTGATGATTGGCTTTTAATCCATAACCCCACGCTGCAAGGTAATTCCATCTTGCACCTCCTGAAGTTTTGGGATTAGGCGTAATAATTGAAACGCCCGGCTTAATTAATGAATCCCAATCAACTATTTGCTTAGGATTTCCTTTTCTCACCAGAAAAACAATTGTTGAAGTATAAGGTGCGGAGTTATCGGGTAATCGAGTGATCCATTGTTTATCGATACTTCCTCTTTGGGCGATCGCATCGATATCATAGGCAAGGGCTAATGTAACAACATCTGCCTCAATACCATTGATAACTGATGTCGCCTGCTTTCCTGATCCTCCATGTGATTGGCGGATAGTGACTTTATCTCCCGTTTTCTGCTCCCAATACTGACTAAATACTGGGTTATACTGCTGATAAAGTTCTCTTGTCGGATCGTAAGAGACATTCAATAATTGAATATCTTTAGCCCATAAAATATTAGAAAAAAGTAATGCTACTAAAGCTGCCGATAATAAACCCCATTGTTTAAACATATCTATCCATCCCCTATCGTTAAATATTTAACTAGGCTGACAGAAAGTTTTATAACGATGAAATAACAAAAAACCGATGGATATACATAACAGGAATATGACTATCAATATAAGGGGGATAAGAAGAAATAAAGAAGGATAGAGATCGTTAAGTGAAATGTTTTCACTCGAGAAGCTACTCTGACACAAGGAGAATGTATCAGAGCAGTTCACGAATAAGGATAGAACTCAGAAAGGCTCTGGTATTGCGGAAAATCTATTAATTAGTACAGTTTTTTCGCGGTTTCATACCAGTCAGCTTTAAAGACACGTTTCATATTCATAACCGCGTCAATAATATCATGGTGAACCAGTTTTTCGTTTTGAATACCAACACAACGACCGCCATAGCCTTCTAATAGCAGTTGTACAGAGTAAGCACCCATACGAGAAGCAAGAATACGATCGTAAGCAACTGGAGAACCACCACGTTGAATATGACCTAATACTGTTGCACGCGTTTCATGTTTAGTTTCAGCTTCAATAAAACGTGCTAATTCATGCACATCACAAACGTGTTCGGTAATTGCGACGATTGCATGACGTTTACCACGTTCAATACCTGCTTTGATTTCTGCCAGCAGTTCATCACGATTAAATGGTAATTCGGATTCAGGCAGAACAACAAATTCACAGCCCCCAGCGATTGCAGCAGACAGTGTTAAGTCACCACAGTAACGACCCATCACTTCTACGATAGAGATACGTTTGTGAGACGTTGAGGTATCACGTAAACGGTCAATGGCTTCAACGGCAGTTTCTAATGCAGTGAAATAACCGATGGTGTAGTCAGTACCAGCAACGTCATTATCGATTGTGCCCGGTAAGCCGATGCATGGAAAACCTGCTTCCGTTAATTTTTTTGCACCTAGATAAGAACCATCACCACCAATAACCACTAAGGCATCCAGCTCATTTTGTTTCATGTTTTCGATGGCAACAGCACGTACATTGTCTTCGCGGAATTCAGGGAAACGAGCAGAGCCAAGGAATGTACCACCACGGTTGATCATGTCTGACACGCTAAAACGGTCGAGTTTTTTCATGCGATTTTCGTATAGCCCCATATAGCCATCCATAATCCCATAAACCTCTAAACCTTCACTTAGTGCGGCACGAACAACACCACGGATCGCGGCATTCATACCTGGTGCATCACCACCACTTGTTAAAACCCCAATTCTTTTGATCCCATTGACCATGATTACCTCTGATTCTTATTCGATGTAATTATTGCAAAATTGTTGGAATAACTTTTTATCTCAATACCGGCTTGTCTGGTGTTATTTACCGATATCGCAAATGCTGAATTGATTCAACAATACCATTGTACGCATATTTTTTACCAGTTCATCATTATCGTACATTTTTTTTCATAAACTTGATGCGCATTAAACTAATCAAATAGCCTGTATAAAGATTATACTAGCCTATCCCAAATATGTTTCACTAATAAGTTAACACTTTTTATACAGACACTTTACTGCCTTTTTGCATTCATCTCAAAAAAACACTATTTATGCTAAAAAATAGCATCGGCATATTTTGATAAATATTCAGTTTTTCTCTTAAACGATGTTTTATCTGCCGTTTACCTTCCTATGTTGATGAGTCATCCTTTTAAAGAAAAAAATCGTCTGAGGTACATTTGTGACTTATGGCAAAGTTCTTTGGCTCATTCTTCTCTTTTTAGCCTAGACTGATACAGTAGAACTCTCACTTAATAGGAGGCTTTATGTTTGATTTAACGGGTAAAATCGCTTTAGTTTCAGGTGGTGCAAAGGGTATTGGCAAAGGTATCGTTATCGCACTAAAAAACAGTGGTGCAAAAGTAATTATTGCTGATATTGATGATGTAGCTGGTAATAAAACAAAAGATGAATTGGGTGTTGGTTTTATGCATCTTGATGTCACCCAGCAATCCGCCTGTGAAAAAGTCGTTGATGATGTCGTAAAAGAGTATGGCAAGCTCGATATTCTCTGTTCCAATACTGGTATTTTCCCTCAAGCAACAATTAAAGAGATGACAGAAGCTGACTGGGATAAAATGCATACCGTAAACTTAAAAGGCATGTTCTTTTTAGTAAAAGCCGCACTTCGTGTAATGGAGAAACAAAAACAAGGTCGAGTGATCATTACCTCTTCCATTACTGGTGCTATTACTGGCTATCCAGGCTGGAGCCATTATGGTGCGAGCAAAGCAGGACAATTAGGCTTTATGCGTAGCGCAGCTCTTGAATACGCACGCCACGGTATTACCATCAATGCCGTGATGCCAGGAAATATCCTTACTGAGGGTTTACAGGCTCAAGGTGAAGCCTATTTAAACCAGATGAAGGCATCAATCCCAACTCACACATTAGGTGAGCCAGAAGATATCGGCTACGCCGCCGCCTTCTTTGCGTCGAATGAAGCAAAATATATTACAGGCCAAACAATTATCGTCGATGGCGGACAGATTTTACCTGAATCGCCAGAGGCATTGTTGTAGATTTTGGGCAAAAAAAAGCCCCTCTCCAGAGGGGCTGCAAAAGACAGGGATGGTGTCTATGGCAAGGAAAAAACTTCGTTGTTGCTACTTACTCTCTAACTAGGTACATCTTTACTACACTCTTACTCAACTACTTACTAAATTAATTACGTGCGTCAAAGTCTGACATTTGCTGCTGGTAATTCTTTTCCAACTGCGCTTTCTGTTCTGGGGTTAACAATTGATACATCTGATTATGGACTTTTGCCATTTCTACATGGCGTTCAATCGCTTGTTTGTCCATATCTTGCATTTGTGCTCTTACAGCTGCCTCATCAAATTGAGGTGCTGTCACTAATTTGTGCATATTCTCGTGGCGTTGACGGTATACACCGTTATATCTGTCTTGATGATGCTGGCGCATTAAATCGCGCATTTGAGTACGTTGTTGCTCAGTTAATGTGATACCGTTAAACATACGTGATTCGGCATAACCGCGATCCATCATATGTCCACCGTTGTTCATCATATGGCCGCGTTGTCCGCGATGACCTCGATAATCACGGTCACCATGCATACCATAGCCATAATCACAGTGATAATTGCCATTATATTGTTGCTCAGTAGGCGGATTGGTGTTGGCGGTTTCAGCTAACACTACCGTCGGAGCTGCCAAAAACATTGATGCTAATGCAACTACTGCTACTTTACGCATTGCTTTCACTCCTAATTCGGTAATTTCATACCGACCTAATTAATGCTACCTAAATATGTGTAATTCTTTGCTATGTGGATTACTATACCGTTGCGGCTGCAAACTAGCGTCAGAGCGTGTAAAAGAACGTAAAGTCATAGATTCGCGCTATTTATTATCGTATTTTTCTCTTGGAGGAATTGACGAATGCATAAAATCTTATTAGTGGATGACGATCGCGAATTAACATCGCTATTGAAAGAACTGCTTGAAATGGAAGGCTTTAATGTTGTAATCGCCTCTGATGGCGAACAAGCACTTAAACTTTTGGATGCTTCTATCGACCTGTTATTACTGGATATTATGATGCCACGTAAAAACGGGATTGAGACACTCAAAGAGTTACGCCAAAATTTCCAGACCCCTGTCATTATGTTAACGGCAAGAGGTAGTGATCTTGACCGAGTGCTCGGCTTAGAGCTAGGTGCTGATGACTATTTACCAAAACCTTTTAATGATAGAGAACTGGTTGCTCGTATCAGAGCTATTTTGCGCCGTTCTAACTGGAGCGAACAAAAACAGACTGACAGCAATACATCTCCAACATTGCAGGTCGATAAATTACAACTTAATCCTGGTCGACAAGAAGCAAGTTTTGATAATGAACCACTAGAGTTAACAGGAACGGAGTTTACTTTGCTTTATTTACTTGCTCAGCATTTAGGGCAAGTCGTATCACGCGAACATCTAAGCCAAGAAGTTCTTGGTAAACGCTTAACACCGTTTGATAGAGCGATTGATATGCATATTTCTAATTTACGCCGTAAATTACCAGAAAGAACAGATGGACAACCTTGGTTTAAAACTTTACGTGGCCGCGGTTATCTGATGGTTTCAATAACTTGATAAATATTCTTTATGATAAATAGTCTGTCAGCGCGCATTTTCGCAATATTCTGGCTGACGCTAGCATTAGTTCTCGTGCTAGTTATGATGGTTCCAAAGCTGGACTCGCGCCAGCTTACCCCTCTTTTAGAGAGTGAGTACCGTCAAGGCGTTATGCTAGAACAACATATCGAAGCTGAATTAGCTCAAGATCCCGCTAACGATCTCCTTTGGTGGCGTCGATTAATTCGTGCCATTGATAAATGGGCTCCCCCTGGTCAGCGCTTAATTATTGTTACGAGTGAAGGCCGTATCATTGGTGCTCAACGTAATGAGATGCAGGTTGTCAGAAACTTTATTGGTCAATCTGATAACGCAGATCACCCTAAAAAGAAAAAATATGGTCGTTCTGAGATGTTAGGGCCATTCTCTGTCAGAGATGGTGAAGATCATTACCAACTTTACCTCGTACGTCCTTCAAGTAGCCCTCAATCTGACTTTATCAACTTATTATTTGATAAGCCGTTATTGCTACTGATATTCACCATGCTTATCAGCACGCCATTATTAGTATGGCTTTCTTGGAGCTTAGCGAAACCTGCAAGACAGCTTAAAAATGCAGCTGATGATGTCGCTAAAGGTAACCTACGCCCTCACCCTGAACTAGAGACTGGCCCGCAAGAGTTTTTAGCCGCAGGTACTAGCTTTAATCAGATGATAAGCGCACTCGAACGTATGGTTGAAGCACAACAACGCTTAATTTCTGATATTTCTCACGAGTTACGAACACCATTAACACGCTTACAATTAGCGAGCGCACTGTTACGTCGTCGTAGTGGAGAAAGTAAAGAACTAGAACGCATTGAAACTGAAACTCAACGCCTTGATGGCATGATTAATGATTTACTAGTTCTTTCACGCAACCAACATAAAAACGAGTTATTGCGCGAAACAGTAAAAGCCAACGAGCTGTGGGATGACATTTTAGATAATGCGAAATTTGAGGCTGAACAGAGTAATAAAACGCTACAAGTGACAACACCTCCAGGAGCATGGCCTATCTACTGCAATCCATATTCACTTGCTAGTGCATTTGAAAATATTGTTCGTAATGCCTTACGTTATTCAAATTCTCGCATTGAGGTTGCCTTTACTGAACAAAACCAAGGTATCACGATTATTGTTGATGATGATGGCCCAGGTGTTAGCCCAGAAGATAGAGAACATATCTTCCGACCTTTCTATCGTACTGACGAAGCAAGAGATCGCGAATCAGGAGGCACTGGCTTAGGATTAGCCATTGTTGAAACAGCAGTAAGCCAACATAGAGGCCATGTTAAAGCCGATGACAGCCCATTAGGTGGGTTAAGGGTTGAGATTTGGTTGCCAAGGGCTGGCGCTGGTAATAAATCACCAACAGCTTAATAGAGTAATTAAACTGTTGTATCAAAATATACTGCCATCTATTGAAGAATAGGTGGCATATTCTTTTTGTTAGCGTTTGCTGATGTAATTCAGAATGATCTGGCTGAATCGACGGTTATTCCAGTATTTATATATCTTCAATCAATGCTAAAATACCCAGCTATCACTTGACCGTCTGGTTTGAAGAGTCTACTCTCAGTGCGGTTTTTAGCATATTGATAAAGTATGCTTATATAACAAAACTCTTATATTACAAAAAGATAAGAGTTTTTCGAGATAAATTTTGGCGCTCTGGGGGCCGTAAACCCAGTGCGGTAGCTTTATATTCAATGCTATAAATATAGTATATTAATATTAGGGTAATTAAAGAACTAAATAATGAAAATTATCTTATTTGGAAAGAATGGACAAGTAGGTTGGGAATTACAGCGTTCTTTAGCTCCATTAGGAACTGTAATTGCTTTAGATTCTAAATCAACAGAATACGACGCTGACTTTTTATTTCCTTCAAAACTCGAAAAAACTATTCTATCTATCAAACCCGATGTTATTGTCAATGCTGCCGCTTATACAAATGTAGATAAAGCTGAAACGGATGATATCAGTGCATTTAAAGTAAATTCTGAAAGTGTTGAAGTCATTGCAAAAACAGCTGAAAAAATTGGTGCTTTATTAATACATTATTCAACAGATTATGTTTTTGATGGAACCAATGATATTCCTTGGTTAGAAACAGATGCTCCAGCACCTTTAAATATTTACGGAAAAAGTAAACTAGCAGGTGAACAAGCTATTATTAATAACTGTAAAAAATATATAATTTTTAGAACTAGTTGGGTTTACGCAAGTAGAGGCAATAACTTTGCAAAAACAATGCTCAAACTAGGAAAAAAATATGACTCACTCTCAGTAATTAATGATCAGTATGGAGCTCCCACTAGTGCTGAATTATTAGCTGATTGTACCGCTCATGCAATTAAAAGTACGTTAGATAATGGGAAGCCACTTTATGGGTTGTATCATTTAACTGCAAAAGGAACAACAACTTGGTTTGAGTATGCATCATTAATATTTAAATATGCACGCGAATATTCATTACCTTTAGTAGTTAAAAATTTAACTCCAATTCCTGCCACAGAATACCCTTTACCAGCATCTAGACCATATAACTCTCGTTTAAACACCCAAAAATTCGAAAAAAACTTCAGATTAGAATTACCTAACTGGAAATTTGGCATATATAGAATGCTAAACGAAATTTTAGATAACAAATAAATATCAATACTTATAGTTTACAGAAAATGAAAAAATATAAAGGAATTATTCTTGCTGGTGGTTCAGGAACTCGGCTTTATCCTGTCACAATGGCAGTAAGTAAGCAGTTGTTACCAATTTATGATAAACCAATGATTTATTATCCTCTTAGTACCCTTATGTTAGCAGGAATAAGAGATATATTAATTATTAGTACACCTCAAGATACACCTCGATTTCAACAGCTATTAGGTGACGGTAGCCAATGGGGTATCCATCTTCAATATAAAGTTCAACCTAGTCCTGACGGTCTAGCGCAAGCATTTATTCTTGGTGAAGATTTTATTGGTTCAGATAATTGCGCTCTTGTTTTAGGTGATAATATTTTTTATGGTCATGACCTCCCTAAACAATTAGAACAAGCAATTCAAAAAGATCAAGGTGCGACAGTTTTTGCTTATCATGTTAATGATCCTGAGCGCTATGGAGTTGTCGAATTCGATCAAAATAAAGTAGCTATTTCATTAGAAGAAAAACCATTAAAACCCAAAAGTAATTATGCAGTCACTGGTTTATATTTCTATGATAATGATGTCATTAATATTGCTAAGAATTTACAACCCTCCCCACGAGGTGAATTAGAAATCACGGATGTAAATAAAGTATATCTAGAACAGCATAAGCTCTCAGTTGCCATGATGGGGCGTGGATATGCCTGGTTAGATACAGGAACACATAAAAGTCTTATTGATGCAAGCAACTTCATTCAAACTATAGAGGAAAGACAAGGATTAAAAGTTTCTTGTCCAGAAGAAATTGCTTATAGAAAAGGTTTTATTAATAAAGAACAAGTAAAAAAACTTGCTAAACCTTTGTCTAAAAATGACTATGGTAAATATTTATTAAGAATGATTCAGAGCAAATAATTATGAATATTATTAAAACAGAAATTCCTGATGTATTAATTTTAGAGCCTAAAGTATTTGGTGATCATAGAGGCTTTTTTTATGAAAGCTTTAATCAAAAAATCTTTGAAGAGGTAGTTGGTTATCCAGTAAGTTTTGTTCAAGATAATCATTCAAAATCAAATAAAAATATATTAAGAGGCCTACATTATCAAACAAAAAATACTCAAGGGAAACTGGTAAGAGTTATATCTGGTGAAGTTTTTGATGTTGCAGTTGACATTAGAAAAAACTCACAAACATTTGGAAAATATATAGGGGTATATCTTTCTGCAGAAAATAAAAAACAACTTTGGATACCAGAAGGTTTTGCACATGGTTTTTTTGTTACAAGTGAAGAAGCTGAATTTGTTTATAAATGTACAGATTACTATAATCCTACAGCAGAATTATCCATAGCCTGGAATGATCCTGACTTGTCAATTAACTGGCCAATTTCAATGGATACCAAAATTATATTATCAAAGAAAGATCAAAATGCGGTTTCGCTTAATCAATTAAATTTTTAAACTAAGATATAGTTTATTTCATACTTATATCTCTAAACTTATAATTTCATAGCTAAACTGTATTTAATAATGATTAAATTAAAATTTAAGAATTTCTAATAATGTATAATAAAGTTGATAATGCGAAAGAAAAAGTTGCATTCAATACTTGTATTATGTATGGAAAAATGGCCTTATTAATTGGTATTTCTTTATATACAGTACGAGTTCTTTTAAATAATTTAGGCATATCTAATTATGGGATATTCACACTAAGTGCTGGTTTAATAACTGTATTTTCATTTTTAAATTCAGCCATGTCTATATCAACTCAACGCTATTTATCTTATTATCAAGGTACAGGAAATACTAAGATGCAAAATAGCGTTTTTTATTCAAGTATAATATTACATATTATTGTCGCATTGATATCAATATTGATATTACTCATTATAATGCCATACTTATTTAATGGATTTCTAAACATCGATGATAAATCTATACCAATAGCTCGTATGTTATACATATATATGCTAATATCTTTGTTTTTTACAATAATTTCAGTTCCATTTGTAGCAACACTTTTTTCCCGAGAAAATATATTACTTGATTCTATAATTCTTATAATACAAGCTATAATGAAACTTATAGCAGCTCATTTAATTATTTACTATCCTGAGTCAGAAAAGCTTTCCTTTTATGGCCTATCTTTATCCATGATTAGTGGTATAATATTTTTATTTTATGTAATATATTGTTGTAAATCCTATAAAGAATGTAGAATAAATAAGAATACTAATTCTGATGGTTTGTTAAAAGAAATGGCTTCTTTTGCAGGATGGAATTTATATACTAATTTATGCTACGTATTAAATACCCAAGGACTAAATATTGTTTTAAATATTTTCTTAGGAACAACAATTAATGCTGCTTATGGAATTGCATCCCAAATAAACGGACAAGTAAGAGAATTATCATTATCTTTATTACGAGCACTCAATCCTCAAATAATGAAAAGTGAAGGCATGGAGAGGAGGGAAAGAACAATAAGATTATCAATGCTCGCTAGTAAACTCGGTTTTTTTCTTGTATCAATAGTAGGTATACCTGCTATATTTACAATGTCAGAAATACTAAAACTCTGGCTTAATATCGTACCTAGCTACACTGATAATATTTGTATATATCTTTTAATTGCTAGCATATTAAATCAATTAACCGTAGGTATAACATCTGCAATTCAAGCTATTGGGGATATAAAGAAATTTCAATTATTGATAGGTTCTATTGCACTTATAACATTACCTTTTAGTTATCTATTATTAAAATTAGGTAACTCTATTTATAGTGTCTTAACATTAATAATACTAATAGAAATTATTACAAGTTTTATAAAAATATACTTTTTTTCTAAAATTTCCAAATTTAGTGCTCTAAATTATTTTCGTAATTGCTTTATGCATTCATTACTACCATTAGCATTAACTACTAGCTCTTTATATTTATTAAATATCTCAATCACTACTAGTTTCAATTGGATTATATGTTTTATATTAATGTTTTTATTCTATCCTCCATTATTTTATCTAATTGGTTTTGATAAAAATGAGAAATCTAATTTTAAATCCTTATTGAAAAAAATTAAATTTAAAAATTAAGAAAAATATTATGCTTTTAAAAGAAAACTTAAATCCTCTTGTTTCTATAATTGTACCAATATATAATGTTGAAAAATATCTTTTACAGTGCATAGAATCAATTATAAATCAAGATCATAAAAATATTGAAATAATTCTAATAGATGACGGTTCACCAGATCAATCAGGACAAATCATTGATAAATTCGCGTTAAGTGATCCTAGAATAAAAGCACTACATATTAATAATGGTGGTGTCAGTGCAGCTAGAAATCTAGGTTTATCTATCGCTAGCGGTACATATATCGTTTTTGTTGATGCTGATGATTATCTAAGTGTTGACTATATATCTTATATGCTAAATATTAGTTATAAAACGAATTGTGATTTTGTAATGTCAGAAAACTGCTTTAAAGTTCCAGGTGATAACCAACAAATAAAAAATGATAATATTAATATATTATCTTCTGTTGAGGCTATATCTTTATTACTTTATCCTGGTAAAGTAGATGTTGGTTGTTGGAATAAAATGTATAAAAAAAATTTTTTATTAGCAAATAATATAATTTTTCCCGAAAATTTTTATATGGGAGAAGGTTTAAACTTTATTATTATGGCAGCACAATATTCAAATAATATTGGCGTAGGGAAAAGGAAAGTATATCATTATCGTAAAGATAATGTAACAAGTGCAACAACTTTATTAAATGTTGATAAATATATTAATGCATTAAATGCGATTGATAATATTGAAAATAATTTAACTTATAACTCTAAATCATTAGATAATTCTCTTAAAATTCATAAATATTTAACTATCTTTGCTACCATTAGAGCTATCTTATGCATGGATGAAATTAATAAATATAAAAAACAATATAGATTTTATATGAGTTTTTTAAGAAAAAATATATTTTCTTTACTTACAGCATCAATTCCACTTAGAGCTAAAATAATAATATCACTATATTGCTTAAACCCATATATGGGTTCAACTATAACTAGATATATAGCAAAACTAAAAAAATAACATTCTAAATACTTAATTATTTTAATACATAATTTTGGAAAATTTATGAAAAAAAATACAGATAGAACTGTTGGAATATTAACGATGCATCGGGTAATAAACTATGGTTCTTTTTTGCAGGCGTATGCTACACAAGAAGTTGTTAAATCTTTAGGTTTTAATTGTGAAATTATAGACTATGTATTTCCAAATAAATGGCATTATGCGAACGGGTTGCACAATTACAAAAGTATTAAATCAATTATATCTGATTATATATTTAGATTAGGAGTAATAAAAAGCCATAGAAAAAGAAAAAATATTAATAATGCAATAAACAAATATCTCAACCTTTCCTCTAATTATAAAACACCAGATGAAATTACTAATCAACCTCCAATATATGATATATACATAACAGGTAGTGATCAAACATGGAATACAAAACATACTAGGGGAGATACAACTTTTTTATTATCATTTGCACCAAACGGTGTTAAAAAAATTTCATTTTCTGCTAGCATAGCTGGAAACTGTTTAGATGATAAATATAAAAAAGATTTTAAAAAATATTTTGCACAATATGATAAGATTGCCATTCGTGATTCAAATGGTAATAAAGTAATTAAAGAAATAACTAATAGTTATGCTGAAGTAACTTTAGATCCAACTTTAGTTTTCAATCGTGACCAATGGAGTAAATTTTCTAAGAATAAAAAACAAATTTTTACAAATTCAAATTATATAGTCTTTTACTTAATTACTCATTCATTTGATCCTAGACCTTATATATATGAATTATTATACTTATTACAACAAAAAACAGGATTAAAAGTATATTCTTTTACAAAAATTCCTCAAGAATTTAATATACATTATGAAGATTGTTCAGACCTAAGTGTAGAACATTTCATTCAATTATTTGAAAATTCATCATATGTCGTAACTTCGTCATTTCATGGAACAGCTTTTGCTACTAATTTTGGAATTCCACTTTATTCAGTAATTGATGATATAAACAATCAAGATGATAGACAAGCATCTTTACTTTCAAAATTAGAAATTAATAATTGTTTAGTTTCTGTAGGAACTAAATTTGAAGAAATAGATCCTACATATAATATAGAAAAAGAACAAAAAAAATTAAACGAGCTAAGAATTCACTCAATAAATTTTCTGAAAGAAAACTTAACATTATAATATATAACTCATTCGCCTTAATTATATCTAAAGATGATCTTATATATTAATATTATATTTTCCCCAAAAAGTGATTATAATGATAATTTTTTATATTATTTTCTTTTTCTTAGCTACTGGGTACTTACTGCAACTTTTTAATATAATAGGAAATGGTCTATGTGAAAAATTCATTTTAACGATTATTGCATTATTGTTAATAACAATCGCAGGTTTCAATATAACTAGCAATGATTATGATGCTTATGTACAAATGTTTCAGCAAGCAGCCATATTACCATTTCATTCATATCAAAAAATACATGGTGAATTTGTTTTTTTAACTATCTCTGGATTTATTTATGAAATTTTCAATTCACCAACATATGTTTTTTTATTTTTTTCAACTATCAGTATATTTATAACGTTCAAAATTATATTTAAAGATAGTAGATTAGCTTTTTTCTCTGTAATAATATATTTGTCACACGCTTTCTTAAATAAAGAAATGATTCAAATAAGAGCAGGGATAGCTAGTGCCATAGTATTGTTTGCTATTTCTATGCAAGCAAGAGGAGAAAATAAAAGAGCTTTAGTCTTAATCATTATATCTAGTCTATTTCATACTTCAGCTCTCGTAGCATTACTGCCATATACTTTATGCTTACTATTTAAAAATGAAAAACATGTTCGTATAGCTTATATCTTATTATCTTTATCCATTATTTTTTATTTATTGGGCGGAGTTGAATTATTAATATCTACACTTCAATCATTAGGACTTCTATCAGAAAAAGTATCAACTTATCTAGGTTGGAAAGAATATAATTACGATTTAGGGATTTTAAATCCAAATACTATAAAACAATTATTATTATTAATTATTTCTATTTATTTCTTTGATAAAAGTAAATTTTATACTACATATTTTTGTTATTTTTATAGTGGCATTTGTTGGCTTATTGGTTTTTCTTCTATAGCAATTATTGCGGCAAGAGTTTCCTCCATACTTAGTGTATCTGAGTTAATATTAATCCCTACTATCCTTATTAATACAAAGAAAAATAGAGTATTTCTAGGGATTTTATTTTTAACTTTGTATACCTCAATGTTCATTATTAACATCGAGTATAAAACAATTATTAAAAGCCTTGATTTTGGAGTTATTTAGTGACAAATAAAAAATTCAGTCTTATTTTAGCAACATATAATCCCGATCTTAAATTACTATCTCGTCTGCTCGAAAGTTTATCAAAACAAACTATTAAAAATTTTGAATTGATAATAGTAGAGCAAACTACTCCTCCAATAGCTAAAAATATAATTGAAAATTTTCATCAAGATTTTGATATACTATTTCTTACAAGTAAAAAAGGCCTTTCTCGATCTAGAAACTTAGGAAGTACTCATGCTAATGGGCAATTCCTTTTATTTCCCGATGATGATTGTTGGTATGATGATAACTTTTTCTACACACTAACCAAACATATTGATGTAGAGAAAAATGAAATTTTAACATTTAGAGCCGCCAATAATACGGATATAAATATTGCAAAATTTGATACAACTGCTGGCTTTTGTAATAAATTCAATATCTGGAGGCGAGTTTCTTCGATAAGTTTATGTATAGAAAAGGCTACATTTGATTTGCTGTCAGGTTTTGATGAAAATTTAGGCTTAGGCTCAGGTACATTGACCAGTGCATGTGAAGACATAGAGTTACCACTGAGAGCAATATTTAATAAAATTAACGTCAAATATGATCCAACTATTGTTGCTAGACATGATATTCCAATAAAAAGAGAGCCAAAATTAGTTATAGATCGAGCAAAAAACCATATGTTTAGTGTTGGATACTTATATAAAAAATATAACTACCCAATTGCGTTCGTTATTTTTTCAATATTAAAAAATATAACCGCATTATTTTTATACTCTATAAGACTAAATATTACTATGGTGAAATACCATTATTATACTGCTATAGGTAAGATAAAAGGTTATCTTGCAAAGACTAAATTAAATAAAAATTAATATTATGAATATTGCTTTTGTTGTTACATCCCTTTCAAATAAGGGTCCTATTATAGTTGTTAAAGATATAATCGAGCATTTACCTATAGATTGGGATATTACTATTTATTTTTTTGATGAAATTATAGAAATAAATTTTCCTAAAAGAGTACAACTAATAAAAATTACTAATTTCTATTCAAAAGTCGATTTATCAAAACATGACATCATACATTCGCATTTATTACGGCCTGACATTTTTTGCTTAATCAATCGGAAAACTATAAATAAACATGTATCTACTATGCATGCAGATATAATAAGAGATCTTCAAATATCTCATGGATTTTTATTAGGAGGAATTGTAGGGTTGATTTGGAGTTCTATATTAAAATATTCAGACCACGTGGTTTTTTTAACTGATTTACAGAAGAAAAAGTATAGCCATATTAAAAAACGTTCAACTATATATAATGGTAGACCTATTATTAAAAGTGATATTAATGTAGATGATTACCTTTCCAACATAAAATCTAAAAATAGTAATTATATATTACTTGGAGCATGTGCAAATATAGTCAAAAGAAAAGGATTTGACCAAATCATGACTCTAATGAGTAGGGATGATGGTCAACAATACTTATTTACATTAGTTGGCAATGGCCCTGAATTAGATAAACTAAAGCAATATGCTATTGATTTAGGAATACAGTCACGATGTATATTTATTGATAAATCATTAAATGTACAAAAATATTTAATGTTATTTGATATTTTTATTATGACATCTCATTCAGAAGGTATGCCTTTAGCATTATTAGAAGCAGCTGCATGTGGATTGCCAATTGTATGTACTTCACTACCTGTAATACAAGAAATATTTACTTCTGATGAAGTTTCTTTTTATGAATGTAACAATATAGATTCTCTATCTAAATCTATAAATTATGCTGTAAATAATTCATTATCATTATCAACAAATGTTAAAAGAAAATTTTTAAAAGAATATACAGATAAGAATATGTCCCAAAAATATCAAAATTTATATATTTCTCTATTTAGAGATAATTAACATTATAAATATTTTTATTCTAACGTACTGACATATATTAACTTTTAATAAATCGACGAATCCATATATAGGTATTTAAAAAATGTCTATTTACATTTCAGTTATTTCTCATGGACATTCTGATTTAATTAATCAGCTAGAATGTCTAGAAAAGTTAAGTGAACATTATAAAGTAATAGTAAAAAGCAATAAATTAGGTGATAACTTTTCAAAGTTGAAGGAGAAGATAAATATTTATTGGATTAATGAGAAATATAATTGTGGATTCGGAGAAAACAATAACATTGTTTATTCATATTGTCTAAAAAACTTAAAAATGGCAGAAGATGATTATTTCATTATTTTAAATCCTGATGTGATCATTAATTATAATGCTATAGATAAATTGATAAAAAATATGATAAAAAACAATGACCTAATAGCCACAATTAATCTATTTAGAGATATAAAAAACAGTGTTTATGACTGCTCCATAAGGAAATTTCCATCATTAAAACATTTTATTAAATCCTTTTTAGGTCTTGGTAATTCTTCTATTATTGATAAAAGTAAAATAATTAAACCTTGCAATATTGATTGGGCAGCAGGCTCATTTCTTGCAATCAAAGCTTTTCATTATATTAAACTAGGTGGCTTTGATGAGAAATATTTTATGTACTGTGAAGATATTGATATTTGCTATAGAAGCTCTCAACTTAATGCTCCTGTAAAATATTATCCCGATATTCATGCAATACATTTGGCTAAACATGCCAATAGAAAAATTTTTTCAAAACATTTCTATTGGCATGTTTCTAGCGTTATACGATTTTTATTAACAAAAAAAAATCTAACAAGAATGAAATCAAGTATTTAATATTACCAGATAAAAATTATTTACATAGCTCTATTATAGTAATGCTATTTCAATAAAAACTTTGATAGATAATTATTTAAAATAAATTTCATTGATACTTTAGATAAGAGAAACCATGAAAATCACAATCTCAGGTACCGGCTATGTCGGTCTATCTAACGGAATACTTCTTTCTCAAAACAACAAAGTCGTTGCGTTAGATATCAATAAAGAAAAAGTTGAATTACTGAACAAAAAAATCTCTCCAATTACAGATAAAGAAATTGAAGAATTTTTAGCAACCAAAGAGCTCGATTTTACTGCAACTTTAGATAAAGAATTCGCTTATAAAGGTGCCGATTTTGTTATCATTGCCACACCTACCGATTACGATCCTAAAACAAACTACTTTAACACCTCATCAGTAGAGTCTGTTATCCGTGATGTTTTAGAATATAATCCAAGCACAACAATGATTATAAAATCAACCATTCCTGTTGGTTTTACCAAAGAAATGAGAGAGAAATATAATACTGATAATATTATTTTCTCTCCTGAATTCTTACGCGAAGGTCGTGCACTTTACGATAACTTATATCCATCTCGTATTGTTATTGGTGAACAGTCAGAAAGAGCACAAAAGTTTGCAGACCTTTTACAACAAGGTGCACTGAAAAAAGATATTGATGTTCTGTTCACTGATTCTACAGAAGCAGAAGCGATTAAATTATTTGCTAATACTTATTTAGCACTGCGAGTTGCTTACTTTAATGAACTTGATAGCTATGCAGAATCTTACGGTTTGAACTCAAAACAGATCATTGAAGGCGTCTGTTTAGATCCGCGTATTGGTAACCATTATAATAATCCATCGTTTGGTTATGGTGGTTACTGCTTACCAAAAGATACTAAACAGTTATTAGCAAACTACGATTCTGTCCCTAATAATATTATTAGTGCCATCGTTGAAGCTAACCGCACACGTAAAGACTTTATTGCAGACTCAATTATCGCTAAATCACCCAAAATCGTGGGTGTTTATCGTTTAATTATGAAGTCTGGTTCTGATAATTTCCGTTCTTCTTCTATCCAAGGCATTATGAAACGCATTAAAGCCAAAGGGATTGAAGTGGTGATTTATGAACCAGAGATGAAAGAAGAAACCTTCTTTAACTCAAGATTAGTTCGTGATTTAAATGAGTTTAAATCAATCTCTGATGTCATTATTACCAATAGAATGTCATCAGTGCTAAACGACGTTGAAGAAAAAGTTTATACTCGTGACCTCTTTGGTAACGACTAAATCTATTTCATATGCTCAATATCGTCTTATTTGAACCCGAAATTCCACCCAATACGGGTAATATTATCCGCCTGTGTGCTAACACAGGCTTTCATCTTCATCTAATCCAACCATTGGGTTTTACTTGGGATGATAAACGTCTGCGTCGTGCAGGGCTTGATTACCGTGAATTTGCTGATATTAAACAGCATCACGATTACTATGCTTTTTTAGAAAGTGAAGGTCTAAACCCTGATAATGCACAATCACCAACAGGTGCACGTGTATTTGCGTTAACGACAAAAGGCACACCAACACATAGCAATGTCAGCTATCAAGATGGAGATTATCTCCTTTTTGGACCTGAAACTCGTGGTTTACCGCCTTACGTGTTGGATAATATGCCAACTCAGCAGAAAATCAGAGTTCCAATGCTTGCTGATAGCCGTAGTATGAACCTGTCAAATACTGTGGCTGTTGTGGTTTTTGAAGCATGGCGTCAACTTGGTTATCCTGGTGCATTACTAAGAGACTGAAATGTAAAAAAGCGCTGATCATAAATAATGACTAGCGCTTTTTTTAATTTCAAACGACTAAAAATTTAGTTTATTACTCTGACAATTGTCTGATCTCAGCAACAACTTTAGTAATATACCTACACCCTTCCCCCACATCCTTTAATACCAATGCGTGAGCACCAATCACTGCATTATCACCAATCTCTATCTCTCCGCCGATAATCGAAGAATTACAACCAATATAAACATGGTTGCCAACTCGAATATCTGCTTTACCATCTTTTTCTTTTACACCGATGGTGACACCTTGCATTAACGTCACATTCTCACCTAACTGGCAGTAATTGGTCAGTACGATCCCTATGGGATGAGGTAATGAAAGGCCTTTACCTATACGAGTTCTTAGTGAGATATCGTTGCAGTATTTACGATTATTTTTAGCACCAATACGAATGCCAAGTTTTTTGAGGAAACGACTTTTAGAGAAATAAAAGAATTGGGCGACACGCCACCAAAATAGATAACGTGAACGTTGGCAGAAAAAAACGCGATGAAAAAGTCTTATCCAACTAAAAGGCTTGTTATCACCGATATATTCAGCATGTAAACAAGCCTTCAGCTCAGAGAGTGTAACTTCAATTAATGCCATTAAATGCCATCACCACATTCAAAACCGGGCACCACACCATTAAAGTGTTGATCCATATCGAGTGAAGGCTTGTCACTCGTTGGCTTACCGACAATGCGGGCAGGAACCCCTGCAACAGTGGTATGAGCAGGAACTTCATGTAAAACAACTGATCCTGCACCAATTTTGGCACCGCGGCCAATCTCAATATTGCCGAGTATTTTAGCACCCGCGCCAATCATTACACCTTCGCGTACTTTAGGGTGGCGATCGCCACAGGTTTTACCTGTACCACCTAAAGTGACGGATTGTAGAATAGAAACGTCATTCTCAACAATGGCGGTTTCACCAATCACAATACCTGTTGCGTGATCAAGCATAATGCCATGACCAATGCGAGCGGCAGGATGAATATCAACCCCAAAAGTCACAGAAATCTGGTTTTGTAGGTAAATAGCGAGTGCTTTACGATCTTGCCCCCATAGCCAATGCGCTATGCGATAAGCTTGTAAGGCATGAAAACCTTTTAGATAAAGCAGAGGTGTAGAGTATTTATCGACTGCGGGATCGCGTAGACGAACGGCTGAAATATCATAAGCTGCTGATTCAATCATAGAATTATCACTACGATATGCTTCTTCAACAATCTCACGAACAGCAATCGCTGGCATAGTTTGGGTTGCTAGCTTGTTCGCCAGCATATAGCTTAAGGCACTGCCTAAGTTTTCATGCTTGAGTAATGTCGCATGGAAGAAACTCGCCAAAATTGGCTCGCAATCTGCCAAACATCTTGCTTCATCTTTAATATGATCCCAGACTCTTTTTAGTTCTTCTAGCGACATACTCACTCTCATTCTTTTTACATTGAAGCCTAAGTAAAAACTTAGGCTTCTTATGTTTAAAACAGAAATAAATAACTATCTAAAATAGACTTAGAAAAGATTGCTGTCTATCTCATCTTTCGTTGCACGGCCTAATAAAGATAATGCCGCTTCTTTGGCGTCTTTATGCTGATATAAAATTTGGTAGATCTGCTCTGTGATAGGCATTTCAACACCAACTTGCTCAGCTAATGCGCGAACTTCTTTAGTATTGCGATAGCCTTCAACTACTTGCCCAATTTTTTCTTGGGCAGTATCAACATCAAAACCTTGGCCTAGCATCATACCAAATCGACGATTACGAGATTGGTTATCGGTACAGGTTAAAACTAAATCACCTAAACCCGCCATTCCCATAAACGTTGCCGCATCTGCACCTAATGCTTTACCTAAACGGCTCATTTCGGCAAGTCCACGGGTGATCAGCGCTGTACGCGCATTCGCACCAAAACCCATACCATCAGACATACCCGCACCAATCGCAATCACGTTTTTTACCGCACCACCTAATTGCACTCCGATAAAATCAGGGTTTTTATATACTCGGAAACTTTTGCCACAATGGAAAAGCTGTTGAAGCTCTTCAGAGAACGTATTATCCGTTGATGCCACAGAAATCGCAGTGGGTAAACCAGCGGCAAGCTCTTTAGCAAAAGTAGGGCCTGATAAAACTGCTAGCGGGATTTCATTACCTAATACTTCACGCGCTACATCTTGCAACAAGCGACCAGTATGAGCCTCAAGTCCTTTTGTCGCCCAAACAACACGTGCATCCTGACGTAAAAAGGGTTTGATCTGTTGTAATACATCACCAAAAACATGGCTTGGGATCACAACAAGAATATTACGGCTAGCTTCAATGGCTTTTTGCAAAGAAGCTTCCATGTATAAACTATCAGGAAAGGAAACATCGGGCAGAAATGCCTGATTACAGCGTGCTTGTTCTAACGCAACAACATGCTCAGGATCATGACCCCAAAGTACGACGTCATGACCATTGCGCGCTAAAGTAATCGCTAAAGCGGTGCCGTATGAACCGGCACCGATAACTGTCATAGAAGCGTTCATTAAGCTTCTTCAGCCCCTTCATTAGCAGCATCAGTTTGTTGCTGTTGTAAATAGTTCATAAACAGCGCATCAAAGTTAACAGGTGCTAAGTTCAGTTGTGGGAAAGTACCACGGCTAACTAAGTTAGTGATACATTCACGAGCGTAAGGGAACAGAACGTTAGGGCAATATGCGCCTAAGCAATGTGCCAGTTGAGTGCCTTCGATACCTTCAACGGTAAAGATACCTGCTTGTTGAACTTCACACAGGAATGCAGTTTCATTATCCATTGTTGCGGTTACAGTAACGCGCAGAATAACTTCATATACGTTTTCAGCTAAAGTATTAGAAGAAGTATCCAGATCTAATTTAACTTCTGGCTGCCACTCTTTTTGGAAAACTTGTGGGGCATTAGGCGCTTCAAAAGAGATATCTTTTGTATAGATACGTTGAATTTGAAAAGTCATCTCTTGGTTTTGCTGTTCTGACATAATAATCTTACCTTTTTATATCCTTATTAATTGAATAGCAGTAAGTATAGAACTCAATCTGCCCGCTCGTTACTTTTTACCTTTAGCCAGTGGTAAATTCTCACCACTCCAGCCTGAAAGACCATCTTTTAAGATAAAGACTTTTTCAAAACCGAGTTTAATTAGGCTTTCTGCAGGTTTTGCACCTTCAATACCTGATGGTGACACAACAATAACTGGCTGTGATTTATATTTCTCCAGCTCAGCAATATTATTATTTTTGATTTCAGAAGGCGTTAAATTGATAGAATCAATGATGTGTCCTTTACGGAATTCATCACGGCTACGGATATCAACACACACCGCATTCTCTTTGTTTATCAAAGAAATCGCTTCTGTACGGGAAATATTTTTCGTCTTAGAAAAAAGCCCTTTAAAGGTCAATACAATGACCGCCACCAGCAACGCTACCCAAACAAAGCTTAACAGGGTGTGCCGATTGAAAAATTGCATTACTTCTTGCAGCATAGGATGCAATCACTCTCGTTGGTTAAAAATAGTATCAAAGAGCCAAAGTATACCTTTGTCATGGCGCAATTACAGCCTATTCCTGCTTTTCTCTTTCTATTTTTGCGGAAAGTTTCTCAACAATCATTTTTTTTATTGACGGATTTATGTACCATTAGCGCCGGTTCCGTGAAAAATGATGAATTGAAAAGGCCTTACCTTTTTACTCTACAGGAACTCTCTTCAGGCAAGCTATTAATAAATCAGCATCCCTAATAGTGGCTACTTATGTATAAAATCACCCATATTACGTAAGATTTATACCTGTCTGAGATACAACAACTATCTGTTATTTATTTAAAAGTATTGAGAACACGAGCATGTCGCAAACAAATCAAGTGCCTAAAATTGGATTCGTTTCATTAGGTTGTCCTAAAAATTTAGTGGACTCTGAACGTATCCTAACCGAACTGCGCACAGAAGGTTATCAAGTTGTTCCTACCTATAATGATGCTGATTTAGTCATCGTCAACACCTGTGGGTTTATTGACAGCGCAGTACAAGAATCGTTAGAAGCGATTGGTGAAGCACTCGATGAAAATGGTAAAGTCATTGTTACTGGCTGTTTAGGTGCAAAAGAGAACCAAATTCGTGAAGTGCACCCTAAAGTACTCGAAATCACGGGACCTCATAGTTATGAACAAGTTTTATCTCATATTCACCACTATGTGCCAAAACCTGATCATAACCCTTTTCTCAGCCTTGTTCCTGAACAGGGCGTAAAATTAACGCCTCGTCATTACGCGTATTTAAAAATCTCTGAAGGTTGTAATCACCGTTGTACTTTCTGCATCATCCCATCAATGCGAGGTGATTTAGACAGTCGTCCAATTGGTGAAGTCTTAGGTGAAGCTAAAAGATTAGTTAATGCAGGCGTAAAAGAGTTACTTGTTATCTCTCAAGATACTTCTGCTTATGGTGCTGATACTAAACATCAAATGGGTTTTTGGGATGGAATGCCGGTGAAAACCAGTATGGTCAGTTTATGTGAACAACTGGCAAAACTAGGTATTTGGGTTCGCTTACATTATGTTTATCCATATCCACATGTTGATGATGTCATTCCTTTAATGGCAGAAGGTAAAATTCTGCCTTATTTAGATATTCCGCTTCAGCATGCCAGCCCTAAGATTTTAAAACTGATGAAACGCCCAGGTGCTGTTGAGCGTACATTAGAGCGAGTAAAACGCTGGCGTGAAATTTGCCCTGAATTAACCTTACGTTCTACCTTTATTGTTGGTTTCCCGGGTGAAACAGAAGAAGATTTCCAAATGCTATTGGATTTCCTCAGCGAAGCTCGCCTTGATCGCGTAGGTTGCTTTAAATACAGCCCTGTTGATGGTGCGAAAGCAAATGAATTAGCCGATCAAGTACCTGAAGAAGTGAAAGAAGAGCGTTATCATCGCTTTATGCAATTACAGCAGCAAATTTCGACTGAACGTCTGCAAGAGAAAATCGGCAAAGTGTTGCTTGTTATGATTGATGAAGTGGATGAGGAAGGTGCAATTGGTCGTAGTATGGCTGATGCACCTGAGATTGATGGTGCAGTTTACCTCAATGAGCAATTTGATGTAGAACCGGGACAAATCGTTCGTGTTCTTATTGAACATGCAGACGAATATGATCTTTGGGGTACTATCGTCGAATAATCTCTCTCGTGGACAGCGTGATATTCTATTGCGCTGTCACACAGGATCCCTCTTTTTTCCTCTCTCCTATTATTATTGCTTTATAATCTCTTATTAATTGAATAGATTACCTGTTAGGTATTATCTGAAATTTCGGCTTTATTTCGTGTTAACTGGTCAGTTGTTTGGTGACATGGAATAATCTTATAAACTGTTATGAAAGGTACGTTGGTCAGATGGCAAAGAAAATGGATCTTCAAAAAAAAACACATCCGTCTTATCGTGTATTTTCTTTACCGTTAATCACGTTGCTTATTAGCACCTCTCTTTTTTCTGCCCTTCCTGTTTTTGCTAACACATTAACGGACAACCGCAATCAGCTAAAAGATCTACAAACCACGATTGCAGAAAAAGAAAAACAAGTTCAAGAACAACAAAAACAACGCACAGCCCTTCTTGGTCAATTAAAAACACAAGAAACTCAAATTTCTAGTGCAGGTCGCGCTGTGCATGAAACCCAAAATCGCTTACAAACATTGGGTAAAGAGATAAAAACCATTACCGCAAATATTGCTCGCTTACAAAAACAGTATCAGTCACAACAAGAGTTATTAGCGCGTCAAATGGATGCTGCGTATCGTCAAGGTAAACACCAAGGTATTGAGCTCTTATTTCGTGGTGAAGAAGGCCAGCGTGAAGAGCGTATTTTAGCGTATTACAGCTATATTAATGATGCTCGCAAAGAAACAATGGCAGAGCTTGCTCAAACATCAAAAGAGCTTGAGGCAGAAAAAACAGCGCAGCAAGCAAAACAGAACGAGCAAAAGCAGGTTCTCACCAAACAACAACAAGAAAAACAAAAACTCGATAATGCATTAGCTGCTCGACAAAAAACGCTGACCCAACTTGAATCAACCTTAAAAACAGATCAGAAAAACTTGGCTACCATGCGAGCTAATGAAGCTCAATTAAGAAATAAAATTGCTCAAGCTGAGCGTGAAGCTAAAGCACGAGCAGAGCGTGAAGCCCGAGAAGCAGCACGCATTGCAGCCAAACAACGAGAAGCCCAACAACGTGGTTCAACCTATAAACCAACAGCTGAAGAGCAGTCATTAATGTCACGTACTGGTGGTTTAGGTAAACCAGCAGGACAAGCTATTTGGCCTATCAGGGGCTCTTTATTACACCGTTTTGGTGAGTCTATTTCTGGCTCTGGCGAATTACGCTGGAAAGGAATTGTAATACCTGCAGCACAAGGTACGGAAGTAAAAGCCATTGCTGATGGCCGTGTATTATTAGCAGATTGGCTTCAAGGTTATGGTTTGGTCGTCGTGGTTGAACATGGTAAAGGTGATATGAGCCTTTATGGTTATAACCAAAGCGCTTTAGTGAATGTTGGTCAACAGGTTAAAGCAGGCCAATCTATTGCTTTAGTTGGTAACAGTGGTGGACAAGAGCGTTCAGCACTCTATTTTGAAATTAGACGTCAAGGAAAAGCAGTGAACCCTGTTCCTTGGCTTGGGAGGTAGGTTTGAAATTACTTGGCACATTACAACGCAAGCGCTCTTTTTTACTTAGTTTAATGTTGCTAAGTCTGGTTGTAAGCACACCTGCATTTGCAGCCAAATTAGCCATTGTGATTGATGATTTTGGTTATCGTAAAAAAGAGGATAACCAAATTTTACAACTTCCTACTGCGGTTTCTATCGCTATTTTGCCTGATTCGCCTCATGGTAAAGAAGTGGCGACTAAAGCCCATGCACAAGGGCGTGAAATTCTGATCCATATGCCAATGGCGCCAATTAGTAAACAACCTCTAGAGCGCGATACCCTAAAGCCGTCAATGGATCAGAATGAAATTAATCGTATTATTCAACATGCTATTAGTAATGTTCCTTACGCTGTCGGTATGAATAACCATATGGGCAGTGCGATGACATCGGATAGACAAGCAATGGATAGGGTTATTAAAGCGCTTAATCACTCTAATCTCTATTTTTTAGATAGCGTGACCATCGGTAATACACAAGCTGCTATTGCCGCTAAAGCCGCAGGAGTTCCTTCTTTGCGTCGCCATGTTTTTCTCGATAACGTACAAACAGAAGCAGAAACTCGCCAACAACTTGCCCGCGCTATTGCTTTAGCACGAAAAAATGGCTCCGCCATTGCTATCGGACATCCTCATCCCTCAACGGTTAGAGCATTGCAACAACAACTACCTTTACTACCTGCTGATATTCAACTAGTCGCACCAAGTGCGCTACTAAAACCACAGATAGAAAAACCAATACAACCAGAGCCACCAAAAGTTGTCCCACCAACAGAACAACCGAAAGAGCCAAAACCTGCGTCTTGGTTAAAGCCAGCGCAAGAAGCTATTATTTCGATGAAAAAAAGTACGCTAATTAATACATTATCCAGCGGATTTAGCTCATCAGAAAAAAAGAAATTACCTGACACACCTGATCCTAATGAAATTGATAAAGTTGAAAAATAATGCAATAAAAAAGAGCCTTTTAAGGCTCTTTTTTTGCTTAATGATCACTCATTACTGCCAATCTAAAATAACTTTACCTGATTGACCTGAACGCATGATATCAAAACCTTTTTGGAATTCATCGATTGGGAATTGATGAGTAATAATTGGAGAGAGATCAAGGCCAGACTGAATAAGTGCTGCCATCTTATACCATGTTTCAAACATCTCACGTCCATAGATACCTTTAATAAACAAACCTTTAAAGATAACTTGTCCCCAATCAATTGCCATATCAGAAGGAGGAATACCCAACAGCGCAATACGACCGCCATGATTCATGGTATTAAGCATGGTACGAAACGCAGGCGGCGCACCTGACATTTCTAATCCCACATCAAAACCTTCTGTCATCCCTAACTCTTTCATAACATCCATTAGATTTTCTTTGCTGACATTCACGGCTCTGGTAACACCCATTTTTTTCGCGAGATCAAGGCGATATTCATTAACATCAGTGATCACGACATGACGTGCCCCAACATGTTTACAAATTGCAGCCGCCATAATCCCAATAGGGCCAGCACCTGAAACCAGAACATCTTCACCCACTAAATCAAAAGATAACGCGGTATGCACGGCATTACCAAAGGGATCAAAAATAGCCGCTAATTCATCAGGAATATTGTCAGGGATTTTAAACGCATTAAAGGCAGGGATAACCAAATATTCAGCAAAACAGCCTGGGCGATTTACACCTACACCAATGGTATTGCGACATAAATGAGTACGACCACCACGACAATTACGGCAATGACCGCAAGTGATATGCCCTTCACCAGAAACACGATCACCAATATTAAAACCTTTAACTTCCTGCCCTATCGCAACAATTTCGCCGATATATTCATGGCCTACAACCATAGGAACAGGAATTGTTTTTTGTGACCATTCATCCCAGTTATAAATATGAACATCAGTGCCACAAATTGCTGTTTTACGAATTTTGATCATCACATCGTTATGACCAAGTTCAGGTACTGGAACATCGGTCATCCAGATACCTTCTTGTGCTTTTAATTTTGACAATGCTTTCATAGAGTAACCTTATGCAATCACATTAAGTTCTTTGCCAATTTTGATAAATGCCGCCACTGCACGCTCAATTTGCTCAGTAGTGTGTGCTGCCGACATTTGCGTACGAATACGTGCTTGCCCTTGAGGTACAACAGGATAGAAGAATCCTGTGACATAAATTCCCTCACCAAGTAAGCGTGTTGCAAATTCTTGAGCTAATTTGGCCTCTCCTAACATAACGGGGATAATGGCATGATCTGCGCCAGCCAATGTAAAACCAGCGGCACTCATTTTTTCACGGAAAAGTGAGGCGTTACGCCATAAACGGGCACGAATTTCATCCCCTGATTTCAACATATCTAAAACAGCAATAGAGGCCGAAACAATCGCAGGAGCTAATGAATTAGAGAATAAATAAGGGCGAGAACGCTGGCGCAACCACTCAACCACTTCTTTACGCGCTGCGGTATACCCACCAGAAGCACCACCTAACGCCTTACCTAAAGTCCCTGTAATAATGTCGACTCTGCCCATCACATCACAATACTCATGAGTTCCGCGGCCTTGTGCACCTACAAAGCCCACAGCATGAGAATCATCGACCATAACGAGAGCACCAAATTCATCGGCTAAATCACAGATAGATTTTAGATCTGCAATCACGCCATCCATTGAAAATACACCATCTGTCGCGATCATAATGTGGCGAGCATTATCTGCTTTGGCTTTTTCAAGTTGAACGCGCAGCTCTGCCATATCGTTATTAGCATAGCGATAACGTTTTGCTTTACATAAACGCACACCATCAATAATAGACGCATGATTTAAAGCATCAGAAATAATGGCATCTTCAGGACCCATTAGTGTTTCAAATAATCCACCATTTGCATCAAAGCAAGATGAATACAGAATGGCATCTTCCATTCCTAAAAATTCAGCGATTTTATTTTCTAATGTTTTATGTGAATCTTGTGTACCACAAATAAAACGAACAGAAGCCATACCAAATCCATGGCTGTCCATACCTGCTTTTGCGGCTTCAATTAATTTTTGATGATTAGCGAGACCTAAATAGTTATTAGCACAGAAGTTAATAACATGGCTTCCATCAGCAACTGCGATATCTGCGCTTTGTGAAGAAGTGATGATGCGCTCATTTTTAAAGAGGCCATCTTGACGAGTTTGTTCTAGTTGTTGATTAATTTGTTGGTAAAACGCGGGAGTAGACATACTTTCTCCTAAGACAGCAATTCGAAAAGAGACAACTTAAATAGTTTGACTACAATATAGTCAGTATTGTTTCTTATTTTATGCCTTTGTTCTATTAAAAACGACAAATGTAAATAAATAATGTTATTTGTGTAATTAAGATCACTAATACGTTCTGCTTTTTTCGAGAATTTCAGTCTGTTGTTCCATGATGAATGCTACCGTTAAAGCTGTTCAGTGTTATTATAGACCTAGAGCTAATTTTTAGATTTTATATGAAGGGGTAGCCACATGATTATCGTCACTGGCGGTGCAGGTTTTATTGGCAGCAATATTGTTAAAGCATTAAATGATGAAGGTTATACTGATATCTTAGTTGTTGATAACCTTAAAGATGGCACCAAATTTGTGAATTTGGTTGATCTAAATATCACTGATTACATGGATAAAGAAGATTTTATTGCAAGCGTTGTTGCTGGTGATGATTTCGGTGATATTGACGCGGTTTTCCATGAAGGTGCTTGCTCTTCCACGACTGAGTGGAATGGCAAATATATGATGGATAACAACTATCAATATTCTAAAGAACTACTTCATTTTTGTCTTGAGCGCCAAATTCCTTTCTTATATGCCTCTTCTGCTGCAACTTATGGTGGTCGTACAGATAACTTTATCGAAGATAGAAAATATGAAGCGCCTTTAAATGTCTACGGCTATTCAAAATTCTTATTCGATGAATATGTGCGCCAGATTTTACCTGAAGCAGATTCAATGATTTGTGGCTTCCGTTATTTTAATGTTTATGGCCCTCGTGAAGGACATAAAGGTGGCATGGCGAGTGTTGCATTCCATTTAAATAACCAAGTAAATGCGGGTCAAAATCCAAAATTATTTGAAGGTAGCGAAACCTTCCAGCGCGACTTTATTTATGTTGGAGATGTGGCTGCGGTTAATTTATGGTTCTGGCGCAACAATGTATCGGGTATTTTTAACTGTGGTACAGGTCGTGCTGAATCATTCCAAGCTGTTGCAGATGCCGTTATTGCTCATCATAAAGATAAAGATCTCTCTATCGAACATATTGAGTTTCCTGAGAAATTGAAAGGTCGTTACCAAGCATTTACTCAAGCTGATCTAACAAATTTACGTAAAGCGGGTTATACCGCACCTTTTAAAACAGTTGCTGAAGGCGTAGAGCTTTATATGCAATGGTTAAATCAAGGTAAGTAATCGCTGTTTATGAAAATCTTTGTGGTAGGGCCTTCATGGGTCGGGGACATGATGATGTCCCAAAGTCTTTATCGTACATTGAAAGCATTACATCCTGCGGCAACGATTGATGTGATGGCACCTGCTTGGTGCCGTCCATTACTCGAAAAAATGCCAGAAGTTGATAATGCAATCCCGATGCCATTAGGTCATGGGGCTTTAGCCATTGGTGAACGTCGCCGTTTAGGAAAACAATTAAAAGAGAATGGTTACACACACGCTTACGTATTACCTAACTCGTTAAAATCTGCCTTAGTCCCTTTCTTTGCAGATATTCCTAAGCGCACTGGTTGGCGTGGAGAGATGCGTTATGGTCTATTAAATGATTTGCGACCTTTAAATAAAGATGCATTTCCTTTGATGGTTGAACGCTATGTTGCGCTCGCTTATGACAAGCAAAAAGTCCAAAAAGCGACTGATTTACCGCAACCTTTGTTATGGCCTAAGTTATCAGTTACCGAAAATGATATTGCTACCACATTAAGTCAATTTTCATTATCGACTCAACGCCCTGCTATTGGTTTTTGCCCTGGAGCTGAATTTGGCCCCGCAAAACGTTGGCCTCATTATCATTACGCCGCTTTAGCACAGAAACTAATTGAGCAAGGTTATCAAATCTTCTTATTTGGTTCTCAAAAAGATAAAGAAGCGGGTGAAGAGATAAAACAAGCCTTAACGCTAGAAGCACGTGAAGTCTGTTTTAATCTTGCTGGCGAAACCAGTCTTGAGCAGGCAGTTAATTTGATTGCATCTTGTAAAGCTGTTGTCAGTAATGACTCTGGTTTAATGCATGTTGCTGCCGCGTTAGAGCGCCCGTTAGTGGCACTTTATGGCCCAAGTAGCCCTGACTTTACGCCGCCTTTATCACATAAAGCACGCGTGATCCGTTTAATTACGGGTTATCACAAAGTGCGTAAAGGGGATGCTGAACAAGGCTATCACCAAAGCTTAATTGATATTCAGCCAGAGAAGGTTTTTGCTGAATTAGCAAATTTACTATCAACGGAGCCATCAGCGTGAAGCGGGTATTAATCGTTAAAACCTCTTCCATGGGCGATGTCTTGCATACGTTGCCAGCATTAACTGATGCAATAAATGTTTATCCTGATATTCGTTTTGATTGGGTCGTCGAAGAAGGTTTTGCACAGATCCCAAGCTGGCATCAAGCCGTTGATAGAGTTATTCCTGTGGCAATACGCCGTTGGCGAAAGAACTGGTTTAGTGCCCCTATTCGTGCTGAACGTGCACAATTTCGCCACGCTATTCAAGCTCATCATTATGATGCTGTTATTGATGCACAAGGGTTACTAAAAAGTGCATTCTTAGTGACTCGATACGCCAAAGGCACTAAACATGGTTATTCTCGTCAATGTGCCCGAGAGCCTTTAGCGAGTTTCTTTTACGATATTCGCCACAATGTCAGTAAAGAGATGCACGCCGTTGAGCGAATTCGTCAACTGTTTGCTTTAAGCTTAAATTATCCGATCCCACAATCTCGGGGTGATTATGGAATTGCACAGCATTTTCTCTCACTTCCTGCCTTTGATGAGCGCCCTTATTTAGTCTTTTTGCACGCAACAACGCGTGATGAGAAACATTGGCCTGAATCTCATTGGCGAGAGTTAATTGCACTGCTTGCTGATTCTGGAGTACGCATTAAATTACCTTGGGGTGCCGAGCATGAACATCAGCGAGCCATTCGCCTAGCAAAAGATTTTGACTACGTTGATGTATTACCTAAGATGTCATTAGCCCAAGTGGCTCAAGTTATTGCTGGTGCTAAAAGCGTCGTTTCTGTGGATACGGGATTAAGCCATTTAACGGCAGCATTAGATAAACCCAATATCACCTTATTTGGCCCTACCGATCCCGGCTTAATTGGCGGTTACGGTAAAGCCCAAACGGCTGTAAAAGCAGAAGGTGGAGATATTGGGGAGATAAGCGCGCAAAAAATACTCAACATTCTCGATATTTAGCCTTATTAAACCCTAAAAGTTATTAGTCTTTTAGGGTTTGATTAACCGCACTAAAGACTTCATCAACCGAAATAAGATCCATTGATGCTTGTATTCCCTCATCTGGGTTAGGTCTCTTATTGATAATGGTATGCAAATGAAGATCTTGATAAGGCCCTGTCCATTTAGGGTTTGCTGTCGCAAATAAACTTACTGTCGGGCGTTGTAGTGTGATCGCTAAATGTAGAGGCCCTGTATCCCCTGTGACTAATACATCCATTATCTTTATTTGACTTAACAAATCAGGCAATGAAGTTTTACCCACTAGATTTTCAATATTGTTATGATATTTTTTTGGCAACAATACAAAAAACTCTTCTGGTAATTCTAATTCTCTGGGTGAACCAATTAACTTAATCTGTATTGATGGTTTACTCTCAATAAGCTTTTGCGCTAATTCAACAAAATATTTTACTGGCCATCTACGTTCTTGCGTTGATGCTCCCATCTGAAATCCAACAATATGATAATTTCCTTTATCTAATTGTTCTATTTTACAAGGAATTTCCATTCTTGTATCAGAGCTATCTATTCCTAAATAACGAATAATATTAAGTTTACTTTGGATAACATGTCCAGATGCTGGTTTATGATCAGCAATAATCCATTTTCTAAACCACTCAGGAATGACGTCTGATGTATTGCGCAAAATATATTGGGAGCCAGACATAATAGCAAATAACACATCGTAAGGAAGATGCGAATGTAATATGACCGCTAATTCGGGTTTATATTTTTTTGCCTGTAGTGCGATAGGAAGTAGGTTTCTAATTTTATTATCCCAATAGACCACACTATCTATTTGATCATAGTTTTCAACTAATAATCTATTTTTTTCGCTAGAAACCAATGTAATATGTGCATCAGGGTAATATGCACGAATAGCTCTTATCGCGGGAGTATTAAACATAAAATCCCCCAGCGCTGTCGTGGAGAAAATAAGAATACTGTTAAATTGAATATCAGATGAAAACGTATCTGTTTTTTTCATCTTGCCCAAAAGTGGGTTGTAAATATTTAGAAAGTTATGTACCCATTTAAGCTTTTTTAATTTCATAAAATATTTCTTTAAATTAAAAGTGTTTTATTTCAATGCATTACGTATGAAAAATCAATCTAACTATATTGATATTACTCTTTGTAGAGAAGAACGGTTACACCATCTTTCTTTGTAATCAAATGTTGGTCTACCAAAACAATATCTTAATTCTAAATTTCTTTTATTTGTATATTCAATTGCATCACGGACATTTACCCAGGCAGCTATTGTTCCTAGAGATAAATCAGGATAATTCATATCCATTCCGCTATTAATATAATCAAAACAAACCCAGCTTGGTGATTCTTTCTTTATAACATATTGCATAGCAACTGGATTATTCTCTAACCATAATATATTACCAAAGACTAAATCAGGAAATGTATTTAATATTTCTTGTATCTCTTTTTTATTCGAATGTTCATTTCGTCTTTTGAAATAAAGCTCATCATAAATATCCGCAAACTCCTCTACTGAATATTTAGATACATTAACAACACTCCCACCTTTTTTAATAAATTTATTTAATTCTCTATTTCGAGTGCTAATTGTCTTTTTAGAGAATGATTTCACTAAACATATCTCGCGATGAGCATTAATTTTCTCAAATGCATTTATTACTTGCTCTTTATGTTTTTCAGATAAAAATTTACTGTTTGCGGGTAAAAATACTTTTTGCCCTGCCGACAATGGTAATATAATTTCATCGAAATTTAGCATATAACGATAAAGTTCTAATTTATGTGCTATTTTCTGTTCTCCTGCTAAATACTCATCATACCAAGTACAGAAAGCACCTATAATTTGATTATTTTTATCTTTTCTTATATAAAACTTCTCATCCAAATTAAAGCGTTGATGAATAAAATTAAGCAAGTCAGGGGAAGTAATAACACTCCCTCCAAATTTAGTATATGCTTCTCGGTATTCCGATTCTGAACCTTGTTGCCAACCCATCTTAAAAAACATTATAATTATGCCTTATTTTTTATTTTATAATACTCAGCTAACGTCATTCCCTGCACTTTATCCGATAAGAAACTAAATAACGTTTCTAAATCATCATAAAGCCCTTCAATTTCCTGTTCAGTTCGGAATGTTGGGCTACCACCCGGCATAAATTCAGATGAATGCAACATAAATTCAATATGAGAGTGGCCTTGAGCCAAAGATTTTTCAGCAACATCAATCATCTGTTGAGCATTGCCACCTTTAGGGCGAAGCCAATTCACTGAAGGGGCTCTTTGCTTACCTCTTAATTTATCGTAACTCTGCTTAATTTTATTCATAAAAGGTGAGTGCTTATATTGAATACTCATTGGCACTTCTAGCAATGAAGAATTTCCCGCTTTAGTGATATCCTGTAAGTCCATAAAATAAGCATGGCTTGGAAAATCAGTATAATTTGTACCCCCTGATTGTGCGGGATCACCTTTGGTAAATCGCCAATCCACTTTAGGTGTCACAGAACAATCGACTTGGTAACCAAACTCAACCAAAAGTTGTGCATAAATCTCATTAAAGGCCCAACGACCCGCACGATGACTTAACATTTTAGTTTGCAGTTTATCTTCAAGTAAGTCGGTCATTAATGCGATTTTTTCTCGCATTTGATCTTTAGGATATTCAATTAAATAAGGCTGATAACGTAAATCGTTGTCCGTTAATGGTGTGATTGGTGGGCTATTCCATGCATGTAAGTGCATACCAATTTCACCCGTATTACGTGCAATAACATCTCGAGCAAACTCTATATAGGCATCATCCATTACCATTTCATAGTTTGTTAGCCAAACAGGTTTAAAATGGAAACGCTCGCAAAGTTGCTGAAAACGGGGAAGAAAGTGCGTATTTTGAGTAGTGATCTCACCCTCATTTTCCCAAAGATTATCGCCTTCGGTATCTAATGTGATAATAAATACTGGTTTAGTCATTATATTTTCTTACCCTTTATTTCAAAAAAATCCATCATATTTTTTATATATATATCACCATAAAATGGTTCAATAGATTTTTTTATTTCACAATGCTCAGGCAAATTTAATCTTTTATTGATAACATTGTCTAATATCTTTAAGAATGATGATTCATCATCAACAGGGAATAATTGCCCATTTTTTCCATTAATAATATCAGAAGGCCCAGTTAAACAATCAGAGCTAATACAGTAAATTCCATAAGATTGAGCTTCAATTAAAACCATAGGAAGCCCTTCATGAGTTGATGTTAATAAACAGGCGGTAACTTCTTTAATATTATTTAATACATAATCCCAAGCATTATTTTGCCAACCATGAAAAATTACTTTTTTATCAATGTTTAAATTTTTTGCAAGCAACAGTAAATTAGCCCTATCTTTACCATCTCCAATTAGGTGTAATTCCCAGTTTCCTTCTAACTTACTTAATGAACGAAACATAAATTCAAGATTTTTACTTTCTTTAGATAATAATCGCCCAATATAGAGAAATTTTGCTTTATCTTGAGGGCGTAGGATCGTTTTATCAGTTCTATCCACAGGATTGTAAACTACATTAATACAAGACTCAGGTACATTCTTACTCAGTAAATATTTTTTGTTGCCTGAACTAATTGGTATATGATATTGCGCATTTAATGTATAAATTGCTTTATATGCTGTCCACAGTGATGTATGTATCCAAGAAAAAACTGGAATATTTCTTAGTGAGAACTTAGATGCCAAATTAGCAATATAACACCCTATAACATCTGAACCAATGATAATATCTGGGTTCTTTTTTCTTAAAATTTTCGATAATTTATATGAAAATATAAACCTTCTTACTTTATGGTTTTTAATTTTACAATTAATAAATTTTACATTTAAATTTTCATACCAACTTTCATTAATGCAAATATCTCGTTCCTTCAAAAGGATAATAGATAATTCCACTTGAGGATAAAAATCTTTTAATAAATTATTTAATTTATTAAAAACAACCTCCATACCACCTAAACCTTGTAACTCGATACCAACTATTGTTATCTTTTTTATTGACATAAATATTTACCTACAAGAATATCTAGTTTAGATTTAATTACATCTGTTGATATCTCACTGACTTTACTGTCTACTTTATCTTGTGTTACTTGAATTGCCTTTTTATTATTCGGCGACCACTGATAATTATTTACATATAAACCATGATAATCATTGCCATATAATGCAAGTGTCGGTTTATCAAAAGTTGTTGCAACATGAACAATGGATGTATCTGGCGTTATCACTAAATCAGCATATTTTATAATTGCTGATGCACTAATAAAGCTCCCAATGGGATTACTTACAATATTTTCAAATTGCAGACTTTTTAAATCATTCTGCTTCCCAATAAAGATAATATTTACTTTATATTCCTTGAAATAAGAAATTATAAATAATAATTGTTCTCTTGATATATCTCTTTTTTCAGATGCAGAAAATGGATTGATTACTACCGTTTTTTTATACGGCAGATTATTAATAAAACTTTTTATCTTATCATCAACTACATAAGGGATCGTAATCTCATATTTAAGTTCATCAAAAGGCACATTAAGAATATTAAGCATTTTCTTATATCTTTCAATAATATGAGATTTGTATTCATTATAGTCTATATTTAAATTATAAACTTTAATACCTTTTTTATTAAAACCTACAGCATTCTTAGCATCAATTATTCTTATAAATAACAAATAAGATATTGGGAGTAACTCTCCCATATCAATAATTAAATCGTATCTTTCTTTTCTTAACCTGAGTGCTAATTTTATGATAGAAAAAAATTTTTCTTCATATGTGTAATTTTTATTATATAAATCAGAGTACTCAATAACACAGAAATTATTATTTCCAGAAACGATATCTACAGAATACCCATTATTCTTTAGTTGCCTTAAAATTGATGTTGAAACAACCATGTCACCAATTTTATTATCATCCCTTAAAAAAAGTACTTTAGGATCTTTTTTTAAAGAAAAACTCTTACGATAAATAGAATCAATAAAAAACTTGGCAATCGCAAATTTAACTCGCTTAAAAAAGTAATTTTTTTGTCTATTTAATCGCCTAAGCGTACTGAATTTTTTACTTCCCATTACTGGTGCGCCCTAATAACTATAAGTTCAATATACTGATCAATCACTTCATCAATATCAAATTTTTGGTACATCTCTGGTGTAATTTCAGGTGGCGTAAAATAAACCAATCGCATCTTTTCTGCTAACGATGCGGCATTTAACTCTGCTTTATAATTAGCAAGCTCACCTTCCATAATTTCACCAATACCACCAGGACAGTTGGTACTCACAATCGGTGTATTACAAATCAAAGACTCAACCAACACATTGCCTAAACCTTCGCTGTCAGAACTTAAAACGACCGCTTTTGCGTCATTAATAACAGCAAATGGGTTTGCTAAAAAACCGATTAAACTCACTTTATTTTCTAAATTAAGCTCTGCTATTTTATTTTTAATTTTAGTTGTCACTTCAGAAGAGCCTTGACCTGCAATAAATAATTTACAAGGTAAATCCGCTAATGCAAATGCCTCTAACAACCTGTCATGTCGTTTAACTTCATGAAAACGACCGATATGCAGTAAATAATCTTGCCCCTGATAAGAATTACTTTCTAAAGCTAGATTTCTAATTTCTTGAATATCAAATGGATTATAAATTGTTTTTAATTGTTGTGGTGAGATCCCCACATTTTGGATCAAATCCTGTCCAGCCGCATTGGAAACCGTAATAATATTTTTCCCTTGGTATACTTTTTGGATCTTCTTTTGTTTTAACCAACGAGAAAAACCGGTTTTATTACCTAAATAAGATTGGGAAAATATGCCATGAATGCAATACCACGTATTTTTATCCATCAACTCTTTAGATAAAGCAACAATCCTATCAGTCTTATGCAAATTTGAAACAACAAGCGATGGAATACCTTTACGTGCAAATAGTGATTTCAACGTGTTATCCATCGATTTTGCTCGACGTTTCAGTTCAGTTTGTCGATGAAATAACCCTCGATAACTATCTGCATCAATCAATAACTCAATATTAGCAGGAATAGAATAATCACATTTTTCGGCTAAAGAGAGTAGTGTAACGGCATAACCACGCTGGCTTAAGCCATGACATAACCTGATAGTGACATTTTCAGCGCCACCACCTGGTAATCCATCAATAATAAAAAGGATATGTTCCTTCATAAACTAAGAACCTTTTGGTAAAGCCCAATCAGTTGTTGAGATAAATGCTCTGGCGTATAAGGCAGTATCTTATTTCGGGCTGCTTTAGACATTCTATTATCAAGATTATCGGCAGAAATTGTTTCTATTGCACTTATCATTGCCGAAATATCTAAAGCATCAGTGACAAAACCATTAATGCCTTGTTCAATAAATTCAGAACCACCACAAGTATAACTGGTGATCACAGGTAAACCACATGCCATGGCTTCTAAAATAACATTAGGAAAAGGATCATATAAGGTTGGCAACAGTAAACCATCAGCCATTTGATATAAAGGTAGAGTATCCTTTTGCATACCTAAAAAATGAACTCGCCCATGGCTTTTTAATTGATAAGCGAGTTGTTGATACTTTTTCTGCTCTTTATCTTGTCCAACCACAATCAAATGTGCACTTGTACAACTAATTGCTTCTATGGCCGCTTTTAAGCCTTTACGTTCAAACCCTGAACCCACATAAATAAAGCATTTGGCATCAATTGGGATCTGGTATTGTTGACGTAACTGTTCACGATAAAGTGCTGTTGCTGGAAAAAATCGCTGATTATCTATCGCATTATAAATTACGCTAATACGCTCACTTTCAACACCAAAGTCTTCCATAACCTCACGTTTTACCATTTCTGAATTACAGATAACCCGTTTCAGCTCTGGTGAATGATACATCTCTTTTTCAGCTTTCATTACATAGCGGTGATAACAGCTGTTAAGCAGTAGTTGACTACGTAGTGGGCTTAATACTCGTGAACGCTGTAATAACCAACGGCGATGAACACCATCTCCTGCACGATAAATATCGCATCCAGCAATACGCTCATGGCTTTGTACTAAATCGAACTGTTCTTTTTGCCAGCATTGCCTTGCACCTTCAGCAAAACCTTTCTCACGGCTAATCCGCCCCCATTTCATTGGATTAACAATATGGATATACCATTGAGGTTGCACCGCACCAATCCATGAACGCGTGATCACATTAAGTTCTACCGATTGATTATCCAATGCTTCAAGCGCTCGAGAAACGAATCGCTCAGCGCCTCCATCAGGTCGGTATTTTTGACGCACTATAGCCAGTCGGAATGAATTCATTTTAGTTGTCCTCTTACGGCATTCAGTACATCTTCGACAGGTATTAAGCTGAGATAACGCGTTTGTGTGTTGGTATTGACATCATCAGGATCAGGGAGTTCACCATAATTTCCAGCCCATAACACTTCACCAATATGTTCCCATGGTAACCAATGAAATAATTTTGATGGTCCAAAGAGAGCAACAAGTGGCGTTTTAAGCGCCGCAGCCATATGCATAGGAACAGAATCAACCCCAATAAATAAACGTGCATCATCAATTAATGCCGCAAGTTGAGGTAAAGAGAGTTGCCCCGATAATGAGACTAGATTTTTTGAAGTACTCTTTTCAATTATAGTATTGACCATCTCTTGCTCTTTTGGATCAGGGCCTGATGTTAAAATAACTTGGTTTCCTTCCTGTTCCAAAGTATCAATTAATTCTGACCATTTACCTTCATCCCAACATTTAAAAAACCACCGAGACGTCGGTTGAATAACAATATAAGAACTCAACACGTTATGTTCTTTTAATTTTGCGATAACAGTTTGTTTATCTTGATGGCTATACGCCATTGATACTTGAGTATCCGTTTTAGGCAATTGTAATGGCTGCAAGAGTGCTAAATTTTGCTCAACAATATGTTGAGTATAAACGGAGTCTAATGGGATCAAATGGGTAAAACATTTTTTCCAAAAAGGACTTTGACGTTTATAAATATCATATCCAACACGAATTTTGGCTCCCGTAAAACGGGTTATTATCGCACTATTCCACTGATCTGCTAAGTTTATAACAACATCATATTGTTGATTTCTTAAGTTTGTTAGTAATTTCCTCTCATGACGTAATCTTGCCAGCTTTCCCTCTTTTTTCCATGCTTTATCTAGTACAAAGATATGATGAATAGAAGAGAAATGCTCAATCATTGGCATTGTTTCTTTATTGATTAGGACATCAACTTTCGCATTTGGAAAATTAGCTTTTAATGTATTAATAACAGGGGTAATCAATAAAGTATCACCATGATGTCGTAACTTAATAACAAGAACCCTTTGTATTAACTTCATTTTTTCACTCATAACATTCCAAATGGACTTGAATAATTAGTAATGTGATTTGATTATAAAAAAAATTCTATCAAGTTTCCTGAATAAAGCCTGTCAAAATTAATAAAAAAGCATTATACCGTGTTGTTTGTCGCCACAACGTTTGTTTTTACACACTTTCTACCACACAGTGTGATACTATAAGCGTTCGTCCAGATAAGTGAATTTGATAGCATGTTGTTGCGTTTATATCAGGTACTTCTTTACCTTATTCAACCTCTGATTTGGTTGCGTCTTTTATTGCGCAGCCGCAAAGCACCCGCCTACCGTAAACGGTGGGGAGAGCGCTATGGCTTTTGCAAAGGCAAAGTCGTGCCTCAAGGGATATTATTACATTCGGTTTCTGTCGGTGAAACGCTCGCCGCCGTGCCACTTGTTCGCGCCCTTCGTCATCACTATCCCGATTTGCCTATAACGGTCACAACCATGACACCAACAGGCTCAGAACGTGTGCGTTCTGCATTTGGTGATGATGTTTACCATGTCTATCTTCCTTATGATTTACCAGGTTCAGTTAATCGTTTTCTTAAAACAGTTGATCCGAAATTGGTGATCATTATGGAAACCGAACTATGGCCTAACCTAATTTCAAAACTACATCAACGAAAAATCCCGTTGATTATCGCCAATGCACGTTTATCAGAACGCTCTGCGGCGGGTTATCAAAAATTAGGTAGTTTCGTCAAAACGATGCTCCAAAAAATCACCCTAATTGCGGCTCAAAACCAAGAAGATGGTGAGCGTTTTATTGAATTAGGGCTCAAACGTTCACATTTACATGTAACGGGTAGCCTAAAATTTGATATTTCTGTCACCCCTGAGTTAGCAGCAAGAGCCGTTGCTTTGCGTCGCCAATGGGCTGCTCATCGCCCAGTTTGGATTGCAACCAGTACCCATGAAGGTGAAGAAGCCATTATCTTAGAGACACATAAAAAGCTACTGACACAATTTCCACAGCTTTTATTAATCTTAGTTCCTCGACACCCTGAACGTTTTCCTAAAGCGGAACAATTAACACGCGAAGCAGGGTTAAAGTATACGTTACGCAGTACTGATGCTGTTCCTGATGCACAGACCCAAGTCGTGATAGGCGACACCATGGGCGAACTGATGTTGCTCTATGGTATTGCTGATCTGGCTTTTGTAGGGGGAAGTTTAGTCGAACGTGGTGGTCATAATCCTTTAGAGGCCGCCGCTCATGCTATTCCCGTAATTATGGGGCCTCATACTTTTAATTTTAAAAATATCTGTGCCAAGCTCGATCAAGCTGAAGGGTTAATTACTGTTACAGACAGTGAATCGATGGCAACTGCTATTGCCTCACTGCTTAATGATGAAGATTATCGCCGTTATTATGGTCGTCATGCTGTTGAAGTGCTTCATGAAAACCAAGGTGCATTATTGCGTTTACTCACCCTACTTTCACCTTATCTTCCCCCTCGGAGTCACTGATGAGCCAAAGCAAGCGCCTTTCTGTCGTGATGATCAGTAAAAATGCTGCTGATATCATTGGTGAATGCTTAGACTCCGTGCTGTGGGCTGATGAAATCATTGTATTGGATTCAGGTAGCCAAGATAGCACCTGTCGTATCGCGACAGAGAAAGGGGCAAAAGTCTTTGTAAACAGTGAGTGGCCAGGTTTTGGCAGACAGCGCCAATTGGCGCAGCAATATGCCACGGGTGATTATATTTTTATGATCGATAGTGATGAACGTATCACACCTGAACTCAAAACCAGTATCCTCGAGATATTGCAACAACCTGAAGAAAATGTGGTTTATAACTGTGCTCGTCGTAACTTATTTATGGGACGATTTATGAAACACAGTGGTTGGTATCCCGATAAAGTGACACGTTTATACGCGCGAGAACGTTATCAATATAACAATAAATTGGTTCATGAATCGTTAGAAACTCAAGGCGCAACCATCAAAACGCTACAAGGAGATCTCTTGCATCTTACCTGTCGTGATTTAATGGAATTTCAGCAAAAACAGCTAAAATATGCCACCGAGTGGGCTAAAGAGCGCCATCAACAAGGTAAAAAAACCAGTTATGGCTCCATCTTAAGTCATACGTTAGGTGCCTTTTTTAAAACTTGGTTGTTAAGAATGGGTTTTTTAGACGGGAAACAGGGATTAGTACTGGCATTTGTTAATGCACAGTATACCTTTAATAAATACGCTTCTTTATGGGAACTCAGCCAGAAGACGACCAATCATGAAAAATAAAGCTATCTACCCCGGAACCTTTGATCCTATCACTTATGGTCATATTGATATATTAACTCGTGCTGCAGGCATGTTTGATACCATTTTATTGGCTATTGCTGATAGCGCCCGTAAAAATCCGATGTTTACCTTAGAAGAGCGAGTTAATTTAGCCAGAGAAGTAACGAATCATTTACCGAATGTTGAAGTAGTGGGTTTTAGTGAGCTAATGGCAAATTTTGCTAAACAGCAACAAGCCACTATTTTAATTCGTGGTGTTCGTAGCGTTTCTGACTTTGAATATGAATGGCAACTTGCCAATATGAACCGCCATTTTGCGCCTGATCTTGATAGTGTTTTTTTACTGCCCTCTCAAAATCTTTCCTTTGTTTCTTCATCTTTAATTAAAGATGTGGCGCGCCATGACGGTGATGTTTCTACATTTTTACCCGAAGTGGTAACCACCGCAATGCTAAAAAAATTAGGTAAAATTTAGCCCTCATTATCACCATGTTGGCAATGTCGGCAGAAAAAGGTGCTACGTTGCCCTTGTTTAATACTTTCAATCAGTTGTCCGCAAATCAAACAAGGTTTATCTTTACGCCCATAAACAAAGAGTTCTTGAGCAAAATATCCCGGCTTACCATCAGACTGTAAGAAGTCTTTTAGCGTTGTACCACCTTGCTCAATGGAGCGCGTCAATACTCGTTTAATCGCTGTCACCAGTACCATACACTCTTCTTGCGTTAAGCTATTGGCTTTTCTATCTGGCATAATTCCCGATGAAAATAGCGCCTCGTTAGCATAAATATTACCGACACCAACAACTAATTTATTATCCATTAACCACGGTTTGATAGCTGTTTTTTTATTTTTTGACTGCTTATATAGATATTCGGCATTAAATTCTTCAGAAAGCGGCTCTGGCCCTAAATGAGCTAATACAGAACTAGTTTCTAAATCTTCACACCACAGCCAAGCACCAAAGCGTCGAGGATCGGTATAACGTAATACTTTGCCATCACGAAAAATTAAATCGATATGATCATGTTTTTCTTCAGGTTGTTCTTCTAATAGAATGCGAACACTCCCTGACATTCCTAAATGAATAATGATCCATCCTGCATTAAGCTCTATTAACAAGTACTTAGCGCGACGCTTTACACTTAAAATAGGCTCATCCAGTAGAGTCTTTATTTTCTCTGACACAGGCCAACGTAATTTACTATTGCGCACAATGGCATAATGCAACACATTGCCTACAAGATGAGGTTCAATACCTCGGCGACTGGTTTCAACTTCTGGCAATTCAGGCACAGGTGGCTCCATTATTATCAGATAAGAGATACAGCGATAACATCATTTTTATTGTATGATCAGCGTCCCTAAAAGTAGAAAGGACGATAGCAGATTATTATGATGTTGTTTAAAGACTATAGTAAAAAATCCCTTTGGAATTTATCCATTATTGGGCTTTACATTATATTGATCTACTTACCGGATATCACCCGTTATAAAAATATTGTGATGGGACTAATCGGTGCAACGGCACTGTGGTATCTGGTACGTGATTTTAAGGCTATCTGTAAGATATTTAAAAATAACCTGTCATTCTCACTACTGTTTTTATTGTTGGTGATTGGTTATTCCATAATAATTTCTGTCGAGCCCAGTATCAGTATAAAAGAGATTAATAAGCCGATACTCAATGGGTTACTACTTTTTGCTATTACCTTTCCAATTGTATTGTATAAAGAGAAATCTACCGATATAGCAAAGATGGTGATGGTCGCTTTTGCGATTGGGTTGCTGGTGATTATGGTTAAAGAGTTAGTGCAGTATTATTTGGAGTATCAGAAAGGTATTTGGCCATTTACAATAAAAAGCCAACTAATTCATCGGGAAATATCTTATGCTCTGCTTTTTTTCTTTCCCATTGTACTGGCTTTATGGGCTCTAAAAAGACAAAACTCAGTTACTAATTGGTTATTATTAGCTCTTGTCAGTTTATCTTTTATTTTTATTATATTAGGTACCTTAGCACGAGGGGCATGGATCGCATTAGCAATCACTACGTTACTTATCTTAGTCATTAATCGCCAATGGCTACTGATGATAATCAGTGCGTTAACTTGTGTCCTGTTATTGATTGGGGCAACAAATTTACCAACAAATCCCATTGTTAGTAAATTACTTCAACATAAATTAACTCAAATGAATGATGGTTTAAGATTTGATGGCGGTACTCAAGGCTCAGCGTTAGATCTTATTTTTGAACAACCGATAAAAGGTTATGGCTATGGTAATCAACTGTACCATAATATTTATAATGAACGAGTTAAAGACCATCCCAATTGGATATTTAAAAGATCCATTGGTCCTCATAACGTCTTTTTAGCTTTTTGGTTTGCTGGCGGTATTTTGGGGTTATTTAGTATTCTTTATTTTTGCTCTTCGATAATTGCCCAAGGTATCCAATTAATAAGAAAAAACCAAGGGGTTATTCGTCAAGCCTCCTTGGTGTTACTAATGTCCTTCTTAGGGGTTTATGTATTGCGAGGGTTATTTGAAAATGCCTATATCAATCAGGTGGGTATTTTGGTGGGATTAATGTTGGCATTACGCTACTCACTATTAAATTATCAATCAGTAACGTCATCAGATAAACAACAATAGGTTACTTAATTAACTTCTCTATTGTTTTCAATATAATCTCTGCCCGCTTATCCCAGTTGTAATAGTTTTCAACCAGAGAGCGGGCATGGGTTGTTTTTTCTTTGGCTCGCTGTGGGTTTTCTCTTAGTTGTATTATCTGTTTTGCAAAACTTTGTGCATCACCACTATCGGCAAAACTCACCGCTTTCTCATCCACAACATCACGAATTGAAGGAAAATCTGAAATTACTACAGGTTTTTCCATCACCATATATTCAAATAATTTAAGAGGTGAAGTGTAACGACTTCCAATACTCGTTAATGTAAGCGGAAGTACACAGATATCATGTTGACCAATTGCTTCAAAGCGTTTTTTGGGATCAATAAACCCTAAGAAATTTACTTTATCTTTTACATCCATTTCTTGCGCTAATAAGGTTAACCCTTCAATCTGTTCAGGTGTACCACCAGCAATATTAAGCCTTGCATTATCAAGGTATTTCATTGCTCGCATCATGGTAGGGATCCCCTTCCATTTATGTAAGCTCCCTAAATACAATACCTCAGTAAAGCTTTTCTCGGATATTAGTGATTTAATTTGGTAATCAGCCACAGCATGTAAATCAACTCCATCAGGAACCACTGTTATTGGCGTAGTAACTTGATACTGCGAAACAATATCATCTCTTAATAATGAAGTAAGAACAAAAATGCCTGTCGCTCGGCTGTAAACTAACTTCTCCATTTTTAATAGCTTATGATATTTTGCACGATTCTTTTTTTTCTCAAAGGAATGAGACTCTGCAAAAGATTGCGCGAAAATTTCATGACTCTCAAAAAAGAGAGGAATTTCTGGGTAATTTTCACAAAGATAACAAGCTAGTTTTAAATTACGGGTAAATAATGCATCAACGTTATTTTGTTTTACCCAGCGAGTGATCTGTAATGAGAAAAGTTTTTGTGAATTAAATGGAAAATACCATTTACGGCGAATATCTCTTAAAGAAACTAAACTCGCATTAGTATGAATTGAACGACCTAATATATCACTATCTCGATATTGCCCTTTAGGTGTGACTAATGTTACTTGAGCGCCTGCTCGAGCAAATGCATCCACATTTTGCAAAATTTGTAATGAAGCCACACGTAAATCAGGCACTGGGTAAGGATCAAGATAGGCAATTTTCATAATTATGACGCCAATACCTGTAATAAACGTTGCGCAGAATGTTGCCAAGTATAGCGTGTTTCTATACGGACACGCGCCTGCTCTCCCATCGCCTTACCTCTGTCTGGTAACTCACGAAGATGATTAATCGCTATCACAATTTCATCTGCACTACCTGGTGCGACTAAAAGCCCTGCGGTACCTTCATTGCCCACAACTTCAGGAATACCGCCGATATGGCTGGCAATCACTGGTTTGGCGCATGCCATTGCTTCTGCAATCGTAATACCGAAGGCTTCATCTCCAGTACTCGGGAAAATACCCACGTCACTTGCCGCATAAAATTCCGGTAATACGTTATGCTCAACAGGCTGATGAAAAATGACTTGCTCTGCAACACCTTTAGAAATCGCTTTCTTTTTTAATCGCTCAAGATCATCACCCGCACCGATAATCAAGAGTTTAACATCCTCACCTTTTAACTGCTCGATGGCATCAATTGCGACACTCAAGCCTTTCCAACCCACTAATCGCCCAGCAAATGAGAGTAAAAAAGTAGACTCATTGATCCCTAATTGCTCACGCAACGAGGTAGTCATAGGTTTAAATTTTTCAATATCCACACCATTATAAATCACACTAGGGAATTGTTTAAAATGATGTTGGATTTGCCAAGCATTAAAGTGACTACATGCAACCCATGCTGAAATCTTTTTACCTAACCAGCGATCGCCTTTGAAAAAACTGGTGCCCCCACTCATATAGCAAAAACGCGTTGAGGATGATTTAGGCATCATAGAAGGCCAAAAAAAGTCAAAAGGCTTCGTTAAAATAACCCAATCAAAATTTTGACTGATAACATCTTTTTTAGCGTGTCGTGCAAAAGTGTAACGCTCAACAATACGACGAAAACGCCCACCGAGATCAATCACTTTATCTCGTGGTGTATAAGGGTAAGTGTGAATTTGTATTTGGCGTCCTGCCAGATTGTGTCGGATATCGCCATTGCCACCATAAAGATGAACTTCATGCCCAGCATCATGCAATTGCTTAGCCAGCTCCCAAACCGCCGTTTGGATCCCGCCATAAGACATGGTGATTGTGACATCAATTATACCGATCTTCATGGATTACTTTTTCACCTTCATTCCATTCATGATATTACTCACTGCATTCCACACATTCTCAACTGAGATTTCAGCCATATTATCTTCACGGCATGCCTTTTCTAATGGTGTAGGGTGTTGAATAACCTGACAACAAGAATGTTGTATAGGGGCTAAATAGCACCCAGGATGATAGCTATGATATAGCGCCACCATAGGGATATCTAAAGCACCGGCTAAATGTGTAGGACCGGTATCAACACCAACATAAAGCGATAAATTTGCCATAATTGCCGCATTTTGACGCATTGAAACACGCCCTGCTAAGGCTAAACATCGCTCTTCACCTATTTTTTTAGCTAAATCAACAGATAATTGCGCACTTTCCTTACCACCTAATAGCAAAAAATACGTACTCGCGTCATGGGTAATAATCTGCTTTGCTAATTGCAGAAAGTTCTCCACTGGCCAATCTCGATAGGCTTTAGCGGGAAAGCTTTGTAACTGAAAACCAATAATATTCTTATTAATTAATGAATTATATTTCAAAAACTGTTGTGCAAAAGTCACTTCTTCCTCACTGATAAAGTAACGTAATTGCCAACAACTCGGATAAATCCCTAATGCATTAATTAATAAGGCACGCTCTTTTTGTGCAACCATCGGCGATTTGGGGCGCGCAACCCAAGTCGTATTACCTTTCTGCTCAGATATATCAGCAAAAGCAACGGTATGATGAGATTGGCGACGAGCATAGTTCACTAATTCACAATCACTACCGTATACCAAAGCCAAATCATAAGGTTTATTCGGTAACCAACCTGACCAAACAGCGCGCTTTTTAGAAAAATGTCTAATACTATTAATATCAGGATTATGCTCAAGAATGCATGCACTACGCTTATGTGCAAATACATGAATATGAGCATTGGGCCAACGCTGTTTTAAGGCATGAATAACGGGGGTGATAAGTAATGTATCACCAAAACGCGCTACCGCTATAACCAATATATTTTTTGGATCCATGTGCTTTTTATTTGGCTTAAATGATACATTTACTTCTCAGACTATACACTAAAAAGTATTACAAATATTCATCAATAAGATGAATACACCAAATTGATAATAGAGATAATCATTTCAAAACTTTATTATCAGCATTAATCATACTGACTTATTTTTATCGTTGATTGCCTGAATAAAGATCCTTTCCATCTTATCTAACATATTATCCAAACCAAATCGTGAAACAGCGTGTTCAAGCGCTGCTTTTCCCATCTGTTCACGTAATTCATCTGAGCTCATTAATTTAGCTAAATGACTTGTTAATGTTTCTTGTACCTGTGGTACTAATGTAAATCCTGTTTTACCGTCAATAACAGCTTCACTGATCGCGCCAACCGTAGTCGACACGACAGGCAAACCACACGCCATTGCCTGCATAATACCTTGTGGCACACCTTCATTACCAAAAGAAGGTAACGCAAAGAGATCCATTGCATTTAAACAATCAGGCACATCATTACGATTACCAAGGAAGAAGATACTTTGTTCTAATTCTGCTTCTTTAACCATCGGTTCTAAATTTTTACGTTGAGGCCCATCACCAACAAAAATTAATTGCCAATCAGGAAACAGCTGATGTAATGATTTCCATGCTTCAACTAAGTATTTATGTCCTTTCCACACTCGCATAGTTGCAACAATACCTAATGTCGGTTTATTCGGTATTCCAATTTTTTCTCTAGCTTGTTGTTTGTTTTGTGGATAAAAACGTTGCAGATCAATTCCCGTAGGCACTGATGTCATTTTTTCTAATGGAAATTTATTATGCTGATGGAGAGTCTGACGTAATTTCTCACCCGTTGTCACAACATGGGCACTGGATGAAAGATAAAGCCATCGAGTTGGTAATGAACGAGAAACATCCGTAGAAACATGGCGAGTTCGAACGACTACAGGAGAATGACGTAATGTGGCACAAGAAGTAGCGACTAACCATGCATCAGTTGAACTATGAGTATTGATAACATCAAATTGGTGACGATGTAATTTCAGCCATTGGCGAAGTGCTTTTAACGCTGAACCGCGTTTTTTTTCAATGGGTAATGTGAAAACCTCAATACCATAATCAGGCGCGGCCTTGGCAATTTTGGATGTAGGGCAACACACTAATGCAACTCGGTGCCCTCTGCGGATCATACCTTGAGATTCCGTCAGTATACGGATTTCCTGACCACCCCATCCACAAGATGATTCTGTATGTAATATTGATAATACTGACTTACTCATCCGCAATCCATTTATCTGATGATTTAAAAAGAGCTATAGTATAACTAAAGAGCAAGCTAAGATCACAATAGCTTTACTTTGTTATACTTAGCAGGCTCCAGATAACAAAAAACCCGACACTAAGGTCGGGTTTTTTAAGAAAACTAAAATTATTTAATTTTAGCTTCTTTATAAAGCACATGTTGACGAACAACTGGATCGAATTTTTTCATTTCCAGTTTTTCTGGCATAGTGCGTTTGTTCTTCGTAGTGGTATAGAAGTGACCTGTACCAGCAGAAGAAACGAGTTTAATTTTCTCGCGAATACCTTTAGCCATTTTTCAGCTCCTTAGAACTTCTCACCACGGGCACGTAAATCTGCTAATACAGATTCGATGCCTTTCTTATCAATCACACGCATACCTTTAGCAGATACACGCAGAGTTACGAAACGTTTCTCAGACTCAACCCAGAAACGGTGAGAGTGCAGGTTTGGCAGAAAACGGCGTTTAGTCGCGTTTAATGCGTGAGAGCGGTTGTTTCCACTCACAGGACGCTTGCCGGTAACTTGGCAGACTCGGGACATGTCTATTCTCCAAAAATCTAATCAGCTCGAGCTTTAATATCAGGTTTGACCGCCTCGTCAGGCTTTGGAGCCCATCTCAGCAACTTTTAACGATTGAAAAACTGTGTAAACACCTCAGAAAAAACTTGCTGAGATAGGCTCTTCTCGCCAAACCCAAGATCCTCAAAGGTGGCGTAGTATACGCCCAATGGCCTCAACGCTCAAGACCCGTACAAATAAAGATTGACAATAATTACAAAAATATTTGCTACAACCAACCTAGTTCTGCGAAAGAAACACAATTATCATGCCCTATCACAAGGTGATCGAGTACATTTACACCCACTAATTGGCAAGCAGTAAAAATTTTTTCTGTTATTACTTTATCTGCGAGACTTGGTTCGCAAATACCAGAAGGGTGATTATGAGCAAGAATGATGGATGTTGCATTCTTTTTTATTGATTGGCGGACAATTTCTCTAGGATGAACCTCTACTCTGTTAATTGTTCCTTTAAACATCTCTTCAAATGCAATCAATTGATTTTGATTATCGAGAAACAGTACCACAAACACTTCTCTGTCTCGCCAATGCAATAATTTTTGTAAGTAATGCTTTGTATCTTCTGAAGAAGATAATACATTTTTATACATAAATTGTGTTGTAGAAAAGCGCTGTGCCATTTCATTAATCGCTTGTAGCTGGGTAAACTTTCCCACACCAACGCCTTTAAAGCGCCCTAAAGTTTCATAATCAGCATTAATAACATGATAAAGAGAACCACACTCTTTAAGTAAAAAAGCCGCCAATTCTAATACAGATTTTTCATAAGTGCCGGTGCGTAAAAAGAGCGCCAATAACTCAATATCGGTGAGCGATTCCACGCCATAAAGTAATAATTTTTCTCTAGGTAAAAGCTCATTAAATGATTGATTTTCCATCCGTGGACTCCTTAATAATTAAAGGCAGTGGTATTAATGATCTACTTTATCTATTCACATAAGCATTAGAGTTTAGGTGAAACATCACTCATCATTAAATGCTAATCACAAAACAACTGTTGTTTTATACAGTTAATTTACTATAAACTACTAATCTTGTATAAAAAAGACACATATCAAATTTATGCGAGATGAATCGCAAAAATTTAATCTATAAAACATGAAGTTACATAGAATTCCGAATTCACGATGACCTTGTGGTAAAATTACGGGCAATTATTTATGTACTTAGGCATTTCATCATGACTACACTTCACGACAAAAAGATTATTCTTGGTATCAGTGGTGGTATTGCGGCCTATAAAGCACCTGAACTTGTACGCCGTTTACGTGACAAAGGTGCAATTGTGCGAGTTGTAATGACACCCGCAGCTCATGCATTTGTGACACCTTTATCACTACAAGCTGTTTCTGGTTTTCCTGTTGCGGATGATTTACTTGATCCAGCAGCAGAAGCCGCTATGGGGCATATTGAATTAGGTAAATGGGCTGATTTAATTCTACTTGCACCTGCTACTGCCGATCTTATTGCACGTTTGCGAGTGGGTATGGCAAATGATTTACTTACCACACTCTGTTTAGCGAGTAGTGCACCTATCGCTATTGCACCAGCAATGAATCAGCAAATGTACAGAGCCACGATTACACAAGAAAATTTATCAGCTTTAGAGCAACGCGGCTGTTTAATTTGGGGACCTGATTCTGGCAGCCAAGCTTGTGGTGATGTAGGGCCGGGACGAATGTTAGATCCTTTAGCACTTGTCGCATTAGCTGAAAAACAACTTGCTTTACAGCCACAAGATTTTGCAGGTAAAAAAATTACGATAACCGCAGGTCCGACTCGTGAAGCCTTAGATCCAGTGCGTTTTATCAGTAATCATAGCTCCGGGAAAATGGGATTTGCGATTGCACAAGCAGCCGCATTACGTGGAGCTGATGTCACACTTATCGCAGGGCCTGTCACATTACCGACACCCGCTTGTGTTAAACGTATTGATGTTGAAAGCGCACAAGAAATGTATGAACAAGTGATGCTAATCGCACCTTCACAAGATATTTTTATTGGTTGTGCGGCTGTTGCAGATTACCGCGCTAAACTTATCGCGGCTGAAAAAATAAAAAAACAAGGTGATGAAGTCACCATCACTATGGTAAAAAACCCCGACATTGTCGCGAGTGTCGGAAAAATGGTTGAACACCGTCCTTTTGTTGTTGGATTTGCAGCCGAAACCCAGAATGTGGAAGAATATGCCCGCAAAAAACGAGAACAAAAGCAACTCGATTTAATCTGTGCCAATGATGTTTCAGTAGAAAATCAAGGCTTTAACAGTGACAACAATGCATTACACCTTATTTGGGCTAATGGAGAAACGCGCTTACCACACAGTAGTAAAGCACAACTTAGCCATCGCCTACTTGACGAGATAGCCAAACATTATGATGAAAAAAATTGATGTTAAAATCCTTGATGCACGTATTGGTCAAGAATATCCACTTCCTGCTTATGCCACGACAGGCTCTGCTGGTTTAGATTTACGCGCTTGCCTTGATGCACCATTAGTTCTTGAACCAGGGCAAACCGAATTATTACCTACAGGTCTTGCTGTACATATTGCCGATGAAGGATTAGCAGCAATGGTACTTCCTCGTTCAGGTTTAGGTCATAAACACGGTGTCGTATTAGGTAACTTAGTTGGACTGATTGATTCCGATTACCAAGGTCAACTGATGGTATCTGTTTGGAATCGTGGTAAAACAGCGTTTACCATCGAACCCGGTGAGCGTATTGCTCAAATGATTATCGTACCCGTAGTTCAAGCTGAATTTAATATTGTTGAAGATTTTACCGCAACGGAACGTGGTAGCGGTGGCTTTGGCCACTCCGGCCGCCAATAATAACGACGTCTTGCATTAATTATATCAATGACGATATCACTCCCTTTGCACTAAAAACCTTAGTGCAAAGGTTTACTGATTTGTTTTGCTTTTAGCAGGGGCCTTATCAGTCATGGCAGAAGAAAAAGAAACCAAAAAGAAAAGAAATAGACGGGATGAAATCTTACAGTCACTTGCCCAAATGTTGGAATCAAGTGATGGTAGTCAACGCATCACAACGGCAAAACTTGCCGCTACTGTTGGTGTATCTGAAGCTGCGCTCTATCGACATTTTCCCAGTAAAACCAAAATGTTTGATAGCTTGATTGAGTTTATCGAAGATAGCTTAGTCTCCCGTATTAATTTGATTTTAAAAGACGAAAAAGATGCTGTTGCAAGAATTCGTTTAATTCTTATCTTGATCCTCGGTTTTGCTGAGAAAAACCCAGGGCTATCTCGTATTTTGACTGGTCATGCATTGATGTTTGAACAAGACAGATTGCAAGGCCGAATAAACCAGCTTTATGAGCGTATTGAGGTTCAACTACGACAAGTCATTAAAGAGCGTAAAATTCGTGAGGGTAGTGCTTTCTTGCATGATGAAGCGTTACTTGCTTCACAACTACTCGCTTTTTGTGAAGGTATGTTAGCGCGCTTTGTACGCACAGAATTTCGCTATCAACCCACTCAAGAATTTGAAGCTCGCTGGCCATTAATTTTGGCACAGTTACAATGAAATGATGGACTCGTGATTTAACTCAACAATTTGAAATTTACAGATATGCCGTTTTTTTCTTATTTGTGTTAACATGCGTCCTCTGGTACACAGTTACCTAAATGTATTTATCAGGAATGGCACTCGTGCAGTTCCTACATTGTGGCATTAGCGACTCGCTTTGCCCCTGCTGTAAAAGTCCTTTTTATATTTCAATATCTGTGATAATTGTCGCAGAAGATTCATTGTACTACTCACCCCGCCCATAATTGGGCGAGGGCTTTTTTTTATCTCTAATCGACCAACTCGTTTATCGCATATTGACTTTATTAATTCACGCCATAGCGCTCACGATAAGCTTTAACCGCAGGTAAATGCTCAGACAGTGTTTCATTCTCACTTAGGTAACTAATTAAATCATCCAAGGTAATAATCGAATACACTTGGCATTGATAGTCACGTTTTAACTCTTGTATTGCAGAAAGTTCTTCTCGCCCTTTCTCTTGTCTATCCAAACTTAATAACACCGCAGAAAGCGTTGCATCATGCTGTTTTATAATTTCCATTGATTCACGAATTGCAGTACCTGCTGTAATGACATCATCGACAATCACAACATTACCTTTCAATGGGCTTCCTACTAATGTTCCTCCTTCACCATGATCTTTAGCCTCTTTGCGATTAAAACAGTAAGGGATATCGATATCATGATGTTCAACCAATGCGATTGCCGTTGTGGTTGCAATAGGTATCCCTTTATAAGCGGGTCCAAACAACACATCACAAGACACATTATTATCTAATAATGTTTGCGCATAGAACTGCCCCAGTAAAGCCAAGTCACGCCCTGTATTAAATAAACCGGCATTAAAAAAGTAAGGACTCACCCTTCCTGATTTCAGTGTGAACTCACCAAATTTCAGGACATTTTTTGCTAATGCTAGTTCGATAAAGCGGCGTTGGTAGGCTTTCATTTTTTTCTCCTCTCTACGTTACTTGATGACAAATTTTAGACATAAAAAAGGCGACTTCTCAGTCGCCTTAAAAATATAATTTATTGCTTAAGCGCCTCTTTTTGCGCTTCAAATATTTTCTCTAATCCCCCCTTTGCAAGGGCGAGTAAAGCAAGTAATTCTTCGTGACTAAATGGCGCGCCTTCTGCCGTACCTTGAACTTCAATCATACGACCATCATCAATCATCACCACATTCATATCTGTTTCTGCGGCAGAATCTTCAACATATTCAAGATCGCATAATGGTTCACCATCAACGATCCCCACAGATACAGCGGCGACCATTGATTTAAGAGGGCTCTTTTTCAGTTTACCTTCTTCAACCATTTTATTTAAAGCATCAACTAATGCGACGCAAGCACCAGAGATAGAGGCTGTACGTGTACCACCATCAGCTTGAATAACGTCACAATCAACAGTGATAGTGAATTCACCTAATGCTTTTAAATCAACAGCAGCACGTAATGAGCGTGCAATTAAGCGTTGAATTTCCATAGTACGGCCGGTTTGTTTACCACGAGCCGCTTCACGTGCATTACGACTATTTGTTGCACGAGGAAGCATACCGTATTCTGCGGTTACCCAACCTTGTCCTTGTCCTTTAAGAAAACGTGGTACACCCTCTTCTACAGTGGCGTTACACAAGACTTTAGTATCACCAAATTCGACTAATACAGAACCCTCAGCGTGTTTTGTATAATGACGAGTAATGGTAATAGGACGTACTTGGTCTGCTTGTCTGTCTGCTGGACGCATGGTGTTATCTCCGCTTTCTCTGACATATTGGGGGCGCATTATACGACCTAAAATGGCTTATGCCTATCCTGTATCGATGCCTAGGGTTATAATCGTATCATCTTTTACACTATTGAGACCCTATTATGATCCGTAGCATGACCGCTTTTGCTCGCCGAGACATCAAAAAAGACTGGGGTAGCGCTGCATGGGAACTACGTTCCGTCAACCAACGCTATCTTGAAACTTATATTCGTTTACCTGAGCAATTACGTAGTTTAGAGCCTGTTATTCGTGAACGTCTACGTAATCGCTTAACGCGCGGTAAAATTGAATGTAACTTACGTTTTGATCTTAATGCTCGCTTTCAAGGCGAACTTAATCTTGATGAAAATTTAGCAAAACAACTGATTGTTTCTGCCAACTGGGTAAAAAGCCACAGCCATGAAGGGACTATCAGCCCATTTGATATTTTACGTTGGCCGGGTGTTATTTCCGCACAAGAGCAAGATTTAGATGCCATTGGTACTGAGCTTTTAGCTGAATTAGATTTAGCGATCGATGCCTTCATCGCAAGCCGTGAAGCAGAAGGACAATCACTGAAAATACTTATCGAACAGCGTTTAGATGCTGTTTGCGAAGAAGTTGTTAAGGTGAGAGCGCAAATGCCAGAAGTTTTACAATGGCAACGTGAACGCTTAACGAGCAAATTGGAAGAAGCTCAAGTCCAAATTGATAATAATCGTTTAGAGCAAGAGTTAGTGATGTTGGCGCAACGTTTAGATGTTGCTGAAGAGCTTGATAGATTAGAAGCTCACGTTAAAGAAACACGAAAAATTCTTGTAAAAAAAGAAGCAGTAGGTCGCCGTCTTGATTTTATGATGCAAGAATTTAACCGTGAATCCAACACATTAGCATCGAAATCAATTAATACTGAAGTCACTAATTCAGCCATTGAATTAAAAGTTTTGATTGAACAAATGCGTGAGCAGATCCAAAACATTGAGTAAGATTTCTTAGAACAGACCGTGAAAGAATCAAGGTTAAATTGAAAGGACTGAGCCCTGTAGAGTACAGAACTCAGTCCTTGAAAGTTGCTTAATGAACAGTCCAACTTTATGGGGGCACTTCAGAAAGACGGGGTTTTACGGCGTACCTGATAAGTGAATATAAACAATGAGTCAGAGTGAAAAATCGAACCATTTCCCCTTATAACGAAATCGAGTAATATATTCTTTGGGTATTGGTGTTACAAAGGTCGCTTCTACGGTTCTTGCGGGTAGCATAGCGACAAAATTTGAAGTATCAACTGTTTCCCCATCAAGTAGTAAACGTGGAGAAGCTACATTTTTTCGAAATTTTAGCGTTTCAGTTCCAAGTACCTGAGCTGTGATATTTTGCTCATGCATTTTAGGAATTTTAATTTCATATAAATAATCACGAGAATCAGCATAACCCCCAGCCGCCATATCTGTACCGAAAGAGATATAATCTCGGTTAGGGCTACGGACATGGGCTTGTGAGTGTTCTGTAGCATTTTTACTAAATTCAGATTTGAAGCGCTGTAATATTTCTGCGGGTGTATCTTGGCTCCAAGGTTTGAACCCTCCTGCTTCACTTATTTTATTGGGTGCCCGATTTTCACCTCGATAAAATGCCATTGCATCTTCTACTACGGCCCACTTTTTCGCAGCCACAGTCGCACCGCGACCCGATAATCCAGTGTCTAGAATATTTCCAATACGTGCTCTGAAGCCTGAAGTTGCTCTGTTTAGCCCCATTAGGGCGCCACGACCCACCACCTCACTGATACCTGCAATACCTGTACCTAAAGAAACCCAGCCAAGAACAGACGATGCTTCAAGATTACTATCAGAAATAGCACCGCTGACAATACTTGTAATATCGGAAACAACACCCAGAGCCCCTACAGCTAAAGTGATTGCAGAGGTTGAGCTAAGCGCTGCAGCCACACTGCCAGCTGCAATAATTGAAGCGCCTGCTGTGAAGATAGAGAAAATTAATCCTAACGCACCCAATACAATTCCTGTAATAGCGTTGCCACTTAAATGACCACTGGGATCTAATCGGTTGATTGGATCGCCAGCACAATAGGCATAAGGGTTAATACCGCCCGCATCAAAGGGGCTGAGACTATCAGGGCTAATAAACCTCATTAGTTGAGGATTGTACGTTCGATACCCATTCCCCAGATGATAATTGCCACTAAGTGGATCACGACGCTCACCATTAAAGCCGGGTAGCCATAAATCACTACGACTATAACCGTAAGGGCTCCATTGGCTCAGCGTTCCATTATCTTGAGATGTGTCTCGTGACCAAAGTAGGCTTGCATGGCTATCTGTGGCAGTGAGTATGAGATTGTTTTCTGTTGCAGCACCCAAACAATGATGGCCTAGTTTGATTAATCGATTATTAATAGACTTAGATGTCATTAATTCGTTTACAAGCTCATCTCCCCGGTAATAGAGTGATCTACTATCTGTGTCATCAATATTTTGTATGGCTAGACGATTTAATGCATCATAACTATATGTACTATTTTTTCCGTTCGGGTTACTGATGATTTTAAGTCGGCCAATTGCGTCATAATGTAATGTATTATCTATTTCATCTTTAATCATACGTCCATTAGCATCATAACTGAGTGAAATATTAGCTGGATAATTAGCGTGTGTATGCGTTATCGATGAGAGTTGAGTGGGATCTTTATCATTTTGATAATGATAGTTAGCACTGTCTATAGTGTTGTCTTTGTGGGTTGTGTCTACCTGAACAAGGTTATTAAGAGCATCATAAGAATAGATTTGTTTTGAGAGTAAATTACCATACGGCGTGGTTGGAAGCTCACTCCCTATTGCTTCGTAACTGAGTAAGCGATTGCGTAGATCGTAGTCATAATGTTCTGTACAGACAGTGGTGCCATTTTTTTGGGTTACACGATTGGCAAGTTGATCGTTTTCCAACCATGTTTGAGATATTACTATTTTCATACCGGAATTATCGGTTATAGTACGTGAGATCTCTCTGCCAAAATCATCATAAAAGAGCTGTGTTTTTAGGTTAGCTGCTGTTGTAGGATCAGAAACAGTTAGGGTGCTGAGATCCCCTAATGCGTTGTAATTGATTTGAGTTTTTAATGCATTATCAGTAACTTCAATAAGTTGACCAAATGCATTTCTGTTGTAGCGCGTTTGAGCACTTGTGATATCGTTAAATGCGGTATTGCTTCCGAGTAATGTCCATTGGTAATCGCTTTTTTTAGCACCAGTTAAATTACTCGTGACGGTTTCTGTTTTTAATGTTCCTGAAGGATGCCAAGCCAATAGTGTATTAACGCTATTGGACTCGTCTGCATCTAACAGTCGGCCATTACGTGCATTATAAGAGAACTTTTGTTTAACGTCATTTGAGCTAAGGGAAAGTATGGCATTATCCAATTCAGGCACGTATGTCATAAGGATTTTTTCTTGTGCCGGTGTTGTCACATTATCTGGTACAGGGGAGGCTTTTTGATAGGTATAATCTGTTACCCTCCCTCCACTTATACTTTTTACTACGCGTCCTAAACTATCAAATATTTGAGTACCTAGCGTCCAAGTTTCATTCTCCCTTTTTGAATTATTTCCCGTTACTTTTATGGATGTGATTTGTTCACCCTTTAAAAAAGGGGCATAAGTGCGAGTGACTATGCTACCATCTGCTGCTGTTTGGGTAACAACGCGATCATAAGCGTCATAGGTACGTAGTGTGACGTGACCCAGCTCATCTTCTTCTCTGCATAAGCGTCCCCATCCGTCATAGTCATACTTACGTGTCCCTTTAATATTCTCTTGTTGGTCTTTGAGTGTAATATGTAGAGGTCGAGAGTTAATATCATAAGTTGTTTGAGTACTACCGCTATATATTTCTTGTCCATCTTGAGTGCCACTTTGTTTTAATATTTTTGTGAGATGGATGACATCAATATTTTGCCAACGTGTTCTACCATCAGTGGAGGATGCCTTGGTTATCTGCCCCCAATTATCGTAACAGTAAGTATTACTTATTGTGTACTGTTTATTGCTTTGATTTTCTTCTAACTGCCAGTCACTACTGGTTTCTGAACTTATTTCATTCAATAAATTATAATTATAAGATTGAACTTCATACCAGATAGTAGGGGTATTGCTATTTGCTCGTAATTTACGAATGATTCGTCCTAAACCGTCAAAAAAAATTTTTGACTTATTTCCTTGTCCATCGGTTTCTATGCACGTTATATTCTTATTTTGGTCAATGAGATAATGCCAAGTACTGGTATTTTCATATTCTGTTCCTTGGGATAAAGTTTTACTAATAATTCGCCCCATACAATCATATTGATAATTAGTGTTAATACCTTGAGCATCTGTCTTTGTGTAAAGTAAACCACTAAATAGTGATTGAACACGAGTGAGTTCACTACTTAAGCCGTCATAACCAATAAGTTTAGCTGTTTGTGTGATTAAGTTATTGTTTATTCGCGTACTAAAATATTGGGTATTAATATAGACGTTATCTTCATTTTCTAAGTCATATACTTCTTCTTTAATGATCGTTACTCGACCAAAGCTAATATCGTCTAGTGTTGAGTTTAAGGTGTAAAATTGCCGTGATAATAGTTTGTTATCACTATAAAAACATTTTTTCTCTTGTACGATATATTCAGTATTGCCGAGTTTTTGGTAACTAAACTGAATGACACGTATTGGTGTGGGATAAGGTGTTTTCGGTGGTATGAGCGTTTGTTGTTTCATATATTTTACAAAACCATTGGGGGTTGGTGGACAATTTTCTTCCCCTTCAGCTGCATACCAAAGTGTTTGGATTTCTGAGCCATCTGGATATTGTTCTTTAATCGGGTTGCCCCAGATATCAAATTCGGTTTTTGTTATCTCCTCACGACTCTGTTCTTCAGCTGGTTTGCTGAGGTCAGTATATTGAGTTATTGTTTGTTTTGGTAACTGAAATTGCTCTGGTTGTTGATCAAAAGGCATACCTATCATTGCGTAATATTCCGTTTTTACGCTGTGTATACAGGTTCCTCTCTGGATCTTCTCTTCTGTGATCAAATGGAAATTGTTATAGTGACGAGTAATAGTAATATTTTCACTTTCTCCTATTTGAGTTTCAGTTGAACCATATTGATAATCAGTCAAAATAGCATAGGCGTTGTCACGGTTAGGAGAGAAATTAACGCCACTTGCAAACCCTAAATAGTTAGTGCTGGTATATTCATATGTAGTAACTTGTGCTTTCTGTTCGTTACCAGGGTCAAGAGTATATTTTATTACAGCAGGAAGAGCGGGAATGGCATCTTCAGGAAAACGCATGATATTATTTTGATAAGTTACAGTTTCAGTTAACCCTGAAGGATAAATAATACTCTCAACAAAACCATTTATATTATATGAAATATCCCATTTGTAATCGTTATTTATATAAACTATTTTTTTCAGAAAGCTATTAAATAATTGGCAGTGTAAAAGACGTTCTTCTGAAGTTTCTGAGAATAGTGTTAATGCAGGAATATTTAGATCGTCATAATTGATATTAATTAGCTCCCCATTTTGATCTTCTATACTTGATAGCCTATTTATTCCTTTAAATATCCAATTGAAATTAACTTGATGGCCTAGAGGGGAATGTATTGAGATCACATTTTTTATTTCTCTACCAGAATTAGTACCCTCTAAAATTTCAACTACGCCTGATTTGTAAGTAATAATATAATTCTCATTAGTTCGTTCTATTTTAAATGTTTTTAATTTTCGTTGTTCAACCTCTATACCTTGTGGATTTTCTTTGATGCGATAGGTTTCACCATTGGATAAATACAGTATTTTATTTAGTGCATCATAATAGGTTAGTGAGAAAGAAATACCTTTGCCAAAACCGATATTATCAGTGTTAAGTTGATTGTAATTTAATGAAAGATTAATTTCTGGACCTAAATTCCCATTTGCCACGATGTTTATGATAGGAAAAGAGAATGAATATAATCCAGTACGAGGATCTACTCCCCCAAGTGAAGCGCTGAAAAAATTATGACTTTGTGTAAAATATTCTGATTTTGGTGTCATTGTATAAAACTCCATTAATATTATTGGGTTGCAGGTGAAATTAGCCTCTGTGCATAAGTGAGAGGCTAATTTTTTCAGAGATAGGATTTATTTAAATAGGTAATGAATCAAACAATAACGTTAAAAGATATTTGATTATCACCGTTTGATGTAACATTGATATCAGCTCTATTTCCGTATTGGTCATGTAAGAAGAAATGTAAAGATTTTTTCCATTCGCTGTAGGACCATAGAGCACCATGCCATACCCGATAAGACCAGAAGCAGATCCCCATTTCTTCATGATTTTTCGATGTTACGGTAATGGACCATGAAGAGGAAAAGGTAAATTTTTTTGTATAAGTGGCAGATACATCACGTTTTATCGATGAGTCAGTTGAGGTGCAGCAACCTTTATAATTTCCTGTTTGTTTATAGTGAAACCAGTAGCCTTTGTCACATAGCGCATCATGCGTTATTGTATTTTGTGCTGTTTTAAATCGAACATAATATTTTTTTAAAACACAGTTATAACCACCAAAATCACTCTCATTTTTTGTCACAATATCCAAATCATCATTATTAAATATTCTCTGAGGTTGGATGTTTAAAGAGATAAAATCAGGAGTGGCATTATTATTGTTATTAATAGTTGAGGTTGTATATTCAGTATCACCAACCATAACACTCACGGATACTTTGAGTGGGGACTCTGAAACCTTAGGTACGGAGAGATAACAAAGGCAACTACTAGCCGCGCTGGAGTATGTTATTGGTTTGGGAATTGGATATGCATATGCTCCTTCTTTATCGGATACTTCTAAAATACTATTTGGAATGGCCTCATTTTTATAGTCAACTAATTTTATGTGTTTGTATATTTCTTCATTAGATAAAATAATTGAATTATTTTTTGCATCTCTAGCCTCTATAATTATATTAATAGGGACTTGATGAGCTTTATTGGCATAAATAGATGTGGATTTCTCACCGTTAGATATGTAAATATATAATTTATATATTGTTTTTATATCACTCCATGTATTCATAGATAACCTCGCTATATTTATTAGTCAATTTTTTTCGATATATAGATAGTATCTTTATTTTTCCTTTTTATCATAACACGCAAAAAAAACATTAATTATATTAATGTATGTTATGGCGCTTATAATATTTATGTGTTGGTTTTTCTTATAACCCATTAAACAATAAGTAAGAGTTATTGGCGCTTATATCAAACAGAGACAAAAAAGCCAGCAAATACAAGGTATCTACTGGCTTGATGATGGGCTGTAAATAATTCCCTTTTCGTGACATGCTTTGTTTTAAGCCCCTTTCCTGTAGCTGTTGTTGATAATGAGCCATTTGATTACTGCCCCTTGATCTATCGCGGATATCAAGTCGTCTGCGAACTTCATGTAGAGATGTCCCATTGAGGATCATTTGAACTCGGGAGAATAAACTTGTTTTGACGTTTTAACTTTTAAGCCACCTAACCCGTGTAATCGATAATTTTCAATCCATAGGCGGATTATGGCATGATTGATTTTAAACCTTTTACTGAGTATTTTAGGTGGCCCTTCATCATTTAGGTAAGCCTGAATAATTTCAAGTTTAAACTCTAGCGTATGGTTTAACATAAAAAAACTCCCTTCAATTCAGACTAAAAGAGTCCAACTTTTGGGGTGCAATTCACTTTAGGGCGGGGAGGATGTCAATAATAGTACTTTATAGTGAACATCAAATTGTAGCATTACACTATTCCAACGCCTTTCTAATAAATCCTTTGTTTTGATTAAGCATCTGTGTGGCCTGTTGTGCATCTACATTTGCTAAGATCATTAAAATTGCCGTTTTACAATGACGATGACATTGTGATAACGCTTCTTCAGCGATAGCTCTTTCACACTCAGTTGCTTGCATTACAATGCGAATTTGGCGTTCAACCAATTTGGCATTAGTCGCTTCAACATCCACCATTAAATTACCAAAAACTTTGCCGATTTTTATCATCGCACCTGTTGTTATCATATTTAAGATAAGTTTTTGTGCTGTGCCGGCTTTCATACGTGATGAACCTGTTACCACTTCAGCACCCACAATCGGTGTAATGGCAATATCAGCAAGTTTGGCAATCGGGCTTTCTGGATTGCAACTTATCGCCCCTGTTGTTGCACCTAATGATTTTGCATACTGCAGAGCGCCTATCACATACGGTGTTCTACCACTTGCAGCAATACCCACTAAAATATCTTGCTCATTAAAATTAAGTTGGCGTAAATCTTGTTCGCCTAATTGAGTATTATCTTCTGCATTCTCGACAGCTTGTAAAATAGCCTTGTGTCCACCAGCAATTAATCCAATCACCATTTCATGAGGTGTACCATAAGTTGGAGGACATTCACTGGCATCTAAAATCCCCAATCGCCCCGATGTACCAGCGCCACAATAAATAAGACGACCACCTTGAGAAAAAGCAATCGCAACTTTATCAACTAATTGAGCAATTTCAGGTAACGTTTTTTCGACTGCTAATGGCACTTTTTTATCTTCATTATTAATGACTTTTAGCATATCGAAGGTTGAAAGCGTGTCTATATTTTCACTGTTATGATTTCTACTTTCTGTGACAAGATTGCTAAGGTCAATCGCCATTATCGCACTCCAATATTGTTATTTGTTTGATTAAACCGAAGAAATAAACTGCTTTTATACCATTATTATTGGTAAGATTTTCAAAATCATTTCAAACGGTACCTTACATGACATTTATTAAATATATTTCGACCTTTATCAGCCTAATTACACTTTTTTTCTCCTTTTCTTTACATGCTAATTTTGAAGAGCAAGACAAAAGAAAATTTGAAGATACTCGCAAAGAAGCACTAAATCACAATGCACCAGCTCAATATCAATTAGCTGAAATGTATTTAATGGGAACGGGTGTCGAAAAAAATATTCTTAATGCCCAATTATGGGCAAATGAGGCAATAAAAAACGACTATGCCGATGCCTATGCATTACTTGCTGATCTCTATTTATTTAATGCGGACCCTTACTTTAAAAATTATTATGTTGAAGCGAGAAAATTAGCAACAATCGCAGCAAATAAAGGAAGCATAAGAGGAAAAATAAGTTTAGCAACGGCTCTTATAGCACCTTTATCTGGTGAAACAGATTACAAAAAAGCAATTACATTATTAGAAGAAGCTGCAGCAACTCATCAACCAGAGCTTGTTTACGCTCCGATTTGGCTAGGTGTTCTTTATAGTGGAGTGGGTAATGTGCCTGTAGATACTGAAAAAGCGAATATGTGGTTTGCAAAAGCTAATGAAATGACTTTTGAAGGATTTGCTCAAGCAATGGCTTCTTTTATGTTCTCTGGTCAATATTATATTATCGAGCCAAACAAGCAAAAAGCAGATGAATTAATGCAACAAGCTTGTGAAGAAGCAAAAAAAGTTGGCAATGAGTTTTATTGCCAACAAGCGTTTAATTAACCCAAAATTGAATAAATAACCCTAACTCAGAAAAGAGATGGTAAATATCGCCATCTCTTTTATACCTTGTCTGTCCTACCTAACGTTCTTTTATAGCGCCATACGGTATTCAATCACACCCGGTTTTTCTGCTACCCAATTATATAAGCGCTGACCACGTAAATTGGTTTCCTGTGTATGCCAATATAAACGAGCACAATTACGCTGTTTTGCTTGTTGATTAACAAACTCAATAAGTTGCTTACCTACATGGCGACCACGTGTATCTGGTGAAACAAATAAATCTTCTAAATAACAAAAATTACTTTCAGCCCATGTTGAACGATGAAAAAGATAATGTACAAAACCTAATACTTTTTCACCTTCCATCGCTACAGCACAATAAACAGGTTCTTTTTCATCAAAAAAACGTGCCCATGTTTTTAATGTTGTCTCTTCTGATAACTCAACTTTATAAAATACTTGATAACTTAACCAATGTGGCAACCATTGAGCATAATGCTCTTGTTCAACAAACTGAATTGAAACAGTTATTGGTGTTGTGCTCATCTCTTCACTTCCTTCTACTTTCATAAATGCTATAAAAAGGTATCACCTGCCTTTAATCGTGGTCATGGTACGTTTAATTTTGGTTCTCAATAAGGTACACTTTTTGTGTTTTTATAGGGTCCACTTTATGAAACAGAAAAAAACAGCTTATTTCCCTAACCTTGTTTTAGAAGAAGGACCTATTGGTTCTCAGGTTTATCACGCGATTAGAAAAGCGATTTTAGATGGACGCTTAACATCAGGTAGCCGTCTACCATCAAGCCGCACCTTAGCTGAAATGATGTCGATTTCCCGCAATTCTGTTATTGCAGGATTTGAACGTTTAATTGATGAAGGTTATTTATTTACTCGGCGCGGTGCAGGTACTTTTGTTGCAAGCACAATCCCTGATGCCATTATTTCGGATAAGTGGATCAAAACAACCCACTCTATTTCATCACCATCAATCGAAAGCCCATTAGAAATGCTAAACCCCAATATGCAAAAAGCACAAGCATTTTGGCAACAATCACAACCCAATATCAATAGTAATCCAATTTTTCATGTTGGTGTTGGATGTGTTGATCTGTTTCCACATGAGCTTTGGGGAAGATTATTAGGGCGAGTTTGGCGACAATCGAAAAAAGCACTCGCAACATTTAATTCGCCAACAGGTTACACGCCTTTAAAAGAGATGATATGCCAATATATGCAATCAACTCGTGGGCTTTTTTGCCAACCTGAGCAAATCATTATTGTGAATGGAACACAGCAAGCGATTAATCTCACCACCAGAGTATTATTAAAAGAAGGTGATGCAGTTTGGTTAGATGATCCTGGTTATGACAGTGCTCGGGGGATCTTCACATCTTATGGTATAAAATCACACCCAATAAATTCAGATATGGATGGAATGGATATTTATCAAGGAATAGAAAAGTGTCCTGAAGCAAAACTTGTTTTTACGACACCTTCACATCAATTCCCTTTGGGTAATACGCTCTCACTTTCACGCCGTATTGCGTTGTTAGAGTGGGCATCATCCAATAATGTGTGGATCTTTGAAGATGACTACAATAGTGAATTTCGCTATCACTCTAAACCCATTCAATCTCTCCAAGGATTAGATAAATACCAGCGCGTTATTTATGCCGGTACATTCTCAAAAATGATGTATCCCGGATTTCGTTTAGGCTTTTTAGTGGTTCCTTTACCTTTAGTTGATGCCTTTAAAGCCGCTAAATACTATACCGATTCACATTCTGGCTTTTTAGAGCAAGCCACATTGGCACTGTTTATTTCTCAAGGACATTATGCACGCCATGTTAGGCGAATACGAAAAGCCTGTTATGAACGTTATCAAGTGTTAACTAATGCCATCAAAACACATCTATCTCATGTTTTCTGTGTTGAACCGACAGACTCAGGTATCCATATTGTCTGCTGGTTACTGGCTGGCTATACAGAAGAATATATTGTGAAAAAATCACGAGAGATTGGCTTAGCGATACAACCTTTATCACGTTACTGTATTCAAGCCTACCCAAAACAAGGCGTATTATTAGGATATGCGGCTCATGATCCTATTGAAATTGAAAAGAGTATTATTTTGCTTGCTCAAACATTATCTAAATAAATAACATTTATTCTTATTTGTTATTTGCAATATAAACGTCGAACAAGCTTTGCATTTACCCTATTTTATTTTTTGGTGTGCAATAATAAACCCAAGCAGGAGGAACATTCAGCATTACCAATTTTTTTTCTAAATGAAAATAACGAGATAACGTTTTTTCATATCGAGTTGTATATTGAAATAATACAAAACAACCTTGTGTTTTTAATAACTCTTTATGTACCCGTTTTAAAACTCTTAAACCTGTTTTTTTAGGAATAGATAAAAAAGGTAGCCCTGAAATAATCATATTATAATGACTATTTAGTTTCTCTGCTGATGCGGTATAAACCCTTAATCGCTTATCATTAATCTTATCTAACTCTGTCGCAAAACTGGGTTCTATTTCAAAAACATCTAATGATGAATTCAACGACATTCTTTTTAAGATCTGTTGAGTAATAACCCCAGTGCCAGCACCTAACTCAGCAACCTGAAGATCCTGTTGCCAATTAAGTTTATCTAACATTTCATAACATAACCAACGAGATGAAGGCGCGATAGTACCCATCGTGGTTGGTGAGATCACAAACCGTTTTAAATATGAGTAGTATGTAGATAATGGAATGAATGTGGATATATCCATCTTCGCCTCCTAGTGCCTTTTAATTAAGGTAAAATAAAAAGTAGATTAAATGAAGAACATTCATCATTATTTTTATTTATGAAAATACATCATCTATTAAATATAGACTTGCAGTATAAAGCTTGGAGTCATCTCTAAGTAAATACGTTTTTCTTATATATTACACTATTTTACATTTTTCTATTTTTACTCTATTTTCTTAAACAAGAATATATTTTTATTTATCCTAAAAAAGAAAATAAGATATAGCAGATTATTCTTACACTTTTATGGTTGCTTCATTTTCTTTTTTAACAACTCATTGATATTTGTTCGTTCTGTGGCTTTCTTTTGTTAACTCTACGAAGACTATAAGAAACACTTCTAATTCTTTGGTAAATAATCAATAAATTAACTTGCACCCATCTCTATATTTTGTCAGGTTAGTGTGAGGTCTCTCACTATTCCTACAGATAAAGACAGGGTAATTACAATGAAAAATGTTGGTTTTGTGGGCTGGCGTGGTATGGTCGGCTCCGTTTTAATGCAAAGAATGGTTGAAGAACGTGATTTTGATGGGATAAACCCTGTTTTCTTCACCACATCTCAATTAGGTGAAGCAGCACCCGCTTATGGTAATCACCGTAGCACTCTGCAAGATGCTTATGATATTGATACCTTAGCATCACTCGATATTATCATTAGTTGCCAAGGTGGTGACTACACCAATGAAATCTATCCAAAACTGCGTCAAGCAGGTTGGCAAGGTTACTGGATTGATGCAGCATCAGCACTGCGTATGAATGATGATGCCGTGATTATTCTCGATCCTGTTAATGGACAGCATATTCAAGACAGCTTAAATAAAGGTATCAAAGCCTTTGTTGGCGGTAACTGCACCGTCAGTTTAATGCTGATGTCATTAGGTGGCCTGTTTGCTAATAATTTAGTGGAATGGGCAAGCGTATCCACTTATCAAGCGGCTTCTGGGGCTGGTGCTCGCCATATGAGAGAGTTACTGTCACAGATGGGCTCTTTACATAATCAAGTGGTTAAAGAGCTAGAAAACCCAGCATCAGCAATCTTAGATATTGAACGCAAAGTCACTAACTTTACACGCAGTGGTGCGATGCCTACTGAGCAATTTGGTGTTCCTCTAGCAGGTAGCTTGATCCCTTGGATTGATAAACAATTAGAAAATGGCCAAAGCCGCGAAGAGTGGAAAGGACAAGCAGAAACTAACAAGATCCTCAATACAGGTTCAAATATCATTCCTGTGGATGGTCTTTGCGTTCGTATTGGCGCATTACGCTGTCATAGCCAAGCATTTACCTTAAAACTGAAGAAAGACTTACCTGTTGCTGAGATTGAACAGTTACTCGCAAGCCATAATGATTGGGTAAAAGTCATTCCTAATGACCGTGAATTAACTATACGTGAATTAACACCTGCCGCAGTTACAGGTACATTGAGCACACCAGTAGGCCGTATTCGTAAACTGAATATGGGCCCTGAATTTATTTCAGCCTTTACCGTGGGTGACCAACTGTTATGGGGTGCTGCAGAGCCTTTACGTCGTATGCTAAATATTCTGCGTTAATATTAATTATTTGGAATATCGGCCATTTTTAGAAAATGGAAATGGTTGATATTCTTATTCTCAATAGCCATTAGCTTCATTTCTTATTTCCCCTCCTCTTTTTTCACAAAACTATTTTTTAAATTTTCATATTTTATTTATTTTTAATTTTATGGCGCTTTATAAAATACGTTTTCTACAATAGTTTCAAAAATAACGCTAAAGAATTCAGGCAGATCATTCAGCATAATCCACCTATTTTTATTCAAAATAGAGTGCAAAAATAAATAAAGCATTTTTTAACAACTGAAAAATAATGACGAAGAAAATCCAAATATAACAATTTCTAATATATTATTCCTTTTCTCTTCATTAAATAGAAACTACGGTAACTACTTATTATTTAAAAATAAATTTACTTTGCATTGTCATTTATTTATGGTGATTTTTATTACTTTTATAAAAAGATGCATTATAAATATGACAACACAAACACAACCCAATAAAAAAGGTTTTTTAAACCGAGTAGAACGCATTGGTAATATCATGCCTGATGTTACGATGCTGTTCGTTTACGCCCTCGTGATCTGCTGGATATTTTCATTTCTCCTCTCTTTTGTACATTTTGATTATTTCCATCCAGTGACTAAAGAGAAAATTGCCGTTATTAATATGTTTCAATATGAAGAAATCATATTATTTGTGACAAGTGCAGTGAAAAATTTCATTAGCTTTCCTCCACTTGGAATAACGATTGTTGCGACATTAGGGATTGGTATTGCAGAAAGCAGTGGTTTTATTAAAACAGCTTTAAAAAAGATGCTTTCGTTTATTTCCCCTAAAATGCTAACACCAACGGTTGTATTTGTTGGTATTGTTGCGCACTTAGCGTCTGACTCAGCTTACGTTATTCTTATGCCTGTCTCTGCGATGATGTTCTATGCCAGTGGTCGTCATCCTTTAGCCGGTATCGCCGCCTCATTTGCAGGTTTAGCAGGTGGATTTACAGCAAGTTATACACCGTCAATCATTGACCCAATAATGCAAAGCTTTACTCAAGAAGCGGCGCAAATTATGGCTCCTGGATATAGTGTTAACGTTTTATGTAACTACTTTTTTAGTGTAGGCGGTACATTTGGTGTTATTTTAACTTGTTGGTATATCACTGAAAAAATTGTAGAACCTTGGTTAAACAAAAACTGCCCTGTCTCTTCGGGGATTGATACCAAGGATGCGGAGTTGGGTGAAATCACACCAATAGAAAAACGCGCATTCCGTTTTGCTGGTTGGGCGGTTGTGTTGATGGGAATTGGTTTATTTGCTCTGTTATTACCAGAAACTTCGCCATTACGTTCACCTGAAGGTAGCTTAACCAGCCCTAAAGCGCCAATTATGCAAATTGTGGTGCCTTTACTGTTTATTTTCTTCTCTGTACCCGGCTTAATCTATGGCTATATGACCAAGTCTTTTGCTTCCACAAAAGATATTGTCAAAGCGATGGAAAACATCACTAAATCGCTGATCCCATTTATCGTTTTTGCCTTTTTTGCAGCTCAGTTCCTTTACTCTTTCCAACACTCGAATTTAGGAACTTTATTAGCACTATCCGGTGCAGAGTTACTGCGTACGCTTAATATGCCTTCAGGTATGACAGTATTAGGTGTGATTTTGCTGACTGCTATTTTAAATATCATGATCACCTCAGCAACATCAAAATGGGCTGTTATTGCACCAGTATTAGTGCCAATGTTAATGGCTGTCGGAATTTCACCTGAATTAACGCAAGCTGCGTTCCGTGTCAGTGATTCCGCAATGAATGTGAGTACACCGATGTTCCCATTCTACCCACTGATTTTGATGTATTGCCAAAAATACTATAAAGGGGCAGGTATCGGTACACTATGCTCAATGATGATCCCTTTCACTATTGGCTTGCTTATTGTATTAACGACGACACTGTTTGTCTTCTGGGGACTCGATATTCCTCTTGGCTTTGACAGTGGATATACATGGCAACCGGCATCATAACTCACGCTTATAAAAACAACTGTATTAGGAACAACATTATAATGAACACCCTAGGTCAAAAGTTAGAACAGCGTTTCTTCCGTTATCTGGCAATTGAAAGCCAAAGTGATGCATCTGCTTCTGTGGTACCCAGCACGCAAGGGCAACTTGAGTTAGCAAAGTTACTGGCTAAAGAGCTAGAAACTTATGGACTAAAAGATATCTATATCGATTCTCATGCCATTTTATATGCAATGAGACCAGGTACTAAACCCAATGCCCCTAAAGTTGGGTTTGTAGCTCACCTTGATACTGTTGATGTGGGTATTTCGCCTGATATTCACCCTCAAACACTGCGTTATGAAGGGAAAGATCTCTGCTTAAATAAAGAGAAGGATGTCTGGTTTAAAGCTCAAGAACACCCTGAAGCACAACCTTATATTGGTGAAGAAATTATCTTCAGTGATGGTACAAGCGTATTAGGTGCTGATAACAAAGCAGCGATCACTGTGGTTATGGAGTTAATGGATAAACTTCAACATGCTGATTTTGATTGTGGCGATATCTATGTTGCGTTTGTACCTGATGAAGAGATTGGATTACGCGGTTCTAAACTGATGGATTTATCTCGCTTCAACGTTGATTTTGCTTACACCATAGATTGCTGTGCATTAGGCGAAGTAGTGTATGAAACCTTTAATGCGGCATCAATTAAAGTGTCTGTAAAAGGTATTACTGCGCACCCAATGTCAGCGAAAAACGTATTATTAAACCCAATTCGTGTTGCTCATGATTTTATTGGCTGTTTTGACCGCTTTGATACACCAGAACACACCGAACATCGCGAAGGTTATTTCTATGTCACTGATTTAATCGCCAACCCTGATAATGCGGTGATTAAAATGGCCATTCGTGATTTTGATAAACAAAGTTATGAAGCCCGTAAACAGTTTATTAAGCAATCTGTTGCTTTGATCCAAGCTCGCCACCCTCGTGCGCAAATCGATTACGAGATTGTCGATGTGTATAACAATATCAGTGATTCGATAGGGGAAGATCGCACAGCTATCGAACTTATTTTTGAGGCATTAAAACGATTAGATATTCAACCTAATGTGATCCCAATGCGAGGCGGTACAGATGGCTCTGCGCTTTCTGCAAGAGGATTACTAACACCAAACTATTTTACTGGTGCACTGAATTTTCACTCTCGTTTTGAGTTTTTACCTGTTAGCTCATTTGAAAAGAGCTATTTAGTAACAGAAATGCTGTGTCGGTTGGTCGGACAACGCGGATAAGCGTTATTGTTTTAGCCAACAAAAAAGCGGAACCATTTTCATGGCTCCGCTTTTTTATCTAACTTAATCTAAAACTAGATATCGATATTTGCAGCTTTCAGCGCATTCTCTTCGATAAAGGCACGACGAGGTTCAACCGCATCACCCATTAAGGTGGTAAATAATTCATCGGTTGCAATCGCATCTTTCACGGTAACTTGCATCATACGGCGTGTATCTGGATTCATGGTGGTTTCCCATAATTGCTCTGGGTTCATTTCACCAAGACCTTTATAACGCTGTACAGCAAGGCCACGACGTGATTCTTTTGTTAACCACTCAAGTGCTTCTTCAAAGCTTGAAATTGGCTGACGACGCTCTCCACGCTCAATAAACGCACCCTCTTCAATTAGGTTACCAATAATATCACCTAAATGAGTAATACGTTGATATTCGCTACTGTGGATAAAGTCATAATCCAGTTTGTAGTCTGTATCCACACCATAAGTACGAATACGTAACACAGGCTCAAACAGACGATTTTCATCGTTTTGAACGATAGTGTAGCTATAAGTACTGCCTTGGTCTTCAGCTTCATTTAGACGGTTAACTAAGCCACTCATCCACTCTTCAACTTTAGCTTTATCGGATAACGCATCTTCTGTTAGCGTTGAATGATATACCAAGCTGTTTAACATGCTAAGTGGATAGATACGCTCCATACGACGAATAATTTTGTGCGCTGCATGGTAGTCAACAACCAGTTTTTCAAGTTGCTCACCGTGCATTGCTGGTGCGTGTTCACTCACATAAAGTGCTGCTCCATCAAGTGCGATCGACATCAGATATTCGTCCATTGCGTCGTCATCTTTGATGTATTGCTCTTGTTTACCTTTCTTCACTTTGTAAAGTGGTGGCTGAGCAATAAAAATATGACCACGTTCGATAATTTCTGGCATTTGACGATAGAAGAATGTCAGTAACAGAGTACGAATGTGAGAACCATCGACGTCCGCATCCGTCATGATGATAATGCTGTGATAACGCAGTTTATCTGGGTTATATTCATCACGACCGATACCACAACCTAATGCGGTGATTAACGTTGCAACTTCTTGAGAAGCCAACATTTTATCAAAGCGTGCTTTCTCAACGTTTAGGATTTTACCTTTTAATGGAAGAATAGCTTGCGTTTTACGGTTACGCCCTTGTTTTGCAGAGCCACCCGCAGAGTCCCCTTCCACTAAGTACAGTTCAGAGAAAGCAGGATCACGTTCAGAACAGTCCGCTAATTTACCTGGTAAACCACCTAAATCTAATGCGCCTTTACGACGTGTCATCTCACGTGCTTTACGCGCTGCTTCACGAGCACGAGCGGCATCAATGATTTTACCGACAACAATTTTCGCATCGTTTGGATTTTCTAACAGATATTCCACCAGCTTCTCATTCATCAGCGTTTCTACCGCTGTTTTCACTTCTGAAGAAACCAGTTTATCTTTTGTTTGTGATGAGAATTTAGGATCAGGCACTTTAACAGAGATAACTGCAATCAGACCTTCACGAGCATCATCACCCGTTGCACTGATTTTCGATTTCTTATTAAAACCTTCTTTATCCATATAGTTGTTTAACGTACGTGTCATTGCAGTACGGAAACCAACTAAGTGAGTACCACCATCACGTTGTGGAATATTGTTGGTAAAGCAATAAACATTCTCTTGGAAACCATCATTCCACAGCATCGCCACTTCAACACCAATACCATCTTTTTCAGTAGAGAAATAGAATACATTTTGGTGAATTGGCGTTTTATTACGGCTTAAGTATTCAACGAATGCTTTAATACCGCCTTCATAGTGGAAATGATCTTCACGGTTATCACGTTTATCAATTAAACGGATAGAAACGCCTGAGTTTAAGAATGACAACTCACGAAGACGTTTTGCTAGGATCTCATACTGGAATTCAGTCTCGCCTTTAAAGGTTTCAAGACTTGGCCAGAAGCGTACAAATGTCCCTGATTTTTCAGTATCGCCAATGACTTTTAAGCGATCATCAGGCACACCATGACGATAAATTTGCTGATGGATATTTCCATCACGATGGATTGTCAGTTCAAGTTTTTCAGACAACGCATTAACAACAGAAACCCCTACACCATGAAGTCCACCAGAGACTTTATAGGAGTTATCATCGAATTTACCCCCCGCATGCAGAACGGTCATAATAACCTCTGCCGCTGAGACACCCTCTTCTGGGTGAATGCCGGTTGGAATTCCACGACCATCATCTCGAACAGAGACGGAGTTATCTGAATGGATAGTGACAATTATCTCATCACAGAAACCCGCGAGGGCTTCGTCGATTGCGTTGTCGACCACCTCGAAGACCATGTGATGCAGACCGGTTCCATCATCTGTATCCCCGATATACATCCCCGGGCGCTTACGCACCGCATCCAGCCCTTTTAATACTTTGATACTTGAGGAGTCATATGTATTCGACATCAACGTTTCTCGCTTTATTCCTATGGTTTAACCTCTATTTTGCCACGTTCTACGCTAAATAGCCTGCTATTTACATCTAGCATATCTTTCACTTGCCCTTGTGTTATCGCACTAACAAACACTTGAGCTTGCGTAGACTTTAGACGCTCGGCTAACAACTGACGCCGACTTGCATCTAATTCAGAAGCAAAATCATCGAGCAGATACAGGCATCTTTGCCCATTCTTACGAGTGAAATATTCACCTTGTGCCAGCCTCAAAGCACACATCAACAACTTGAGCTGGCCTCGTGACAACATATCTTCTACTGGCGTGCCGTTTGCTCTAATACGTAAATCTGCTTTATGAGCACCTAGTGAGGTATACGCTAGCATTTTATCACGTTCAAATTGACGTGCTAGCAACTCACCATAATCTGTTTCTTTATCCCATCCCCGTTGAAAGCTCACTTTCAACGAAAACTCAGGCAAAAACAGACGACACGTTTCTTCAATATCTTTAGCGATATCTTCGGTATATTGAGCTCGCCATTCACTTATCTGTTCTGTTAATGAGATAAGTTCTTTATCCCAAGGCATCAGTTGTCGATAAGACGTTGCTTGCCTCAGTGCTGCATTACGCTGTTTTAATACACGTTTTAAATCTGACCATGCAGCAAAAAATCGAGGTTCATTATGAAAACAACCCCAATCAATAAAAGCGCGACGATATTTAGGCCCACCATTCAGTAGTGTAAAGCCTTCAGGTGTTATTAATTGCATCGGTAACAATTTTGCTAACTCTGCAATTTTATGACCATCGCTGCCATCAATACGAACTGTACTATTACCTTCGCGATCTTTACTTAATCCAATCGCATAGCCACGGCTCTCTTCATTCAATCCACTTAAGCGGCCATGAAGAATAAATTCATTTTCATCGTGCTGGATCACACGATTAGCTTGAGAGCTACGAAATGCGCGTCCATGACCTAGAGTGTAAATCGCTTCAAGTATACTTGTTTTACCACTCCCGTTAGGCCCAACAAGGAAATTAAAGCCATCCGCTAATGGCAAATCCGCCTGTTCAATATTTCTAAAATGACGGATCAATAAACGGGATAAAATCATGTTAGTGACTATTATAAACGCATTGGCATAACAACATAAGCAGCCGCAGAACTTGCCACATTCTCCACTTGAACACTTGAAACAGCATCTGTTAGCAGCAACTTAACTTCTTCACATTTCAATGTATTAAGTACATCAAGGAGATAACTGACATTAAAGCCAATTTCCATTTCTTCACCTTGATATTGAACATCAACAATCTCTTCTGCTTCTTCTTGCTCAGGGTTATTCGCTGTAATTTTCAATTGACCATTGGTGAGGTTTATACGCACACCACGGAATTTTTCATTGGATAAAATTGCAGCTCGAGAAAATGCCTGTTTAAGAATATCACAACCCGCTGTTACTGTTTTCGTTGGGTTTTTCGGTAATACACGACGATAGTCAGGGAAACGACCATCAACCAACTTCGAGGTGAAAATAAAATCACCTACATGGGCACGTATATTGTTACTACCGATTTGCAGTTGCAGTGAGCTCTCACCACCGCCATCAAGTAAACGCATCAATTCAATAACACCTTTACGAGGAACAATAACAGAATGTCCCGGTAAAGATTGTCCAATATCCATTGAACATACCGCTAAACGGTGTCCATCTGTTGCAACTGTGCGTAACTCTGTATTTTCAGTTTCAAACAACATACCGTTGAGGTAATAACGCACATCTTGATGCGCCATTGAAAATTGAGTGGACTCAATCAGACGTTTTAATGTTGCTTGAGGCAAAGTAAATTCAACCTCACTTTGCCAGTCATCTAAATTAGGAAAATCAGACGCAGGTAATGTTGATAAAGAAAAACGGCTACGACCTGAACGCACTAAGAGGCGATCACCGTCAAGCTCAACACTGATTTCAGCACCTTCTGGTAGCCCACGCCAAATATCAAAAAACTTACGCGCAGGAACAGTTGTGGCGCCAATTTCATGAGATTGGCTAAGATTAACTCTTGCCACCATCTCCATTTCAAGGTCGGTCCCCGTTAGCGATAAGGTGTTTTCAGTTACCTTAAGCAATAGGTTACCTAAAATAGGTAATGTTGGACGACCACCTAAAGGGCCACTTACTTGTTGTAGCGGCTTAAGAAGCTGTTCACGTTCAATGATAAATTTCATAGCGCTAGGATGATAATGTTCTGATTAAGTTAGAAAAATCTTCTTTGATGTCATGACTCTCTTCACGCAATTGCTCTATTTTTCGGCACGCATGAAGTACAGTTGTATGATCACGACCCCCAAAGGCATCCCCGATTTCAGGCAAGCTGTGGTTTGTTAATTCCTTCGCCAGCGCCATTGCCATTTGCCTCGGACGGGCAACCGATCGAGATCTTCGCTTTGACAGTAAATCAGCGACTTTAATTTTATAATATTCAGCAACCGTTTTTTGAATATTATCAATAGTGACTAATTTTTCCTGCAAGGCGAGCAGATCACGCAATGCTTCACGTACAAAGTCGATAGTAATCGCACGGCCTGTAAAGTTTGCGTTAGCAATCACTCGGTTTAATGCACCTTCAAGCTCACGGACGTTAGAACGAAGTCTTTTGGCAATAAAAAAAGCCACTTCGTCAGGTAATTGAATTTGGTTTTCATCCGCTTTTTTCATCAAAATCGCCACTCGGGTTTCAAGTTCAGGTGGCTCAATGGCAACCGTTAATCCCCAACCAAAGCGTGATTTTAATCTATCTTCAACACCATTTATCTCTTTAGGATAACGGTCTGACGTTAAAATGATTTGCTGATTACCCTCTAACAATGCGTTAAAGGTATGAAAAAATTCTTCTTGTGAGCGCTCTTTATTGGCAAAAAATTGAATATCATCAATTAATAGTGCATCCACAGAACGGTAATAGCGTTTAAAGTCTTCTATCGCATTATTTTGTAACGCTTTTACCATATCTTGTACGAAACGTTCAGAATGCATATAAACGACTTTTGCATTCGCTTTACGTTCCATAATGCTGTTACCGACCGCATGTAATAAGTGCGTTTTACCAAGCCCTGTCCCGCCATATAAAAAGAGTGGGTTATAAGCACCACCGGGATTATCAGCAACTTGTCTTGCCGCAGCTCTTGCTAACTGGTTTGATTTACCTTCAACGAAGTTATCAAATTTATGTTTAGGGTTAACGTTAGAACGATAATTAAGTTCAGGCAATTGAGAAGCGGGTTGATTATCCCAACTCGGGCGAATAGGCTGACTATGCGTTGGAGCCGTATTCACTGTTGGATGTACAACCGCTTTAGGAATACTTTCCGTAGTACGTGTTGATGCGGGTTTATTACCGACTTCAAAACGTAAAGAAGGGACTTCAGAGCCACAAAAATCCACTAATAATGCGTTGATATTATTAATGTATTTTTCTCTCACCCAATCTAAAACAAAACGATTAGGTGCATACAGCGCCAGCGTATCATCGCTTAGTTCTGCCTGCAAGGGACGTATCCACATACTAAATTCAGTGGCAGGTAACTCATCCTGCAATCGGGCAAGACAATGCTGCCAAAGCGAAAGTGACACGGCGGACTCCCCTAAAAAAACAAGACTAAAAAATAAACAGGAAAAATGCAGTTAAACACTGTGTGCCTAAATACAAAGTGCACAACACCGTTCCTCTTCAATTCTTAATAAGGAACAACTCTTGGTGACAACGATTTTTTTACATCGTGACTCACGATCGCAGACTGGCTATTCTGATCGTGACGGGGGGATCATATCGCAAAATGAAACGAAGATCCTCTTTCTTTTGCACAGTTTTTATGGTTTTTATCCACAGGCTTGCTGATTTACGATAATTCACCAAATGAAATATGCAAAGGCGTTCTAGTGTACTTGAGTCGTCCTATAAATAGCAATTGGGGATAACTTTCTCTTTGCATAAATCTCCCTTTCTTATAGTAAGTGATCAAATATCTCTCATTTGATCCACTAAAGATCCTTGCGCTTTCACCATGAGTCCGTATAATCTTGCACCCTGCGTGCTTGTACCAACAAAGTCACTTATTAAGGCTTTTTTAGGTCGCTAATAAGCGTACTCGTTGCGCATAAGTCAGGATTGATTATCGGGTTTGCTAAAAAAGACGACAAAAATCGGTACTTAAAGCGTCATCTTCATTGACGCATTTGAGTGATTTTATTACAATCCCGCATCTTTCCATCATTGATGCTGCGATTGAAGTACCGGTTTGTTTATTTATTGCACGCCTGTCTGTCAACGCATTTGCTGAATCAGTAATAATATTAAGTAGGTAGAAATCGCCATGAAACGCACTTTTCAACCGTCTGTACTGAAGCGCAACCGTAACCACGGCTTCCGCGCTCGTATGGCCACTAAAAATGGTCGTCAGGTTCTGGCTCGCCGTCGTGCGAAAGGCCGCGCTCGTCTGACCGTTTCTTCGAAATAATAAAAGCTAACCATTCCGTGGTTAAGCTCGCTTTTCCAAGGGAGTTACGTTTGTTAACTCCCAAGCATTTCAATTTTGTTTTCCAGCAACCACAACGTGCGAGTTCTCCAGAAGTTACTATTTTGGGTCGCCAGAATGAGCTGGGGCATCCCCGCATCGGTCTAACAATCGCAAAGAAAAACGTCAAACGTGCTCATGAGCGTAATCGTATTAAACGATTAGCCCGTGAATACTTTCGTTTACATCAGCATGAATTACCGCCGATGGATTTTGTGCTATTAGTAAGAAAAGGGGTTGCTGAACTTGATAACCATCAATTGACGGAAGTATTGGGTAAATTATGGCGTCGTCATTGTCGCTTGGCTCAAAAGTCCTGATCTTGCTGATTAGGGGCTATCAACTGGGGATTAGTCCTCTGTTGGGGCCTCGTTGTCGTTTTAATCCTACATGCTCTAATTACGGAATTGAGGCATTGCGCAGGTTTGGAATGATAAAAGGTAGTTGGTTAACAGTGAAACGCATATTAAAATGCCACCCTTTACACGAAGGTGGTGATGATCCTGTCCCACCTAGAAAAAACGACGATAACAGAGAAAATTAACGATGGATTCGCAACGCAATCTTCTATTCATCGCTTTGCTGTTCGTTTCTTTCCTGATCTGGCAGCAGTGGGAGGGTGATAAAGTTTCACAAAACACCACCACTACCGCTCAGGTCTCGCAACAAGCGGACGTGCCAAGCAGTGATAGTCTTGCTGTAACTGGTAACAGCAATGAGCAGGCAAAATTGATTACCGTAAAAACTGACGTACTTGATATTCGTATCAATACTCAGGGCGGTACTATCGATGAGGCTGATTTGTTAGCCTATCCCGCCGAGCTTAATTCACAGACACCTTTCCGTTTACTGGAAACTACACCACAATTCCTGTATCAGGCTCAAAGTGGCTTAATCGGCCCAGATGGTCCAGATCAGAAATCTCGCCCAGTTTATAGTGCTGATAAAAACGAATTCGTACTTGGTGAAAACCAAGATGAATTACGTGTACCTATGACTTTCGTAAATGAAGAAGGCGTGAAATTCGTCAAAACCTTCATTCTGAAGAAAGGTCAGTACGATATCGGTATTGATTACAAAATTGAGAATACAACAGATAAAACGCTGACCATGAACTTCTACGGCCAGTTAAAACAATCTGTTAAATTGCCAGAAAGCCGTGATACAGGTAGTAGCAACTTTGCACTACACACTTATCGTGGTGCGGCATACTCATCAGATGAAACCAACTATAAAAAATATAGTTTTGGTGATATCGAAGATAAAAACTTATCTCTAACCACGAATAATGGTTGGGTTGCAATGTTACAACAGTACTTTGCAACAGCATGGGTTCCTTCTAAAGATAGTCAGAACAATAGCTTCTACTCTATCACTTTAGAAAACAAATCTATTGCTCTGATTGGTTATAAATCAGCACCGGTGACAATTGCACCAAATAGCAGTGCTGATATCAGCTCAACATTATGGGTTGGCCCTGAAATTCAGTCAGAAATGTCAGCCATTGCGCCACATTTAGACCTGTCTGTAGACTACGGTTGGTTATGGTTTATCTCTCAGCCACTGTTTAAACTGTTGAAGTTCCTTCACAGCTTTATCGGTAACTGGGGCTTCTCCATCATCATGATCACCTTTATCGTTCGTGGTATCATGTACCCGCTGACTAAAGCACAGTACACCTCCATGGCGAAAATGCGTTTACTGCAACCAAAACTGGCTGCACTGCGTGAACGTATTGGTGATGACAAACAGCGTATGAGCCAAGAAATGATGGCGTTATACAAACAAGAGAAAGTGAATCCTCTGGGTGGTTGTTTACCACTGATTATCCAGATGCCAATCTTCCTTGCGTTGTATTACATGCTGATGGGCTCTGTTGAATTACGTCATGCACCATTCATGTTATGGATCCAAGACTTATCTGCACAAGATCCGTACTACATCCTGCCATTATTAATGGGTGTGACAATGTTCATCATTCAGAAACTGTCTCCAACAGCAGTCACTGATCCGATGCAACAAAAAATCATGACCTTTATGCCGGTTGTGTTTACCGTATTCTTCCTGTGGTTCCCATCAGGTCTGGTTCTGTACTATATCGTCAGTAACTTAGTGACCATTATCCAGCAGCAGTTAATTTACCGCGGTCTGGAAAAACGTGGTTTACACAGCAGAGACAAAAAATAAGGTCACATGAGGAAAAACCTCTTCCTTGGTTACATTCAAAGGAAAGTGACATAAAATAGCGAAGGCGGTCTACAATGACCGCCTTCTGTTTTTTATATTGATATGATTATTCTGATTAAGCGAGTACACCATGCATAGCACTGATACTATCGTCGCTCAGGCCACACCTCCGGGAAGAGGCGGTGTTGGTATCCTACGCGTTTCTGGCCCTAAAGCTGCCCTTGTAGCACAAACCGTTTTAGGCAAGTTGCCTAAACCTCGTTATGCCGATTATCTGCCATTTCGCAATGATGACAACTCAGTACTTGATCAGGGTATCGCCCTTTTCTTCCCTAATCCGAACTCATTTACGGGTGAAGATGTTCTAGAACTACAAGGCCATGGTGGCCCCGTTATTCTGGATTTATTACTAAAACGTATTTTACAAATCCCCGGTGTGCGTATTGCTAATCCTGGTGAGTTTTCTGAACGTGCGTTTTTAAATGACAAACTCGATTTAGCACAAGCAGAAGCGATTGCCGATTTAATTGATGCCAGCTCAGAACAAGCAGCTCGTTCAGCAATTAATTCGCTACAAGGTGCATTTTCCTCTCATATTAACGAGATGGTAGAGTCATTAACTCACTTACGTATCTATGTTGAAGCAGCCATTGATTTCCCTGATGAAGAGATTGATTTTCTTTCTGATGGTATCATCGAAGGAAAACTTAACGCCGTTATTGCTGAATTAGATGACGTTCGTGCTCAAGCTCGCCAAGGTAGCCTGTTACGTGAAGGGATGAAAGTGGTTATCGCAGGTCGCCCTAATGCAGGTAAATCAAGCCTATTAAATGCATTAGCAGGTCGAGAAGCAGCTATTGTCACGGATATTGCTGGTACGACTCGTGATGTATTGCGTGAGCATATTCATATTGATGGTATGCCTTTGCATATTATCGATACAGCAGGCTTACGTGAAGCCAGTGATGAAGTTGAACGCATTGGTATTGAACGTGCTTGGAAAGAGATTGAGCAAGCAGACAGAGTGCTATTTATGGTTGATAGCACCACAACTGATGCTACCACACCTGAAGATATCTGGCCTGAATTTATGGCACGTTTACCAAATACCTTGCCTGTTACTGTTATTCGTAACAAGTCGGATTTAACAGGGGAAAATGTCGAGATCACGGCACAAGGTAACTACCCAATGATCCGTTTATCTGCTCGTGATGGAATGGGTATCGAGTTACTGCGCGATCACCTAAAAGAAGCCATGGGCTTTAATAGCAATACTGAAGGTGGTTTCTTGGCTCGTCGCCGCCACTTACAGGCATTAAATACCGCTGCGGAACATCTACAGCAAGGCCATGAACAATTGGTTTATGCAAAATCCGGTGAATTGTTAGCAGAAGAGCTACGACTGGCTCAGCAAGCATTAAGTGAAATCACTGGTGAATTTACTTCAGATGACTTATTAGGCCGTATTTTCTCAAGTTTCTGCATCGGGAAGTAACCATCAAATCTTACCTGCTATACCGTGTAAACCTTAACTTAACGGTTATAGCAGGTAAAGTCGGATTTACACGCTATAACCACTAAATCTTGATCTACACGCTATAACCGGTATATTAGATATTAACGCCTATAACCGGTAGAAGATGATGATTATAATTAACGCCTATCAACTCAGCGTCCATCTAAAAGATGTCCGATTAACAAAAAAACTTTCTCAAGGTAAAGTCGCCCAAAAAGTGGGAATTCGACAAGACACCGTGTCCAATTTTGAACTTAATCCTAATTCCACCAAGCTAGAAACCTTTTTTAAACTGCTCTCCGCACTAAATTTAGAGATGGAAATTCATCCTAAAGATGCTAAAAATAATTTAGCACACAAAAGTGAATGGAAAGAGGAGTGGTAAATGGCGAGCCTTGATGTGTATATGAATGAATATTATGTGGGTATTTTTACTAAAAAAAGCTCAGGTGCGCATTCATTCCAATATGCTGAAGATTGGGTTAATCAACCAGGAAGTCGCCCTATATCTCTTTCTATGCCACTACAACTTCAAGAATATCAAGGAGATTGTGTCTATAATTTCTTTGATAATCTTTTACCTGATAATCCTGAAATTAGAAATCGTATTGTGAGTCGCTATAATGCAAACTCAAATCAACCATTTGATCTATTAACTGCCGTGGGTGCAGATACGGTTGGTGCATTACGGTTACTTCCTAGTAGTAGTACGCCAGCTAATATAAAAAAAATAGAATATAACAAACTTGATAACGCTGAACTTGAAAAAATACTATTAGGATATCAATCCAATACACCACTCGGTATGCTTGAAGAATATACTGATTTCAGAATTTCTATCGCTGGAGCGCAAGAAAAAACAGCATTACTTTTAAAAGATGATCATTGGTGTGTGCCACACAATAATACGCCGACTACACATATTATTAAGCTACCCATTGGTGTTATTGAAGGGCATTCCTATACAATGGATTTATCCGATAGTGTAGAAAATGAATATCTTTGTACCTTAATTGCCAAAGAATTTGATCTTCCTGTTCCTCACTGTTTTATTGTTAAAACAGAAAATATTAAAGCGCTTGCTGTAGAACGCTTTGATAGAAAATACTCATCAGATAAATCGTGGATAATCCGCTTACCCCAAGAAGATTTTTGCCAAATTCTAAATATACCTTCAGCTCTAAAATATGAAAATGAAGGGGGGCCTGGCATTATTGATATCATGAATTATTTGCTTGGTTCATCAAATGCTGATCAAGACCGTTTTCATTTTATGAAGGCACAAGTACTATTTTGGCTTTTAGCTGCAACAGATGGGCATGCAAAGAATTTCTCTGTTTTTATCAATCAAGAAGGACGTTTTCACCTCACGCCTCTTTATGACATCATGTCTATCTATCCCAATTTTGGAGGACGAGGACTTAATCCACGAGATGCAAAACTCGCTATGGGATTACAGGCAAGCCGAGGCAAAAAATATTCCATAGAGCAAATTTTTCCTCGCCATTTTTACCAAACAGCTGAAGCAGCCAGTTTCGATCCTTCATTGATGACTGATATTCTTCGTTATTTTTATAAAGAAATGGACGATGCCATCAAGCGCGTAAAACAACAACTACCTGATGATTTTCCTTCTGAAATTAGCAGTAAAATATTGAATGGAATGAAAACACGCTCCGCAAGATTAGCCAATATTTAGCAGCTTACCTGCTATACCGTGTAAACCTTAACTTAACGGTTATAGCAGGTAAGTTCGATTTACACGCTATAGTCGTTTTTTAATAATTAAGTGATAGCTTTACTCATCTTTGTAGTTTGTTTTTTAAACAATTAATCCTTATTTATACTAATCAACATTACTATATTTTCCAGAAAGAAAATCATAGGAGATATCAATGGCCACGACTTCTTTTAGTAAAAATTTTATTGTTAAGGACAAACAGTCTATTGAACTTATACAGAATGCTTTAAGTTATCCTCGACATATAAAAATAGTAAAACGGAATTACGAAACAGAAAATAGACAAGGAATTGCGTTATTAAAACAACGATTATCCAACTTGGAAAACTACTAAAAGAGTTTGGTAAAGAAATAACAATTAAGCTCTTAGGTAGTTTTTCTAATAATTTAAATAGTGACGTTGAGAAATTTTTAACTTCTTCTACTAAAGCAATAAGATTTGAGCAAACTAATAATGCACGAACCTATTTAATATTAAATGATAATGGTGAAATTCTTGCTTACTTCTCTTTATCCTTTAAAGTTAATCTTGAATGTTATGCCGTCTTATCAGAAGCAAAAGCTCTTATTGGTGGTAGGATCATTATATTAGAATGCGAAAATAATAAAAATCTAATTCAACTTTATGAAAGACATGGTTTTACACTAATTGAAACCGAAAACAATTGTCCTTATTCTCTTCGAACTCTTTATATTCATATTATTGAAGAATAAAAATAAATTAAATATCAATAAATAATACGTAGTTAAATATTTATTTTTACATTTAATAAATAAAATTTATTACGCAATCGTTTACTTTTTATTTTTTCTATCTTGAATAAAGAACAATATATCTAACACGTATTAATACCATTATTAAATGTGCATTTTAATGATCTAAATATAGAAAATCAGTCAATGACAATGCTAAACTTCGTTTTTAGTTAACTGGGTAAATATCCCCCTTATATTTAAGAGTCTATCGTGAGAACGCTTTATTTTACTGCGCTGACAACAGGCATTCTTTCTGCCATTTGGGCATTTATTGCTAATCAATTTGATTTATTAAGCTGGGCTGGCTTTTTGGGTTGCACCGCCTATTTTGCTTATCCTAAAGAAGGTATTAAAGGATTAGCTGTCACTATGGCTACCATTATGAGTGGCGTGATTTGGGCATTAGCGATTATTTATGGTAGCCAAGTCTTTAGTGATATTTCTATTTTTGGCTATGCTGTCACAGGTGTTATTGCCTTTGTGATGTGTATCCAAGCTAAAAGTGCACTACTTGCTTATATTCCCGGCACTTTTATTGGAGCATGTACTATATTTGCCGCTCAAGGGGATCTCGCTCAAACCATCCCTTCATTAATCGTTGGCGTTCTATTTGGGTATTCGATGAAAATGAGTGGACTTTGGGTTGCCAATAAATGGCCAAAAACAGCGTAATTTGTTTATGCTAACTCAAATCTAAAAGCGGTATTTAGTTATGCTAAAGCCGCTTTTTTATTTCTTAGCTATATAGCCAGCAATATAGTTAGTTATATAGTTAGCAAGGTACAATCATCGGTGTCCCAACAACAGGATCAGGAATAATTTGGCATTCCAAATCAAAAACCTGTTTGATTAGCGCTTGATTGATAATAGATTTTGGCTCTCCTTGCGCAATGATTTTTCCTTTCACCATCACCACCAAATAATCGGCATAACGACACGCTTGGTTTAAGTCATGTAAAACAGCGACGACGGTGCGTCCTTGTTGCTGATTAAGCTTTCGAAATATATTGAGTAATTCAATTTGATAAGCAATATCTAAATATGTTGTTGGCTCATCTAACAGTAAAATCTCGGTTTGTTGCGCTAATATCATCGCTACCCAAACACGTTGCCGTTGACCGCCAGATAACGAATCCACTGTTTTATCTGCAAATTCTACAATCCCAGTCTCTTTCATTGCAGTTTCTACGGCTAACTTATCTTCTCGGCTCCATTGATGCATAAAGCTTTGATGAGGAAAACGTCCTCTTGCTACTAAATTAGCCACAGTGATCCCAGAAGGCGCTTGCATCGTTTGTGGTAATAACGCGATTTGACAGGCAAGTTTTTTGGTCGGTAATGACGTTAAAGGCTGAGCATCTAATGAAACATGGCCTGATAATGGTTTCAATAAACAACACAAACTACGCAATAGCGTTGATTTACCACAACCATTGGGGCCAATAATGACGGTGACCTTTTTATCAGGAATAGAAAGCGAAATATCTTGACAAATCGTTGTCTGTTGATATCCCAATTTTAAACTGTGTGTCTGTAATCGGCTATTGTGCATAACATTATCTTTTTATTGAATGATCACATTAGGCAAAATAAGGGTGATAAATTAACACCACCCTTTGCTGTGATTTATATTTAGAAACGAACTTCTACTGAAGCACCAATCATACGAGGGCGTTGGTAAATAGCAGTATCTTTATTATTATCTGGAGTAAGAATTCGTTTATCAGAATCAAATAAGTTCTGAGCAAATAACGTTGTTCTACCCCATTTAAAGTTATAGCCAAGCTGTAAATTAGCTAACCAAAAACTATCTACTTTGCCGCTATCTGCATTATTCGCATTCGAGAAATAATCTCCCGAGAACTGAACATTACCGCTAATATCCATCGCTTGTGTTAATTGATATTTAGCACCGACATTTGCAGTATAACTTGGTGCTCTAGCTAACTCTTTCCCTTCAATACCACTGTTACCAAAGTCTTTGATTTTAGTTTTTAATAAACCAACACCTGTATTTAATTCAAGAGCGTCTATTGGCTGATAAGCAACTGTTAATTCAGCACCATAAGTTTCAACCTTTTTCGCATTACGAATGGTGGAAGAGTTTGGCCCTAAATAGAATGGCAGTTGCATATCTTTATAATCGTTATAGAACAAGTTTGTCATAACACTCAACTTGTCATCCAACAGGCTATTACGTGTATAGAGGCTATAGTTCCATACATATTCGGGTGAATATACGTAAGTAACAATTGGCTTACCAATAGTCACACCTGCGCCACCACCGTTATAGCCTCGTCCGACAGCAAAACCGACGGTTTGGTTCACGGCAGGTTTCCATGCGATATCTGCTTTAGGGAGAAACGTGTTATAAGTTTCATCAAAATCGATAGCAACGGCTGCACTTCCCCCATTACGAGTGTGGTGCTCTCGTTCAAAGCGCCCTGATAATGTGATATCAATTTCAGGAAACAGTGCATAAGTTAATGAACCATAAGCAGAAGCCGTTTCTGTTTTATCATCAAAATAACTACCACCAAAGATATTTACAAATTCATCTTGTTTGGCGTGGAAATAACGTAAACCAAAAATTCCGCTTAATGCCTCACTGTCTGTTTTAAAACGAAGCATCGGTTCAAACTCAAACTCTTTAGCATCAATATCCGCACGAGGGCTTTGGGCTTCAGTGAGGCGGCGTGTTGAAAAATCAGTATAAATCAGAGTATTTTCAACACTTAAATTGTCATTCGCTTCCCATGTTGTATTTAAAATACCACTGGTTGTTTTACGTTTAATCACAGGACGAAAACGTGAAGGTGCATTTGGCGCTAAATTACTCGCCATATTGGCTTCATTTTGCGGTGATCGACTATCAAGATGGCTGACTGTTAACTTGGCTTTGAAATCAGGATCATCTAAAGAGTCATAAAGCAGTTTTCCACGAAATGTATTGGAATGGATATCGCGTGGATCACCCGTTGGTGAGTATTTATCCATGTGAACAAAGCTTTCACGCTCTTGTCTTTCTGCGGTAAAACGAAATGCTAGTTTATCTTCAATCAGTGGCCCTGAAGTCATCACTGCATATTCACGAAGATCTTGCTGACCCGCACCCAGTTTTACAGCATTTTCCCAATAGAATGTTGGATCTTGAGTTTTCACCAAAATCGCACCAGCAATCGCATTACGACCTTGAACATAGCTTTGCGGATCACGGAAAATTTCAACGGTATTCACATCCCATAACGATTGAGCACCATAACCAAATTCGTTGTAGGTAAATGAACGACCATCAACGGAGAAGTTAACTCTGGGGCGAGTACCGCCTAAAAAGGCAATCGCACCTTGTGCAGGCCCTGAACCATCAACACCTCGAATAGCAGGTAAAGCATTGCTGTTTCCGTTATCAACAATGTTGGGAGTCATTTGCAGTAGTGTGTTCACATCTGCATTTGGTGTGGCTTCTATTTTTTTCGCATCATAAACCGTGACACTTGAGCCTGTGTCATAAATAGATTTATTCAGTTTTTCACCCGTCACAATTAATACATCCACTTTTTCATCGTGTTTTTTGTTGTCTTGTGACGTTGACGTTTTTTCTATTTCTTGTGCATTTACATTAGGAACAGCAATACATAAAGTTCCTAATAAAGCCGTTTGTACAAGTGTTGTTATTGTGGCTTTTTTAGCGCGTAGAGTAAGAACAGTAGACATAAGTCTATACCTTTCATGCCATAGAGCATGCCATTAGACGATTTATAAAATACTCTCATTACATCCCAAATGTTTAATTAGTCTTTCTGGCGACCATCCCATGACTCATCCTTAAGTTAGTAAATATTTATTTCCTTTATTATTATTTTAAGTTCTCTGTTTTCTTGTCAGTAACCACAACAAATAAAGTCCACCAATAACACCTGTCATTAAACCAACAGGCATCGTGATATTGATGGGTAGGCTTTGTGATAACACATCAGCAGAAAGTAAAAGGAGTGCTCCCATTAATGCAGAGCCCACAATGGGTAACTTTCCTGAATGGCTTAATCTGATCACTAATTGAGGTGCAGCGAGTGCGACAAAGGCAATTGGCCCTGCGCTGGCTGTCGCTAATGAGGCAAGTAATACGGCACTAAAAATCATCACCCATCTAACTCTACCTACATGGACACCCAATTGCTGTGCCATATCATCACCCATTTCCATTAACGTTAATGACTTAGCGTAAAAAATAATAAGTGGAACAAGGATCAGTAAACCAATAAAGGTAGGATAAACATGTTGCCAAGTACGGGCATTTAGTGAGCCCGCAAGCCAAAGATTAGCCATGATGGCATTATCAATATTGCCCTTTACCAACAATAAACCATTAAAAGCATGTAAAATGGCACCGACACCAATACCAATTAAAATCATGGTGTAACCAGACATAACACCATTTTTTAATGACAGCAGATAAACAATTAGCGCCGTTGCCATTCCGCCTATTAACGTAGAAATAGCGATATCCACAACTGTGCCATTAAAAATAATGATTTGAAGTAATGCACCTGTTGCTGCACCTGTCGTAAAACCAATAACATCCGGTGAACCTAAAACATTACGAGAAATTGACTGGAAAATAGCCCCTGAAATACCTAATGCAGCACCAACTCCCATTGCGGTAAGCAGACGAGGCAAACGGATATCCATGACGATTTTTTCTTTAATACCGCCTTCTGATTGCCCAACAACAATATCTATCAATGTAGAAAATTCGATAGGAAATTTACCTGTTGTCAGAGCGAAAAATGCGAGAGAAATCATCAATAAAAATAAAAGAAAGGCGATGATGATATCTTTTGGAGAGAAGATCCAAGACCATGTACCCAATTGGCAGATAATCTCATTATTTTTAAGTTTCATAATGTAATGATCCGCCAACGTTTAACCAGATAGATAAAGAAAGGCCCGCCAATCAGTGAGATCATAATACCAACGCTAATTTCTCCCGGCGTACCAATTAACCGCCCTAAGCAATCTGCCACTAACATCACTAATGCACCAATCAGCATTGACATAGGTAAGATACGTCGATATTCAGCACCGACTAAACGACGAGCAAAATGAGGAGCGGTTAATCCTAAAAAGCTAATAGGCCCAACGGCTGCGGTTGCACTCCCTGCAAGAAGCACTATTGCAAAGGCTGATAATAACCAGACTCTTTTTTGGTTAGCCCCTAACGCATGGCTAATATCATCACCTAAAGTCACAATATCTAACGAACGTGTGAGTGAGTAAGCAATCACGCTTCCAATGACCACTAATACTGTAATCGGGTACAAAACATCAAAACTACGTCCTTGTAATGAACCCACAACCCAATGGCGGAATTGATCGAAAACGCGCTCATCACTATTTACCGTAACAAGCTGTGTAATAGCGAGCAAAACAACAGAGAGAGCAACACCTGCAAGCACCATTCTCACAGGGTTAAGTCCGTGTCTTACCCCGCCAAGAAGATAAACACCAATACCCGCGAAGAAAGCGCCTAATAAACCAAACCACATGTAAATAGTGACGTCAGTGATCCCCGTTAGCGCAATTAAAGAGACAATCGCGACCATAGCCCCAGCATTAATGCCAAACAAGCCCGGATCAGCAAGTGGGTTGCGTGTCAAAGCTTGCATTAGTGTTCCGGCTCCGCCTAATGCGACACCAATCACTATCGCTAATAATGTGCGAGGAAAGCGCAAATAGCGCACTAATAAGTGCTCACTATTTGTCGTATCAAAATCGATAAAAGCCTGCCATGTTGTGTGTATAGAAACAGCTCGGCTTCCTACAAATAAGCTTAATAGTGCAAAACAGAGCAATAGAAGAATAGCGCTTCTTATTCCCCACTTTATGCTGTGGTGAGAAGTCAACATGCGTTATTACTTCTGTTGGCTAAAACGCGCAACCATATCACTAATAATTTCTTGCGCGCTGTAATAATCAATACGAAACGAGTTTGCACCTAAACCATAAACTTGCTTATTTTTTATAGAAGGCAGATTTGCAAGAATGGGATCAGCCATAAATACATCGGCTTCTTTGGCGGTTCCACTTAATAGAAACGTTGTAGGTGCAGTGAGTTGTGTTAAATGCTCATATTGAGCCCACACAAAATCTGAAACAGGTTTATCTTTCGGTTGCCACGCAAGATCTGCACTTTCAATGGTGAAACCGAGTTGTTGTAATAATACCGCATGAGGGCTGGTGGTTAGCGAAACGGGATTAACAGTACCAGCACCAAAATAAGAGATAATATTGACCTGACCTTCAGGGAGTTGTAGTGCTTCTTTCCCCTCTTTTACTTTTTTTGCAAAACGCTGTAATAGTGTACTGGTCTCTTCTTCTTGTCCTGTGGCTTGTGCCAATTGTAACGCCAAGCTTTCCCAGCTCTGTTTGCCGTAATCTAAAACAATGGTAGGCGCAATTTGTTTAAATTGTTCAACTTGAGGATAGACCGTATCACCACCATTTACAGAAACAACGATTAAATCAGGTGCATAAAGATAAGCCATCTCTAATGAAACACTGCCCGCAGACCATAGCTTTTCAACATTTCTCTCTTTTGCTACTTTATCCCATTGGGCAAAAAATTGGCCATTTGCCGCCGTTGAACTGGCAACCACCGGAGCTTGCATGGCAAGGAGCGTTCCTGTGATAGAAACTGATGCCGATAAAATACGCTGAGGTTTTGTTTTAATTTCAGTTTTAGTGCCATCAACGTTGATAAAAGTGCGAGGCCAAGATTGGCTATCAGCGCCAACATCAGAAGCATTTGCTGTATTAACAATGAAAGAAAAAATAAAAACACAGGCAATAGAGACAACGGATTTAAACATGACCACTTTCCAAGTAAATATCTTTACTTTAAATAATAAATGCAATTATTAATGTTAATCATAATCAATATCATTAACAACAAGGATTTGTGGGTTTGTGATCGGAAAAATGAGAATGAGCGCACAAAAAACAATTTTATAAAAAAACACCCAAGTCCAAGTCGCACTCAGGTGTTTTCGTTAGTTTATTAATTTAATTGAAAATCTAATGAAACAATCAAAGGGTTCAATAGGTTTTCGGGTTTAGGACCTATAGGTTTTACGCGTTTAACCGCAGCAATAGCCGCATTATCAAGGGAAGAAATACCCGAGGTACTTTCTATCTCAACCCTTGAAATCGTGCCTTCAGATGTGAGTGAAAAACTCACCACCACCTGACCTTCATGTTGCATACGACGTGCTTGTGATGGGTAACGTTTATGACGCTCTATTTCTCGACGCAGTGAACTAATATAGTGATTATCAGATTCGCCTTGCCCTATTCCTTTCTCGCTTAATGCATGACTTCTTCCTGCTAACGAATTTGCCGTATGTTGTGTCAAGCTTTCTGCCGAGGCTTCTGAAGTCGTTTGCGCTACTTGGCTTTCTAAATCACGCTGTTTTATCGGCTCTACTTTTTCTTGCACCACCTGTTTTTTTACAGGTGTAATTGGTTTTATAGGTGTGGGCTTTTCTTTTATTTTTTCAGGTATTTTCTTTGGTGCTTCAACAAACTCCCCTTTTTCGGCAATGGGTAAAACAATGGGCGTTTCTTGTGGCTCCGTTTCCACTAAAGGTTCCGGCACCACTGTTGATTGTTGAGGCGGTGAAAATACCACTTGGTAAACGGATAATGTATTTTCTTGTTGCTGATGAATATGGTGTGCACTTTCTGTCATAGAAAGTGAACGCAACACCCAACTTAATACGACGATATAAACTAATGATATGCCAATTAGCCAATAATAAATATTAAGCGGTTGCCTGACAGAAAGTGCCAACATAAATAAAAGCTCCTTACTCTCTTTTAGTTAAAATTGTGCAGTCACACCTAATCGGAATGTTCTTCCGGGTGCAGGCATACCTGATCGCGTTAAAGGATCAATGTAGTATTCGTTTAATAAATTACTGCTCGTTATTTCAAAAGATAAATTAGGGCTATATTGATAGTTAATGTAAGCATCAACGGTAAAGACTTTTGCCCAACGCATTGGGTTGTTATTTCTGCCATACATTTCTCGTGGTAATTTTTCTTTTAGCCATTTTTCATCTTTATTTTCCACTTCTGATGAATAAAGCCAACGACTTCCAACTTCTAATTTATTATCTAACCAACGAGTCCCTAAATGTAAATTAACCGAATATTTAGGTTGGATAGAAGTACGTAAAAAACCACCGGGATAACCCCCCGTCATACATTGTTTAACACCTAATAACCCTGAAGGATCGTAGTTACTAAAGGCATTTTTATCACATACTTTATTTTTATGGCTATAAACTAAAGCCGTATCCATAAAAATAAAGCCATTATCAAAGCGAGCTTGAACCTCTAACCCCTCTAATATTTGCTTTTCAAATTGCCTAATTTGCCAATTCGCATCTCTATCAAACACATTTTCAATATTGGTACGAAAATAGTTAATTTTAATATCGGCATGGCGCTCCACATTTAGCCAATCTGTCAAATCAAACACAACACCTAACTCAGCACTTTTCGCACGCTCGGGTTTTAATTTAAAACCGTAATAACGCGCTTTTGACCCAGAAAAACCACTGGTATCTTCAAATAAACTGGGTAACCGTAGCTGCTCAGTATAACGTCCATAAAAACGCAATATATCGTTGGCATATACCGTCGCAGACACTAAGGGTGAAAATGCGCCATGATGATAGCTGGCCTCTGGTGCAAAACTATCTTTATCATCATCAAGATAAATAGGTATTGGATTAGAAACGCCCATTTCATATTTATTAACTAATTCACCTGTAATTGGATCAGGTACTTTTTCATTAATATTAATATAACCGTTTAACAAAATATTATTGCTTTTTAATAACTCTCCATATTCATCAAAACCCCAATATAATAACTCTGTTTTCATTGGTCTCATAGTAGTAGAGTTGAAAACAACATTTCCATTCTCATCACGGAGATATGTTCTATTTTCAAAATGCATTTGTTTTGAGATTTTTATTTTACGATTAATTTCTTTTTTTATATTATCAGGTAGTTTTTCATACTCTGGATGAGTTAATTTATACGCTTGTACTATCCTTCTTTTTTCTCTAAGTTCAGGATCTCTTATTACTCTTTTATATTTTTCTGGTAACTGTTGTTCCGTAATTCCACATAGAGTGCCAACTAAATAACACTCTTCCTGTGTCAATGTTCTTTTATAACTTACTATATATCCTCTAATAGAAGGGGGTTTCTCATAACCTTTTACGTTATTCCGTCGCTTATTATTTAAAAAAGTATCCGTTAAATGATAATAATGATATTTTCCGCCAGCAGTAATAGCTAACCAAGAAAGTGGCTTCCAATCTGTGGAAAGGGCTAAATTAATTTCATGACGTTGTCCTGCTCTCCCTGAGGTAACAAAATCAAAATTTTCAGGAATTTTAATTTCATCACTGTCTAATTTTTCAAATTGATAATTACTGGAAAATGAAATAGAAAATTGAGGCGATAATTTAAATATCGAAGATAAATCCACGCCATAGCGATTGTTCTCTTGATAAAGAGATGCTGTATCAATAAAACGGGTATCTACTTTTGCATCCCATTTAGATAAATACCGTTCTTCATAATCAATCTCCATTGATACTCTGGGTTCACCACCACGAGTATTCGTATGCCCAGAAGTTAAATTACCCCATAAACGTAACAGTAAATCCGCTTGCTTATCTTCTGGTTTCCACTGATAAGTTAATATTCCCGCCTGTTGATTAATCGTTGCTAATGGCCATTGAGTCACAACATTTTTTTCGTAACGAGCCCACTCTAGCCTCAGAGGCATAATATCGCCAAACAGTAAGTCTGTGTATCGATAGTTAATCGAAAAACGGTGTGTTGATTCGGGGAATAATGTTCCTTTTACTAAAAAGGAACGATTACGACTGGAGGTATTAGGGACTTCATTACCAGGACGATAAATATGGGCAATAAAAGGAACATAAGGCGTTAACCTTAATTTATAATCAATAGAATGGATTGCCTTCATATCATCCGTTTCGAGATAAGCTTCTGTATTTCTTTTTCCTGCTAAATAATTTCCTTTTTCTCGCAGTGCATAGGTAAATAATAAATTAAATTTTTCTTTTTCAAAACCAATCCCAAGTCGAAATGAATGATCATGAAAGTGCCAATCTTTATTTTTTTGAGGGGTTATTTCTAAAGCTGGATCAACGACCTTTGAACCATGATGATAGAAATAAGGATAATTGCGATAATCTCCGAGCATATCTAAATAGACTTCTTTATACCGTGTGGAGTTATTACTAATATCCCCTTTAAAGTTAATACCAAAAGAATCGCCAATAGGTACAATATCTCGAATATCTAAGGTTTTTATCGCAATACCGCCACCAATACCGGTTTTCATATCAGGTGTTAATGAGGGACCTTTTTCAATATAGATACTGCTAATCAGATTAGAATCAATATAATTACGATTAGATGCGCCACTATAACCTCGATAAACAGTAATTGCCTGCTCTGTACCATCGACAGTCACAGGTATTCTACCTTGCCCTTGAATACCTCGAATATTAGGATCAAGCGCTCCCCCATTACGCGCTTCGCCACTATAAACACCAATGGCGCTTTTTAGTAAATCAGCGGGGGAAACGCCTTGATAACGCTCTAATAGCTCTTTTCCTAAATAAACATTAGAAACATCTTTCTCATAAACTTGTGAATAACCCTGTTTATCTTTTTCTTTATTATCAGAAATCTGAATATGACCAAGATCGGTTTTATCTTCTTTGGCTTGCAGATAAAAGCAAGGAGAAAATAGCGATAGAGAAACGAAGATTGAAACAATTTTTCGCTTTCTAAAAAGCATTACATGCATTGTTTTACCTATTCAATTAATAAAGGAAGTCACTTATTTAATTAAAATTGTTTTTCTAATTTAAATAACACTTCATGTTGCTGATATTGATATAACCAATCCACATTGCTTAATCTTCGGGTATAACGTAATTCCATTGTGGGATAACACCCTAAAACAAAAGGTGATTTGCTTTTAATATTGGTTGTAAAAATAAAACCATTGTCTTTTCTTCTCTTTTTTAATAAAGGGTTATAGTTATTAAAATATTTAAATTGATGCTGTAAAAAAAGAGAGATATGCCAATTAGCTGACAATGGATAATAAACGCCAGTTTTTATACCATACAGCTGATAATTTAATAAAGTGTTTTTTTTACGATCTAACTGATAATTTAATTGATTAACTAAGTGTATTCCATTATTAAAATAATAGTTATGGTAAGCACTATAACTTACTCGCTTACTATTTAAATTATTTAACGTTTTTTGATATTTCTTTATTTTATAATCCAAGCTTAAATTAATAGTTTGCTTTTTATTAATAAAATAGGAAAGCTGTGTTTCATTTCCCCATGCTTGATATTCATATTGTTCCCGTGATGATTTTATTTCGTAATAAGGTGTTATTGACCACTGATATTGCGGTTTTTGATAGCGGTAGCCCAGTTGTGTATATAATGCAAAAAAATTGGCATTACGGTGAGAGTGATAATCTATATATCTAGCATAAGTATAAGAAGAAAAAGTATGGTGAGAATAAATAATAAAAGGTTGATAAAAAGAAAAATAATGAGTAATTCCTGTAGATGCAATAGGTTTTGCACCTCTTAGCGTCGTTTTTCTTTGAGTGGATTGAGAAATAATTTTTTCAGATAAGTAAGGTGCATGGTTAATATTATCATCATAAAAAAAGCCAAGTTGATAGAAACGTTGGCCTTGAAAATAAGAGGCTAACTTAACCTTATAAAACTCAATAGATTGGATAATATCTTTAGATAAATCAACAATGTTGCTCAGTTGATTAAGTTGTTTCTGTGCTTTTTTATATTCTCGTAAATGAAAATAAAGTTGAATTAATCCTGTTTGGGCTGGGATAAAATCGGCTTTTTGCTTAAGTTGTTGCTGATAATAAAATTCAGCGTTTAAAAAATCACCTCTATTTTGTGCCAATAACGCCTTTGCATAATTAACAAGTAATGCTTCATGTTGGGGTTGTTGCTGATAATAAAGCAGTAATTTTTCTGCTTTTCGCCACTGTTGCTGTTGCAAATAGTGATAAAGCTGCTGACCTACTTTAGCTGTACTCGTTGTTTCAAGATAAGAAAATAACTTGTCGCGACTCTCTTTTGCGCTCCCATTAAATGAAAATACAATGAGCAATACAGCCAGTAACCCTCTGGTTAAAAGTTGATCATAATTCATGGTATATCCTTATAAAAACAAAAGAACAATTCCTTTAAATCGGCTTAATTTAGATAAAAAAAACAGATAACCCTATACCAGATTATCTGTTGCTAACATTTAGCGTAATGACCACTAATACCACTTTTAAAGAATTAACCGATTGTATTACCAAATAAATCTATAATGTTATTTTTGAAAAAATCAAGAAGCGTCCGTGCTTGCTGTCATTTATTCACTGTCACTGCTATTTTTCGTACCACCAAAACTAATGTCTTTTTTATGATCTGAACTAAACACCACAATACCCGCTAATGCTTCTGCACTTTCACCAAAGAAAGCGCCTTCAACAACCCCTGATGTTGACCCTTCATTTGCATCTGCAGAAAACGTCACTTGGTTATTTGCGGTATAAAGATTTCCTCCTGCTAAATCAACCGTACGTTGGCTATTAGTCAGCGAACCTTCGATTTTCTTTTGTGAAAAATCAACATCAAACGAACCTGAAAGTAAGTTACTACCACTATATTGACTAATACCCGTTACCGTATAAGTAGCACTGTCTGTCGGTAATGTGGTTGTAACATCTTTACCAACATAATAGGTTTGGTGTGTTGCATCCGTTGCTGATGTTGTTTTTGCCCAGTCACCAAAATAGACATTGGCATCCGTGATTTTGGCAAAGTGAAAAACACCCATATCACTATGTTGATGATTAGATTGAACTGTATAAATTCCATTACTATCCGCTCCACCACTCATTCTTGCTGATGTTAACGAAGCAAAACCAATTTTTTTCCCACCTCCTACTGTACTAATACCAACACCCGGCTCTCCACCTGGTATTTGACTATGACCACGCTGTATAGCATCACTTGCGCCAACTTTCATTGTCGTTAAAGGGCCACTTTGATTAGAGTGAATTTCAGCATGTACTGCATGAGAGCCCATTAATATAAATAATGCGCAGGTTAATTTATTACGTTTTTTCATAATAACTTCCTTATTATTCATTGGAGGGTGTGGCTACTTATTATAAATAAAAATAACAAGTAGCCACTTACAGAAATATTGATATTTTATCTATCGTTCCAGCTTCACTTACGAATATAAAGTTTGCTGTGTTGTTCGTAGGTAATATTAAATAAATCTCTTTTATTGTAAATAACACATTTTAATTAGAGAGGTTTTAATTAACCCTATTTATGTTATGAGAATTAAATTAATTAAATGATTTACTTTGATTTTTTATTTAAACACATAAAAAACAAATAAATATTTCATGTTTATTTTTGTGAACAGTCTCGCAATTATTTATCTTTATTTGTTTTAAGACTAATTAATATTTATTAGGTGTTTTAGCTTTATTATAAGTTATATATTATAAATATAATCATTACTCAAATTAAAAATCTTTTTCATTCACTATATTTTATTTATTTCCTCAGAAATTATTTTTATAAAGATATCACGATCTTTATTCTGAATATTATTATTCCAAATAACACCTATTTCCCATTGTGTATACAAGCCAGATAGTGGCAATAAAGTGACTTTTTGTTTGTCACAAATAAGTTCTGCACTTTTAGGCACCAATGCCATACCTAATCCAGCGGCAACTAATGCTAACTGCGTTTGAATATCTTGTGATTGCTGTAATACACGAGGTTTGATTTGATGATGTTTTAGAAAATCATGGATTTGTTGATACAGTTTTTTTCCTTTTTCAGGAGACAACTGAATAAGCCCAAGCGTATTAAAGTAGTGGAGTGGATCATCATCAGCCTCTAGCACCATAATAGTTTGCGTGGGGATTGCTAACATTAATCGCTCTTGCACTAATGAAATACTTTTTAGTGGCTCTGTAACCGGTAAACGTGAAAATGCCAGATCAAGCTCACCCAAAAGTAATTTGTCTTCCATTGTGTTAGAAGGCATATCATCAATGTGAACAGTAATATCAGGGTGAACACGATTAAATTTTGCCAATAATGGTGTAATAAAATTTAATGAGGACAGACCAAATCCTGCATACAGCTCTACTTTTTGAGGTGCACTTAATTGGCGAGCTTGTTTTTCTAGAATACGGGCTTCTCTTAAGACTGACTGAGATTGACTCAGTAAATACTGTCCTTCAGGGGTTAATTTTGCTCCGTGACGCCCACGCTGAAAAAGAGTGACACCCAACTGAGATTCTAATGTTTTTATCTGTTTAGTGAGTGCGGGTTGGCTAATACAAAGCTTTGATGAAGCTTCACCAAAATGTTCTGTTTCAGCTAAAACAACAAATGCGTTCAATAAACGGGTATCCATGATTAATTATTAATCCTATCTTATTTTTCCTTTTATTATTCTAACATAGAATAAATAAATAAAATTAATAACCAAAAGCAATGCATTAATAATGTAAAACAAAAACAGCCAACAAAATAAAAGCTGTTTTTTTATTGAATTACTCTTTACCAAATCGAACTGAAATAGGATCTTGTTCATTTCCTAATCTTGTCGTTAATATCGAATAAAGTTCAGGTCTTCGCCCTGTTAGCCAGCGTCTTCCTGTTGAGTTTTCTAATAATGTAAGATCAAGATCTGCAATCACCATATCATCATCAATTGCTTTGCTCTCTTTTACTATCCGTCCATAAGGGTCAATGATCATCGTATTACCTGTGCGAATTTCTTCCTCATCACGGCCTACACCATTACTAAATAACACAAACATGCCGTTATCATGAGCTCTTGCTGGTAACCAACGCATTAACCAACCTCTTCCATGCTCTCCTTGAAACGCCTCTTGTAATGATTTGGGGTCTTGATGTCGATTTTCCCAAAGTGTCATAGGGATCGGCTTCATACTATGTGGGCTACGTGAATTTGTTCCACCTGTTTGATGAGGCGCGAGTAAAATATCAGCACCTAATAATGCATTAGCCCGTGCATTCTCAACCAAATTATTATCCCAGCAAATTAATACTCCCATTTTAACGCCCCAAGGGGTTTCAAATACGGTGTATTGCTCACCATTTTTGATGATCGGATGTTCGAAGGCATGTAATTTCCGATGCTTATGCAAAGAGCCGTCAGGCATACAAACAACCCATGTATTATAGAGTGTATTATCTTCTGCCCGCTCAATAAGTCCGACACCTATCGCCATTTGATGCGCTATCGCTTTTTGTTTGATTAATGCTAAAGACTCACTGTCAGAAACACGCTCGCTTAATGCATAGACCGCATGTTCTGGCAATTGAGGAACGTGCCAATATCCAGTAATACACATTTCAGGAAGCACTAATACATTCACCTGCTGACTGACTGCACTATCTATAAATTGATGGATTTTCGCTAAATTATAAGCTTTGTCGTTTGCTTTATGCTGAAACTGCACAGTAGCAACGCGTAGTGTTTTAGATGTGTTCATACGTTTTTACCTGTTAAGCCCTGAATTTCTCTCAATATAAAAACGTATTTATTGCTTAAAAGATAATCACTTATTCTCTATTTTCAATAACCTTTTGGAATGAAATAGGATAACAGCAAGAAATAACAGGGTTCTACACCTCTGTTTCACGGAACAAATACCTTATTTTTTGGCATCATAATGGCAATAAAGGAGTATTTATGTCTGCTAAGTCCCTATTTATAATTCTTTCATTGTTAGGATTATCTGTTTCCTGTTTGGCAGGAGATGGCTTAGTGGATAGAACATGGCCAGCTTCAGGACTAGATACACAAAGCTATCGGCAAGCATTAAGACAGCAAACGGCAAGTTCTCGATATACACTTTTTAATATCACACCAGACATGCCCGTTCCGGGTGGTGCAAGCCATTCTGATCCTCAAGGTATTCGTTATATTGCAATGAAATATGGCCCTTATGGTCAACCAGAACACTACAAAACCTACCAAATTATGTTTTCTCACTATTCAAATAGTAGTACGAAGAAAATTCGCTATTTAGGTGAACTATATACCGTTGTCGGCGATATCTATTTGATTGATCCTTTTGCAACAACCAATGAATGGCAACGTGGCCGTAGCCAAATCGTTGAAGAGTATTATGAGATATTAGATGCTCACGGAAATAGAACTGGCAAAGGATTACGCTTTAATAATTGGGATAAACCAATTCATATAACTAAATGGTCATCAAATTAATATACTCTTAATCAATATTCCTTTTTGTTAACTCTCTCTTAATGTCGTCATTTTTTTCTTTTATTAAAATAAGTACTTTGAATATTAACCTACGTTAATACTTTCTAAGTTTATATAAAAAAACATAAGAATATCAATAACTGACATTATTCTCTTAATTTCTATTTAATTTAATTATTTCTTTATATAGAAGTTTAATTCAAAGAAAAGTTAGTTTTTATTTCACTTATCTATTTAAAATAATCATTAGCTCATGAAAATTATAGAATATTATTTCAAACAGTTTCGTACTATCGTATTACCTGATCGTGTGTATTTGAAGAACAAGTTTATACGTAACTTAGGTTATCAGCCTAACTTTAAAATACCGACATCACTTAATGAAAAAATTAATGCTCGTATGCTATTCGATAGAAATCCAATTTATACGCGCTTAGCTGATAAAATCAAAGTCAGAGATTATGTGATAGAAAAGATTGGCCCACACTATCTTGTTCCTATTATTAACACCTATTCTCATCCTGATGAAATCGATATTACTCAACTTCCTTCACGTTTTGTACTCAAATGTAATCATGACAGTGGTAGTACAATCATCTGCCTTGATAAAGCCACTTTTGATTTTGAAAAAGCAAAGAAAAAGCTTCAGTTTCATTTAAAACGTAATCTCTATCCTGTCACTCGTGAATGGCATTATAAAAAAATCAAAGCTCAAATTCTCTGCGAAGAATATATTGATTTATTTGATACACAAAAGCCAATGATACCAACAACTTGTCGTCTTCACTGTTTTAATGGTCAGCCTCTTTATGCTGAAATTGATATTTCTGACACCAAAGGGAATGAGTATATTAATGTGTATGATACAAATTGGCAGTTACAACCTATCACATTAGAAGATCCCAACACTCCAGAACGTGTTGAAAAACCAACCCAATTTGAAAATATGCTGCAATTAGCCGCTAAAATGGCAAGTGACTTTAATTATTGCCGAGTTGATTTTTTAATGTCTGAAAATAGGCTTATCTTTAGCGAAATGACTTTTACTCCAAATGCAGGACGTATCCCCATCAAACCTAAAGAGTGGGATTACAAATTAGGTGCATTGTGGTCATCAATCAAATAGGTGTAATGCGATAACATGTTCGCATGTAGTTATTACACCTATTTTCAATAATCGCACTTTAGTCAATCAGTCGTTGTGGATGAGTAAACACCGTTGCTCTTCCGCGACGACAAAAACCCACCAGTGTCACATTGTATTTATTAGCCACTTCAACAGCTAAAGAGGTTGCGGCAGAAACAGCGAATAAAATTTCTGCGCCACACATAGCGGCTTTTTGCACCATTTCATAACTGGCACGACTAGAGACTAATACCGCACCTTCATTCCATTTTTCTTGTGCTTTCATACCTAAAAGCTTATCAAGTGCGACATGACGACCAACATCTTCACATCCCCCTTGCATTTCACCTTCTGGCGACAACCAAACAGCGGCATGAGTACAACCCGTTAGCTCTCCAATTTCTTGAATGGTTGTCATCTGCTCTAACGCTTTATCAAGGTTTGAAAGTGAAAACGTTTGTGTAAAAGGTAACGGCGTAATAGGACGGAAAATCTCTTCTAGTTGTTCAGTTCCACAAATACCACAGCCAGTGCGGCCAGTCATATTGCGGCGACGCTCTTTTAATCCCATAAAACGTCGGCTTGATAATTCAACTTGAACTTCAATACCTCCGTTACAACTTTCTACAATTTCGATACTGCGGATTTCATTGGAAGATTCTATAATGCCTTCGGATAAAGAAAATCCGACAGCAAACAACTCTAAATTTTTAGGGCTTGCCATCATAACAACGTGAGAAATTCCGTTGTACACTAATGCAACAGGAACTTCGAGTGCAATATAATCGTCTTCTTGTCTGCTAAGTGATCCTTTGTGTTGCACAATTGTTTGATCTACGCCAATGATTACACGTTTAGTTAACAATTTTGTCGATTTTGTTTCATCCATAAGATGAATTCCTAAATTTATTAATACATAATAACAATACGGGTAAAACGATTTTACACTACCTATCAGGCAATGAACCTGATCCTATTAAGGATAATAGGAATAAAAAAACAATCAGCTCCATTTTCGTGAAGAAAATCAGAGTCAGTAAAAGCAATGTATGATGAGGAGAGACCCCATGCAGGTCAGCAGAAGGCAGTTCTTTAAGATCTGTGCTGGCGGTATGGCAGGTACTACAGCGGCGGCGCTTGGTTTTGCACCAGCAGTTGCGCTAGCAGGTTCACGTCAGTATAAATTACTGAGAGCCCGCGAAACCCGCAATACCTGTACGTACTGTTCTGTCGGTTGTGGACTATTAATGTATAGTCTGGGCGATGGCGCGAAAAACGCAAAAGAAACGATATTCCATATTGAAGGTGACTCAGACCATCCAGTAAACCGTGGTGCATTATGCCCTAAAGGCGCTGGTCTTGTGGATTTCATCCACAGTGAAGGTCGTTTAAAACACCCTGAATACCGTGCACCCGGCTCGGATAAATGGGTAAAACTCTCATGGGAAGAAACGTTTGACAGGATTGCGCGCTTAATCAAAAAAGACCGCGATGCCAACTTCCAGAAATTCAATAAAGAAGGTGTAGAAGTCAACCGTTGGTTAACAACCGGTATGCTTTGCGCCTCAGCAGCAAGCAACGAAACTGGGTTTTTAACTCAGAAATTCTCAAGAGCTCTTGGGATGCTAGCTGTCGATAACCAAGCGCGTGTCTGACACGGACCAACGGTAGCAAGTCTTGCTCCAACATTTGGTCGCGGTGCGATGACCAACCACTGGGTTGATATGAAAAATGCCAACCTTATCGTCGTTATGGGCGGTAATGCGGCAGAAGCACACCCTGTGGGATTCCGCTGGGCGATGGAAGCTAAAATCCATAATAACGCCAAGCTCATTGTTATTGATCCTCGCTTCACCCGTACTGCGGCTGTTGCGGATTTCTATACGCCTATCCGTTCTGGTACTGATATTACGTTCTTATCGGGCGTTATCTTATATCTGCTCGAAAATAAGAAATATCAAAAAGAATACGTTGAGGCTTATACCAATGCTAGCTTGATTGTCCGTGAAGACTACCATTTTGATGATGGTTTATTCAGCGGATATGATGCAGAAAAACGTAAATACGATAAAACCACTTGGAACTACGAGATGGATGAAAATGGTTTCGCAAAACGCGATACCACATTACAACATCCTCGTTGTGTCTGGAATCTGTTAAAACAACACGTTAGCCGTTATACGCCTGATGTGGTTACTCAGATTTGTGGTACACCAAAAGACGATTTCTTAAAAGTCTGTGAATATATTGCTGAAACAGCGGCGAAAGATAAAACAGCTTCTTTCCTGTATGCATTAGGCTGGACTCAACATACCGTTGGTGCCCAAAACATTCGTACCATGGCAATGATCCAATTACTGTTAGGTAATATGGGTATGGCTGGTGGCGGTGTTAACGCACTACGTGGTCACTCCAATATTCAAGGCTTAACTGACCTCGGTCTATTATCTCAAAGCTTACCAGGCTATATGACTCTGCCTTCTGAAAAGCAGACTTCATTAGAAACCTACTTAGCTGCGAATACGCCAAAAGCGACAGTACCGGGACAAGTTAACTACTGGGGCAATTATCCTAAATTCTTCGTCAGTATGATGAAGACATTCTATGGCGATAATGCTCAACGTGATAATGATTGGGGCTTCTCACTGTTACCTAAGTGGGACAAACCTTACGACGTTCTACAATACTTCGACATGATGGATAGAGGTGAAGTCAACGGCTATATCTGCCAAGGCTTTAACCCAGTTGCATCGTTCCCGAATAAGAACAAAGTTGTTCGTTCATTATCAAAACTGAAATTCCTTATCACAATGGATCCGCTAAACACTGAAACTTCATGTTTCTGGCAGAACCACGGTGAAGAGAACGACGTTAAAACAGCAGATATCCAGACAGAAGTCTTCCGTCTGCCAACAACCTGTTTCGCAGAAGAAGACGGTTCTATCGTTAACTCTGGTCGCTGGTTACAGTGGCACTGGAAAGGTGGTGATGCCCCAGGTGTTGCTATCCCTGATGCTGAGATTTTATCAGGTATTTTCCATCGTTTACGCCAACTCTATAGAGAAGAAGGTGGCGCGATGCCAGAGCAGGTGTTGAATATGACTTGGGATTACTTTGATCCTGATAATCCAACATCGGCAGAAGTGGCACAAGAAAGTAATGGTAGAGCATTAGTCGATTTAAAAGACGCTGATGGCAATATCATTCTAAAAAAAGGTCAACTGCTTAGCTCGTTCGCTCAGTTACGTGATGATGGTACAACAGCAAGTGGCTGTTGGATCTTCGCCGGTAGCTGGACAGAGAAAGGTAACCAAATGGCCAACCGTGATAACTCAGATCCATCAGGATTGGGTAATACATTAGGTTGGGCATGGGCATGGCCTCTTAACCGTCGCATTATTTATAACCGCGCATCGGCAGACCCACAAGGTCAACCATGGGATCCTAAACGTAAATTAATCGAATGGGATGGCAGCAAATGGACAGGTATTGATGTACCTGACTATAGCAACGCTGCACCGGGTTCTGATGTTGGTCCATTTATTATGCAGCCGGAAGGTATGGGACGTCTGTTTGCTATCGATAAGATGGCAGAAGGCCCATTCCCTGAACACTATGAGCCAATTGAAACACCATTGGGTACTAACCCACTGCATCCAAATGTGGTTTCAAACCCAGCAGCGCGTATCTTTAAAGATGACTGGAAAGATATGGGTAAAGCAGAAGATTTCCCATATGTCGGTACGACTTATCGTCTGACAGAACATTTCCACTTCTGGACTAAACACGCGCGCTTAAATGCGATTATTCAGCCTCAACAATTTATTGAAATTGGTGAGCGTTTAGCCGCAGAAAAAGGCATTGTTCAAGGCGATACCGTTAAAGTCAGCTCAAAACGTGGTTATATCAAAGCGAAAGCAGTGGTCACTAAACGTATTAGAACCCTTGATGTTGATGGACGCAAAGTGGATACCATTGGTATTCCTATTCACTGGGGCTTTGAAGGTGTTGCAGTGAAAGGCTTTATTGCGAATACATTAACGCCATTCGTTGGTGATGCGAATACACAAACGCCTGAGTTTAAAGCGTTCCTTGTTAATGTGGAAAAGGTGTAAGGAGATAAATTATGTCACTGCAATCCCAAGACATTATTCGTCGCTCTGCTACCAATTCCCTTACTCCCGCGCCTCAGGTGCGGGATTACAAGGAAGAAGTGGCAAAACTTATCGACGTAACAACCTGTATCGGCTGTAAAGCCTGTCAGGTTGCTTGTTCTGAATGGAACGATATTCGCGATAAAATTGGCACTAACGTCGGTGTTTACGATAACCCAACTGACCTAACCGCGAAATCATGGACAGTGATGCGTTTCTCTGAAGTTGAAGAGAACGGCAAACTGGAATGGTTAATTCGTAAAGATGGTTGTATGCACTGTGCTGATCCAGGCTGTTTAAAAGCCTGTCCAGCAGAAGGCGCAATCATTCAATACGCTAACGGTATTGTTGATTTCCAATCAGAACACTGTATTGGTTGTGGTTATTGTATTGCAGGTTGTCCTTTCAATGTGCCTCGCATTAATGAAGAAGATAACCGTGCTTACAAATGTACGTTATGTGTTGACCGTGTCGAAGTCGGTCAAGAGCCTGCATGTGTGAAAACTTGCCCAACAGGCGCGATTCATTTTGGTTCGAAAGAAGCCATGATTAATCTTGCTAATGAGCGTGTTTCTGAACTGCAAACTCGTGGTTACGACAACGCTGGTCTTTACGATCCACAAGGTGTGGGTGGTACACACGTGATGTATGTTCTCCATCATGCTGACAAACCAAATCTGTACCACGGTTTACCAGAAAACCCTGAAATTAGCTCTACGGTTAAATTCTGGAAAGGTATCTGGAAACCATTGGCTGCCGTTGGTTTTGCCGCAACCTTCGCGGGTGCTATTTTCCACTATTTAGGTGTCGGTCCAAACCGTACAACTGAAGAAGATGAAGAAGAAGCGCTCAAAGAGATGGAAGCATCTTCTAAAACACAGACCTCTGTGAATAAGGAGGAGCAGAAATGATGAAGAAGAAAGGCGATAAAATTCTTCGCCACACCGCTTCTGAGCGTATTAACCATTGGTTAGTAGTGATTGTATTTCTATTTACTGCTATCAGCGGATTGGGTTTCTTCTTCCCATCTCTGAACTGGTTCATGAATATTTTAGGTACACCAGAACTGTCGCGTTTGTTACACCCATTCGTGGGTAGCGTGATGGCGTTCCTCTTTCTCTTTATGTTCTTCAGATATCTGAAGCACAACTTTATTGATAAAGATGACTTAGTCTGGGCTAAAAACATTCATAAAGTACTGCAAAATGAAGAAGCTGGCGATATTGGCCACTACAACTTAGGTCAGAAGGGCATTTACTGGACATTAAGTATCAGCCTGATCTTACTAACAGTCAGTGGTGTTATTATTTGGCGTCCTTATTTCGCAGAGTATTTCTCGATCCCAGTGATCCGAATTGCCTTATTAGTTCACTCATTATCAGCAATCTTACTGATAATCACCGTATTTGTTCACGCTTATGCAGCATTCTGGGTGAAAGGTTCAATTCGTAGCATGATTGAAGGCTGGGTAACTCGTGGTTGGGCTAAAAAGCACCACCCTCGTTGGTATCGTGAAATTCTCGAAGAAGAGAAAAAAGAAGCCGAAAAGCAGTCAGAGAAATAATGCCCTAAAGCGTATTTCTGAACAAACGGAGGCTTGTAAGCCTCCGTTTTTTATTCAATTTACGTCTGATTTTAAGACGTAAAAAACAATAAAATCACGCTATTATTACCCACTGTCATGGCTTCGTATCTGTATTTGATTTATTCTGAAGCCAAACCCTGTGGGTATTCACTATAAAATTTATGATAATAGGAAGATAGAACGTTATGAGTATTCGCATCGTTCCTAAAGAGCAATTAGGTAAAGAGCAATCAGAAAAAGGGATCAGTTTCATTCCACCCGTATTATTCCCTAATCTGAAAAACCTTTATCAACGTCGTGCTGAACGTTTTCAAACACTAGCAAAAGATAACCCCTTCGCAGACTACCTTGAATTTGCTGCAGAAATTGTCAAGGCTCAAGAAAAAGCACTTCATGACAATCCACTTGTCATTGATCTTGCTCCACTCCTTGCACAACAAGTCGGCGTAGCGCCTTTAGATAGAAAAACATTTAAACGCAGTAAACATTGGCATGCTTTATTAGCCTCGATTATTGCTGAATTACGTCCAGTTGTGCCTGAAAGTGCCACTATCACTTTAGAAAATCTCTCTAAAGCTTCTGAAACTGAATTAGAAGAGATGGCAACAGCATTACTTAATGATGAATATTCAAAAGTCTCAGCAGATAAATCTGTCTTTATTTGGGCAGCACTGTCTCTTTACTGGGCACAATTAGCAGCAAATATTCCGGGTAAAGCTAAAACAGAATACGGTGAAAATCGTCAATTCTGCCCAGTTTGTAACAGTATGCCAGTGGCAAGCATGGTACAAATCGGCACAACACAAGGTTTACGCTATTTACACTGTAATTTATGTGAAACACAGTGGCATGTCGTACGCATTAAATGCACTAACTGTGAATTAACAGGCAAATTAAATTACTGGTCTTTAGACAGTGAAAATGCCCCAGTGAAAGCAGAAAGCTGTGGTGATTGTGGAAGCTATCTGAAAATTTTATATCAAGAAAAAGATGCCAATGTGGATGCTGTCGCTGATGATTTAGCGTCTATTGTTCTTGATGCAAAAATGGAAGAAGAAGGCTTTGCTCGTAGTAGCATTAATCCATTCCTGTTCCCAAATGAATAATAATTAGGTATTAGCATGACAAATGATACGCGCTCACTTTATAGCCAACTGCCATCTATTGATAAGTTACTGCACCAAGCAGACATTCAAGCCCTTGTAACTTCTTATGGTCAGACATTTATTGCAGAGCATTTACGAAAGTTACAAGAAGAAGCGCGTATCATTATTCGTCAAGAAAACGAGTTACCACAATGGCACAACCATTGGGCTGATGAATTAAAAAATCGCATTACATTACAACGAAAATCCTCGATTAAACCTGTTTTCAATTTAACAGGTACCGTTTTACACACCAATCTAGGGCGTGCATTAATGGCAGAATCCGCCATTGAAGCCGTTAGCCAAGTTATGCGTTCACCAGCAACCTTAGAGTATTCTCTCGATGGTGCTTCAAGAGGACACCGTGATCGCGCTATCGCTGACTTGTTATGTGAATTAACAGGAGCAGAAGATGCCTGTATCGTAAATAACAACGCAGCAGCTGTTTTACTGATGCTTGCAACAGTGGCCCCAAATAAAGAGGTTGTTGTTTCTCGCGGTGAATTAGTTGAGATAGGTGGTGCTTTTCGTATCCCTGATGTAATGACACAAGCAGGCTGTACACTCAAAGAAGTCGGTACAACAAACCGAACTCACCTTAAAGATTATCGTAACGCCATTAATGAAAATACGGGTTTGCTAATGAAAGTTCATACTAGCAATTATTGTATTCAAGGCTTTACAGCTGAAGTGCATGGCGATGAACTTGCTACGCTTGGTAAAGAGATGAACTTACCAACCGCTATCGATTTAGGCAGTGGCTCAATGACTAATTTAGCAGCCTTAGGTTTACCTTCAGAGCCAATGCCACAAGATTATCTGCAACAAGACATCGACCTTGTCACCTTCTCTGGCGATAAACTGTTAGGTGGCCCACAAGCAGGGATAATCCTTGGTAAAAAAATGTGGATTGAGGCTATTCAGCGCCATCCTTTAAAGCGTGCATTACGTGTTGATAAAATGACATTAGCTGCTTTAGGCGCCACATTACGCCTTTATCAGCAACCTGAAAAAATGGCTGTTGAAATTCCGACATTACGTTTGTTAACTCGGACACAAACAGAAATTAATGATATGGCGCAACGGTTATTGCCTCATTTTCAGGCATATTATGGGGATAACTACCATATCACGATATCCTCATGTGCTTCTCAAATAGGCAGTGGTTCGTTACCTATTGAAAGTTTACCGAGTGCAGCACTTACCTTTGAAGCCAAAGATGGAAAAGGTAGCCAGTTAGATGCGCTAGCTGCGCATTGGCGTAATTTAGAAAAGCCAATTATTGGTCGAATTACTGATGGTCGCCTGTGGCTTGATCTGCGCTGTCTTGAGGATGAAAATGCATTAATACAGGCACTTTTACTATGATTTTTGCGACAGCAGGTCACGTAGACCACGGAAAGACCACTCTTATACAGGCCATTACTGGGGTAGATACGACCCATTTACCTGAAGAGAAAAAACGAGGCATGACCATTGATTTAGGTTATGCCTATTGGCGTCAAGATGATGGAACCTCAATTGGTTTTGTGGATGTTCCCGGCCATGAGAAATTTCTTTCAAATATGCTCGCAGGTGTTGGTGGGATCTCTCATGCACTATTAATTGTGGCTTGTGACGATGGCGTTATGGCCCAAACCATCGAACATATTTCTATTTTACGTCTTGCTGGCTGTCCTCAAGTTACCGTTATTCTCACCAAAGCAGATCGCGTTACACCTGAGCGAATTGAAGAAGTCCGTTCACAAACAATCGATGTATTAGCCAATTTAGGCTGGCAACAACCTGATATTTTTGTCACCTCAGCCCCTTCTGGTGAAGGTATTCCAGCGCTTCGTAACTACCTTGTTGAGTTGCATCAGCAAGAGCAACAACACCCTCAATGGCATAAGCGTTTTCGTTTAGCAATAGACCGTGTTTTTAGCATTAAAGGGGCTGGTTTAGTTGTCACGGGTACCGCACTTGCAGGACAAATCTCTGTTGGTGATACCTTTTGGCTAACTGGCGCAGATAAACCAGTAAGAATAAGAGCCTTACATGCACAAAATCAGCCCGTAGAGAGCGCGGGGGCAGGTCATCGTATTGCAATTAATATCACAGGGGATGTCAGTAAAGAAAACGTCTCTCGTGGTGATTGGTTACTTTCTCAAGCACCTAACTATCAATCTCATAAAATATTAGTCAGTTTAATTGGAGATGAACCTTTAAAGCATTGGCAGCCTGTGCATATTCACCACGGTACACGCCATATTACAGGTCGTGTTGCTCTTTTAAATGATGCTAATGAAACACCACAGTTAGCAGAGCTTATTCTTGATGAATCCCTTTGGCTGGTGGATAACGACAGACTTATTTTGCGCGATATCAGTGCTCAACGCACTTTAGCCGCAGCGAAAGTCTTACATTTACACTCGCCACGTAGAGGTAAACGACAAGCTCAGTTCTTAACTTGGTTACACCAACTTGATAGCGCAGACAACGTTAGTGCCAATTTAGCGTTATGTTTACCAAAAGGTGAACTTCCTCTAAGTCAGTTTGCTTGGGCTCAGCAATTAACTGAGAGTGCGCTAACTCAGTTATTAGAAACCTTTGATTTAGTCAGCGTTGCAGGCGTTATTCTTTCTAAAGAAAATGCTGATAATGCAAAACAGAAATTACTCGATACCCTTGAGGAATATCACCAACAACATAATGACCAAATGGGTGTGGGTCGTTCTCGTTTAAAACGGATGGCACTACCGACTTATCATGATGAATTGGTCTATCACTTAATAGATCAATTACGTAAAGAAGGTGCTATTAGCCAAAGTCGTGGTTGGCTTCATCTCCCAACTCATGGTCTTGCTTTTTCTCCAGAACAAGATGCGCTATGGCAAAATGCCAAAGCCTACTTTGAACAATCTGAACCTTGGTGGGTACGTGATCTAGCCAATGAAATGAAAAATGATGAGAAGGTGATCCGCTCATTATTACGTAAAGCAGCGCAATTAGGTTTAATTATTCCGATTATTGCCGATCGCTACTATACACACCAAACAATAGAAAAATTTGCATCTATCATTGTGAAATATAATGAAAGCAATGGCAGTGTTACCGCCGCGGATTTCCGTGATGAATTATCCGTTGGGCGTAAATTAGCAGTGCAAATTTTAGAATATTTTGATCGTACGGGTTTTACTCGCCGCAAAAAAGATCTTCATATTTTACGAGACAAAGGGTTATTCTAAATACAGATGTTAATTTAGGCTAAATAAATTTATTTAGCCTATTTAAGGTTATCGCCTACAATATTTGTAAAATACCCCTTTATTCTTTATCGCTATACTCGGAAGAGATATGAAAAAAATATTAGGAAGTGCATATCTTGCACTTATTCTTATAGCCTCACTCTTTATTGTTTTTGAGAAAATAACGTTTATTTATACTGCACTTCTTTCAGTAGGTGCTTATTTTATTCTTTTTTCTCTTTGCTTTATTTTATCTGCTCGAGTCTTATTTTCGGCTATTACCACCGGTACACTCTTCCTGATAACTAAGTTTATTAATCAGCTCAAAGTCCATTATTACAAAGAAACATTAATGTTCTCTGACTTTGATTTAGCTTTTGATAGCTCGAATTTAGGGACATTAGGCCATTATTGGGAAGCCGGTGTTGCATTGATTGCGATGCTAATATGGCTTCTTATCAATATGTCCATCGCTTGGCGTTTTTCCCAAAAATCACGCCCAGCCTTGCGTATAAGTAGCCTACTCTTAATAGTCATTGGGTTTACCACTATCCATTTCACCGTAGAAAAATGGCAGTCTGAATGGGAAGGCACACTTCCGGGTGGACGAGGTACTGTCACTAATTTAATCATGTCTGGTTACCAAACGGCTTATCACCCTCCTTATTTCAAGGAAAATGCGGATTACTTCCTTGAACAAGCAAATAAAACCGTATTACCAGAAACACAAACAGACATAAAACCTGACATTGTCGTTTTATTACAGGAATCGACAGTTAACCCTCATATTTATCAATTTAATACAGATGTTGCACTGCCTGATTTATTTATGTTCCAAAAAGATGAAGGTGTGAGTGCACAAAGCCCTTTACGTGTACAAACCTTTGGTGGTGGTACTTGGCTTTCTGAATTTTCTGTATTAACAGGGCTAAATACGGATGATTTCGGTGCACGCAAAAACTCCGTATTCTATTTTGTTGTCGATAATCTTAATGAAAGTTTATTCCGCCAACTAAAAGCTGAAGGTTATTACACTGTTTTACTCACCCCGTTTAATCGTAGTGCTTACCATGCAGGTTACGCTTATGAAAAAATGGGAATTGATGAAATCATTCAACCTCAGGAGCTTGGCTACCCGGGAACATTAGAGGAAAACCTCTGGAAGATATCGACAGTAGATATGCTGGGTTACGTTGAAGAGGTACTGAAGAAACGTACAGACAAACCCTTGTTCATATTCTCATTAACTATGTATGAACATGGCCCTTATGACGAATCACACAGAGATATGTACCAAATTGCAGGTCATACAGAAAGCAGTAATGCACCGGGTAAATTTAGCCACTATATGGAAAAAATAATTACCAGTGATCCGGCAATTAAAGATTTCTCTAATTTTGTCGCCCAAAGAGAAAAACCGACAATGTTTCTCTATTTTGGTGATCATCAACCTAATATTGAGCTAAATAATTACCAGTCACCATTTACTAACCCCGCACATATCACTCAATTCACATTGAGAGACAACCTAACGCAAGGTGCGTCACTTTCAACGGGTGAGTTAACGGATATTAGCTTCTTAGGTGGCATGATACTGGAGCGTGCTCGTTTGCCATTATCTCCTTTCTACAAAGCAAACATTCAAATGCGCCATTTATGTGAAGGTAAATTAAATGACTGTGAAGACGAGAAATTAGTTAACAGTTATAAAAATTATATCTATAACAAACTTAAAGTTGCAGGTAGTACAGATAATTAATATCAAAAAGAAAGAGGCTAAATATTTAGCCTCTTTCTTTATTTCAAGAAATAAACTTGCAATTATTTGCGTGTCGCAACAATCACACTTGATGCTTTCACTAACGCTAAAACATCACTACCTTTTGCCAGTTTCATCTCTTGTAAGCTTTCATTTGTAATAACAGCTGTCAGTTCTAAACCTTTAGCTGTTTCTAAATGAACGGTAGAGTTCACCGCACCTTGTGCGATTTGAGTTACTTTACCTAAAAATTGGTTACGTGCAGAGAAATTTAAACCGCAATCAGGCAGTGCTAAAACAACCCACGGCGCTTTAATAATGGCAATTGCTTCGCCATCTTTTTTGATCTTTAAACTGTCACAGCTCTCTTTAGTAATAATTGTGGCAAGCTTCTCTCCATGGGCTAAAGATAAAATCACTTCGCTATTAACGGCACCTTCAATAATATCAACAACTTTACCAACTAACTGATTGCGTGCTGAAACTTTCATTTATTCACCTCTATTCTATTATTGATGAGAAATTATATTAATAACACTACCAAATTACTGAGATAACTTTAGCATAAATATCATCAAATAAATTATTTTCAGATCATAGTTTAAAGTTTGTTTATTGTTTAAAAACATAGTGTTACAAAAATATAGAGATAACAAGTTACTATTAACTTATTAGAATCGAATAAGTATAAATAATTTATAAAGTTATTTTTTTAGCACTATCAATATAAAAAAATAGATAACTTAATACCTTTCTGTATTAAAAGGAATTTAAGCTATCTATCATTCAAATTAATTAAATATACTTATTGCCCGTTTTGAGCAAAGGCCGCTAATAAATGTAAAGCGGAAGAATAATAATCCGTATCTTTACTTAAATCGACATCTTCAATAGGTGTTTTCATCGTTAAATCTCTCACCGCCATCATGCCGGGAGTAAGGTTATATTCAGCGCACTCTTGAGCATCAATACTTACCCAAGCTGGGGTTTTATAACGATCAAATTGCTGCCAAAACTGCACAAAAGGTTGTAGCGCTAATTCATCATGTGCCCAAGCTAAATAAAGCGGAATACGTATTGCGTCAAAGCTAAATCGTGCAGGCCATTTTTCACTCGGTTCTATCTTTCCATCTGGATATAAACTTACCCAGTCTGTTGGTAATTGATATTCACCAAATCGCATGTTTCTAAGTAAAGACTGGCTATCATTAATTAACGCTTTCCAGCGAACATCTTGGCTTGTGCGGTAAAAATCTTTCCATGCTGGGAAAATAAAATAGGATGGGTTAATAATAATTTCTTCTGGCGTTTTAAAGCCATTAATACCGGGTGAAAGAACGGTATAATTTTTTGTCTTAATTAAGGTATGTTCCAAAATAGCGTGTTGAATAGAATCAGAAGCTGAAAGGTAACTTTCATCATTCCATTTTTCGCCAGCTTTTAATAATGCCCACGCAATTAAGATATCACCATCTGTCGCATTATTAGGATCAGGGGTATGTTCACTATTTTCAGGCTCATAACGCCATTTAAATAAACCTAAATCGCCACGATAAAGAGAAGCTGCTGTCCAGCGCCATAACTTATTAAATGTTTCATGATCATCACTCATCACAGCCATTAACATGCCATAGCCTTGACCTTCAGAGTGTGAAATATTTTTGTTAGCGCTGTCTATAACTCGCCCATCATCCTTAATATAGCGCTCTTTAAACTGTTGCCATCCTATTTGAGTATCTGCTGCCTGTATTGAGGGTGAAACCATAAGCAACAAACCTAAAATAAAAAAGGTGGAAAATAGAAAATTACAACGAGATAAGTGCCTAAAAGACATTGCCTTTCTCTCCTGCTATTGCCGACCGCTATCTTAGTTCGGTCGGCATATTGCATATTATTTCAAGATAAACTCAAAAGATAGCAACTATCTTTTGTGCTTCACTTACTTCATCTTCTTCTATGACTTCTGTTTTGGGTAACAATGTTTTTTCACAAAAGTCCTGCATCCAAGAAGTAAATTCTTCTTTTAACGCAGAATTATGTAGGCCATATTCAACAAAGGCTTTCATATATCCTAGCTTATTACCACAGTCATGTGATTTACCCACTAAGGTATATGCTTCAGCGACTTCTTTTTTCAATAACAAATCAATCGCATCCGTTAATTGAATTTCACCACCTACGCCAGCTGGTAGACCATCTAATAATTCCCAGATAGCTTCAGAAAAAACGTAACGGCCAACAACAGAAAGATTAGAAGGCGCATCTTCAGGATTTGGTTTTTCTACGATACGACGAATAGGCGCCCAATTACCTTGAGGACAGAAAACCCCTTCACAATCTACAACACCATATTGTTGCACTTGGCTCATTGGCACAGGTTCAACCATAATTTGGCTACGTTCTGTTTTTTCAAAACGTTTTATCATTGCTGATAAATTATCATGTTGAGGATCACAATAGTGTGCATTTAATAAAACATCTGGCAGTAAAACAATAAATGGATTATTACCGATAACTGGACGTGCACAGCAAATTGCATGACCTAAACCTAAAGCATGGCCTTGGCGAATTTGAACAATTTTGACATTGTCAGGGCAAATTGATCGCACTTCTTCTAATAATTTATTTTTAATACGCTGTTCCAGCATATTTTCTAATTCAAAGCTGGTATCAAAGTGATCCGCAATTGAATTTTTAGAAGAGTGAGTCACTAAAATAATTTCCTCAACACCTGCCTGAGCACACTCTTCAACAATATATTGAATTAAAGGGCGATCAACGATTGGCAGCATTTCTTTAGGAATTGATTTTGTTGCAGGTAACATACGAGTACCTAATCCAGCAACAGGGATAACCGCTTTCATCATAATAAAATCCTCTAATAGATATTTATCTAAAACTAATATTTAGTATTATTTTAAATTTACGCTTATATTTCATCAGGAATGCTAGATATATTTTAAAAACAGTCATCTCCCTCTTCGTTAAAAAGAGATAACGTTATTTTTAATATATCTTTACTAAAAAACTTTCTATTTAAAATCTTTTATTTAAAATCCGGAATAAAATCCATATTTGTTACCACCCATTTCTTTTATAGAATAAAGTGTTTCATCTGCAGATTTTAATAATTCAGATAATGTTTTTCCATCTTTAGGATATTCAGCAATACCTAAACTAATTGAAGGGGTTAACATAAAATCCGAATTAATATCGATGGGCTTTTCCATTGATTTCCAAAGTGATTCTATTATTTCTAACAAAATCACAGAACAAGAACGTAATCCTTTAGGGAAAAGCACAGCAAATTCATCGCCACCAAGCCGCCCACAATAGACTTCACTATTTTCTAACTGTGACAATCGTTTTGATATTTCACACAATACCTTATCGCCTGCATGATGCCCGAATTGATCATTAATAGATTTAAATTTATCGCAATCTATAATACCAAGACAAAATGAAGATGGCTGTGAAATATTTAAGCGTTCATTTTCGATTTTTTCAACAATACTTAATCGATTAGATATTCCAGTTAATGAGTCAATATAGCTTTTATTAAACAACTCGTTTCTTAGCTCTACCTTATCAGTAATATCTAAGCTAATAAACACATAGTGAGAAATTAAATTACTTTCATCAAAAACAGGAATAATACTAATATCTTCCCATATATCTTTTTTTGTATCGTTATTTCTTTTGGCTTCTAATCGATATACTCCCTTATTATCATTATTACCATTTACACAATAATTAATTTGATTCTCATCAACTAAGTCAAATAAGCTGTATTTTTTACCTTTTATATTTTCAAAGTGAACATTATTAAATTCGCAATATTTTTCATTTGCATAAATAATGATGCCATTAATATCTGTTACTAACATCATGAAAACATTATTAGTAAATTGCTTTATTAATAAGCATTTAGAATTATCATCATTAAATATCATTTCATTCATTTTTGACCTCCTATGCTCATCAATAAAGCATATATATTATTATTCGGCTGATGAGTTATGCGCATAGCGGAAAATAAAGACATCTTTTGCATCAGTAGGTTGACGATGTACTTGCATCTTGGCATTACCACCTTGATCCGTTAACCAGCCTTCATATAACCCTTCTAAAACACCGGCACTTGCAACACGCCACTGACCATCATCTTGGCTTTGCGTAAAATGAGGCCATGCACAATGAACCAGTAAAAGTTCGCTCATTGCAGGAGATATCGTGACAAAACCCCATTTAAATAGTGTTAATACGCGATTAATATGTGATTCAAGTAATTGAATATTTTCGCTTTCAGGTAAAGGATAACGTAAGGCAATATCTTTACCTATGTTCCTTAATTTATTTCCAGCAGTAGAAATATCATTGTCATTTAAGATTTGAAAAAATAATAATTGAGTTAGATCTTGCCAGCCACTTTCAAAAGGTAATTGTAAGATATCACTGTCATGCTTATTCATTATTTGTCTCCTTAATTATTTAGACAGGAAGTCTGGGGTATATTTTAAGTGTAACCACATATTATCTTCAGCATAATCACCCGATGTATCATGCGATAAGCTGACACCTAACTCGGTTTCTTTGTTTAAATAATATTTCGCGTCTAAACCTAATCTGTAAGTAAAATTCGTTTCGTCTTCTTCTTCGTACTGAGATTTAATACGAGGATCGCTCGCATTCTTTTTATTTAATGCGTTTTGCATATAACCATGTGTTGGGAAATAATCGCTACCTTTCTGTTTGTAACTTTGTATCCCTATTGCACCATTTAATGAGACTTCGCCTTTTTCAAAACGACGGGTATAAGCAACAGGCAATGAAACAGACACATAATCTTGTGGGCTAAAGTAGCCACCGTGTCCTAGAGAGAAGTAGTTTTGGTTATTTCTAAAGTTCATATAATCAACATGCACACCCGCTTTTACTTCTTGTTGATCATCTTTATAGAACTTAGCATAAGTGCCAATCCACGCTTTCACTTCATCATTACTCGCAACACTTTTACCTTCGTAGTTATAGAAACCACCACCAGCATAAGCACCTATTTTTCCATCATCCCAAGCATATTGAACTTTAGCGCCGTTACGAGTTACACGGCCCCAACTTTCGCCAGTCATTGGATCAGTACGCCCCATATAAGAAAGTAGACTATCTTTTATGGCTCTGCGCTCTGCGGTCAGTGTTAGTTGGCCATTTTGGCTAATTTGAGGTGAATATGTGAGGCCACCGACAACCGTTGCAGTATCTTTACCTAATGGCGTTGAGCCCACATCAAAGCTGACATCCTTGTCTGATAAACGCAGTCCTAATTCAACACCTGAAGCACGTTGGCTACCTGCTTCATCGGCATTAATTTTGTTTTTCTCATCATGGTTATCGCTATTCTTAGCAAAGCGTTCAGCATGTTGAAGCTGACCAGTACCAAAGCGGTTAGCTCTTTCTCCTGAAACCGAACCACTGGTCATTGAAACTGGGTTAACACTAAATTCCCAACGGAATTCTTCACCAGGTACACTTGAAATACTCATTGGTGCTGAAATTTCGGTGACGTTAGATAATCCTTTATCACCATTACGATGACGTATAGCTACACCACCCTGTACCCAAGGTGAGACTTTCTCTTCTAGCTCACGAATAGAACGTTGAACCGATGCCATCTCTTTACGTTCATAGATAGAACCCGCAATAGCAGGATTATCACTGCCTCCTAACGTACTTAATTGGCCGACAGAGGTTTTTAATGTGCTATCACTGTTTTGCCATTGCGCACTACGCAGTAACGTTAATGCTTTACGATTTTCACCATTTAATTGCGCAATTTGCGCGGCTTGTAATAAATAAGCTGGTTGTGAAGATGAAGGAATTTGCTGCAACAACTGCTGTGCTTTTCTTCCATCTTTCTGTGCTAATGCCACTTCAATTTGAGCTTGGATTAATTTGCTATCTTTTCCTTGCTCTTTTTCTAAGTAAGAAAGAATTTTGTTTGATTGTTCAGGCATTGATTGCGCTAAATAAACACGACTTAATGCCATTAATAAATCGGGATCATTAGGTGATGCTTTTAAAGCAATGACTAACATGTCGTAAGCCGCTTTAATTTCGCCTTTTTCACGTAAGCTATCGGCTTGCGCAACTTTAGTGGCAACTTCTAAACGTTTTTTCTCAACAATCGGTGTTTCTTGTTGTAAAGCGGGATCATTAATCAAGCTAGATGCCTGTGTATAATGGCCTAACTCATTGAGAACGTTGATGTGACTTGCATAGTTACCTACCGAGCCTTTAGTGCCTTTTGCAATATCACTTTCAACTAATTGTAACGCTTCATCGTTTAATCCACTGTTAACTAATTTCTCTGCTAATTCACCCACATCATTTGGATAATCAGCAACTTGATTAATTAATGGACGTAAAATATTACGCATGGCCACAAGGTTTCCAGCCTGACGATAATGGTCAGCTTGCGCAAGTTGGCGATGGAAACGAGCACGCTGTAATAACTCTTTTTCAGCTTCAGTTTGTTGATTATGGCTACTGAGTAAGTTAAAAACTTTATCCCACTCTTTTTGCTCAACATAAAATAGAGATGCCACATAATCAGAATCTCTTGTTCTGCGGTTTTGTAGCTGTGAAATAATATTTTTTGCACCAACACTATTGCCATCAGCCGTCATTAAGCGTGCTAAATCAAGGTAAACCCAGTTATTTTGCGGGTTTTTACGCTGTGCTTGTAAAAGTAATTGTCTTGCTTGAACACGATTACCACTTTCTAATGCTTTTTGCGCTTCACGGCGTAATTTCTCAGAAGGATCGGTATTCGCAGTCAATTTTTGACGCAAAGAAGCAGATTGTTGAGCCAGTAATTGTTCTGCTTTCGTATTCTGTCCTTCCTGAACTAATAAATAGTAATAAGCAGAAATCACTTTTTCATTACGACTATTTTGCTGATAAAGCCCTGACAGCAATTGGTGGGCAGCCGGTAAATTACCTTGCTTTCGCAATAAGTCAGCTTGTAATAAATTGGCTGATAACCCTTTTTCACCTGAAGCACTGGTTAATGGGGCTAATTGTTCAATAGCTTGTTGAATATTTCCTTGTTTAGCGCGTTGTTGTGCGTTGCGTAATTGTGCATAAAAACCCGCATCTTCCGCTTGTTGCTTCCATTTACTGCCTTGTTCGCCACCCGATTGCGCAGCTTGATTTAATAAACGCTGACCGGTGGTTAAATCACCTGAACGTAATGCGATATAGCCTAAACCTGCTAAGGCTTGCGCATCATTGTTATCTGACGCCAAAGCTTGTTTAAAATAACCTTCGGCTTCTTTCAATTTTCCTTTGTTTAATGCGGTATAACCTGCTTGGCGTGCATTACCTTGAATAGCACCTTGGAAATGCTCTGCAACCGCTTTATCGTTCGGGTTTGCTTGCAAATAAGTTTTATATAACACTTCATCATCAGGGCGAACATTCAACCATAACAGTGCTTGACGCAGACCTTTTTTGGCCGACTCATCACCCGAGATATTCCCTAAAATAGTTATCCCTTCACGACGAGTCTCTTCGTTATAAGTCAGTGTTAATCCTAATGCTTTTTGCGTTTCTTTATTATCAGGCATCAATGCAGCACGTTGCTTTAATCCCGTAATGGCTTGAGGCAACATTGCCGGTACACCTGCCATCGTTTGATAATATTCTAACACCAGTGTTTCAGGTGGCTCACTGCTCACAAATAAACGTTGGTACGCTTTTATCGCTTCTTCGTGTTGCCCCTTTTTCGCTAACTCTCTGGCATATCCTAATTGTTGTTCACTAAATTGTGATGAACGGATGTTTTTTAATCCTTCAATTCGTGGATCTTGCGGTGCAATTTGCGCAAGTTTTTCTCGCCAATAAGTTGCTTGTTTTTCATTACCTTGTTGTGCAGTAAAGAATGCCATTAAATACAGTGCATCCTGATTATTGCTTTCCATAATCAAAACTTTTTGCAATGCTTCTACTGCACGTTCATCGTGCGCTCTACCATGCCAATAATTAGCTTGTTCAATAAGAGAACTGACAATACTTGGATCAGTTGCTGTTGTATTTGCCTCAACTGCGGTTGCTTGTACTTGGCTTGAAGCCCCTAGAATGCAACCTGCATAGATGACTTGAACGATGATATTAAGTGCGTGATTTTTCATCCCATATCCCCCTTATTTGTCTGAACGATGCTGTGATATCTGATGTAAACGACGAGTTGAACGACGTTGTAACCAGTAATAAGTCACGAAGCCCGTCAACGCACAAAAACCAACCGCTAAAAGACCCAGCAAATAGACGTGCCTAGAGCTATACCAAAGGAATTGTTGTAAGAAAGGTAAGTCACCTTGCGAGAAGTGTTCACCTAAATGGAAACTTTTTACGGTGTCTTTACCACTAATAAGTGTGATATCGCCTTTAATCGCCGCATTTATTTGGGCTAAATTTAAGTCATTGATAATGGTTTTTATCGAATCATTACCTTTCGCGGTAACTAACACGACAATCCTATCGCTTGCCCAAGGTGAGATAAAACTTATCATGCCACGCCAATCTTTCACTGAAGATAAGTAACTTGCAGCATCATCACTTTGAGATAAATAATCGCCAGCCATCCAACCTTTTGCTTTATCAATCAATGATTGCGGTTTGACTTCGACGTTTTTATTTAAAAACGAGAAAGCTTGTTGTGAAAAACGTGCTGGTAAAAAACCGTCACTACTTAATGAGCCAATAGCTAACACATCGTGTTGAGAGAGATTATTTTTCTCAAGCTCTTTAGCACCTAAGAAAACTGATGCATGAGAAACCGGTGTACCTGTGGCATAGCCTGATCTCGCCATTAAGTTCACTAAGGTATAAAGCTCTTCTATTGTTGGATTTTCAGGTAATAGCAGTGTGGTTTGTGAAAAATCCGCACGGCGACTAAATGGGAATGATGCCCCTGAAAAATAAGCCAAGTTCGGCATTCTTGAGTAGTGCCAAGTATTTTTAAATTGCAGCGTTGATTGCGGATCAATTTGGCTAATTAAGCTACTGCCATCCGTTAAAATACAAGGAGCATCCTCAGGTTCACGTAAGTCAAAATAAAACTGCAATTGATTCTGACTGTAGATCTGACGAGGATTTAAATAGAGCGTGCTATTTTGCTGTTCACTCTCCATTCCTAGCCATTGTCTTAATATACCTAAAGGTTCTGAACGCGCAGGATACAACGCACCTAAGAATTGGTTATTCAAAGAAGCAATCAATGAAGAGCGACGACTATTTAGTTTATCCGAATGAGGGAAAACATATTTCAAATCTAAAGGTAACGCATCACCATCCCACCAAAAGAGATCGGGAGAGACACGAAACGAAAACTGGTTCGGTGCATGGTTAATACCTTGACGCGAAAAGTCATCACTACCATTGGCAATTTGACTTAACGAAACAGGTTTATTGGTATTTAACCAACGAGGTGCATCATAATCTTTACGCATAGCAAGCGTTTGAGAAGTCACCACTAAGTGATCGTTTTGTGGCAATTTACCGTTGTTTAACGCCCATACTGCTTGGCGAAGAGATTTATCATTATCACCACTGATCAGTAATAATTTAAAAACAGGATCGACCGGGTTATCAACAATGGTTAATTGCCCACTATTTCCTGAAGGTAGTGTAATACCCGCAATAGTCTGTCCTGAATAGCCGACTAAAATACCATCACTTTCAGGTAACTGATTCATTAAAACAGGTAAATCAACTTGCTTAATATCATGACTGAAACTGCCAAACCATGATGCAGCAATAGCTGCTGTTGTTACCTCTGCATGATCAGGTTTATCTGACAATATGATGGGTAACGAGGTCGCTGTCATTCTGTCAGGATCAAAGAACGGTAGGGGCAATCGTTCCAGACTATACCCGCCATTAATCCAGCGACCTCGATAATCTAATGATGAATCAGGTGAAATAACCAGACTTAATCCTTCAGCTAATGGAGGAATACATTGGTTTTCATCCAATGCATCACGATTGGCTAAACGAAAGCTGAGGTTATTTACATTCGTCAACATTATTTCAGGGATTTCTAAAATATATTCATGCTCTTGCCCACCTTCTTCTAAAGGTAGAAATCCCATAGGTTGACCATTTAGCATTAAGTGAAGTGTTTGATCAGATTGAATTAATCCTTGAGACGCTTTCACTTTCATCGTTAATGTGGCGTTATCAATAAATAAATCGTTCGCCATATTAAACGTCACACCAGAAAGTAATCTTCTTCCTGATAACACGATAGGTGATGGACTTCCCATCTGTGCCAATGTTAATTGCTCTTCGATATTACGCGCTTCAGACAATACGCCCTCTTCAAGTTGGATCGGGTTATTCGCATTTTGTTGTACTGGGGAATGCGTATAAGAAGTTGGATCAGGTAAAAGCTCTCCTCCTAGATCTAACATTCCGGTATCTGCTTGAGAAAGATTAATACTTGCTATCGCCATTGCCGTTAGGCTTAGCATTAATGTCAGTTTCTTTTTCATGCTTAGTCATCCCCGTTAATAGATTGCACAGAGAGTGAAGCTTTTGCTTTCGTTCTTGTTGCTGGTGCTTTCACTTTTTGGCGACGACCAAAGAACAGTTCAAAAATACAACGCGTAATGCCTGCCAATTCTTTAAATGGTTTGTCTTTATAATCAGCTTGATGGATCCATGCATCAGCACGACCAAAGACAATACGCACTAATTTGCGGCGAAGATTTAAATCAATAGGCAAGAATTCAAGACGTAGTTGATTGCTTTCTAAACTCACCATATCAACAGGAACAGTAACTTCATCTCGTTGCACATTCAGAGTGATTGAAGTGACATTACGTTGGCGAAGTTCAGACATCTTATTCACGACAATGCGAACACCCCCCATTGAAATATCTTCAGTAGTTGTCGTTAACTCAGCACCATCATCAAAATGTAAGGTAATAGGGAGAGATGCGTTGATCCGTGTATGCTTACGAATTTGTCGAGTCTCTTTACCTACTGCAATAGAGGCAAGAATGATAAATAAACTGTAAGTTGCCCAAGCCAGGTTTAAAACAATAACCAGTGGATCAATACCTTGGAAGTCATTTAATAGGTAACGAACAATAACCCATGAAATCCCAGTGATAAGAAGAAGTGCAGTGATGATTAATGGACGCACAGTGAGGTAATCCATATAGCTTTTATCAAGCAAATCACCTTTATCTGTTACGTTAAATTTACCTAATTTTGGTGAAACTAAGCTCAGTAAAGTTGGTAACACCAAACTAAATGCCATAACGGTTTCATAAATTTCGCCCCAGAAAGAGTAACGGTATTTACCGATATTTTTCGAGTTTACATAAACCGACATGATTAAGTGTGGTAGCGCATAGGCAAATATCATGCTGGCGGATGAAGCGATAATATTGAGGTTAAATAACATAAACAGTAACGGTGCAGTCAAGAAGATGATACGAGGTAAACCGTACTGAAAATGGAGCATGGCATTGAGATAACATAAACGCTGAGGGAATGTTAAACCACGACCTAACATTGGATTATCGACACGGAATATTTGCGTCATCCCTCTAGCCCAACGGATACGTTGGTTAACGTGTAATGCTAAACGTTCTGTTGCAAGACCTGCGGCTAAAGGAATATCAATAAATGCAGAGTTCCAACCTAAACGTTGTAATTTAAGCGCAGTATGCGCATCTTCGGTTACTGTTTCAACAGCGATACCACCGATTTCTTCAAGGGCACTACGACGCATAACAGCACATGAACCACAGAAGAATGTCGCATTCCAGTTATCATTACCACGTTGAACAGGGCCATAGAAAAGCGCACCCTCATGCGGTGCATCTTTAGCCGCACTTAAGTTACGTTCAAATGGGTCTGGCGAGTAGAAATAGTGTGGTGTTTGGATCAGCGCTAATTTTGGATCTTCAAGGAAGCTGCCGACTGTTGCCTGTAAGAAAATACGTGTTGAGATGTGGTCACAGTCAAAAACACAAATTAGCTCACCGTCAGTTAATCCCATCGCATGATTTAAGTTACCCGCTTTTGCGTGATCATGAACTTCACGTTCAATGTAAGTTACACCAACATCACCAGCGAATTGTTTAAATTCTTCACGGCTACCATCATCCAATATATAAACTTTCATTTTATCTTGTGGATAATCGATAGCTTGTGCAGCTAAGACGGTATCACGTACTACATCCAAACTTTCGTTATAGGTTGGAATATAAATATCAACAGTAGGCCATTGAGAAACATCTTTAGGTAAAGGTGCTATTTTTCTATTTAATGGCCATGATGTTTGGAAATATCCTAGAACTAATATTATCCAAGAATAAATTTCAGCCATAAATAAACCACTACCTAAAACAGCCTCGATAGTTGTATTAAAATTTAAGGTATTTGTTGCACGCCAGTAGAGATAACGCGTTGACATCAACAATGAAATAAAAACCATTGTTAACAATCGTTTTTTTGATTTTTTAAAACCGATAACAAATAACAGCAATATATTGATAATACCGAATATATATTGTTGTTCGGCGCTCATTGGCATAACAATGAGTGAAAACATTGTTATCAATAGAAAAGCCGTAATTAATGTTTTAAATATTTTATTCATAAACCCATACCTTTGTCATCGCCATAGATCTTTTCTTAAGACAAAGGCCCCCATCGACATTAATAAATATCGAAAAGAAATAAACCTATCTTAAAAAATAAAATAACAATGGCTAAAGATTGACACCAGTCAATATTATTTATTTACACAAAGAGTTTTGCTTATTTAGATCAGACAGAGGCAATAAATGACAATATATCTTTTAATGATATATTTTCATGTGCATGAACTCTATCTGTTTCTTTGCTATCAAATATTTTATTATCTGCTAACAAATTTTGCTTACTCTTAATTAAATGGTCTTTCTTTGCTTTAACAACTAAAGCATCCTGGTGATAAGAAGGGATAGACGATGAAGTAACAGGCTGTTTTGGTTCGTTTTTCACAACAAGTGAAGTTTCAGAAAACGTATTATTACTTAAATTACTAATTTTATTATTATCTTCTTTATTTATAACTACTGGTTCTATTTTATTATCAACATCTTGTATTGTAGAGGAAGAAAACTCCTGAAAAGCAAAGGCATCTTCCTGAAACTTATCTTTTAGGTTACTAATATCATCATACATAGTGTGGCCCCTTTAATAACAGTACGCTAAACCTTGTTCAATAATTTGATGCTCATCCAAAATAAGGAAGAGAGAACCTTATAGATAATTTTCACAAAAAGTTAAAAATATATCTTTATAAATTAATATTTAAACTCTCATTAAATCATCAATTAATGAACATCAACTATGTAGGGTAAAATAATCTTATAAATACCAATTTATTTAATTACAAATAAACATCATCCGATTAGGAGTAATGATTATTTAAATTAAATTGTATAATTATTTTAATGAAAAAGACAACATCAAAAAAAGTGTAAAAAGTAAAACAGCACTCATTTTTACTTTATAAAAATGGGTACTTTTACTTAATTTAATATTTATTATTACTATCAAAAATAGCGTCTTTTTCACCTAAAAAAACAGGTTTTAAAACCAGATAATAACTAAAGTTAATTAATAACAATTTGTATAAATTTTATAAAAATAAAATTCTAAAATAATTATTTATTGATATTATTTCTTCTAAAAACCAAAGAAGCCATCAAGATCAATTTTAATAAACTCTCTTTTTTTGATTCTAAAAAAGACTAAAAAATAATAATTTAAAATAGAAAACATTATTTATTCATATTGATCATCATCAAAATAGGTTTCTTTTTTACACCTAAAAGGTGAATTTATTGCTTTTTATCACATTACGACCGTTTAATTTTATTAAGGGAAAATAAAATACATCAGTCTTGGTTAAGTTTTAGAAAAAAACATCAAAATAAAAGACAAAAATAGATTATCAATCTATGATGTGTTTTATTATTTACTTATAGTAAATACCGCTAAGAATAACCTGTATTCCAGAATAATTAACTTAAGTAATATTTTATCTATAAAATGGTATTGTTAACTTAGCTTAACAAACATACAAGCGTGATGTAGTTCAAACAATAAATGTAACAATGAAAATAAGTACATAAATTAATTTAAGTTATTGAATTAATAATATAATAAACATTACATTAGTTACAAATACCAATAATCAGTATAAATACCGATATTTACACTTTTTTATATTAAGAATACTTAATTAACTACACCTTTCTACTAAGTGAGTAATATCATTTTAAGATTATCTTTTTATGTAACTATATTAATAAAGATGTTTTTTACATGAGGTTTTTTAAGAGTAATCCTAAGAAACTAAGTTCTATTTTTTTTATCATTCAGCAAAAACCAATCAAATTAAGATTAATTTAATCAGGATAATTTAAAATAGCCGAATCGCTTCACCTACTAACAGAATAGCAAAAAGGCACTCTATCCTTCTTTACTTCTATGCTATCTTTATTAAGTGAATTAGGAGTATTCAACATAATGGGAAAAAAGATGGATTTAGAACAATTAAAAAAAGAATTTCGTACAGGCAGGAAAATAAAGTTCGTTTACTTTTGGGGACACAAAAGCAAAGGTAATGACATCGCAAAAAGTTGCTTTAGCCAATGGTATCCAGCACCTTTTATATTAGATGATGTGCATTATGCTAGTGCTGAGCACTATATGATGGCTGAAAAAGCGAAGTTATTTAATGATATAGAAGTCAGAGAGCGCATTATCACTACATCTAATCCAGGCTCAGCAAAAGCATTAGGCAGAGAAGTAAAAGGGTTTGACCAAAGCATTTGGGAACAACACCGTATGGATATTGTTATTCGAGCCAATATCGCTAAATTTTCCCAAAATGAAGAACTCGGTAAATTTCTGATTTCAACAGGCAATCGTGTGCTTGTTGAGGCAAGCCCCGTAGATAAAATATGGGGTGTCGGTTTAAGTGAGCAAGATAACGAGATTAACAATCCTCTTCTTTGGAATGGATTAAATTTATTAGGCTTTGCTCTAATGAAAGTACGTAGTGTTTTGATTGAAAGTAGAAATCAATAGATAAAGAAAACTCAACTGTCACCAATCACTGTTCTTCTTTAACCTAGTGTATATAAGCAGTAGAGATAACTTAAGTATTGACTGAAATAGAAATGGCCACGTAACGACAACCTTGTCGTTGCTATAAATAATATTTACAGAATAATTAAGAGACTGATATGTATTATGGTTTTGATATGGGCGGCACAAAAATTGAGCTTGCCATTTTTGATAAAGATTTAACTCAAGTATGGCAAAAACGTGTTCCTACACCTAAAAATGACTATCAGGCATTATTGAATGTTTTTAAGGAACTGACTTTAGAAGCTGACAGCGAACTAGGTTGTAAGGGAAAAGTAGGTGTGGGTGTTCCTGGTATTGTGAATGCTAAAGAAGGAACAGTGTTTACCACTAATGTTCCGGCAGCTAAATACAAACCTATGGTTCACGATCTCGCAAATATACTCAATAGACCCGTTAAAGTCGAAAATGATGCTAACTGCTTTGCCTTATCGGAAGCTTGGGATCCTGAGTTTCGTCATCACCCTTCTGTATTAGGTCTTATATTAGGCACGGGAGTGGGTGGCGGATTTGTTATTGATGGCAAAGTATTGTCTGGCAAGAATGGGATTGCTGGTGAAATCGGTCATATGAATCTGAATGTAGATGCAGATAATGTGATCGGCGAAACGATGCCAAAAATTATTTGTGGCTGTGGCAAAAAAGCGTGTTTTGAAACCTATTTATCGGGCCGTGGTTTTGAACGCATGTATAAAGCCTTCAATGATGCCCCACAAAGAGCGGTTGATATTGTTGAGCAATATTATGCAGGCGATGAAAAAACTCAAGAACATGTTGATCGCTATATGAAAGTACTTTCGATTTACCTTAGCAATATTCTTACTGTACTTGACCCTCATTTGATTGTTATTGGTGGTGGATTATCACAATTTAACGCACTGTATGAGCTATTACCTGAATATCTCTCACACTGTGTTTACGGCAATGCACAAATTCCATTAATAGAAAAAGCACGTCATGGTGATGCAGGCGGCGCTCGTGGAGCTGCTTGCCTTAATTTATTAGACTGATAAATAAAAAAGAGCCTTTCTTCTTTTTTCTTAAAGGCTCTTCTATTTATAGCTTATAGTGTTTTATCAGCGCCATCACATTATTAAGGCTATCGGTATGGATAAGATTTGGTTTAAAAAAAGACTCACTTTTCTTGGTGGGTTAACTATCATATTAGTATTACTTCAACTAATTAACTCACTACTCCCCATCTCTCTTCTTCAATGGGGCATTATTCCAAGAACAGGTGAAGGTCTAATTGGTATTTTTATTGCGCCTTTCATTCATGGATCTTGGTCTCATCTATTTAGTAATCTACTCCCGCTTCTTATTCTTAGCTTTTTATCCATGACCCAATCTCTACGAGAATATGTGTTATCCAGTATATTTATCATTATCGTAAGCGGTTTATTAGTTTGGATTTTTGGACGAAATGCTGTTCACGTTGGTGCAAGTGGATGGATTTTTGGGTTGTGGTCTTTGCTTATTGCTCACGCTTTTACTCGACGTAAAATCATCGATATTGTGATCGCACTCTTTGTTCTATTCTATTATGGATCAATGGCCTACGGATTAATCCCAGGACAATTAGGTGTATCAACAGAATCACATATTTCAGGTGTTATTGCAGGGCTACTTTATGCATGGTGTGCAAGAAAGCTAATTCGCCGTAAAAGCCGAGTAGTAGAAGTGGCTAAATAGCCACTTCTCTATAAAACTGTTACTTATGACCAATTGGCAGTATTGTTCTGCCATACATCTCATTTAATACTTCAGCCATTGCAAGATAAAAAGCACTGGCACCACAAATGATACCTTCAAAACCTGCAATTTTTAAAAGCAGTGCATTGCCGGTGATATTTCCTATCGCCAGCAAAGCAAATAAAACTGTCAGGCTTAAAAAGACAAACTGTAGCGCTCTATTGGCTTTTAATGTGCCAATAAACATGAAAAAGGTAAAAATTCCCCACAGCGCTAAAAACACACCTAAAAAGAGAGGTGTTGTTGGTTCGCTTAAGCCCATCACTGGTAATAACCAAATTCCTACCAATGTTACCCAAAAAAAGCCGTAAGAGGTAAATGCAGTGGCGCCAAAAGTATTGCCTTTTTTGAACTCAAAAATTCCAGCAATAACTTGAGCGATCCCACCATAAAAAATTCCCATACTCATAATGACTGAGACAACTGGGAAAAAACCGGCATTATGTATGTTCAACAAAATCGTTGTCATACCAAAACCCATTAAACCTAATGGACCCGGATTGGCAATGCGTTCGTTAGTCATAAAACCTAAAACCTCTAAAAATAATAGGGGAAAATTAAAAAAAATTTGAAGGCGCTGGATGATAAGAGGTAATACATCTAAAAACAATGATCCCAAAGGGTATATTTTTGAATAACCGCCAACACCGATCCCAAGGGGAAATAACTAGTAGATTTAACTTAGAGAAAAGAAGTATTTAGTGATAGATTCTTATATCAACAAAAAGAACAAAGAAAAATAAAGGTCTATAATTTAAAAGTTAATATCAATCAGTTGATACATTAATACTTAAATTTACCTTAACATGCGGTTTTATACATAGAAATGAAATAAAATCTAATACATTAATTAGTTGAATTATTAACCTATAAGCGAGCTTGTTATGAAAAAAATACTTGTATTATTAATCGGTAGTACTTTGGCTTTTGCATCTCAAGCAAGTACAACACATGAAGGTGGCTTTCAAGGATCTATTCAGACCCCCACAGAGCAAGGTGGATTTAAAGGCCCTTCTATTAGTGAAACAACCGTTGCTAAAGCAAAAGATCTTTCTGATGACACTTGGGTTATCTTAACGGGAAAAATTACCAAAAAAATTGGTGATGAGCTGTATGTTTTTGAAGATAGCACCGGCGGTATCAATGTAGATATTGATAATAAAAGATGGCGCGGACAAACAGTGACACCAGAAAATACTGTCAGAATTGAAGGTAAAGTTGATAAAGAGTGGACAAATACTGAGATCGACGTAAAACAAATTACTATTATCAAATAATTACCATCAAATAATTTGTCTTTAAATTAAATACAACCTGATTATTATAAAAGCTAATATACTGAAATATATTAGCTTTTTATTTTTTATTTTTTTATATTTTAGTTTAATCAATAAAATTGGATCCTTTATACAAATTTCTCCGCTTTAATCTCAAGTTAGGTTTAGGTTTATAGTTATTACCAGTTAAAGCACAACCACTCTTCGCAAGAGGTGATTTAACTCATGAGATACCCTCATAGTCGTTTACATCCTAACTACTCTACGTTTACCCTGTTTTCTCCATTTTAAGCCTGCTATGCAGGCTTTTTTCTACTTATATCAAGTCATATTCTCAAAAAATATCAGAAAAGGATAAGCAAAGTATTATTTATACCTTTGTTTTCTATAAATATTTTTTTACAAAACTCTACGCGTTTATACCTTAATTAAATTGACCTTCCAGTAGGGGGAAAGATTATTGTTTCGTCTATCAATTTAATGAAAGGAATAAACAATGAAAAAGTTATTACTGCCTTCTATCATTGCAATCTCTGCTTTTACAAGTACAGCTTATGCTTCTAACCATAATGTTGTTGAGGTTTATAAAACAGAGAGTTGTGGATGCTGTACTTTATGGGCTGATGGTGTAAAAGAAGCTGGCTTTAACGTTAAAGTGAATATCGTTTCAGAAACACAATTAATGGAAAAGTACCAACAAGCAGGTGTACCCAATAATTTATTAAGTTGCCACTTTGCGACTTATCAAGGTAAAGACTTAGTCGGACATATCCCGGTTGATAGCTTAAAAAATATCGACTTAGTGGATAAATCTAAATCTGGTATTGCTGTTGGGGGAATGCCTGCGGGAAGTTTAGGTATGTATGCCGGTGATTATAAAGAGCCTTACCAAGTTATCGCTTTTGATAAATCGGGTAACCAATCCCTATTTAAGTCTTACAACTAGTTTTTTCACTTATTTTTCTTAGTTAGTTTTGTTCTTACTGTAGTGTTGTTTTAATTGCGATATATCTCTCCGATAGTGCTATTTTCCTCTGCCTGTTATCGATTACAGGCAGAGTTTTATTTTATAACCATAAAAAACCAGCCAGCTTTTTACAGCATGACTGGCTCTTTTAGAATAAAACTAATTTTTATTCAACCGTAACAGATTTTGCTAAGTTACGAGGTTGGTCTACGTCTGTGCCTTTAATTAAAGCAACATGATAAGACAATAACTGTAATGGTACGGTATAGAAAATCGGTGCGATCAGTTCTTCAACGTGAGGCAGTGAAATTAACTTCATCGTTTCGTTTTCTTCAAAGCCTGCATCTTGATCAGCAAACACATACAATAAACCACCACGTGCCCGAACTTCTTCGATATTAGATTTTAATTTCTCTAATAATTCATTGTTTGGCGCAATGATGATAACCGGCATATCTGCATCAATTAAAGCTAATGGACCATGTTTTAGTTCACCAGCAGCATACGCTTCTGCATGAATATAAGAGATCTCTTTTAGCTTTAATGCACCTTCTACCGCAATCGGGTATTGGTCGCCACGACCTAAGAATAAAGCATGGCTTTTTTCTGAGAAGTCTTCAGCTAACGCTTCAATCACTTTATCTTTCGATAACATGCTTTCAATGCGACTTGGCAATGCATGTAATGCTGTTGAAACTTCCTGTTCTAATGTCGAAACACCTTTAATACGTCCCATATATGCCACCAGCATTAATAGAACGGTTAACTGTGTTGTAAATGCTTTGGTTGATGCAACACCAATTTCAGCACCCGCTTTAGTCATTAAAACAAATTCAGATTCACGAACTAAAGAAGAGCCCGCAACGTTACAAATTGCTAAAGAAGATAAATAACCTAGCTCTTTAGATAAACGTAAAGCAGCTAATGTATCAGCTGTTTCACCTGATTGAGATAATGTGATCAGTAAGCTATTACGGCGAGTCGCTGGTTTGCGGTAGCGATATTCTGATGCAATTTCAACATCACAAGGAATACCTGCTAAAGATTCAAACCAATAACGAGAAACCATACCTGCGTTATAAGAAGTCCCGCAAGCTACAATTTGAATATGCTCAACTTTAGATAAGATCTCTTCAGCTTTAGGCCCTAACTCACTGAGATCAATTGTTTCTGATTTTAAACGACCTTCAAGGGTGTTTTTAATCGCCAGAGGCTGTTCGTAGATCTCTTTTTGCATGTAGTGGCGATAAACACCTTTATCACCCGCATCGTATTGAACATTTGATTCAATCGTATCACGATTAACTTCTTCGCCATTTACATCAAAAATATGAACGTGGCGACGAGTAATTTCAACAATATCCCCTTCTTCAAGGTAGATAAAGCGACGGGTAACAGGTAATAATGCCAATTGGTCAGAAGCAAGGAAGTTTTCTCCCACACCAAGACCAACCACCAGCGGACTACCAGAACGTGCAGCCACTAATAATTCTGGTGTGCGACTATCCATAATTACAGTACCGTAAGCACCACGTAATTGAGGAATAACGCGTTGTACAACTTCACGTAATGTACCACCTTGACGCTGTTCCCAGTTAACAAGGTGAGCAATTACTTCAGTGTCAGTTTGAGATGCAAACTGATACCCTTTTTTAATTAATTCTGCTTTCAGTTCTTGGTAGTTTTCGATAATGCCATTGTGTACCACGGCAATAGTGCCCGATACATGAGGATGCGCATTATCTTCACAAGGTTCACCATGTGTTGCCCAACGTGTATGAGCAATACCTGTACCACCAATCACTTGTGTCTTTTCTGCTTCATCAGCCAACATTTGTACTTTGCCAGCTTCACGCAGACGTGTCATTTTACAGTCATTATCCACAACCGCTAAACCCGCAGAATCATAACCGCGGTATTCTAAACGACGTAAGCCTTCAATTAAGATTTCAGCGATATCGCGTTGTGCAACTGCACCTACTATTCCACACATTGTGTTATTCCTAAAACTGTGCGTTTATTCGCACTTGAATGTCTTATACCTGATTGGTTTATTCCCCAAGCCATTGTAGAAAGCGGGGATATTTTTTTGTTTTTAGAATAATAGCGTACAAGAAAAGGGCGCTAATTAAATATACGCCCTTATCTTAAAATTATTGTTTTTTCTTCACTGGACGTTTCCATCCACTGATATGAGTTTGCTTAACTCGACTGATCACTAATTCGTTTTCATTCACGTTTTTAGTGAGCGTTGTTCCTGCACCAATGGTTGCTCCATTAGCAACAGTCACTGGTGCCACTAATTGGGTATCTGAGCCAATAAAGACATCATCACCAATAACTGTTTTGAATTTATTCGCACCATCGTAGTTACAAGTGATTGTACCGGCACCAATATTAACGTTAGCACCGACTTCAGTATCGCCTAAGTAAGTCAGATGACCGGCTTTAGAGCCAACACCTAAGCTTGCTTTTTTCATCTCAACAAAGTTACCAACGTGAGCTTTATCCGCTAATTCACTACCAGGGCGAAGACGTGCAAAAGGCCCAACAGTACACTCTTGTGCTAAGTTTGCATCCTCGATCACCGTATATGGGCTAATGATAGAATTATCACCAATCACACAGTTTTTCAGGACACAACCTGTACCAATTTCAACGTTATTCCCTAAAGTCACATCACCTTCAATAATAACGTTAGTATCAATCACGACATCTTTGCCGTGAGTTAATGTACCACGTAAATCAAAGCGCGCAGGATCAAGCAACATGACACCTTCTAATAATAAGCGTTCTGCTTGTTCTGTTTGGTAAATACGTTCTAATGCAGCCAGTTGTAAACGGTTATTCACGCCTTCCATTTCACTATGACGACGAGGGTGAGCCGTCTCAATTTTACGGCCTTCTTTATACGCTAACGCGATAATGTCAGTAATGTAATACTCTTTTTGTGCATTGTTATTATTGAGTTTACCTAACCAACGTTTTAAATCACCACCGTTTGCGACTAAAATACCTGTGTTGATTTCAGTAATTTTGAGCTGTTCTTCAGAAGCATCTTTTTGCTCGATAATGCCAGTCACTTCGCCATTTTCACGAACAATACGACCATAACCCGTTGGGTTATCTAAAATAACCGTTAATAAGCCAATACCGCCTTCTGGTTTTACTTCAATTAAACGTTCTAACGTTTCTTTGGTGATAAGTGGAACATCACCATAAAGCATCAGGATATCTTCATCATCAGCAAAGAAAGGCGCAGCTTGTTGCATTGCGTGACCTGTCCCTAGTTGCTCCGCTTGTAGTACCCAATTAACAGGTTGTGAACCTAATTTTTCTTTCATTAGTTCACCACCGTGCCCATAGACAAGGTGTGTTTGTTGAGCACCTAATGACTTGGCAGTATCAATCACATGTTGAACCATGGATTTACCCGCAAGTTTATGAAGAACTTTAGGTAACTGTGAATACATGCGGGTGCCTTTTCCCGCAGCAAGAATAACAACGCTTTTAGCTGAATTAGACATAATTAACCCGATAACTCCCGTAAAGAATGGCAAGTAAACCTGTTTATGCCAAATAATACTACATATTTCGTCACACAAAATATTTCATGACGCAAAAAAGCCAGTTAGTGAAGAACCAACTGGCTTTTTTATTCATAGACTGCCTATTTACATCAACGTCGAGTCAATTCGATTACACGTAGTTTTGCAATCGCTTTGGCTAATTCTGCTGATGCTTGAGCATAATCAACATCACCATGAGAGGATTGAATGTGTTCTTCAGCTTTACGCTTAGATTCCAACGCTTTCGCTTCATCCAAATCACGACCACGGATAGCTGTATCTGCCAGTACAATGACGCCAGTCGGCTGAACTTCGAGAATACCACCTGAAAGGTAGATAACCTCTTCTTCGCCCGATGTTTTTACGACACGTACCATGCCCGGTTTTATGGCAGTTAATAACGGGGTATGCTGCGGATAAATACCGAGCTCACCTTCGCTACCAGTTACCTGAATTCGTTTGACTTCGCCGTCATATAACTGCTTTTCAGCGCTGACAACTTTCAGGTGGAACGATGTATCGGCCATATCAACCTCCCGTCAGCCGTATTAAAGCTTCTTAGCTTTTTCTACTGCTTCTTCGATAGTACCAACCATGTAGAACGCCTGCTCTGGCAGGTGGTCATAATCACCGTTCAGAATACCTTTAAAGCCACGGATAGTGTCTTTCAGGGAAACGAACTTACCTGGTGAACCGGTAAATACTTCAGCAACGAAGAATGGCTGAGATAGGAAGCGCTGGATCTTACGCGCACGCGCAACAACCAGTTTATCTTCTTCTGACAGTTCATCCATACCTAAGATAGCGATGATGTCTTTCAGTTCCTGATAACGTTGCAGGATTGACTGAACACCACGAGCGACATCATAGTGCTCTTGGCCAACTACCAGTGGGTCTAACTGACGACTGGTTGAATCCAGTGGGTCAACCGCAGGGTAGATACCTAATGAAGCAATTTGACGGCTCAGTACAACTGTCGCATCTAAGTGAGCAAACGTTGTTGCTGGTGATGGGTCAGTTAAGTCATCCGCAGGTACGTATACAGCCTGTACAGAGGTGATTGAACCTGTTTTGGTTGAAGTGATACGTTCTTGCAGAACACCCATCTCTTCAGCCAATGTTGGCTGGTAACCTACCGCTGATGGCATACGACCTAACAGTGCTGATACTTCAGTACCTGCTAAGGTGTAACGATAGATGTTATCGACGAATAACAGCACGTCACGGCCTTCATCACGGAATTTTTCAGCCATAGTCAAACCAGTCAGTGCTACACGCAGACGGTTTCCTGGTGGCTCATTCATCTGACCATAAACTAACGATACTTTGTCAAGAACGTTAGAATCTGTCATTTCATGATAGAAGTCGTTACCCTCACGAGTACGCTCACCAACACCGGCAAATACAGAGTAACCTGAGTGCTCGATCGCGATATTACGGATCAATTCCATCATGTTAACTGTTTTACCAACACCCGCACCACCGAACAGACCTACTTTACCACCTTTAGCAAACGGACAGATTAAGTCCATTACTTTGATACCGGTTTCAAGCAGTTCTTGTGAGTTTGATAACTCTTCGTAGGTAGGTGCTTCACGGTGGATAGACCAACGTTCTTCAGTTGCAATATCACCTTTCATATCAATAGGTGTACCCAGAACGTTCATGATACGTCCCAGTGTTGCTTTACCTACTGGTACTTCAATTGGGTGGCCCAAGTTTTCAACTTTTAAGCCACGGCTTAAACCGTCTGATGTACCCATTGCGATACAACGAACGATACCACCGCCTAACTGTTGCTGAACTTCCAGCACCAGTTTTTCTTTACCATTCATAACCTCAAGAGCGTCGTATACTTTAGGGACGCTATCCTGAGGGAACTCGGCGTCCACTACGGCGCCGATTACCTGGACAATCTTTCCAGTAGCCATCTTGAATCCTCTACGTAATTCGTAAACCTAGCTGTTATACCGCGGCTGCACCAGACACAATTTCTGTAAGTTCCTGAGTAATGCTTGCTTGGCGTGCTTTGTTGTACACCAATTGCAGTTCTTTAATCAGGTTACCACCGTTATCTGTAGCGGCTTTCATCGCGACCATTCGGGCGGCCTGCTCACTCGCTAAGTTCTCTACGACGCTCTGGTAAACTTGCGATTCGATATAACGACGCAGTAAAGTATCCAGTAACGCCTTAGGATCAGGTTCGTACAGATAATCCCAAGATTTTTCTTTCAGCTCTTCATCATCACCTGGTGGTAATGGTAAAACCTGAAGAATTTTAGGCTCTTGAGCCATGGTATTGATGAACTTATTTGCCACCACATACAGTTTATCTAAACGACCTTCGTCATAAGCCTGCAACATGATATTGACTGGACCGATAAGGTCTGACAGTTTTGGATCATCACCCATACCAGTTACTTGACCAACAACATTCCCGCCTACTGAGCCAAAGAATGAAGCGGCTTTAGAACCGATTAGTGCTAAATCTACCTGCACACCTTTTTCAGACCACTCTTTCATGTCTGCCAGCAGTTTTTTGAACAAGTTAATGTTCAAACCACCACACAAACCACGGTCGGTCGAAACAACCAGGTACCCGACACGTTTAACTTCACGCTCTTCGAGGTATGGATGTTTGTATTCCAGATTCCCTAACGCAAGGTGACCAATCACACTGCGCATGGTTTCTGCATAAGGACGGCTGGCTGCCATGCGTTCCTGCGTTTTACGCATTTTCGACGCGGCGACCATCTCCATCGCTTTAGTGATCTTCTGTGTGTTTTGCACACTGGCGATCTTCGAACGTATCTCTTTTGCGCCGGCCATTTCTGCTTCTCCTCATGAACCAGACGGCCTAATGTTTAACTATTAGGCCGAATAGTTATTACCAGGACTGAGTCGCTTTGAAGTTTTCTAGCACGCCTTTCAGCTTCGCTTCGATTTCTTCGTTATAAGTACCAGTCTGGTTGATTTCTTTCAATAAATCAGCATGTTCACGAGAGGCATAAGCTAATAAAGCCGCTTCAAATGGCACAACTTTTGAAATTTCAACATCTTCCAGATAACCACGTTCTGCTGCAAACAGTGATAAAGACTGTTGTGCGACAGACATTGGTTCGTACTGTTTCTGTTTCAGCAATTCAGTCACTTTCTGACCGTGGTTCAATTGTTTACGGGTAGCATCGTCCAGATCTGAAGCGAACTGTGAGAATGCTGCCAGCTCACGATACTGCGCAAGTGCAGTACGGATACCACCAGAAAGTTTCTTCATGATCTTAGTCTGAGCTGCACCACCAACACGAGATACGGAGATCCCTGGGTTAACAGCTGGACGGATACCTGCGTTAAACAGGTTAGATTCTAAGAAGATCTGACCATCGGTAATAGAGATTACGTTCGTAGGAACGAATGCAGAAACGTCCCCTGCTTGCGTTTCGATAATTGGTAACGCAGTCAGAGAGCCGGTTTTACCTTTAACTTCACCATTAGTGAAAGCTTCTACATACTCAGCATTAACGCGAGCAGCACGCTCCAGTAAACGGGAGTGCAGATAGAAAACGTCACCAGGGTATGCTTCACGTCCAGGTGGACGACGAAGTAACAGTGAAATTTGACGGTATGCGACAGCCTGTTTAGACAGGTCATCATAAATAATCAGGGCATCTTCACCACGGTCACGGAAGTATTCACCCATTGCGCAACCTGAATAAGGAGCTAGGTATTGCAACGCTGCTGATTCTGATGCAGAAGCAACAACAACAATGGTGTTTTCTAACGCGCCATGTTCTTCTAATTTACGAACAACGTTCGAAATAGTAGAGGCTTTCTGACCGATAGCGACATAGATACATTTAATGCCAGAGTCGCGTTGGTTGATGATCGCATCGACAGCCAGAGCAGTTTTACCTGTTTGACGGTCACCGATGATCAATTCACGCTGACCACGACCGATTGGGATCATGGCATCGACGGATTTGTAACCTGTTTGTACAGGCTGATCAACTGATTGACGGTCGATAACACCAGGAGCAATCATCTCAACAGGTGAGAATCCATCATGCTCTACTGCACCTTTACCATCAATCGGCTCACCCAGTGTGTTTACCACACGGCCAAGCAGACCACGCCCTACAGGTACTTCCAGAATACGACCTGTACATTTAACTTTCATGCCTTCTGCTAAGTCAGCATAAGGACCCATCACAACCGCACCAACAGAGTCGCGCTCTAAGTTCAGTGCGATAGCGAAACGGTTACCCGGCAGTGCGATCATCTCACCCTGCATAACTTCGGCTAAACCGTGGATACGAATGATACCGTCACTAACGGATACAATCGTACCTTCATTGTGAGCTTCACTCACTACATTGAACTGAGCAATGCGCTGCTTGATCAGTTCGCTGATTTCAGTGGAATTCAGTTGCATATGCTCCAGTCCCCTTAAGACTGCAAGACGTCCGTTAATCGCTCTAAACGGCCACGAATACTGCCATCGATGACGAGGTCACCGGCGCGTATAATCATGCCTGCGATAACAGACTTATCAATTTTGCAATTCAGCTTCACTTTGCGTGATAGACGTTTTTCCATCGCTGCAGAAATGTTAGCTAGCTGCTGTTTAGTTAGCTCAATGGCAGAAGTTACTTCAACGTCAACCGTTGACTCTAGTACTGCGCGCAATTGAATAAATTGGCTCAATACTTCAGGCAACGTTGATAAACGGCCATTATCAGCCATAACACGAATTAAATTCTGAGCATGACCATCTAATTGTTCGCCACAAAGGTCAACAAAGATGTCAGCCAGTTTTTCTGATGCTAAAGAACCAGAAAGTAATTCGGTTACCTGCTCATTGCGTGCTACTTCAGCGGTGAACGCCAGCATAACCTGCCATTTATCGACAGCCTGGTTTTCCACAGCAAAGTCAAAAGCTGCTTTGGCGTAGGGGCGAGCTACCGTTGCTATTTCAGACATGCCCCTCCCTCCTTACAGTTCAGCGACCAGTTTATCAACGATGTCGCTATTAGCAGCTTCATCCACGGAACGTTCAATAATTTTCTCGGCACCTGCGATAGCCAGCATTGCGACTTGTTTACGAAGTTCTTCACGAGCACGTTTACGCTCTGCATCCAATTCGGATTGAGCTTGTGCAACGATCTTACTACGTTCTTGCTCTGCTTCTGCTTTAGCGTCTTCAATCATTTGAGTGCGTTGTTTATTCGCGGATTCAATGATTGCTTGAGCTTCTGCTTTTGCTTTCGCTAGCTGATCGCCTGCATCGGCTTTCGCTAAATCTAAGTCCTTTTTAGCACGTTCTGCAGATGATAAACCGTCAGCAATTTCTTTTTGACGTTTTTCAATGGCCGCCATAATTGGTGGCCATACGAATTTCATACAGAACAAAACAAACAGGACAAATGCGACGGCCTGGCCGAGGATTGTTGCATTTAAATTCACAGCACAATACCTCTTTCTTGGTTATTAACTAACTTGATGCTTTTACTGCTCATTGCCATCATTAGGCAACAGCAAACATCACGTAAAGGCCCAGACCCACAGCAATCATTGGGATGGCGTCAACCAGACCCATAACGATAAAGAACTGTGTACGCAGAAGAGGGATCAGATCAGGCTGGCGAGCAGCACCTTCTAAAAATTTGCCTCCGAGGATTCCGATACCGATTGCAGCACCGATTGCAGCTAAACCCATCATAATAGCGGCAGCCATGTACAGCAGATCCATACTCAGGTTTTCCATGACAGTCTCCAGTTTGTTTCAGTTATTTCTTCAAAGAGTTAATAATTAATGTTCTTCAGATGCCATCGACAGATAGACAATCGTTAGAACCATGAAAATAAATGCTTGTAACGTAATAATCAGTATGTGGAATATTGCCCAAGGAAGGCTTAATAACCACTGTGACCACCACGGTAACAGACCAGCAATAAGAATAAAGATCAGTTCACCTGCATACATGTTACCAAACAGTCGAAGACCGAGGGAAACAGGTTTTGATAGCAGGCTTACCCCTTCCAAGATTAAGTTGATAGGAATAAAAATTGGGTGATTAAAAGGCTGTAAAGTCAGCTCTTTTGTAAACCCTTTTATGCCTTTCATCTTAATGCTATAGAAAAGGATCAGGATAAATACACCAATTGCCATCGATAGAGTAATACTCACGTCCGCAGTCGGAACGATGCGTAACGCTGGTAACCCTAAGATGTGTTCACCGATATAAGGGATGAAGTCGATTGGTAATAAATCCAGGGCATTCATTAACAGCACCCAAACGAACACAGTCAATGCCAAAGGTGCAATGACCTTGCTCTTTCCGTGATACATATCACGGACGCTGCTATCAACGAAACCGATGATCATTTCTACTGCAGTCTGGAATTTTCCCGGTACGCCACTGGTTGCTCTTACTGCTACTTTTCTAAACAGCCATAGGAATAGTGCTCCCATCAATACTGAAAAGAAAAGTGAGTCAATATTTAACACCCAGAATGATGGCGCATTTTCAGCATGGGGATTGACCAACTCGAAAGTACGCAGGTCCAACTGAAGGTTATTCAGGTGGTGACCTATGTAGTCTCTAGTGGTTAATGCTTCTCCTGATGCAGACATGATGCCAATTACCCTTTTGTTGTTAAAAACGCTAACCGTTAATGACGGCTGGTGCAACGACCTGCATAACAAGCACCGCTAAGTAGGTCATGACCAGTGGTGCAAATGCCGCTTTAAACACTCCTAAAGCAACAATCAGCAAGGCTATTGATAATATAACCTTCAACCCTTCACTGAAAGCAAAAAGCCAGTTTATGCGAACTGGAGCTTCTTCTTCGTTGACTTTTTGTAAGCGCATTAACAAAAGAAAAGCAATATTGGGTAACCAACATGCCAATCCGCCTAAAAAAGCCGAAAAACTCCAGTCTGTACTCTTTAAGTAGAAACTCGCACTGAGAATAACAAAAGTCATAAACTGCAAAAATAACAGTTTCAGTGCAACTTTCCCGTTGTAGAGGGAGACAGACATGACGTTTGTATTCTCCAGACTAGCTATCGTAAAAGGTATTACTGAATGATGTATCAAACTGTCTTTGCTATAAAGTGTCAAGTGACAAAAACGAGCAAATTATACGGGGCGTGGCAATGAATTCAATCAATAAGTAGCGAAAAAGTGAAGATTAATTTAAATTTCTTACCAAGGTTCCATTTATGAAAAATGATTAAGAACAAAAAGAGTAAAAATAATAGTGCTGAAGAAAATAAATAAAGTGATTTACATCACAAATATAAAAGTATAAATAAAGCTTATTTCATAAAATATATAACAGAGTTAACAAATAAACTCCCTTTTATGAACAAATTAGTGGCAATTGAAAAATAATTAGCCAATTTTCAATTAAATAAATTCAATATTTTTATAATGCACAGAATTATTAATTTATTTTGGAAATAAAAAGAGAAAAACTAAGGTTACAAAGAGGATTAAAGTAAAAGATAATAAATTGTTAATTTATTGTTTTATTAAGGTGAATTTTAATGTTCCTCATAAATCCCCATAAAACAAATGGCGATAACATTGTAAATATTATCGCCAGAGCACAAAAAATGAAAAAGGATCAGTGAGACTCAATATTTTTGATTAAATAATCACCAAATGTCTTTGTTCATTCAATTCAGGTATCGATAAGCTAATCACTTTTTCAGGCATTTTTAATCCATTATCAGCAAGTTCATCTAACTCTTCTTGATGAATTTGTCCTTTCAATGCATAAAAACGACCGTGTTCTTCAGTCACTAAATGAGAGCACCAAGAGAGCATATCGTTCATAGAGGCAAATGCTCGACTGATAACGCCATCAAAAGGCTTCTCTGTTTGGTATTCTTCAACACGGTATTGAACTGGCTCAATATTATTAAGTCCTAGTTCATGCTGAACTTGCTTCATAAAGCGAACGCGTTTACCTAAGCTATCCAATAACACAAAATGGTGATCGGGACGCATTATCGCCAATGGAATACCTGGCAATCCAGGTCCAGTTCCCACATCAATAAATCTTTCACCTTCAAGATATTGGCTCACAACAATGCTATCCAAGATATGACGAATAAGCATTTGCTGTGGATCTCTTACTGATGTGAGATTGTAGGCTTTATTCCATTTATCAAGCATCGCAACATAACCTGTAAGTTTTTCAGCTTGAATATCGGTAAGCTCAATATTGGCTTGCTTAGCCAGCTTTTTTAGCCGATTAAGTAAGTCACTCATGATGCGCTCCTGCGTAATAGGCCCTGTTTTTTTAACCAAACTAATAAAATGGAAATAGCAGCAGGTGTGACTCCTGAGATCCGCGATGCTTGTCCGATCGATGTTGGTTTGTGATCGTTAAGTTTTGCAATAACTTCGTTAGATAATCCGCTGACTTGTTTATAGTCCAGATCAATCGGTAACGCGGCATTTTCATTGCGTAGCTGCTTTTCGATCTCTTCTTGCTGGCGATTAATGTAGCCTTCGTACTTAACTTGGATCTCAACTTGTTCAGCAGCTTGCGGTTTTGAATCATCAATACCCGGTGCAAAACGAGTGATGTTTTTCAGTATGTCGTAAGTCATTTCTGGGCGACGTAATAAATCTTCACCATTAGCTTCTTTAGATAATGGCGTATTCAGCAATTCATTGATTTCTGAAAGATTATCAGCTTGTGGATGAACCCAAATATTTCTTAAACGTTGACGTTCTTTTTCGACAAGCTCAACTTTTTCACTAAATTGTGCCCAACGGTTGTCATCAACCATACCTAATTCACGACCAATTTCAGTTAGACGTAAATCAGCATTATCTTCACGTAACATCAAGCGATATTCAGCACGAGAAGTAAACATGCGGTATGGCTCTTTTGTACCAAGAGTACAAAGATCGTCAACTAACACACCAATGTATGCTTGATCACGACGTGGGAACCAACCTTCTTGATCGAAGGCATAACGTGCCGCATTAAGACCTGCAAGCATACCTTGAGCAGCAGCTTCTTCATAACCGGTTGTACCGTTAATTTGGCCAGCAAAGAATAACCCGTTGATAAATTTGCTTTCTAGAGTTTGTTTTAGATCTCTAGGATCGAAGAAGTCATATTCAATAGCATAGCCAGGTCTAATGATCTTCGCATTTTCCATACCTTTCATAGAATTTACAATTTGCATTTGAACATCAAAAGGTAAGCTCGTTGAAATCCCATTTGGGTAAATTTCGTTACTTGTTAAACCTTCTGGCTCTAAAAAGATTTGATGTGAGTTACGATCAGCAAATCTCATCACTTTATCTTCAATAGATGGGCAATAACGAGGCCCTATTCCTTCGATGACACCAGCGTACATTGGGCTACGATCGAGGTTATTACGAATAACATCGTGCGTTTTTTCGTTTGTGTATGTGATATGGCAAGGCATTTGTTCAGGATGCTGATCCACATTTCCTAAAAACGAGAAAACAGGCATTGGAGTATCACCCAACTGAACAGCTAATTGGCTAAAGTCGATAGTTCTAGCATCAATACGCGGTGGTGTACCTGTTTTTAAACGACCTACACGTAGCGGTAATTCGCGTAGTCTGTGTGATAACGAAATTGAAGGTGGATCACCTGCACGACCACCACTGTAATTTTCTAAACCAATATGGATTTTACCATCTAGGAAAGTCCCGACGGTTAGAACAACAGATTTAGCACGGAATTTTAAGCCCATGCGAGTGACAGCACCTGTCACTTGGTCGTTTTCAACAATGAGATCTTCAACAGGTTGTTGGAAGATCATTAAATTAGGTTGATTTTCAAGAGTAGTACGAACAGCTTGGCGATAAAGAACACGGTCAGCTTGTGCTCTTGTTGCTCTTACAGCTGGGCCCTTACTTGCGTTAAGAGTTCTGAATTGGATACCTGCATGGTCAATAGCAGTTGCCATTAATCCACCCATGGCATCGATCTCTTTTACCAGATGCCCTTTACCAATCCCACCAATAGCTGGGTTACAAGACATTTGGCCCAAAGTATCAATATTGTGGGTCAGTAATAGGGTTTGACGCCCCATACGAGCTGCAGCCATAGCGGCTTCTGTACCGGCGTGACCACCACCGATGACAATGACGTCAAAGTGTTCTGGATAAAACATGTGTGAACCTTAAATGTTACGAATGCTGAATGTGTTGCATTGGGAAAACGAATTCTACTCAACTTTTTGACAGATACAAGCGAGCAGATCCGCAGGTAATTATTTAAAGATCTTTTTATTTAAAGATCTCTTTATTAGATCTTTTATTAGGGAAGCGATCCTCTGTGGATAAGTGGATTTTCTATTTAAAGATCATAAAAGTGTAAAGGATCATATACTGTGAATGATCCGTGATCTATCTGCTGATAAGCTGGGATCAAAATGACGACTTATGCACAAGTCATTTCTTGATATAGCCTTATACAATGGATAACTACGGGTTAACCCCTGCTTTTAAGCAGAGTTATCCACATTCGTTTGCTGTTTTTTTGTGCAAATTAAAATAAATTTTTCCAAGAAGCTATCCATTCTTCTGCTGGATCTTCCGGAATATCGTACTTTTGAATATCAATTTCGAGACGATCGCCAAGGCGAGTTGCCCCTTTTTCCACCAATTTTTGATCCAATGTTCTGATCGCACCGCAGAAAGTGTCATATTCACTACTTCCTATGCCGATCGCACCAAAGGTGATATTACTAAGATCAACGGAATCAGCAGATATTTCATTAGCAAAAGGCAGTAGGTTGTCAGGAATATCACCCGCACCATGCGTTGATGTGACCACCAGCCAGATCCCTTCATTTGGAAGATCATTAAGAGAAGGCCCATGGTGCAGATCTGTCTCAAATCCTTCATCAGATAAGATCTCTGCAAGGTGTTCTGCGACATATTCAGCACTACCCATGGTACTGCCACTAATAAGAGTGACTTTTTTCATTAATGATCTCCTTATGTTCAAGACGCGCTATTGTACGCTGTGAATCACTTGGGATCTACCTGTGGATAATGTGGTTATAAAAAAAAATAAGAATTTACCCTTATGGCTTGATCGTCCTTATTATCGGGTTTTGCAGTGAGATCAGGGTTTCTGTTGACTGAATTTCATCAATTGTCTGAATTTTGTTGATAAGTACGTCTTGTAAGGCTTCTATACTTTTACACATAACCTTAGTAAAAATACTGTATTGCCCTGTTGTGTAGTACACCTCTACAACTTCATCTAACTTGTCTAGTTTATCTAATGCTGTGTGATAGTCTTTTGCACTTTTAAGAATAATGCCAATAAAGCAGCAGACATCAAAACCGAGTTGCTTTTCACTAATATCAACTCGAGTTCCTGTAATAATTCCCGCCTGCTTCATTTTCTCAACTCGAACATGAATTGTGCCTGGGCTAACTTCGAATTTTTTGGCTAATTCAGCGTAAGGTGTTCTCGCATTCGCCATTAATGCGTGAAGTATGTCACGATCGAGATTATCGATCTGATAAATATTGTCCATAATTCCCCTCTATTTTTAACGATAATACATTTTTATAGCGTTATTTTTAACGATTTAAAACAAGCAAGGCTATTTTTAATGAAGTATATTGAATTTAATACCCGTTTTGTTGCTTAATCTATATCAGCAAAACACGACATCATCACTAGGGATACAAAAATGGAAAAATCATTCATCCAGACTCAACAGCAAATTAGCTTTGTTAAATCTTATTTTTCACGACTGCTGGAAAAAGAATTAGGACTGATTGAAGTTCAAGGACCGATCTTAAGTCGCCTTGGTGATGGAACTCAAGATAACTTATCAGGCCATGAGAAGGCAGTACAAGTTAAAGTCAAATCTTTACCAGATTCTACTTTTGAGGTTGTCCATTCATTAGCTAAATGGAAACGTAAAACATTAGGTCGTTTTGGATTTAGTTCTGGGCAAGGTCTTTATACTCATATGAAAGCTTTGCGACCAGACGAAGATCGCTTAACTCAAATCCACTCGGTTTATGTTGATCAGTGGGATTGGGAAAAAGTGATGGAAGATAAAGAGCGTACAGTTCCTTATCTTAAACAGACAGTGGGTAAAATTTATCAGGCAATAAAAGAAACTGAAAAAGCCGTCAGTGAAGAATTTGGTCTGGTACCGTTCCTGCCAGATCAAATTCAATTTATCCACACTGAAGAGTTACTGCGTCGTTATCCTGACCTTGATGCTAAAGGTCGTGAAAAAGCGATTGCAAAAGAATATGGCGCCGTTTTCTTAATTGGCATTGGCGGTAAGCTTTCTAGTGGTGAACCTCATGATGTGAGAGCACCTGATTATGATGACTGGACGACACCAAACGAAGACGGATTTGAAGGTTTAAACGGTGACATTCTTGTCTGGAACCCTGTTCTACAAGATGCGTTTGAATTGTCATCAATGGGTATCCGTGTCGATCCTGAAACATTAATGCGTCAGTTAACATTAACAGATGATACTAAACGCCTTGAGCTGGATTGGCACAAAGCATTAATGCATGGTGATATGCCACAAACTATCGGTGGCGGTATCGGTCAATCTCGTTTAGTGATGCTATTGTTACAAAAAGAGCACATTGGACAAGTACAATGCGGCGTGTGGGAAAAAGACACCCGTTTAGCTTTCGCCGATATGCTGTAATTATTGGCGCCAGCGTCGAAGTAAACGACTTTTTAATCCAGTATCAAAACGCCATATATGGTCAAAGATTTTCATGATGCTGGGTTTACCGTAATTGGATAGGGTAACCGCATGGAAGCGATTGTGCTGTTGCTGTTGGCTTTTTTTGATTTTGTTGATTAGGTTTTCGGGTAACCTTTGGGCGACAAAGTCAGAAATAACAACAGCATCAGCATCTTTCCATGCTGGGCTATTAAGTTTTTCCGCGACATTATCTAAACAAGCACTTAAATCTGTTCCCCCTCTAAATGATTGATTCAAAAACTTGATAAGATCTTGTAGGCCATTAGACGATGACAACTGGTAATGTATAGTTTCAGTGGAAAATAACATCACATGGCATGAACGATTATCAGCTAGCGCTATTTTCATCAATGCTAATCCAAAAGCTTTAGCACACTGTTCGTTAAATCCCCCCATTGAACCTGATGTATCAATACATACAATAAAAGGCCCTCTCGGTCTTTCTTCATCATGGTGATGAGTTACTGGACGCAATACAGTGCGCTCTTGCCAATTATCCCCTTGTAACCGATAAGTATTGAGCTGCTTTTCCACCAGCTTTCGATAAAACTCATATTCGATTTCATTAATACCTAACAAGGCGAGTTCGGCAGGAAGTAAGCGCAAGATATCATCACTGAGCCCTATTCCATTGACTTGCTCTGGTGTTGTATCGGGTGCTTTCTCAACAATAGTCACAGGTTCAAAAATCACACTCTCTTCAGGAAGTGATTTGGCTGTTTTGCTACGCCCAAGCAAACTTGCGAGTTTATGTAATTCAGGTTGTTGATCGAGAAAGTCGCTATAACGTTGAATAATTTTCTCATCGAAAGGTGTTTTTGTTAAAACGCCTTTGCTCATATCCCATAAACGCCCTGCTGCACGCTCATTTTCTGAGAATGTATTACTTAAGCTTCCACTTAACGCTAAACGTTCTTGTAGTTCAGCGAGGAGTTGCTCTTGTTCTTGGTCAAATAGCGCTTTGTGTAATGCTGTGACTTGGAAAATTAAACTTATCCGCCAGTGTTGAATAAACAAAGCTTGTTGAGCTGGTGAAAAAGGTTTATTGGTTTTAATTAGTTGTGATGCTTCTTCAATAAAAGAGGAGTCTAGCTTGTTTAATTCAGCCAGTATTTGCTCTACTTGCTGATTAAATATGGCGTTACCTAATGACTGAGTTTGTTGATAAAGGGCAAATTCATCAGCAATCATAGTAGGTACTAAGGTTTCTTTTACTCTTTGCTGTAAGCTTTTTTTCCATTGATGGATATCTTTAAGTAAGGCTTTTTTGAGTCTTGGATGCTTTTCAAAAAATACCGCTAATTGAGGTGATGCAAGTACAGCAATAATAACTTCCTCAATAAGCTGCCCTTCATTTATGGCTAAAAGCATATCTAATGTTGAAAGTGTCAGCATAATATCATTACTTTATTTGGCTTTTTAATTGCGATAATTTTTCATTAAGCTGAACAAAACTTTGCTCGATGGAAATAAGCCAATCATTATCAATAAATAAATTTGGTTGATGATGATTAAATTTTTCCTGCTCACCATAAATTTCTTGAGTCAGATCTTTTAATTTATCTAGCCACTCTTTGTTATTTTCAATAGGAGCAGCAGGCGCTGTCTCTTTTTGTTGATAAAGAGATGTTGTTCGACGACTCACATCTAAAATTTCTAATACACCATCTTGACGTATTTGCGCATTAATTGATTGTGGGAAACCAATACCATTTAAACGCGCTAATAATTCATCCCCTTTAGCTAAAAAATTTTCTAATGCTTTTTGCTCGATAGTAATAAAGTTAACTTGAATACTATGGATATGCAGAGGGATATGTAAAAACAACGTGAATTTATCAACCTGCATTTTTTCTGATAGGCTAAAATGTGCATTTCGTCCAAACATTCCACTTTGTTTTTCAAAACGAAAGGCCTGCTGATCTTGTTTACTTCTTGTTGATTGCATCCACTCAGCCCATAAACTTTCTGTTTTTCTAATCAACTCTAGCTGATGGTAGGCTTGTTCTGTTAAAAGGCTTTGTAATAACTTATCTAATAATGCAAATGATGCTTGGTCATGCCACAGGCAATCTTTTAATAAAATAAGATCTAATGGTGAAATAGCACTACGGCCATTAAAAAAAGCACTGGCTTGTAAAAGGCGTACCGCTTTTTTCCAACGTCTATCTGAAACATAAGGTGCGGCATCACTTTTATCTAAAGACTCACGAAGTTGATAAATTAAATCAAATAAGTGGTCATCTAAAGTGACCTTTTCTAATTCTGATTGCCAACGAGAGAACTCTTCTGCGGTAATTTGGATATGTTCTGGAATATGAAAAGAGCCTACTTCTTTATTAATGAGTAGTGCACGAAAGTTTTTCTTATCCTGAACTTTGGTTAGCCAAATACGGATAAGCATTCGGTCATATAGTGCTTCAAGACTACTGTCTGAATCAGGTAGCTCATTAGAGGCAGAGACTAATAAACGCATTGGAATAGCAACTTCAGCTTCTCCATTTCTAAATTTACGCTCATTAATCGCTGTTAATAACGTATTAAGAATAGCGGGCCCTGCTTTCCATATTTCATCAAGAAAGACAACTTCAGCATCAGGTAGATATCCCTCAACTAAACGCTGATATTTACCTTCATCTTTTAAAGCTTGAATAGATAAAGGGCCAAAAATTTCTTCAGGGGTTGAAAAACGCGTCATTAGGTATTCAAAAGCTTTAGCCTCTTTAAAGGCTTCTTTCATTCTTCTGGCTATTAAACTTTTAGCAATACCTGGAGGGCCAAGTAAGAAAACACTCTCACCACTCAGTGCTGCAAGTAGACAAAGACGGATAGCTGACTGTCGCTCATAAAGCCCAGTTTCAAGATATTGGCTAAGTTGTGAAATCCGCTCTGCAAGTTGCATAAACACTCCTAATAATGGGTACTTATTTTCGTCATCATCCTGAAAATATCAGAAAAGGATTGCTGACATATAGTCAAACATTCTATTAGCACACAAATTGTTTATAACAAAAATCGATTCAGCTTCCTACTGCTTATTTTTGGTTCTTTTTTGTTTTACTAGCGAAACGTTTCGATGGTGATCACGTTTTTTCATTAATGTTGCTGAGATGATCGGTTTAAAATATTGAATGTCATTTATGCGATACATCTAGAATTTATTACTGAGAGTAAGGAAAAATCATGGAAGCGAAGAAACTTGTGATTTTAGGTAGTGTTAATGCTGATCATATTCTTAATGTTGCCCATTTTCCGCTTCCTGGTGAAACTATTTCAGGTAACCAATTTCAAATGGTATTTGGCGGTAAAGGTGCTAATCAGGCGGTCGCCGCTGGGCGTTGTGGTGCGAATATTTCATTTCTTGCTTGTCTAGGAAATGATGATATTGGTAAAAAAGCCAAAGCTCAATTAATGACGGATAACATTGATACCAAGAGCATTGAGTTAATTGATGACGTAGCAACAGGTGTCGCGCTGATTTTTGTTAATCAGCAGGGTGAAAATGTCATCGGTATTCATGCTGGTGCTAATGGGCAACTAGATGCAAGTTATGTTCAGCGCCATGGGAATATAATAAAAGAAGCTGATGCTCTATTAATGCAATTAGAATCACCACTTGATTCTGTTTTGAAAGCCGCAGAAATCGCTAAACAAGAAAATGTGCAAGTAATATTAAATCCAGCGCCAGCTCAGGAATTACCTGATGAGCTGTTATCACTTGTCGATATTATTACGCCAAACGAAACAGAGACTGAATATCTGACTGGAATTAAAGTCATCGATGATGAAAGTGCTCAACAAGCAGCGGATGTTTTACATAATAAAGGTATTAAAACGGTTCTTATTACATTAGGAAGCCGTGGAGTTTGGGTGAGTGAGCAAAATAATAAAGGTTGTATCGTTCCTGCATTTAAAGTGAAAGCAGTAGATACCATCGCAGCAGGTGATACATTTAATGGCGCGTTAATCACTGCTTTATTAGAAGGGCAATCTATGATGTCAGCGATTAAATTTGCTCATGCTGCGGCTGCCATTGCTGTCACTCGAGCAGGCGCTCAACCATCAGTGCCTTGGCGTCATGAAGTGGATACTTTTTTAGCTTCATCCTTATAGGGTGTTTCTTCTATATATAAAGAAAAAGAGAGCCTAGGCTCTCTTTTTTAGTTTGAATAAAGCTATCAGGCTTTTCTCTTTTTATTAGTTAGATTATCGCCATCATGTTTATCAAGGAGTAAGAATACAAAGGAAGACAGCAATGTAATGATACCAACAGTAATAAAAGTATAATGGAAGTTATCAACCGTAGTGCCCACATTCTCTGTATCAAAATATCCTAAAATAGAAGCACTTACTGCAATACCAAAACTTATTGCCAATTGTTGGGTGACAGCCAAAACACTATTTCCTGAACTTGCATTGTTGTCTGTTAAATCAGCCAATGAAATTGTATTCATTGATGTAAATTGTATAGACATGACCACCCCTAATAAAAAGAGTGGAATGACAAGATAGTAAATAGACATATCTGGTGATTGAAGTGAGAACTGGGCTATCATCAAACCAATAATAATTGTGATAGCAAAGAGTGTTCGGCGATAGCTAAATTTTACTAAGATCTTTGTGACAAATGATTTTGCTAAAATAGAACCTAAAGCCATTGGTGCCATCATCATACCGGAAATTATTGCAGGGTAACCAAAACCCACTTGCAACATAAGTGGCATTAAAAAAGGAATACACCCAGTTCCTAATCTTGTTGCAATATTTCCTGCAATACCGACAGAGAATGTGCGTGTTTTAAATATATTGAGAGGGATTAGTGGTTGCTGGTGGCGTCTTGCATGATTGACGTATAACCCTAGTAAAGAAAATCCACCTAAAATAATGGCAATAGGAATATAGCGAGAGATATTTTTATCACCAAAAAGATCAAGACTGACAGAAAGCATGACTAAGCCAAAACCAAAGAAAATAAAGCCAAGTAAATCAAACTTTCGTTTTGGCATAGTGAAATTAGGCATATGCTTGATGGCATAGAAAATACCTAATAGGCCAATAGGAATATTTATAATAAATATCCAATGCCAAGAGGCATAAGTAACCAATATCCCTCCTAAAAGAGGTCCAGCTATGGGGCCTACTAATCCTGGCATTGTGACAAAGTTGAGAATGGGCAGTAATTCGCTGCGTGGATAAGCTCTTAATAAAGCAAGGCGTGCAACCGGCATCATCATTGCGCCACCTATACCTTGTATAATTCGTGAAATAACAAGAAAAGTGAGGTTAGGAGAAAGTGCACATAATAAAGAGCCACCAGAAAATAAAGAAACCGCAATAATAAAAATTTTACGCGTTCCAAGTCTATCGGCTAACCATCCACTGACGGGGATCAATAATGCAACAGTTAAGGTATAGCTGATAACAGCCGATTGCATCGCGAGAGGAGAATGATTAAGGCTTTTTGCTATGTCTGGTAATGCCGTATTAAGAATGGTTGCATCGAGAGCCTGCATAAAAAAAGCCATTGCAGCAATCCAAGGCAACCCAGACATATTTTTGGCGGATTTCAACATGAAGCATATACCGTCTTTGTTCTATATTTTGATTATCGCTTCATTATAAACAGAAAACCTACAAAATTTGTATTAAAACTATTCAATCACTGGTTAATAAAATTAAACAGAGATCACGCGCCTTATTTCCATCTTTATCAATAATTGCCTGAACAATTTGGTTATGTGTTTCCGGTTGAACGGTTTCATTGCCCACAATAAGATCAAAATACTTTTTATAAGCAGAAAGAAATAATGAGCCAAAAGAGGCAAAGAACGGATTGCCACTTGCTTGATAAATGAGATAGTGAAATTGAGTATCGATATCTAGCCAATGTTGTCTGTCAAAATTCTCATCAAGTAACTGCATTTCTCTGCCAAATAAAGCAAGAGACTGTTTTTGGCTTTCGGTTGCATTAAATGCGGCTAAATAACAGGCTTGAGGTTCTATTGCTAAACGAACGTGATGGAAATAGTGGCTGACTTTATTAAATTCACCACTGTCTATCCACCAATTAAGAAGATCATTATCTAATAGATTCCAATTTTGCATTGGAGTGACACGAGTACCTATTCTTGGACGAGGTAAAAGCATTCCTTTAGCAGCAAGCATTTTTATTGCTTCTCTAATAACAGTCCTGCTGACGGAGAGTAATTCTGCTAATTCTATTTCTCCTGGTAACAAAGATTCAGGTTCATAGTGACCAGAAAGAATTTGTTTACCTAATTTTTCAGCAACTATATAAGAAAGATTTTTTTGAGAAGCTGAACGTTGTTCGCTAAATTGCATAATAAAGGTTACCTATACCATAATTTGTCTTCTATCTTACGTGAGTCAGCTAGAGAAAGCTGTTCGGATTTCACGCTATCAGCATAAAATTAGAGCGTTTTTCTTTATTTTGTTGAAAAAAAAAGCGAACAGAAAAAAAGTTGAAATAAATACTTGCGCTAATCCGAGAACTCCCTATAATGCGCATCCACTGACCGACGATGAGCTGACAACAGCCACGAAGGACAGCGAAGAGAAAAGAAAAAAGTTTGAAAAAACTCTTGACTCTTC